>JBNMKJ010000008.1:0-65946 GCA_050874285.1 Helicobacteraceae bacterium | reverse complement strand
GCTCGAATCGCCCCAAAATAAGGCGAATTTGGATTCGCTTCGTCAAATGGGTTATAAGATTATTCCGCCACGCACCACGCTTTTGGCTTGTAATGTGGTGGCAAATGGCGCAATGGCGGAGGTGAGTGAAATTATTTTTCAACTAAAACGCGAGATTTTAAGCAATTCGTCTCTCACGCAATATTCGCGGGAGCTTGAAAAATTCTCATTCGATAGGCGTCTAGCCTTATCTCAATCGAATTTTTCTACGCAACCCACGAATCTTGCGCAAGATACTAGAATTGCCGAATTTATAGAATCACAAAAAGACGAATTTGCAAACTTTTGGCGCAACAAAAATATCATAATCACAGGCGGTGGCAGTGTCGAATCTATCGATTCCATTCGACATATTTCAAATGATTCAAGTGGCAAACAAGCGAGTAATTTGGCACTTGCTTTTTATTATTTGGGTGCAAATGTTACGCTGATTGCCTCAAAATTTCCGCTTACACTTCCACTTGAAATTAAACAAATTGCCGTGAAATCAAGCGCAGATTTTAGAAATGCGATTGAATCTGTGCTACAAAATAGAGATTCTTCGCCTACGGCTCAGAATGACGAGGATAGAGATAATATTTTGCTAATGGCGGCGGCTATTAGCGACTATGTGCCTACACAGCGCGAAAAAGGCAAACTAAAAAAAGAGCAAATCGGTAAAGAGTGGAGTTTGAATCTAACACAAAATGAGGATATTTTAAAGCAAATTTCTAATAAATTTGGCGATTCGTGCTATATTGTGGGCTTTAAGGCAGAGAGTTTTGGGGAGCAAATCACGCAAGAGACGATAAAAGATGCGAATCAAAATGCTAAAAAAATGCTAAAGCATAAAAATTGTGATATGGTGGTGCTAAATATCATTAGCAAAAATAATGAAATCGGCGGAGATAGCAATGAAGTGCGCATTTTTACAGCACAAAATGAAGTCAAAATCCCGCAAGATTCAAAGCTAAATATTAGCTTTGAAATCGCCAAAAATATCGCCCAAAATTTGTCAAAAAAATGATACAAAAGATTCTCAATATCGCCAAACTCGCCCAAACCACGCAAAATAGCCAATTAAAGTCATTTAACACCACGCTACCGCTACTTTTAGAGATTATACAAAAAAGCAAAATGGGCTACAAACTAAAGCTTGGAAACACCACCATAGAGGCAAAAAGTAGCGCGGAGTTGCAAATTGGCGCGAAATATTGGGCTATTGTAAAAGAAAAAGGTGGCGAACTCATCATTTCAGGGCTTAAAAAACGCCCACAAATCGCCGAATCCGCCAAAAATAGCCCACTAAAATTTGAGATTGATGACTTGCCAAATCTTTTTAAAAACGCCAAAGGCGCGAACTTTGTGGGCGAATTTTATGAAAATTTGGTGGATAAAATCACAAATGCGCGTTACAAAGATGACTTTGCGTTTCTTACAAACTCGCTTGTAGCCTTGCAAAATGGCATTTTAAATCTTGTGATTAAAGAGCAAAAGCGTGATTTTTTATTGCAAATCAAAAAGCAAAAAAATGATAAAATTGACTTTAGTGCGGTTTTTAATAATCTTGGGATTATCAATGGTAGCCTTTATAAAAATGAGATTTTGCATTTAGTCGTGCAATATGATAATGTCAAAAAACTTTTAGAAAATAATATAAATGCGCTAGATTTTAAAGAGATTCATATCGCTTTAGATGAAAATTGCGAAATTTTATTTGATGAGCTATGCGAAAATAGCTTTAGCGCGTAGATTCGCGCATTTTTTATTGCGCGAATCGCCACAAATTTTCGCCCAAATCCAAAAAATTCCACAAATTTTATAGCTTTTTTTGGCAAAAAACCCTACAATTTCATCGGCTTTTAGCCAAAAATATTTTTTCAAGGGAGATATGATGTCTGTTAAGATTACTGATATTTGCATTTCGTGCGGTTCTTGCATTGATGAATGCCCCGTGAGCGCGATTGTCGATGATGATGACAATCCCACAGGCGAGGGGATTTACTATGTGTATGCCGATAAATGCGTAGAATGCGTGGGGCATAATGACGCTCCAGCGTGTGCTACGGCGTGTCCGACTGATGGCTGTATAGTTTGGAGTGCGCGTGGTGCTGTAAGTCGCGATGAAATCGCAGACGCACAGCGAGGTGGCGATGTAGCGTGTGTTTAATCACGCGTTAAAAATTTTATAGATTCGCAAAGATTTTTGAATCTTTTTGCGAATCTAACTTTCATAATTTTGCACAATCAAAATAATCCACTGAATCTCAAACCACTTCCCCAAAGAGTGCGCCGTTTTTGGCATTTGTGATTTTTGTGTCATAGATTCCGCCGATTTCAAGTGGATTCGCGCTTTTAATATGCACAAGTCTGCCATTGTCTCCGCGCCCTTCAAATTCTATATTGTGGATTGCTTCGGTCGCTTTGCTCCCTCGCAATGACGAGGTGGTAGGATTCACCACATTTTCAATCATCACGCTATATATTTTCCCCACTTCGCGCTTGGATTTTTCGCTTAATATTTTTTTATGTAAATTTTGTAAAATCTCTAGTCGCTCTTGCGCCACGCCTTTGGCAATTTCAGGCAAATCAAACGCGCTTGTATTCGCGCGGGGCGAATATATAAAGCTATACATTGTGTCAAATTCCACGCACTCCACCACTTCAAGCGTATCCTTAAAATCCGCCTCATTTTCGGTAGGAAATGCCACGATTATATCCGTGCCGATACCGACATTCGGGCAAAGGCTTTTAAATCGCTCCACGCGGTTTAAAAACCACTCTTTCGTATATCCGCGCTTCATATCGCGCAAAACTTTTGTAGAGCCACTTTGCAGGGGCAAATGAATGTATTTGGCAATCTTTGGATTGTCCGCAAATTCTGCGATAAACTCATCATCACAATGCAGTGGGTGTGGAGAGACAAATTTGATTCGCTTTACTCCCTCAATCGCGCTTACTTCGCGCAAAAGCTCTGTGAAATTCACGCGCCTATGGGGCGCAGAAAATCTCACACCATAATTATTGACATTTTGCCCTAACAAAATAATCTCTTTTGCGCCGTTGTCCGCGCGAAATTGCACTTCTTTTAGTATTATGTCAAGGGGGATTGAAATCTCTTTGCCACGCGTCTGCGGGACGATACAATAGGCGCATTTTTTATCACAGCCAATAGAGATATTGATTAGGGCGCGAAAATTTGATTCGCCGTTTTGAGTGTTTAGCGCAAATGCGTAATTGCTATCATCATAATTCGTGGCGACTTCCACCGCTTTTGGCGTGTGTAAAATCTGCGTGATTTTTGAGACATTTCGCGCACCAAGCACGAAATCCACGCTAGGAGCCCTTTTGATGATTTGCTCACCTAGCGCACTTGCAGTGCAGCCGCAGATTCCTAGCTTTGCGCCATTTTTTTTCAGTCTCGCAAAAATGCCTATTTCGCTAAAAAGTTTGCGCTCTGGCTTTTCGCGCACGGAGCAGGTGTTAAGTAGGATTAAGTCCGCTTCTTTTGGCTCATTTGTTAGCACAAAGTTTTCTTTTTCGTGCAATTCTGCGATGATATGCTCGGAATCGCGCTCATTCATCGCGCAACCAAAGGTTTTGATAAAGAGCTTTTTTTGCGCCACCAAATGCGAATCTATGTGTGAATCTGTATGCGAATCCAAAAAGCGAATCCAAAAAATTTAATAGCTTATGATATGCAATTCATAAAGATAACTATCTAGCCCGTATCGCAATTCGTTTAGATGAACGGATTTGTTTGATTTCTCTAGGCTCTGGCGGAGTTTTTGTAAGTCTTTGTTGTTGTTTTCTCTATCTAAATAAAATGTCGCACTGCCGTTTTGCTCTGCTAATTTAATGATTTCGCTGTCAGTTATGCTTTTTTGTCGCTCATTAGCGTCTTTTTTGGCGAGTTTTAATTCCATTTGCTAATCCTTTTTGAGATTTTAAAATTTAAAGTGCGGATTGTAGCAAATTACCCTTAAAAATTAGCGCAATTTTGTTATAATCCACGCATTTTAATTTTTAAGGACAATCATTTGGATAAGATTTTAGACATTATGGAAATCATCGCTTATGAGAAAGGTTTGCAAGTCGATGCGGTGCAAAATATACTCGAGGGCGAGATTTTAAAGTTAGCGAAAAGCACACTTGGCGAGGACAAAAACTATGTCATCGATTTTGACAAAAAAGAAAAAATTATAAGGCTTTTTTATAAACTAAAAGTAGTGGAATCCCGCGAATCTAAGGGCGATTTAAGCGAATCGAGCGCAGATTCGGGTGAATCAAATGGTGATTCAAGCGAATCAAGCGAATCTAACGCGCATTCATTTGATAGCGAAAAAGAGATTGCCCTAGAGGACGCGCTAAAAATGCCTAATATCGAGCCAGATTCGCTTCATATCGGCGATGAAATTTTGTTAGAAATCAATATCAACGAAATTGACATAAATCGCAATATCACAAGTGCCTTGCTAAAGGACTTTGAGTCGCTTATGGAAAAAAGTTTGGAAAATCAAATCTATGAGAGCCTAAAAAGCCATATCGGTAAGATTGTCAATGGAATGGTGATTTTCGTGGATAAAAAAAGCGAGGATAGCATTGTGGAAATCGACTCCACTCGCGCGAAACTGCCCCGCAAAAATCGCATAAAAGGCGAAAAATTCGCGGTAGGCGAGAATATTTCGTGCATTTTGAAAAATATCTATTTTGACAAAAAATACGGCATACAAATCGAGCTAAGTCGCACTACGCCGAAGTTTTTAGAGGAATTACTGCGCCTTGAAGTCCCTGAAATTTCTGATGGCGAAGTTAGCATAATAAAATGTGCGCGAATCCCGGGGGTGCGCGCAAAAGTCGCCGTGCAGTCCAATACGCCACGAGTCGATGCGGTGGGCGCGAGTGTGGGCGTGAAAGGTGTGCGAATCAACGCCGTTAGCAAAAAGTTATGTGGCGAAAATATCGATTGTATCGAGTATTCAGCTGTCCAAGAAGTCTTTATCGCAAACGCGCTAAGCCCAGCCAAAATCAAAAGCGTGAAAATTGACGGAGAAAAGGCGGTAGTCAGCATTCACAGCGAACAAAAGCCCAAAGTCATCGGCAAAGACGGCGTAAATATCCGCCTAGCCTCAATGTTGCTAGGATTAGAACTAGAAATCAACGACATAGGCGCGGAAAACGCTTTGAATTTGGAATCGCAAAATATCGCGCAAAATATCGCGCCATCAGCGCAGGATTCGGCGCAAGATTCGACTAAAGATTCATCGCAAGATTCAGCACAACTCTCCAAAGAGCAAAAAGAGGAAATGTTTAAGTCGTTGTTTAAGGAATAGGATAAAAAATGAAGGATAAAATTATTGCCGTTGCGGTGGTGTTGTTGTTTAGCGGGGTGGTTTTTGCAGATGAGCTAAATACTGAATCTAGCAAATCTACCGAATCGCTTGAATTGCTTGAATCTAGTGGCGAATCTACCGAATCTAGCGCGAATCAAATCACTAAATCCGCCGAATCTACCGCATTTATTGAGCTAGGCGATATGGAAAATATTTATGTCGAGCGCGATGGTGGCTTTGTGGGCGTTGATTTGGGATATAGTATGATTGCGTGGCAGGCGTATCATTGGCGATTTCAAAAAGACGAAACCCCGCAATCTACGGAAAATATCAAAGATAAAAATGTCTTTGGCGTGAGCTATGGGATTGTGGCGGGGTATAAGCACTTTTTTAATGAATACATTGGGGCGCGATATTATGCGCGATTTGGGGCGAATCACGGCGCGTTAAAGCAAAGTGGCTATTCGCAAATTGATTTGATAGATTACGGCGTGAATGTAGATTTTTTGGCGAATGTGTATGCCGATGAAAATCTCATATTTGGGCTGTTTTTGGGGCTTGGATTTGGTGGAAATACGCTGGTGGGGAAATATGTCCGCGATGTCAAGCGCAATTTGCGCGATATAGTCGCAAATGATGCGAATCTAAGCTCACGAAATGTGCATATCAAAACCCAAACCACACATTTTGATTTTGCAATCAATGCTGGGTTTCGCCTAAATATGGGGGCAAATCACGGAGTTGAGCTAATGGCGCGTGTGCCACTGCTACCAAAGAGCGTGTATAATTCTGCTTTGACGATTATTGGTAAGAAAAATCCAAATGACAATAACGACAATACGGTGGAAACCAAATACAGCACGAATCTCTACGGCGAAGTCAAACCAAATCATAGCATAATGGTAAGGTATGTGTTTAGCTTTTAGATTCGTATGTTTGCAACTTTATAAAAATATCATAAATTTAACTAAAAATCATAAAATATCCATTTTTATGATATAATTTCGCCTTTTATTTTGAAAAAAATTTTAAAATTTGGGTATCCTATACTTTTCAAACAATCGTTTGACTTTTTTAAAATTTTTTACTAATATTGTGTGAAATTCTATAAAAAAGGGCAAAAATGGGTTTATCTTTAGGCATTGATGTTGGCTCTACGACTGCCAAAGTCGCGTTACTTGATAATGATGAGATGATTTTCTCTAAGTATCAGCGACATTTTTCAAAGGTGAGAGAGACTAGCATTGAGATTTTGCGTGAGCTAAAAAAACAAATCGGAGATAGACGCTTTAGCGTGGCAATCAGCGGAAGTGCTGGATTTGGCATATCTAAAATCACAGGGCTAAATTTCGTGCAGGAAGTTTTTGCCACCGCTGAGGCTGTAAAGCGACTGATTCCCGACACAGACGCCGTAATCGAGCTAGGTGGTGAAGATGCAAAAATCATCTTTTTAAGTGGCGGATTAGAGGAGCGAATGAACGGCTCGTGCGCGGGAGGCACAGGCTCATTTATCGACCAAATGGTTACGCTTTTATCCATTAGCGCGGAGGAATTTGATAAACTCTCACTTGAATGCACCAAAATCTACCCTGTGGCAAGTCGCTGTGGCGTTTTTGCCAAAACCGATGTCCAGCCACTGCTGAATCAAGGGATTCGCAAAGAGGACATTACCGCCTCCATTTTTCAAGCCGTAGTTGAGCAAACGATTTCAGGCTTGGCGCAAGGGCGTAAAATCGAGGGCAAGATTTTATTTTTGGGCGGACCGCTTTTTTATTACAAAGGATTGCAAAAGCGATTCAAAGAGAGCCTAAAGCTAAGCGATGAAAATGCCGTGTTTCCAGAGTTTGCACCCTTTGCGGTGGCTATCGGCGTAGCATTTTGCGCTACAAATTTGGCAAACAATATAGATTTTTCCTGCGATGAACTAATTGAGCTGCTCGAATCTGCCAAAAACGCCAAAAGCAAAAATAAATATTTAGAGCCTTTGTTTGCAAATGAGTTTGAATTGAGCGCGTTTCAAAAAAGGCACAGCCAAAATAGCACCAAAGAGATTGACATTTCGCGCTACAATGGCGATGCGTATTTGGGAATCGACTGCGGAAGCACGACTACAAAACTTGTGCTAATCACGGCAAATGGGGAGATTCTCTATCAATATTATGGCAGCAATATGGGGAATCCCATATCTGTGATTTTGCGTGAGCTAGGCAAAATCTATGACTTAGCTGGGGAGCGCGTAAAGATTAAAGGCAGTGGCGTAACGGGCTATGGCGAGGAGCTAATCAAATCCGCATTTAAGGTGGATTTAGGCGAAGTTGAGACTATGGCGCACCTAAATGCCGCAAGGTTTTTTAATCCGCAGGTGGATTTTATCATAGACATCGGCGGACAGGATATGAAATGCTTTTATATTAAAAATAATTCCATTGATAACATTATGCTTAATGAAGCGTGTAGTAGCGGTTGCGGGAGCTTTATAGAGACATTTGCTAAATCTATGGGTTATAGCGTGGAGGATTTTGCAAAGTTAGGGCTACAATCCACGCACCCTGTGGAGCTAGGCTCTCGTTGCACGGTGTTTATGAATAGTTCTGTAAAAGAGGCGCAAAAAGAGGGCGCGGATATTAAGGATATAAGTGCTGGATTATCGATGAGCGTGGTAAAAAATGCGATTTACAAGGTGATTCGCGCTAGAGACGCTGATGATTTGGGTAAAAATATCGTAGTGCAGGGCGGGACATTCCTAAATGACGCCATTTTGCGTAGCTTTGAAAAAGAAATCAATCGCGCCGTTACTCGTCCAAAAATCGCTGGGCTTATGGGCGCATTTGGTATGGCACTTTATGCAAGAGACTGCAAGGAATCCACCATTTTATCAAAGGCAGAGCTAGATTCATTCAAGCACAGCGCGAGTCCTAGCATTTGCAATATTTGTGGCAATAAATGCCAATTAACAATCAATCGATTCACAGGCGCGGACGGCACACTAAGTCGCAAACTCATTTCTGGCAATCGTTGCGATAAGCCACTAGGAATCAAAAAAAATATGATTTTCTTGCCGAATCTCTACGAATACAAGCTAAATAAAATCAAAAATCTCTCCATAAAAATAAGCCACGATGAGCAAACCACGCAGTTCAAGGGCAAAGTCGGCATTCCTTTGGGGCTAAATATCTATGAAAATATTTTCTTTTGGCACGAGATTTTTGCAAAATTAGGCTATGAAGTCGTGCTAAGCGATATAACCACGCGCAAAACCTACGCATTAGGGCAGTATAGCATTCCTAGCGATACGGCGTGTTATCCTGCGAAACTTTTGCACGGACATATCGAAAATCTGCTAAATAAGGGCGTTGATACGATTTTCTATCCTTGTAATGCTTATAGTTTCGATGATAAAGGGCAATCCACTGCGAATTATAACTGCCCTGTGGTGGCTTACTATCCTGAGCTACTAAATGCTAATATTGACAAGCTAAAAAATATAAGATTTTTATTTCCATATTTTGGGCTTCATCGCAGTGATGATTTTATCAAAAAGGCATATCCATTTTTTAAAAAAGAATTTGGCGCGGACAAAAAGACATTTAAAAATGCCGTGATTAGCGCGTTTGAAAAGCGTGAGATTCATATAAATGACATTTTATCGCAAGGGCAAAAGGCATTAGAGTTCGCACAAAAAAACAACCTAAAAAGCATTATCCTAAGCGGACGCCCATATCATATCGACCCTGAAATCAATCACGGCATTGATAAGCTCATAAACTCGCTTGGCGTGGTGGTTTTGAGCGAAGATAGTGTGCGAGAGGAAATTGGCAAATTAGATATTCTAAATCAATGGAGTTACCATTCTAGGCTTTATAGTGCGGCACATTTCGCCACAAAACACGATAGCGTGGAGCTTATACAGCTTGTCAGCTTTGGGTGCGGGATTGATTCGATTACTAGCGATGAGGTTCGGCGAATCCTAGAAAATGGCGATAAATTCTACACGCAAATTAAGATTGATGAAATCAATAATTTAGGCGCGGTTAAGATTCGTGTGCGCAGTTTGCTATCTGCCATTGACTTAAGCAATAAAGAAAAAGCAAAACAAAGTGGCGAATCTAATGGCAAATCCTATAAAATCACGCAAGATTCGCGTAAATCACTTGAATCTATGGAGGCAATCTAATGACAAAAATTTCTAAAAATTTCACGCATTTTAGCGAGGTAAATTTTGTGGATTCTAAATGCGGTGGCGGGTGTGAATCCTGCGAATCTAATGCGAATCCCACCGATTCGCACGAATCTCACGCGCAATTTACCGCCGATATGAAAGCAACGCACACCATTTTAGTGCCTACGATGCTACCCATTCATTTTCGCTTTATGGTGAATCTACTGCGTAAATACGGCTACAAAGCCGAGCTACTCGAAAATGCGAGTAAATCCGTAGTCGATGAGGGATTACGCAATGTGCATAATGACACTTGCTATCCTGCGCTGCTTGTGATAGGACAGCTGATTGACGCACTAAAAAGCGGCAACTATGATTTGAATAAAGTCGCGTTGCTTATCACGCAAACAGGCGGTGGCTGTCGCGCGAGTAATTATATCTACCTTTTGCGCAAGGCGTTAAAAAAAAGCGGATTCGCGCATATTCCTGTGGTGTCTATCAATTTTAGTGGATTCGAGGAAAATCAAGCCTTTAAAATCACGCTTCCTATGCTTTGGAAACTCACAAATGCCATACTCATCGGCGATTTGCTAATGTGCCTTTTAAACCAAACGAAATCCTATGAAATCAATAAGGGCGAAAGTGAGGCGTTAGTCAGCAAATGGATTGAGCGAATTTCACACGAATCTAAAGCCTTAAGTAGCTTTTCCGCGCTAAAAAAAGAGGCAAACGCGATTTTAAAAGATTTTGCAAATATCCACCGCACAAACGCTCCCAAAGTCAAAGTCGGCATTGTAGGCGAAATATATATCAAATACTCTCCGCTAGGCAACAATAATTTAGAGGATTTTTTGTTAGCGGAAAATTGCGAAGTGGTGGTGCCGGGCTTTTTGGATTTCTGCCTTTACTGCCTAAATGACGCGCTAATCGAGCATAAACTCTATGGCGGTAGCGCGGTGAAAAAGCTCATATTTAAGCTACTTTATCGCCACTTTACGCGCAAACAAAAGATTGTGATAAATCTCATCAAAAAGCAGGGCATTTTCAACGCTCCCGCGCCATTTTGCCACACAAAAAGCCTTATCAAAGGCTATATCAACGAGGGAATGAATATGGGCGAGGGGTGGCTACTCACGGCTGAAATGTTGGAGCTAATCAATAGTGGTGTGAATAATATCATCTGCACTCAGCCCTTTGGCTGTCTGCCTAATCATATCGTGGGGCGCGGAATGATGAAAATATTAAAAGAAAAAAATCCGCAAAGCAATATCGTCTCAATCGACTATGACCCCGGCGCCACGCGCGTGAATCAAGAAAACCGCATAAAGCTAATGCTATCAAATGCGAGGGTGTGAATTTTTGGTGGCGTGGGCAAATCGCGAATCTGCTCGAATCGCGAATCGCGCTTATGTCGTCATTATAAGGGTAAAATTACGCTTTACACGAAGTAATCTACTTTGTTGCGTCATTGCAAGATTCGGCAATGCCGAATCGAAGCAATCCACAAAAAGATAAAAATCCGCACAGTAGGCAATTCATCTAAATGGATACTTCGCCTAAAGGCTTAAGTAATGATGATAGATTTGGATTTCTTCGGGCAAAGCCCTCGCAATGACAAATGGAATGCAATTAAAAAAATTGCAATGACGATTTTAACTACCTTTTCGTCATTGTATGGCGGGGCAAGTCTGCCTTGTTGTGTCCATTGCTGAGCAGGGTAAGTTTGTCTTGTTTTCGTCATTGCGAGGCATTGCAAATGCCAAAGCAATCCACAAAATAAAATCCGCACAAAGCGTGAATCTACGCCTTACTTCGTCATTACTTAAGCAAAACGCAGTGTAGCGAAGTATCCAAACCGCGCGAATCTAAAAAAAATATCGAATCGATGACTTAAAAAGCGAATCCAAATCACAAGCCAAAATAAATGTCCTAATAAAGTAACGCCACAAAATACAAAAACCACAAAATCCATACGATTCGCGCATTTTCACACAGCTACATTTGCGAATCCAAAGCGCACTAAGGCAAATCTACCCATTCTTATCCGTTAAATCCGCGTCTATGCTTTTGATGAGATTTTCGATTTCGGCAGTTTGCTTTTCATTTTCGCAGATTTTTTCCCGCATTTTAAATCCCGCCTCAATCAGCGCGTATAGCTCTGGCTTGGTGGTGCGCCACCGCTGAAGTGTGCGCGTGGTAATACGCAAAATCCGCGCTTTGTCCTGCTGTGTGTATTTCAAGGGCAATCCTTTAGCATTTTGCTTTGGATTGTAACTGCGCCTTTCTTTATGTAAAATTACGACAATATTTCTATTATTTATTATTTTTTAAGAAATTATGTCGTATATTTGCATTTTTAGTTTAGATTTCAAAAAGGACAAAAAGTTGAGAAAATCATTTTATCAAGTGATTGTCATAGTGTTAGTAGCTTTTGGATTTGTAGCTTGTGGAGAGAAAACGCCCCAAGAGCTACGAGCGGATTTTGATAAGAAAATGGAGGAAATGTTTGTAGATGGGCTTAGATGGCAGTTTTCTAAAGATGAGCTTAGGTGTGCTGCAAGGACAATGTCTAGCTTTTTTAGCGATGAAGAGTTGCAGACTCTATATGGAGCATCGTGGGGACAAATGACAATGGCGGATAATAGAATGACAGAGGAAAATATAAAATTTTATTCTGTCAATAACAAATTGCAGTCAAAGTTTCTCATACAGAGGGCTTTGGCGAGTTGCGTAAAATAATTTAAATCTAAAAATAAGGAGTAAAAAATGGACGCGTATGATGTATTGTCAGCTATACAAGGCAAGATTCCACTAGATGAGGAAGTTCAAGGCAGAATGAAGCAAATAGTATTTAGTATGACTGAAACGCAAATATATGACTTTATGGTAAGGCTACCTACGCTTAGGCTAAAAAGTCCTGCGCTTGTGTTTTGGATTGGCAGTTTTGCCTTTGGTAACTTTGGCATAGGGCGGTTTATGATAGGGGATTACGCGCTAGGTGCGATTCGCTTTATATTATTTGGCGTTGGTGCTGGTATGCGCGGTAGCACGATAGGCGAGGCTTGTGTATCCATCTCAATGCTATGGTGGGTAATAGACTTATTTATCGTAGGCAAAAAGTTGCGTATGCAAAATCTACGCAAAATCCTAAGTGCTATACAATGACTATGAAAAGGAGGAAAATGGCTTTTAAGATATTACGATAGATTCGTGGGTTAGTCGGCGGTTAAGAATGATTCGCCCTAAAGGGGCAGATAAAATTATAAGGAGAAAAAAGATGAAATTAGTTAGAAAAATATTGGTAGCTATGCTACTAGGGACAATGGCGATTCAGGCAGTTTGGGCGGATATATTTGAAAAAACGAAAGATGAATTGTTGATAGAGGCAGTGGGAAAAGGCGACTTGCTAGATGTAAAATATCAAATAGTAAAAAATGGTGCGGATGTGAATGCAAAACAAAATAAGTATTATGGTGGCAACACAGCTTTAATAGTCGCTGTATATAAAGGGTATAGCGAAATCATCAAATATCTAATATCTAAAGGTGCAGATGTGAATGCAAAAAATGATGGAGGCGACACAGCTTTACATATAGCCATATTTAAGGATAAAAATAAAGAAATTATCGAATTGCTCATAGAAAAAGGTGCAGATGTGAATGCAAAAGATAATGATGGCGAAACGGCTTTGTATAAAGCCGTAGCCGATAAAAAATACGAAATTGCCAAATATCTAATCTCTAAGGGTGCGGATATAAATGCAAAAACTAATGGTGGCACAACTATTTTAATGAAAGTCGCAGGGACGAAAGAATATTATAAGACAGTAACCACAGTTGAGCGACAAAAAAATTCATCATATAAAGTTGGCACAGATGTAGTAAAAACTACAACAGTTGCAGGAAGCGAGGTTTTAGAAATGGTAAAATATCTAGTAGAAAAAGGTGCAGATATAAATGCAAAAAGCGAATATTTGACTCCTTTAAGCGGTGCTACATATAATAACAACATAGAGATAGTGAAATATTTAGTGTCTAAAGGTGCGGATGTGAATTTGGCAAGTGGAGATGGTGAAACTCCCTTAATGTGTGCTTCACAATTTGGGTATTTAGCAATTGTAAAATATCTCATATCCAAAGGTGCAAATGTAGATATTAAAGACAGCAAAGGCGAAACTGCCATAGAATATGCACAGACTGATGAGATACGAAAGATATTGCAAGAGCAAATTTTAAAAGAATTAGAATAATTAAATGGTGCGAAAAAGTAAAATATTTTTGCGATTAGATTTGTAGCCTTTGGCTATGAATCGTGTAAAATTTAAATATAAGGATTTATTTTGGAAAATGATGAAGTAAATACACAAGAGATAAGCGATAAAAAAGCTGAGGATATTATTAGAGTATTGACAAATTATGAAAATGTCAAAGAAAGAAATATGCAAAGCCTAGACAAAATAGTGGTTACTATATCATCGGCTTTATTTGGGCTACTACTAGCGATAGCTGATAAAAACTTGTCGCTCCAAAGCCAAATGTCATCAATGTTATTTAAAGTGCTAATTGTAAGCAATGCGATTACGATAATCTTTGCACTTTTTTCTTATTATACAGCAAATAAATCGATGGATATAAAAAAGCAGATTGCTTTAGATGGTATTTGCAGAATGAATTGCTGGGCTTATATCACAAAATTTTTAAATTTTGGATATTTAATAGCTACTTGCATAACGATTATAACACTAGCCACAATTATGTGGAAAATATTTTAAAAAAATAAGGAGAAAATTATGAATAATAACAAAACAACAAGCAATAATAATCAAGAAGAGAAAATTGCACTCGAAAGCAACGATGCAACCTTTCCAACTGACGAAGAGATTAAGCAAATGCTAAAAAAGAATTCAAATCAAAACAATACTAACGATAAACCTAAGATTCCACCTACGAATCCACCTAAAAAGTAAGTGAGTAAAATCGTCATTGTGAGTACGAATCGCAGATTCGCCTACGCGTGGGTAATCTTTGTCAGCTTTGTGTTAATCGTGGGATTCGTAGTGCTAAATCTAGTGGTAGGCATAATCGTAGAGAGCATAAGCGAGATAAAAGAGCGAGGCGAATCGTAAAGATTCGCGCGATTTAGGCTATAACCTTATTTTATAGATTAGAGTTTAAGGGGTTGTGGGGACTCTACTTTTGGCGAAAGCCAAACAAAGCAAAAACTTTTATAAGGTTGCGCTATGCGCAGATTTATTTTGCTTGGATACTTCGCCACGCATAAATGCTATGCTTAAGTATTACGAGAAAATATACACTAACGCTGTCATACTGAGCCTTTGAAAAAGGCAAAGTATCCATTTTAGCGATTCGTGAATCAAGGGCAATTTGCGGACTTTGGATGAATTAAAACGAGTGAAGTGCGCAAATTGTTACCACCTCGCCATTGTGAGACTTACCTTTAAGCAAGTTGTGGCAATCTATTTTTTATCTTGGATTACTTCGCTCGTTGCATTTACTTGCAATGACAAATGGAATGCGATTTGAAAAATTGCAACGACAATTTTAGCTACATTTCCGTCATTATGGGGTGAGGCAAGGCTACCTCGTTGTGTCATTGTAAGATTTATCATTTGCCAAATCGAAGTAATTCAAAATATTTTGTCATTTCGGTGGCAAATCTATCTCTTTTAGTCATTGCGAGGCAGTTTGAGCGAAGCAAAAACAACGAAGCAATCAAAAAGAATCTCTTTTAGATTCGTGCAAAGTAAGTGAATCGTTATTGATTTTTAAATGTTTAAAATAGATTGCTTCGGGCTGTCGCCCTCGCAATGACGGCGTGGATAGATTTGTCATTGCGAGATTTTGCACTAGCAAAATCGTGGCAATCCAAACCTTTTAACAATCCACACACTTCTATGTTACAAGATTCGTGGCGATTTACTGCAATCCACCACTTTATTACCACACTTTTAACTATTTTAAAACCACTACTATCGCAACTGCTGAAATTATAATGGCAACCACCGCAACGCCTAGCACAATCCATAATCCACGATTCGTGCTTTGCTTGTTGCTTTTCATTCCATACTCAATTTGCTTTGTATATTTTTTCATATCCTCATCAACTTGTTGAACTTCGCCATAGACATTTATAAATCCCTTTTTTGTTTTCTTTGCTAATTCCTTTATCATTAGCTGATTTAGCATAGTAGATGCCGCAGCAAACTGAATACTAGCTTGGACTAAATCCGCTAATTGCGCGATTGCTTCGCCTTGTAAAGCGATAGCACGAGTATTTAAATCCGCTTGTTTTTCTACTCTGCTTTTGCCACCAGCAAATGGAATAAAACGCCTTTTATCCCCTTTGACATACTGAGCCTCAATACTTAACGCTTTAGCCTCTTTTAAATTGCTACACAATTTGCTAATGTGCTGAAAAATGAAATCCGTCTTTTCTTTTGCAATAATTTCTAATTCAGATTCGTCCTTTGGCAATACCTCGACATTCAATTCTTGTGCTATTATTTCACTACTCATTTTTTACTCCTTAATTTTTATTTCTTTTTAGCGATTCAAGTGTTGCGTCTAAATCATCTATGGCACTCATCGTTTCTTTTGCATTTTTATACACGGCTTCTTGCGCGTCATTTAGCATAAACCAGCCTTGCGCAATCTTTAGATTCGCCACTTCGCCTGATTTTGTCATTATTTGGATTTGCAAGTTTGATTCTTTTTTGCCACTTGCCCACTTATCCATATAATAAATGGCGATTGTGCTTAGCAATCCGCCGATGATTGCCGATAAAGTCGTAGATAGGATTGTGCCGATAGATTCGTTTATTATAGGCACAGGAAAAGCCATTATCGGTGCTAGTATGGGAACAGATGTCAAAAGTTTTTCTATACCCTCTGCTAGTCCTAGCGATAAAGCCCCTATAAGTCCTGTGGTTAGGATTTTTAGTGCGGCGAATCCCACTTCATCTTTTGGCATATCTTTGGGTGGATTTGCCAAAATCTTTGCCGCTTGGACTATGGATACGAATCCAGCGCGAATCACAGACACCACGCGCTTTAGCGTAGTAAAAAATAGATTTATCACAAATACCACGATATTAGAGCAAAATGCCATTATCCCAGCCTCAATCGAGCCTCCAATAATATCTTTCCATTTTGCTTTGATATTTGCCAAAATCTTTTGCAATCGCTCTTTGAATCGCACAAATATTTCTTTTAAACTCTCACCCTTATTTTTAAAAGTCGCCCTTATTTCCTCAAAAAGCCCAGCCACAAGCTCACGCAAAATCACGCCGATAGCGGAATACACCGCCATTTTCGCCGCATCTTTGCCACCTGTGGATAATAGCTCGGTAGAGTATTTTTTAAGCGTGGCGGCGTCAATCTCGCCATAGACATATTTTCGTGCTTCTTTGTCTTTTTGTAAAGCCTTTTCTTTATCTATGCCGTATTTTTCGCCTTTTGTCTGCCCTGTCTTTTTATCCGTTTTGTCAATCCACTCGCTCATTTTATTGTCGCCTTTGGATTGATTCGCACTTGCTTCGCTCCACGCTAGATTTTTGTCATTTGTGGCGATTTTTGCCCTCTCCTCTATGCTAAGCGATAGATGCGCTTTGGCGTTTGATTCGATTTCTTTGGCTGATACTATGTGGTCTAAATGCGCCCTGCCGTCCTTTGGTAGCTCTTTGCCCGAATATGCGTCAAAGATTTTATCTTGCTTTTTAAAAGCATCTTTACGCATTTGTGGTAGTGGCTCATCATATCCAGCATTTTTGCGAACTTCGCTCCATTTACCCTCTTGACTTGCCTTGTAACCTTGATATTTTTGCATATCCTCTTGCGTTGCTATTGGTATGTCCTTTTTATCAAGTTTATGCTCGTTTTTATATGTATATTCAAAATTATGTGCCGTAGTTACATTGCCACCTGATTTGTTGCTAATCACCAAACTCGCCAAGCCAAACTGCCCCTCAATCGTTTGCAAAACATTATCCTTGCAAAGATTTAGCAAAGTCGCAGTTTGCTCTTTGGGGAGCTGTGATTTTAGCGATTCTAGCTCTCGCAAGGCTTCCTCTAAGCCACTATTTATATCTATACGCAGTTGTTCTTTTTGAGATAAAATCTCTAATTCCTCCGCTTTTGCGTCATAATTCTCGCTTAACCAGTCAAAATTATTCGCCTCTGCTGTAAGATTATGCTCGTTCGTATTTTCCGCGCTCATTTCGTGCCTCCTTTTAAAAATAAAATTTATAAAAATGTATTTTACCCCCCCCCTATTTGAAATTTAGCTTAAATGATTATATTTTTGCAAATTCGCGTAAATATTACGAATCGCGTAGGAATCGCTCATAATACTATGTAAATTGAAAATATATAATGTTTTTCAATGTATTTTTGCTAGAATTTTGCATTTATTTTGTAAGGAATCTAAATGCAAAACGCCCCATTTGCCGCGCCAAATCACGCCCCGCAAAATGCCCTAATCGACAGCTTTGGACGCACAATCGATTACTTGCGAATCTCTGTAACAAAAAACTGCAATTTTCGCTGTCTTTATTGTATGCCAAATGCACCTAAAATCATCGATGAGCGCGTCATTGCCTTGCCAAAAATGCTAGAATTTCTAAAAATCGCTATGGATTTTGGCGTGAGGAAAATCCGCATAACAGGGGGCGAACCGCTACTTCGCAAGGATTTGAGTGATTTTATCGCGGGGATTTATAGCTATAAGAGTGGCGTTGAGGTTGCTCTGACTACGAATGCCTATTTTTTGGCGCGTGAGGCGGTGAATCTTAAAAATGCGGGGTTAAAGCGCATAAATATTTCGCTTGATAGCCTAAAGAGCGAAAAAATCGCGCGTGTCGCACAAAAAAACGCGCTTGATAAGATAATGCAGGGCATTTTTGCCGCCAAAGACGCAGGGCTAAAAATCAAGCTAAATATGGTTGCCTTGCGTGGCGTGAATGACGATGAAATCACCGATATGCTTTGCTTTGCGCGTGAAAATGGCTTTTTGCTCCGCTATATCGAGTATATGAGTAATGCCTTTGCGAGTGGGGCGATTGGCGGAATGCGAAGCGATGAGATTTTGGCGATTATAAATGAGCGATTTTCCACGCAAATCATAAAAAAAGAAAATTTTGGTCCCGCGAAATTATATGAGTTTAGTGAAAAAGGCGCGGAAGGCGCGTTAGATTCGATGGATTTGCGCGAATCGCAAGGCGATTCAAAGCAAAAAAGCGATTCAATGCAAAATGATTCAGCCCCAAAATGTGGCGTTTTTGGCATTATCGCTCCGCATAGCGATGATTTTTGCGCCTCGTGCAATCGGATTCGCCTCACTGCTGAGGGCGTCATCTGCCCCTGCCTTTATTTTGAGGACGCTGTGGATATAAGCGAGGCGATTGAGAGTGGCGACAAAGAGGCGATGATTCGCGGTTTGCTTGAATCGATTCGCAATAAACCCGAAAAAAACAAATGGGGCGAAAATGAAAAATCCACCCGCGCATTTTATCACACAGGCGGGTGATTTATTTGTATGCGTGAATCTTATGTGATTTTTGGAGATTCGCAGTCATTTGGAAAATCTCACAATTCCTTGAAAAACTCCCTTACATCGACTTCCAAAACCTCCGCGATTTCTAGCAAATGCGTTACAGAAAAGTGCGCCCCGCGATAAAATCGCTCCGCACTTGCCACGATAGAGATGCTTTTATGTCCTAATTGTAGCGATAATTCTAACTGCGATAGCCCCTTTTCTTTGCGAACTTTTGCGACATTTTGCCCGATTTTTTTATGTTTTTCTTCAATATGTGGTTTCATAAAACTTACTCTCATAACACTAATTTTTGGTAAGTTTATGGTAAGTTGCGATTTGATTCAATCGCTTATTAAACGGCATTCTATTACACTTATTTTAATTTAAGGAAATTTTTAGCAAGATTCGCTCGTTTATAAAACTAGGTGTAATAACACTATGTTTTATAAACGGATTTTAATTTTTAAGGAAGTGAGAATGAGAAAATTAGTCTCTATGGTAGCAGTGGCGGTAATATTTGGCGCAAATGCGTTATTTGCAGAAACAAGTGGCGTATTTTTAGGTGCGGAAATCGGCTATGGTGCAGGGAAATTTGAAAATAAAATAACCTTAAATGGAACTAGCCAAAATGCAAACTATGATGGCGGTGGTATAAAATATGGCGTTGTTGTAGGCTATAAGCAGTTTTTTACGCAATATCTTGGTTTGCGATATTATGCGAATCTCGGCGTTACACACGCAAAGCTAGAATCTAACTCCGTAGCGACTGGCTACGACTGGAAAGACAGAGTTTATGGCACTTTGATAAATTACGGCGCAAATGTGGATTTTTTGGCAAATTTTGTCTCAAATAAAACTTTGGATTTTGGTGCATTTTTAGGGCTTGGAATCGGTGGAAATACTTGGACGGGACGCGATTTAGATGACCACGAGGATTACCTAAACGGCATTGCACAACAATTAGGCACTTCAGCTAGTCTTACTAGAACAGGCTTTGATTTATCGTTAAATGTAGGGCTTCGTGCAAATATTGCTACGCATCACGGCATAGAGCTAGTGGCAAAAGTGCCATTTTTACAAACAAAATTGTTTGATAAAACGATAGGAAATGGTGGTGCGAATCTGAACATTAAAAATACGCTTCATCAGGCATTTAGCGTAACGGCTAGATATACTTTTAGTTTCTAAAAATTGCTTTTCATTATGCGGATTGTAAAATCCGCGTTACCTCCAAATTTTTGCATTTTTGTAAAAACAACTAGCGATGAGCGCAATCTCATCGCTTGGACTGCCACGCCGTCATACTGAGGGCAATAGCTCGAAGTATCCATTTTAGCGAATCCTAAATCAAAGGCGAATCACTCACTTTAAGCGAATCTAAGAGCAATTTTATTGATTCATTTTTAAGTCATTGATTCGGCAATAATTTAGATACGCGCGATTTGGATTCTTCGCGCTATCACGCTCAGAATGACGATAAGTTTGGATACTTCGCTACACTGCGTTCCGCTCAGTATGACGGAAAAGGTTTGATTTGTAGCTGATTCGCAACGCGAATCACAATCGAAGTAATGGCGGTAGTGCTTTGCGCCGTTTTTACGCGAAACAAGCGAAATAAGACTAATCGTCTATTGAGCGCGGTTTTGTGTAAAAACGGCGCAAATGATTACCTAAGACACGAATTGTAGCCTTATTTCAAATAATCCACTAGCGACATTTGATTCACCTTGCTTGTCGATGCTAGGACGGCGTTATAGTTGTTTGTAAGCTGTGCGAATCGATTGTAAGTCTCTGCTATATCCGTGCCGATAGTGTCGCTTTTTATCGATTCGATTTGCACTTTTAGGACTTCGTTGCGCCGAATGCTATTTTCAAACACCCTGCCGTAGCTACCATTTAGCGCGATATTTTTCTCAATGTGGTCTTTTAGGTGGTCAAAAACAGTGATAGAATTTTGAATGCCGATATTGCGCAAATCTGCGTTATAGTTGTCTCCAAGCGCGTCAGGGCGGTAAATGCCCTTTCTCACGGCTTCTATTATCATATCAAGCTGTTTAAAAAAGCTAATATGCGCCCTATCGACTGTGAGCGCGTTATTTGCGTTAAATGTAAGCGAAGGTGCGCCATTTTGAATCCCCGCTTCGCTAAAGTCATCGGTGGATTCGCTGTAAAGCATAAAACTCATTCTGCTTAGTGAGCGGATTTTATCTTGAATCTCAATTTGCCCGTCATTATTGATAAATACGCCCACATTACGATTCGCCATTTCGATTAGTTGCTCGTAAGCCTTTTTGCCGCTCTCGCTCACGCCGTCTATCTCATTGCCCTGTGCATCGATGAATCGCTGCACTTCAGGGTTGCTATAATTTAGCGCAATGCTCATTGCGTCCATTATTTGGCGAAAAGTTACGCTATTGCCGTCCGTAATGCTAATGGCAGGTGGTCTATCGTGCGGATTATAGAGCGGAATGCGAAAATCGCCACTGCCTTTGTCGCGATTGGGCAAAACCAAATACGAGCCATTTTCGCCCAGCTCGATTGCCGCCTCGACATCAATGCCATTGTGGTCTTTTAGTTTCATTATGTATCGTTCGCCGTTTAAATTTTTATTTGCCACCTCGCTAAGTTTAGTCGAATCGTTCGCATATTCCCCGCTAAGTGCATTTATCTGTGAGACATTTGAAATAAGTGATGAGCCTTTGTGTGTAAATGCCGTTTTGTCATAATTGCTTTGAAAACTATTGCGAATCGCATTGCGCTCATTACCATCAGCGTCCAAAGTCCGCAAAGTGATTGCAAATCCGCTTGGTCCATTAAATGGTGGCTCTTTTTGGTCGTGCTCCAAACTGCCGACATTATTATCGATGATATTGATTTTGCCATTGCTAATTTCTACTTGTATATCGCCACCGAATCGCGCCTTTATCGCATTCATCAAATCTTCCACAGTGTTATTTGCAATATCCACATAAAATGGCTCGATTGCAAAGTCTTGCACAAAGCCTGTGGGCGCATTTGGTAGCATTCCGCTAATCTCGATTCGCTCTGCCTCGATTCCAAAAATCTCGCTTAACTGCGTGGCTTTGTTAGCGTATTGATTATCATTTGTAACGAACTCCACGCCCAAAGTCGTGTATCTAGCGTCATAATTATTTTTGATTCCGTGAATTTGTGAAAGCGAAAAATCCCCTAAAAATGGGCTTTTTTGAAAGCTAGTAACCCTCGCACCGATTTGATGAAGCGTATTTATGTCATCTACATCTCTATTTGCGGCAATTAAGTTAAAGTCGATATTTGAGCCACCGGGCTTTGTCTCTGTAATCTCAATCTGCCCCCATTTATTTAGCGATACATCGACTACTTGGTTTTGTGAAGTATTGCCATAAGCCTCGCCGATTTTGCGTAGCAAGTCGCTCACACGCGTGGCGGACTGCGGATTGTCAAATGCCACATCTAGCGCGAATTTTGCTTTAAAGCTCGTGCCATCGGGGCGTTTGCCACGCAAATAAAAATACGCCACTTCATCGTTGCTCGTGTCATTGTCATTATCGCCGATTAAATCGCGCAGTGTGTCCTCTTCGGTGATGAAAACTTCGCTTGGCACTTGCGTTTTATTCATCTTATCCATAATGTCAGGGTGGAGTTTGCTTTGATTTAGCCGTTGAACATTTGCTGTGATTTTTTTAAATTTATCTAAATCTCTGCTATGAAAAAGCTCGATTCCTTGCAGATTGTAGGCACTTTTTACCTCAGGGGCGATTAGTGCTTGTAGCTTTTCGGCGTTGCCCGTGTAAGTGCCGTCATCTTTAAATGGCTTGACTTTAATATTGCTCCCCGCGAAAATATACTCGCCACCTACGGAAGTATTTGCAATAGCAAGGATATGATTGCGCAACGCCTCCAAGTCATTTGCCAAAGCCCCGCGCGAAGTGGGCGAGTGAATGTCATTTGCTGCGTGAAGCAGCTTGACTTTAAACTCATCAAGCGTTTTAGAAATCTCTGTGAGCGATTTATCGTTGTGGAGTGTGTGCGTATTTGCCTCGTTTGCAATGTCGATAGATTGATTTAGCGAGTGAATGTCGTATTCCATTTTTAGATTTTGATTAAAAAGGCTCGAATCTTCGTAGCCGTATTTTAGTTTCAGCCCCGATGCAATCTTTGTATTTGCGTCTTGAAGGCGATTTTGCAGTGTGTTTTGGTAATAATCCATTTGATTATATTTCGTGCCAAAGGTTACGCGCATAAAACAACTCCATTTGTAAATTATGCTAATTTTTAAGCAATTTGGATTCCAAATATCGGTAGCACAGCACGAATAGTTGATAATATTTTGCTTTGTTTGGCTTTTGCAAAAATAAAGAATTTTTTTACTTTCTCGTCATTGCGAAAATTTGCGTAACAAAATCGCGGCAATCTATTTTTAGATTTGTGGATTGCTTTGCCCTTGCTACGCAAGGATTCGCGATGACAAAACAAGGCGTGGATTGCTTCGACTTTTTTCAAAAGTCTCGCAATGACAAGGAAACAAATTCACTCATTGCGAGGGCAACGCCCGAAGCAATCTATTTTGAGCATTTTAAAATCAAAATCAATTGCCTTAATTCACTATCGCCACGCACTCGATTTCTACTTTTGCATTTTTGGGTAGCGTTTTGACCGCGACCGTGCTTCTAGCGGGTTTATTATTGCCAAAATATTCAGCGTAAATCTCATTCATCGCGCTAAAATCGCCCATATCGCTTAAAAAAACGGTCGTTTTGATTACATTTGCAAATGATGAATTGCCCTCTTTTAAAATCGCCCCTACATTTTCCAAAACCTGCCTAGTCTGCGCCACTATATCGCCTTCTACAAACTCGCCATTGGGCGTTAGCGCAATTTGCCCAGAGGTAAAAATAAACTCGCCTACGATTTTGCCCTGCGAGTATGGTCCTATCGCTTGTGGGGCATTTGAAGTTGAAATTGTTTGCATTTTTTGTCCTTAAAGTTGAAATTTTTTAGCTACAATTCTAACAAAATTTTGCTTTAAGGACTTAAGATTTGCGATTTATTTGTGTAGTTGCCGTGCTTTGCGCGACTTTTGCCCTAAATGCCGATTCGCCAATAGACACAAGCAAACTGCTAAAGAGCAACCAAGCCGTTGTGTTTAACGCGCGAAAAAATACCATTAGCTATGTGCTTGAAATCACGCCAAGCGGGAAAATTATCAAAAAATATCTAAGCAATGATGAAAAGCAAAAATTGATGAAAGCATTTAATTTAGGCGCAGATTCGGCAAAAGATTCGGCGCAAAATGCGCTAGATTCAAAGGCGAGTGGGGCGAGTGCGAATCAAAGCGCGTTAGGCGCGATTCAAAGTAGCGAATCCAAAAAAATCGATAAATACCCTGATAGCCACATAAAAGAGTGGGATAAAAGCAAAATCATTTATGAACAAGTCGTGGATAAAATCAACATTTTGCGCTAGATTTTTAGTAAGCGTTAGTGGCGTGATTTGGGTGCGATTCGATATGTTCGCGCATAAAAAATATTTTTTTGGAGGCAATCAAATGCGATTTTTTTTAGTAATATTTTTGGCGAATTTCTTATATTCTGCGAGTGATAGTGAGCTAATCATAAAAGCGATAAATTTCAATCTAAAGCCTTTAGAAGTGGCAAAAAATATTTTTATTTTGGAAAACAAAAGCCAAATCGAGCTTGGAAAAAAGCTCTACTTTGACCCGCGAATCTCTAGCTCGAATCTCATCTCGTGTAATTCCTGCCACAATCTCGCACTCGGTGGCTCAAACGCCATTCCTGCTACTAAGCCTTTTAATCGCAATGTGCCTACGATTTTTAACACAACTTTTGATTCGCCAAATAAGCCTGATGGCGATTTTGAGGCGTTTAAAAAGCACATAATGTCGCACATTAGCGAGACAAAGCAAAGCGCAAATAGCGCACAAAACGCGCTAGTGGCGAAAATTACGGCAATTCCTAGCTATGTCATCGACTTTAAAAAGGCATTCGGCAACAATGTCTCAATCGATTTTGAAGTCATCACTCAGGCACTACAAGCCTTTCAATCCACGCTAAAAACGCAGTCGCGCTTTGATGATTTCTTGCGTGGCAATTTTAAGGCACTAAGTAGGGCAGAGCAGGAGGGGCTTGATATTTTTATTGATAAAGGTTGCGTGAGTTGCCATAGTGGCGTGAATTTGGGTGGCGAATGGGTGGAGATAAGCAAAATACGCGGCTATAAATTTGCTTTCACAGGCACGGCAATCGAGGGCAAGGTGAAAATCCCGCCTTTGCGCAATATCTTGGAATCTGCGCCCTATCTCTCAAATGGCAGTAGCGATTCGCTAAAGAGCGTGATTCAGTCAATGACGCAGGGCAATATTACCGATGATGAGGCGCAAAAAATAGAGACATTTTTTAACGCATTAAGTGGCAAAAAGCCCACAATTATCTACCCGCAGTTGCCTATGAAAGGGGTCGATGAATAATGTTGCATAGTTTGCAAATCGCACTAACAAAAATTTATAAATAAATGCGTGATTTTATGGTAAAATGTGATTTTTGCTTCTAAAAAATCCAAAAATTTGGGGTGTTAGCTCAGCTGGGAGAGCGCAACGCTGGCAGCGTTGAGGTCAGGGGTTCAAACCCCCTACACTCCACCATGTATGAAATCCACTTTGCTTACGAGCGCTTCCACATTTTTATACACATTGCCATTCCATATTGCGCCTACGAGTGCGACAATGTCTGCGCCTCTAATTTGTGTGATATTTCTGCTATTTATGCCACCGATTGCGCAAATGGGCGTTCGCACTTTTTTTCGCGCCTCCATTAAAATCTCACACCCCACGACTGCGCTTGTCCTTTTTGTCGCGCTTTGAAAAATGCTACCAAATGCCAAGTAATCCGCGCCGTTTGCCTCGTAAGCTAATGCGCGTTTCACATCGCCGTAGCAGGAAATGCCGATTTTGCCTTTGAAATCCTTGCGTAGTTTGGCAAATGGTATGTCCTCATCTTCGCGCCCTAAGTGCAGTCCGCAGGGAATCTCGCGCTTTTGCAATTCTAGAGCGAGATTCGCCCTGTCATTGATGATAAAATCAACCTTATTTTGTGTGCAAATTTCTGATAGATTCATACAAATATCTAAAATATCCTCATCGCGCGAAAATTTATCGCGTAATTGAAACATTTTGATTCCGCCGTAAATCGCCTCTTTTAGCATTGCTTCAAGCCTATCATAAGGCGTTAAATGATAGTCGCTTATAGCATATATTTTCAATATTTTATTCCATTTTCTAGTAATTTTTCGCGGATATAATTCATCTGCACATTTTTGTCAAAGCACCATTTTGGCGCGATTAAACTATCATCGTGCACACCCGCTGAAACGCGCTGAACCACGACATTTTCAGGTATTAGCTTTAGGCTCTCCACCACCAAATCCGCATAAGATTCGAGTGTAATGGGCGTGTATTTTCCTGCCTCAAACATTTGCTCCATAATCGTCCCTTTCACAATATAAAGTGGGTGAATCTTAATGCCATCAATGCCCCATTCTAGGACATTTTTAAGCGATTCAATCATCATTTCTTCGCTCTCTTTTGGCAATCCATAAATCAAATGCACACAGACTTTTATCCCCAAATTGCGTGTTTTTTGCACTAGCTCTTTTGCGCCCTCGATTCCGTGAGCGCGATTTATAAGGCGTAAAGTTTGATTAAAAGTCGATTGAATGCCGTATTCTAGCCAAATATCCTTGCCATTTTGCACCTGCTGCCCTAAAAAATCTAGCACCGAATCCTCCACGCAGTCAATCCTCGTGCCGATAGATAGCCCAATCACGCTAGGCAGGGCGAGTGCCTCGCTATAAAGTCGCTTTAGTGTAGGAAATGGCGCGTAAGTGTTGCTAAAAGATTGAAAATATACCATATATTTTGTGATTTTATATTTGTCTTTGTGGTAATTTGCGTGTTTGTAAAACTGCGCTTTTAGCGTGGTAATTTGCGAATCTAATAGCGGATTTTCGCGCAAATTTAGATTCATCAAAATATCATTTTTTAGATTTGATTCGCATTCTTGTGAAACTTCTTTTAGCGTTTGTAAAGACGGCGAAAAACTTTCATTTTTGCAGTAAATGCACCCGCCTTTTGCCTTTTGTCCGTCAATATTTGGGCAAGTGAATCCCTGCAACGAAATGGGAATCTTTCGCACTCGCTGTCTATGTCGCGCTCTAAAATAGCGTCCTATGGTTAAAATCTGCTTCAAATGATATATTCCTTATCAAAACAAGCCTTGCAGTAACTATCGCCATTTGCCACACCCACGCTTTTATAAAGCCCATCTAGCGACAAAAAATGCAGCGAATCTGCACCGATAAAATCGCAGACTTCATTGATATTTTTATTTGCGCAAATAAGTTGCGAGGAATCAGGCGTATCCACGCCATAATAGCAGGGCGCAATCGTTTGTGGTGAAGCGATGATTAGGTGAATCTTTTTTGCCCCAGCCTTGCGCAAAATGCTAATTATTTGCTTACTTGTCGTGCCACGCACAATGCTATCATCAATGATGATTATGTCCTTGCCCATGATTAGCTTTTCGATTGGGTTTAGCTTTAGCTTGACTTTTAGCTCACGGCTTTTTTGCGTAGGCTCGATAAAAGTCCGCCCTATGTAGTGATTGCGCACGATGCCAAACTCAAAGGGAATCCCGCTTTCTTGCGAATAACCGATTGCCGAAATCACGCCCGAATCAGGCACAGGAATGACAAAATCCGCCTTTATTTTATGCTCTCTTGCGAGTTCCACGCCCATATTTTTGCGAATCTCATAGACGCTTTTGCCAAAGACAAAGCTATCAGGTCGCGCAAAATAGACGAATTCAAAAATGCAGTGTTTGGGTTGCGGAGGAAATACTTGGATACTTTCAAAAAGCGCGTTGTCTTTTTGTGATAAATCGGGGAGACTTGCCACTCGCTTCGTCAATGGACGATAAGTCCTATTTCCTCGCTCGTGGCTACGCAACCCCGATTTCTCATCAAAAATACTTCCGCGCGAATCGCTTGTAGATTCATTTGAAACGCCCGAATCGGTGGCGTTTAAATTAGAATCAATTCTAGTATTTGCGGTGGAAGTTTTGTATTTGGAGGAAATTTTGGGGATAAAACTAGACTTTGTGTCTGTTGATTCCCCAAAATTTCCTCCAAGTGCGAAAGGTGCGCCCAAAGACGAATTTTGCGAATCTAAAGACGAATTGCCAGAATCTAAGCTAAATATTAGCATTTCACCGGGCTTAATATCCCTCACAAACTTCGCCCCAATCAAATCAAACGCGCAAGTCTCACTTGCCACGACATAGCCCTTGCTTCCGTCATCGTTGATAATTTCGCCAAGACTTAGTGGGCGAAAGCCATAAGGGTCGCGAATCGCAAAGAGTTTGCCACGACTAAGTAGCACGAATGAATACGCGCCTTTTATGGACTTTAGCGATTCGACAATGCGGTTTCGCAGTCGCTCCCCGCTACTATGGGCGATTAGATGAATGAGATTTTCGGTGTCAAGGTGGCTTTGGAAAATCGCGCCTTTTTTTGTGAGCGATTCGCGGACTTCTTTGGCATTGACTAGGTTGCCATTGTGCGCTAGTGCGATTTCGCCAAGCGCGTATTTGGCAAAAATGGGCTGGACATCGCATTTACTATCCTCTCCTGCGGTGGAGTAGCGATTATGCCCGATACTTGCGCTTCCTTTTAGGCTGTCTAATCCGCCCTTAAATACGGAGGTAACCAAGCCTTCGCCCTTTAGTGTGGTGATTTTGTGTCCGTTTGTAGTGGAGATTCCGCTAGATTCTTGCCCTCTGTGTTGCATTGCAAAAAGGCAGTAGTAGCACAAAAGCGCACTATTGGGCGCGTTAAAAACGCCCACAACGGCGCATTTTTCTTTTGGCGATTCGCGTGATTCGTGCGATTTAAATGATTCAAGCGATTCGCAAGGCGATTCAAATTCGCACGATTCAAGCGATTCGCCAGATTCGCGCGAATCATATTTTTTTTGAGATTCCAAAGATTCCATAATATGCCCTTTAGTTGAGTGCCAAAGCGTCCTTTATGTCATACAACCCGCTTGGTTGCGCTACTAGCCATTTACCTACATTGATTGCGCCTTGTGCGAAGGTCATTCGGCTTGTGGCGTTGTGCGTGAGCTCCAAATATTCGCCCTCCATATAAAAGCCGATTGTGTGCCGTCCCACGACATCGCCACCGCGCAAACTCATCACGCCGATTTCATCTTTTTTACGCGCCCCGATTGCGCCGTCTCTGCCACTCACGCGGACTTTATCTAGCTTTAGCCCACGCGCATTTGCGACATTATTTGCTAGGCTCAAAGCCGTGCCAGAGGGCGAATCCTTTTTATGATGATGATGAATCTCTACGATTTCAATATCGCTTGAGCGCAGTGCCGTAGCCACAATCTCAGCGATATTATTTAGCACCACAATGCCACGCGACATATTTGACGCATAGAGAATGGGCATTTTCTGCGAGGCGGCGTTCAGCAAGTCCATTTGCATATCATTTAGCCCCGTAGTGCCGATGACAATGGGCTTGGCGCAGTTATCAATCGCGCAATCAAGTAGCATTTGCGTAGCCTCTGGGCTAGAAAAATCGATAATCAAATCGCTAGATTCCAAAAAAACGCCCACATCATTAGTAACCAAAACGCCCTTTGGAATGGAGTATTGCAATTCGTTGCGGACAAAAATGCTTGAGAGTTGCATTTCCTTGTCATTACATAAAGATTCGATTAAAAGTCTGCCGATTCGCCCTGTCGCGCCAAAGATTCCCACTTTTATCATTTTTTAATTTCCCCCTTTTTAAAGATTCGCATTATAAAGATTCGCGTCTGCCTTTAAGATTCGTGCCCTTTAGCCTCCAAATATTCTATCGCGCTTAGTGCCGCCACTGCGCCGTCCCCTGCTGCGATTACGACTTGCTTTAGCGAATCCTGCCTTATATCACCTGCCGCAAATAGCCCAGAGACGGAGGTTTGCATATTTAAATCCACCTTTACTTTGCCATCATCGCCTATTTCGCAAAGTGGCGATGAATCTTCTTGCATTAAAATGTTAGTATTGACATCGTAGCCGACAAATTCAAACACGCAACTAACCTCAATCTCCCTGCTTTGTTTGCTATCAAGATTTGTGATTTTTATGCCTGTGGTGTGTTTGCCATTGCCGAGTATCTCATCAATGACGCTTGGCGTGATGATTTCGATTTTTGGATTTTCTTTGACGGCTTGTTGTGTGCTTGGCGCGGCGCGAAATTCGTTTCTGCGGTGAATCAAATAGACTTTTTCGCAGATTCGAGTTAGGTAAATCGCCTCTTCAAGCGCGGTATCGCCTCCGCCTAGCACGGCTACGATTTTGTTTTTGTAAAAAAATCCATCGCAAGTCGCACACACGCTAACGCCTTTACCCCAATATTCGCTTTCGCCTTTAATGTTAGAACGGCGTGGATTCCCGCCTGTGCAGATGATGACAGCTTTTGCACTCTCTTTTTGTCCATCGGCTAGGACAATCTCAAAAATATCGCCGTTTTTCGCCACGCGCGTAACTTCATTCATATTGTGCGTAAGTCCGAATCTAAAGCATTGCTCAAGCCAAGGCTCCATAAAGTCAATCCCGCTCACAATTTCTTTGACGCCCGGATAGTTTTCAATCTCGCTAGAATTTGTGATTTGTCCGCCCGGCATTCCGCGCTCAAATAAGACGACATTTTTCAAACCGCCACGAGTAGCGTATAATCCTGCGCTTAGTCCTGCAGGTCCGCCGCCGATGATTGCTAAATTTATCATTTTGTTTCCTTAATATTTTTTTTGGATTCGCCCTTGAAATCGCTGTAAATCTTGCTGTCCTGCGTGTATTTCACACCGCTTTTTTGCTTAATCCTAAAATACGCGGGAATCTTATCGATTCTAAAATATTTGCTTAATCTTAAAAGCGTATTCATTCCCGCGCTCACGGGCAAGATATTGCCACTAGGGGTTTGATTTTTATTTTGGTAAAAATCAATGGCTAAAATTATGTCTCCGCTTTCACTTGGAATGGCTTTGGCGACTTGGTCGAATCTGCTTACTTTAGAATTATACAAAAGGACTATATATTCTGCCTCTTTGGGCGTAAATATAAAATCCTCTCCATAAAAAACAAACTCGCTAAAATCAATCACTTTCAATTTTGAATAAGTGTATTGAAAGTAAAAAAACGCCGCTGCCATAAACAGCGTAGCGAAAAACGGCATCAAGGGCGAAAATCGCAACTTCAAAAACCGCGCAAAAATTATAACATTGAGTTGATTTTGTCTCTAATGGATTGTTCGCTTGTCGCGCCGATGACTTGATGGATAATTTCGCCATCTTTCATAAAAAGCATCGTAGGAACGCTACTAATGCCAAATTTTGCCACCAAATCCTTTTCATCATCGGCATTGACTTTGCAGATACTCGCGCGTCCTTCAAATTCATCAACTAGCTTTTCGATGATAGGATTTAGCATTCTACAAGGTCCGCACCAAGGCGCCCAAAAATCCACCAAAGCTACGCCGCTTTTTGTAACGCTGTCGAAATTTGCGTTGTTTAACTCGATATATTTACCCATTATTTTCTCCTTAATTTTGAAAATTGAAATGGGGATTCTAACATAAAGCTAATTTATTTTGCTTAAAGATTCAAGCACTTACATTATTAAAAAATTCAATTTTACCATTGCGAATCGTTATAATATCCACGCAAAATGCTACATCTAGCGAGTGATTCGCCAAATAAATGTGGATTGAATCAATGATACGATTTAGTTTTTTTGGCGTTACATTTTGTAAAGGATTGAAGTTTTTGCCAGATTTTACCTCGATGAAATGATATATGGAATCTTTTTGCGCCACAATGTCAATCTCCCCGTAGCGCGTGAAATAATTGCACTCCACAATCTCAAAGCCACTATTTTGCAAAAATTCTTTGGCGATATTTTCGGCATTTGCGCCTTTGGCTTTCGTGCTAGTGGGGAGATTCGTATCTTTAGTGCGATTCATCGCAAGTCCTTGTGATTTTTTAAAGTTTTGGATTATAGCAAAAGATTTTTGTGTAGTGTAGAAAATGTGTTATAATTACGCGCCCCCTAGCTTTAGGGGGCAAAACACACTATAAGGAGGTTTCAATGCGTTCGCAAAGAAATCGTCCTAGAGTGGCATTGTATCTAAAATTTAAGCATTTTAAACTTAAATTGCGGATTTTTGTCTAATCTCTAGGACTTGGGGGCATTTGCCCCCTGCCTTATGTGTGCTAAATACTTTAGCCTAAAAACTCGCTATATAGCGCACAAGTAGCTGATAAGTAGGACCGATAGATACTTTGGTATTAGTGCTGATACCGCCACCTGTTCTAGTCATATCTGTTAAGATTAGCGGAACTACGGGGACTTTAGCGATAAATTCTAATCCGTGTGTTTGTGTGATATTTGTGCGAAGCCCTATGTTAAATACACCGCCTATGCTTGTGCTATCTAGCTTTAAGTCTAGTGCTTTTAGAGCATCGATAGTATCTTTACCACCTTTGCCTGTAAGTGTATTACCACCAAGCCCTAGACCTACAAATAAGCCTAAATCGCCCTCTTTACCACCGATGAAATTCACTAGGAAATCCACATTTGCAAAGTAATTGATAAAAATCATTTCACGGCTTGTATCGCCTTGATATTTAGTTTTAGCGTGTGTAGCGTCTGCGCTTACATAGTATCGTAAGCCAACATAGGGGTTAAAGAATTGCTTATAGCCTAGCACTGCACCATATACTACGCCCCCCCCCCTTTGCCTCTGTTTTAGAGCTAATGCCATTTACGGAAGCCTTTGTCTCTAGCTTTAAGTCGCCATATCCTACGCCTAGTCCAAAAAATACGCCACTTTCCTCAGCACTTGCCACACTCGCGCCAAAGATTAGCGCGGTAATTAGTGCAAATATTTTGCTTTTAAAATCCATAATATTCTCCTTAAAATTTGATATTTGGCTATATCGCCAAAAGTGTGATAATATTAAGATTTCATTTAAAATTTGCTTATATTTTGCAAAAATATATTTTTTAGTGCTATAATTTCGCCGATTTTTGGCTTTTGACATAATTTTACATATTACATTTTCATTTGACATATCACTTGGGGGTTTTAATGATGACATTGGGTAGAGATTGTGCGTGTAGGATTCGCATAGTTATTGCGATTTACACATTTATTTGCAAAGCGATTCGCCCACTTATGGGGGGGGGGGGAAATGCCTAAAACTTAAAATATTATCACTTTTTTGTATATTTTTTACTGCGCTAAATGCTATCGAGCTAGAAACGCTATGCCAAAATGATACTTGCTCCATAACTACGCCAAATGCCCTTATCACAAATCACAAATCTTTAACACTCAATAGCATAACTTTTAGCGCAAATGTCAATGATTTTATAAACTATGGCAATCTAATTTTAACAGACAGGAAACAAGGTCAAATAAATGCCACGATGAATAATCTCATCAACTATGGCACTATAAACCTTAACAAGAGTTATAATTTAGACCCTACACTTACTATTGGTGCTAATGGAGCGATTAGCAATATCTTTAACTACGGCAATTTTCTTGGTGGCAATAAGCTACAATTTGATAATCAAAATAGCACGACTTATATCTACAATGCAGGTGTAATAGGTAGCATACATTCTCAATCTACAAATACAATCATTATAAATAATTTAGGTGCGATTGAAGCTGATAATGGTGCGCTTCAATTCGGTGCTCTTGGTAATTTAGTGTTAGAAAATTATGCTTTGGCAATCAACCTTAGCGCATCTATCTTTAATACAGGCGAATGGGTGCAAGATAAAAATAAAATAAACTCTCATTTGATATTACAAAATGTAGCAAATGTGAGATTTAAGGATAGCAATTCAAAGATTATCATAGATATTGGCGAGAATTTTGAGTTAGGAAAAGAGTATTCTATAAATAAGTTAATCATCGATGAAAGCCGCAATGATAATGCAGGTGGCAAGATAGCAGTGGATTTTAGTCGATTGACGACACGAAGCGATTTATATGAGATAACCAAAAGTAGCAATAATACCTTTAAAATCGGCATAAACGCCAAAAATAGCACAATGAACGCTCTAAATAAGGCAAATACAAAGACTATGCAAAGCCTAATGCTTACAAGCAATGCGATGATATTTGGCAGTGGCGCTGGTAAAATAGGCGCAGATAAAATAAAAATGGCTAAAGTGGATTTCGCAAAGCAATATTTGGCAAATAAAGCAATCAAAAATAACGATAGATTCTTTTATAAAAACGATTCGCTACTTTTGGCGGAATCAAGCTATCGACTAGATGCCATTAGGAGCGATGAGATTGAATCGAAAAGCAATGAATCACTAAATACTAAAGCTGATTCATCACAAAAAGGCAAATATCGCTTTATGCTAACGCCATTTGTGAATCATAATATTTTCTTTGAATCGGGAGTGCATAATCTTTCTAGCTTAGATGTGGGCTTTGTAACGCTATTTAGCGGGAAAATCGATGAAAATAACGAGCTAGGCACACATTTTAGCTTTAGCTATGGCAATCTAAAAGATGACAATGACAAGGCATTTAATATCAAATCGATGAATCTAAATGTAGGGCTTAATTACAAGGTAGATTTTATCTATGATACTTATCTAAAAGCGCGAATCGATGCGTTTTATTTTATGAATAAACTAAAATCACTAACTATACTAAATACGCTTAAGCCCAATAATGTAGGCTTTGGTATGAGCGCGTATGGTGGCAAGGATTTTTATTTAGGTGCGTTAGGAATCTTTGGGTTAGAAGTGGGGTTAGATTATAAAATGCTTCATCAAAAGTCTATGACGATAAGCAATGCGTCAAATACCATATATGAGACTTATGATAAGGCGTTTTATCAGTTATTATATTTGGATTTGGGATTGGCATATAGTAAATACTTTAGCACAAGTATTGGGCTATGGGGACTAAATGCAAAGGTGGGATATAGGGATAATCTCACTAATAATGCCCTAGCAAAATCCAAAGTGTTCTTAAGCAGAGGCGGTAGCGTCAATATGACCATAGATAATGACAATGCGCTGGGATATTACAGCATAGGCGGAAGCTATGTGTTAGAAACTACAAACTTTGATATGGAATTTGAGCTAAATTATATCGGTGGCGTTGGCGATAGAAGCGTAAGCAATGGGGGAGGATTCAAATGGATAGTGCTATGGTAGGCTTAAAAATGGTGCGTAAAAGTTTAATAGCGTTGTGGCTATGTGGATTTTCTATATTAAATGCAGTGGAGTTAAGTGGATTTTGCAATGATTATTCATCATCTACTAGTGGGTTATGGTGCACTGTAAAGCAAGGTGGCACAATAACAAACAATAGCTCTCTAAGTGTGCACTCAATAGACCTTTATAGTGATGTCATTGATAACTTTATAAACTATGCTCCTATTAACTTTACTACTGGGAATATTGGATTAGAAATAGGAGGCGGAGTAGAAATGCGTAATTTTATAAACTACTCAAGCATAATAGGAGGAATGATTAAGATTCATTGGCGCAATATTGATAGATTCGTAAATTACGGCACTATTAACAACAGGGTTGTAGCTATTCGAGTAGGATTTGAAAATTGGCTTGAAGGATATATAAGGGAATTTATCAATTATGGGAGCGTAACCACTAATCAATATCCTGCGTTATCTTTTGCTGGAATGGATGCTAGGGTTGTTATTGTCAAAAACTTTGGGACTATGAATGGTGTGCATACTAGTAGCAAAACGGTCATTATAGATAATCGTGGTGTTATGCAAGCATTTAGTTATTTACAATCTACTGGGCATCTAACTATGACAAACACCATAGATACAGACAAAGGGCATAATAATAGTAGTATATATATCAAAAATTTTGCCCTAAAGTTAGATAAAAGTGCCAATGACTTTAATGCCTACACTTATGACAATAATGTCTCTAACTCACATTTATTTATAGCGGGTAATGGCGACACTCACACGCTAAGATTTTATGATAATAATTCAAGGCTGATATTGGAATTTGGCGAGAATTTTGAGTTAGGAAAAGATTATCTATTAAGCAATCTTATAGTAAAACCCAATGACTTTAATATAACTCTACCAAATATAGATATTTCGCGCATAGTTGCCAAAAATGATTTATATAAGATTACGGCAAATGGTGGCTATTTTCGTGTGAATTTGGCAAGTGGCAAAGATGTCCATACGCCTATCACAGAGCTAAATAAATCAAATGCCAAATCAATGAACTCTATGTTTTTAAAAAGTAACTCTCAAATATTTGGCGGTGGTGGCAAGGGCGCAGGTGGCACATTTACCAAAGCAGAGCTAAATGGATATAGCAAATATCTAGCACTAAAAGGGCTAAAAAATAATGATAGATTCTTTTATAAAAGCGATTCACTGCGTTTGGCGGATAATGTGGGCGAATCTAGTGGCGAATTAGGCAATTTAGGCGAATCTAATGGGGGCGAATCGCAAAATATAAGCGAATCAAACGAATCTAGCGAATCTACTAATAGCGATTCATCAAAAAATACATATCGCTTTTTCTTTACGCCATATATCGCGCATAATTATTTTTATGAATCGGGAGATTATGGGCTTTCTGGCTTAGAGGGCGGATTTATCACAGGGATTGGTGGTAAATTAGATTTGGCAAATACGCTTGGCGCACACTTTGCCTTTAGCTATGGTAGCCTAAATGATAAAAACGATGATGAATTTAAAATGACAAATATGAATTTTATGATTGGGTTAAATTATAGATTTGATTTTATCTATGATATGTTTATCAAAGCTAGGGCGGATTTCTTTTACTTTATAAATGAAGTGCGCTCCACAAAAATCGTAAATCACAAGCCAAATAACATAGGCTTTGGATTAAGCGCGTATTATGGCAAGGACTTTGACTTTGGCGAATGGGGTGTGCTAAGCCCTGAAGTGGGGCTAGACTATAAGGCGCTTTCTAGTAGAGCAATAAATTTGACTTATATCTCTAATAGCGAAAATCTTGGATATTATGATAGCACGACTTATAAAATGCTATATTTGGACTTGGGCGTGGGACATAAGAAGTATTTTGATACTAATATTGGGCTTTGGGGGCTAAATACTGCTTTGGGGCTTAGAGTGCATACCACCGCGCCATTTGCGAAAAATAAAATTATCTTTAATAATACCACCATAAACGCTACGCTAGATAGTGATATAGTGATAGGCTATTTAAATTTGGGCTTTAGCTATGTGCTGGAAAACAAAACTCATAGTATGGAGTTTGGGCTGAATTTTAATGGCAATTATGGCGATAGAAGTATGAGTAATATTGGGAATTTTGAATGGCAAGTTAGGTGGTAGCACAAAATGCCAAATGCTTGTTGTTCAAATGCGATAAAGTCATATATAAAATGCTATATTTTGCTACTTGCGATAGGTAATGGGCTTTATGCGGATAATCTAAATAGATATTGCTCTTCGGCAGCGCAGAATTGTTACACTTCCCTTTATCTGCGCTATTCTAGAGACCCGTATGTCCAAGCAACAGATAGCCTTACAACAAATGCTAACATAACCATAAGTGGAGTAATAGGGCTTGTAGAGCCGTGGCGATACTTTAGAAATGATTACACTTTAAGAGCAGAGGTCATAGCAGTTTTGGGAGGCTCTCAATATCCTTATGCCAATCGTAGCTACAATTTAAGCTATTTCACTAATAATGGCAATATCATCACAAATGGAAGCGCAAGTGTAACATTTGACGGCGCAGATAACTCGCCCAATTTGGATAGCTTTAATAATAATGGATATATTTCTGGCAGTGTGCGATTCTTGCGGTCAAATGGTTTTAGCACCACTGTGAATAACACTGGCAATATGGGTGGCATAGAGGGAAATAGTAGCAATAGCACAAATATTACTTTAAATAATAGTGGGACTATTAGGGCATTTAATCATAATGGGCGATTCGTGCAATTTGCGAATCTAAATACGCTAGAAATTACAGGCGATTCGCAAAATGTAAGCTGGGGATTGCATATAAATGAGAGTGCGAATGTTTTTAACGCATTTGAGGGATTTGCTAGTAGTAGCGCTGATACTATCGCTCACTTAGCAGTGAGTAATGTAACAAATCTTGTCTTAAATGGCAAGATTTCCGTTGTGCTTAATGCCACTATGTTTGAGATGAATAAAGATTATAATATCAATAAGCTAGTCTATGGCTCAAATCTAAGTGCTGACGAGATTTGGGCTAAAGTGGCTTTTAATGACCTCATTTATATGCTGTATTCCGTAGAACGCAATGGTAACTTTTTTAGAATAAATGACGGCAAAGGTGGCGGTGGCGGAGGAGGGGGCGGAGGCTCTGGTGGCTCTAGCGGAGGCAAAAGCAATAATCCTATCATCGTAAATAGCCCCACAACCGCGACTTTGAAATCTAATATAAAAGAGATGAATAATCTCTACTTGCTAAGCAATAAACTTATCTTTAAGCACAAATATGGGCGCAGAGAAAATACCGCAATAAGTGGCGCAAAAGATTTTTTGGATAAACAACAACAAGGCGAAAATGAGCCAATATTAGAGATTTTTAGCAATCAAAGCGGGGGATATGGCAAAGCAAGTGATAAATCTAAAAGCGCAAAAGCAGATGAAATGGTCTTTAAAGATTTGCGATTCACAAAAAATAGTGGCAATTCACTTGAATCTAGCGAATCTAAAGGCTTATTTTCACAAAGAAATGTGTCTATTGTAGATTCTTCGACGACTTTATCGCATAAAAATAATACCAAAGGAAGCGATTTAAATGCCACATTTTCTAAAAGTGACAAATCAAATGCGCTAAATATAAGCGCGAATCTCCCCAGCTCTCCGCTTGAATACGATAAATACTATGCAATCTTTAGCCCAATTATCGGGCATAATGTATTTGACAATAATGACTTGTCGCTAAAGGGGCTAGAATTTGGGTTTATAAGCGCATTTAGCGGGAAAATCGATGAAAATAACACGCTTGGCGCACACTTTGCCTTTAGCTACGGGCAATTAAAGGGCGATAAAGTGGGCGATAATTTGGATAAAAATTTTAATATTATCACCAACAATCTAATGCTAGGCGTCCATTATAAGCTGGATTTAATCTATGATATGTTTTTTAAAACTCGTGGGGATTTCTTTTATTTTCTAAATGAAGTTAGCTCTATGAAAATCGCAAAACATAAGCCAAATAGTTTGGGGTTTGGACTTGGCGTGGCGTATGGCAAAGACTTTGATTTAGGCAAAGGTGGGGACATTAGCATTGAGATAGGAGCTGATTATAAAATGCTAAAGGCAAATGCCATAAATGTCTTTAACTCTGCAAGTAATGTCAGTGAGGAAACCTACCACAAGGCAAATTATAATATGATTTACGCGGATTTTGGGGTGGATTACAATAAATACTTTGTGATTCCTAATAATAATCTACGCGTGGGGCTAAATATAGGCGGTGGGATTCGCTACAATGTCGCTACAAAATTAGCTACAGCCACGCTAAATCTGCTAAATAATGAAGTGCTGATGATGATTGATAATGATAATTTTTTGGGCTATGCAAATGCTGGGAGCAGTTTAGTGCTAAATAATCCCACAAATGCAATGGAATTTAGCCTTAATTATTATGGCAATTTTGGGGATAAAAGTATGAGAAATGGCGGTAACTTTGAGTTTAGAGTGTGGTGGTAAAATCTCTATGAATCTAAAATTCACGCGACTTATCGCCTAAAGAATAAATAAAGCTAAAATAAAATATCCAAATCTTTAAGTAGCTTATTGCTAATATTGCGCTTTTTTAAAATAAAGGGTAATTTTTTGATATTTTTCATCGCATTTTTGGGCGCGATTACGCCCGGACCAGATATTTTGCTCGTGCTTCGCGTGGCGTTAAAAGAGGGATTTTTAGCGTCATTTAGGACGCTTTGCGGGATTGCCACAGGGTGGGTAATCTACCTATCCTTGCTATATGTGGGATTCGCGCACATTTTAAAAGGCGATTTGGCGCAAGTGATTTTGGGCGTCTTTGGTGGCGCGTATCTTTTTTATTTGGCGTTTTTGTTATTTCGTGCCAAGCCTAATAATATCGACTTTGATTCGCGCGATTCGCAAGTAGGTGGCTACCTAAAAGGGCTAATCATCAATCTCTCAAATCCAAAGGCAATCATATTTTTTAGCGTGATTGTCGCGCCGTATATGGATAAAAATTTGGCTTTGAATCTGCTACTGCTTTTTTGTGGGCTAAATACGGCGTTTTTGTCTGTGATGATTGTGGCAAGTCGTTTTCGCTTTGCTATCACAAATAGGCTATTTGACATTATCGATAAGATTTGCGCGGTGGTGTTTGTGGGCTTTGGCGTGGCACTTTTGGCAAACGCATTTCAAAGGGCGAATCTATGAGCGAATCTAACAATAACGCCACGAATCTAAACGCGAATCACACCGCGAATCCTGCGGTAAATCCAAGCGCGATTCGCCCCCTAAATGTCGCAATCACAGGCGGTGGCACGGGCGGACATTTAAGCATTGCCCGTGCTTTGGGCGTAGAATGCGTCAAAAGAGGCTTTAGCACCATATACATAGGCTCACAAAGCGGACAGGATAGGGCGTGGTTTGAATCCGCAGATATTTTTAGCCAAAAATACTTCTTAGATTCCACAGGTGTAGTAAATAAGCGCGGATTTGGCATAATAAAATCGCTATTTTTGCAACTAAAGGCGGTTTTCAAAGCGCGTGAGATTTTAAAAAAGCATAGCGTGGATTTTGTCGTTAGCGTGGGCGGATTTAGCGCAGGTGGCGCGAGTGGTGCGGCGATTTTAGGACGAATCCCGCTTTTTATCCACGAGCAAAATAGTGTGCTAGGCACACTAAATAAAGCCCTCTCACCCTTTGCAAAGGCGGTATTTGGGAGCTTTGAGCTGAAATTAAAAAATTTTGTCCGCACCGCCTATCCTATCAACGATATTTTTGTCAAAACTGCGCGAGTGCGGAAAAAAGTCGGCACTATTTTATTTTTAGGCGGTTCGCAGGGCGCAGTGGCAATCAATGACTTTGCCCTGCAACTTGCGCCAAAATTATTAAAGCGCGACATAAAAATCATTCATCAATGTGGCGCAAAGGACTTTGAGCGCGTGAAAAAAACATATAATGATTTGCTGGGCGATTTTGGCGCAAATATCGCAAATAGCGCGGATTTAAGCACAAATCTAATTGAGGACGAAAATCAAAAAATCACACTTTTTGCCTTTGATGAAAATATCGTGCGTTTTATTGAGAGCGCGGATTTGTGCGTGTCTCGCGCTGGTGCGAGTAGTCTATGGGAGCTTGTGGCAAATGCGCTGCCTTGCTATTTTGTGCCATATCCTTTTGCGGCAAAAAATCATCAGCTTACAAATGCGCTATTTTTAAAGCAACAAGGGCTTTGTGAGGTGGTAGAGCAAAAAAATTTAAGCGCGGAGGCGTTTTTTAGCTATTTAGATTCGGCGGATTTTGCGACAATCAGCGCGAATCTTAAAAATCTCAAATCCAAAAACGGCGCGGAGGAAATTTTGGATTTGATTTTAGAGCGCGTTGCCACAAAATAGCATAATTTTAAACCCGTCTTGCAAACCCTACTGCTTCTTTTGTGTCCTTAAAAATAAATTTGCTAAATTGCTCTAAGTCATCTTTTGTGCCATATCCGCATAGCACACCTAGCCCTACGATTCCAGCGTCCCGCGCCGCTATTAAGTCCAAAATCGTATCGCCTATCATAAAAATATTATGCGCCTCCGCCTCCACGCCCAAGCTCTGTATTCCCGCTAGAGCCTTTAAAATCGGCTCTTTATGTGGCTTTGGATTTATCACATCATTTTTGCCAATCATCACACTAAAATGCTTTGCCACGCCAAAATGCGCCAAAAGATTCCTACTTGAATCGCTAGATTTTGTCGTTACAATGCCTAGATTCGCAAATTCACTTGCCATTTGTATCGCCTCTACCGCGCCATCAAGCATTTTTGTCTTTGCATTGTGAATTTGCATATAATGCGCTTTGTAGTCCGCGCACAACTGCTCGATTCGCCCCCGTTCTGCGCCAAAAAAGGCAAACATTTCATCAAGCGGATAGCCGATATATTTTGCCACTTCCGCCTTGCTTAAAATAGGCATTTTGTGCTTTTCAAACACCACACAAAAGCTCTCATAAATCGCGTCAGTCGAATCAATCAGCGTTCCGTCCATATCAAACAAAATTATTTTTTTCATTTTAGTCCCCTAAATTCGCATTTTAGCACGATTATGCTAACGACAAAGGCGCACGATAGCGCGATAGGATAACTCGCCCAAATGCCACTCTCGCCGTAGATTCGCGCCATAATCGGCAGTAAAATCGCCATAAATATGAGATTGTGGCAAAGTGAGATGATGACAGAGCCTTTGATTCGCCCGATTGCCTGTAAAAACGCAGCAGAGATTATGTTAAATCCTACGAATAAATATCCTAAAAAGTAGATTCGCGCCGCAGCTACTAAGTCTGGCAACAGCGCGGTTTCGCTTGGCTTAAGAAAGATTTGTGCAATTTGTGGCGTGTAAAAAAAGATGATTATATAAATGGCGATTCCAAAGATGAGCGCGAATGTTATGGCGATTTTAAAGCTCTCTCTAACGCGATTTAGCAACTTTGCGCCAAAATTATAGCTGACAATGGGCTGAAGTCCGTGCGATAAAGCCAAAATGCACCCAAAACACACCGAGCTGACATATAGCATAATGCTTAGAATCGCGATTCCTTTGGTGGAATCTAGGCTTGATAAAAGCAGATTCATAAATAAAATGATGATTCCAAAGGCAAATTCCGACATTGATGGCGAAATCCCGCTGATTAGCGACTTTTTAAACGCGCTGATAGAAAAAACGAGCATAAACCACAGCTTTCCGTCCTTGCAAATAAAATGCTTTAAAATGATGACTAGCCCGATAAAATGTCCAAGTATCGTGCTAAACGCCGCACCAAACATTCCCCACTGCCATACAAAAATGAAAATGTAATTTAAGATGATATTGCAAAGTGAGCCTACGACAAAGGAAATCATTGTGAGATTCGGGGCTTTGTCATTTCTGGCAAATGAGCAAAGCACGGATTGCGCCATTATCACCGCGCCACCTAGCAAAACCACGCCCAAATATTCCACCAAATACGGCATTAGCTCGTCATTTGCGCCCAAAGCCCTCGCGGTGGCGTCTTTAAAAATAAATAGCACGATTCCTAAAACCACGCCAAAGGCGATTGTGAGATAAATGGTGGAGTTAAAAATGATTCGCGCCTTTAGTGGCTTACCCGCGCCCAAAGCAATGCTAACTAACGCCGCGCCACCGATTCCTAAAAGTAACTCAATGCCCGTAAAAAATGTAAAAATCGGCACAGACAGCCCAATAGCAGCAAGTCCTAGCTCACCGATACCGCGCCCAACGAAGATTCCATCGACTATGACATAGGTAGAAAGCACAAGCATACTCACAAACGCAGGGAGCGAGTATGAGAAAAATAGGCGCAAAATACTGCCATTTCGCAAGTCCAACTTTTCTTTTTTGGGGATTTGTAGCTCGGTGTCGGTTGCATTTCGTGCCATTTGGATTCCTAAGATTTATATGAAATTTATGTGATTTGTGATTTTTTTAAGGCGCGATTCGTGCTATTTGCACGAATCTATATTTATGTCGGTTTAGATTTTCAGCGATATTTGATTTTCCTCGTTTCTGCTGTCGGCAAAGTTGATATTTTGCAATTTTAGCTTTAAGTCTGAAGGCGAAGTAGCTTTTTCTAGCCCTGCTTCCTCATCGACTACGCCATTTACGATTAGCTCAAATAAATGCTGGTCGAAAGTCTGCGTTTGATAAACGCCCTTGCCCTCAGCCAAAGCCTCGACAATCTCGCCATCACGCGCTTCGGCGATAATCAGCTCGATTCGCGGTGTCCTAAAGAGTAGCTCGATAGCCGCCACGCGCCCACCTTGTTTGTTTTTAAGTAGCCTTTGAGAGATAATCGCATTTAGTGTGCTTGAAAGCATAGCGCGAATCCGCGCTTGGTCGGTGGCTGGAAACACGGAGATAACCCTATTTATCGTCTCTTTTGCATCTAGCGTATGCAGGGTGGATAGCACCAAGTGTCCTGTCTCGGCGGCGTGGAGAGCCATTTCGATAGTCTCAATGTCCCTCATCTCGCCCACCAAAATAATATCGGGGTCTTCGCGTAGGGCGGCTTTAAGCGCGGCGGCAAATGAATTTGTATCCATTCCCACACTGCGCTGATTGATAATGCTTTTTATATCCTTATGCACGAACTCTATGGGGTCTTCGATAGTGATGATATGTTTTGCGTGTTTGTGATTTATCTCATTGATGATTGCTGCCAAAGTGGTAGATTTACCAGAACCTGTAATCCCCGTTACAAGCACGAGTCCGCGCTCCATATCGGTGATTTTGTGAATCGCCTCTGGGAGTCCTAGCCCATCAATGGTATTTTGAATCGTAGGAATCGTCCTAAACGCAAAGCTCACGCCGTCCATTTGAAAAAAGATATTTAGCCTAAAACGACTTGTGTCATCGTAAATATAAGTCATATCCATTTCTTTATTTTGCACAAACTCAGGGTAGCGCGTCCTTGTCAGCTCTTTGGCAAAAGTGATTGCGTCCTCTTTGCTAAAAATCTCATTGCTAAAGACAATAATATCGCCGTGGATTCGAGCGCGAATCTGCGAACCAGCCTTGACATGCAAGTCGCTTCCGCCCATATCGATTAGCTTTTTAAGATAAGCGCGAATCTTGCGCGTAACGGCAAAATCTAGCTTTTCGACATTGACTTTAAGCTGAGCTATATTTTGCCTTACGGCTTCGCTTGGTGTGGGCTGTGGCTGCATATTTTGTGCTTGTTGTGCTCTAGCTTGGTTTAGCGTCGCTTGATTTATGGGTGGGACGGGTCTAGCGTTTGCTAGTGGATTGTTTGGATTCACTCGTGCTGTGGCTTGTTCCATTGTTTTTCCTTTGCAATTTAATAAAAAGTAATATCGCATTTTTGCATTTTTTTGGTAAATTTTAGTTTAGTTGAGAATTTTCTTTAAATATTTATTACAAATCATTATGAATCTTTGCGCCGTTTTAGCACTTCTTTTATTGTGCTTTCATCGGCGTTTTGCACCGATTCAAACGAGCCGAAATAATTTAGTAATTTCTTTATTTGTGCGGGGCTGTATTTGCCACTCAAAGCCGATTCACTTAAACTTTTGCGCCCTTTTTTGCGATGAAAAGAGATTGCGAATCTATGCGCCTCATCGCGCAATTTTTGCAAAAACATAAGCCGTTCATCATTTTTTTCTAATCGCAATTCCAAATCATTAAAGCGCAAAATATCCCGCGCACCGCCCTTTGCGCGATATGCCTTGTGATTTACCTTTTCCTTTGCAATGCCTACAATATCCACATTCGCGCCAATGGATTCGATAATCTCACGCGCGATTTTCATCTGCGCAAATCCGCCATCAAGTAGCCACAAATCAGGTGGCAAATCGCTCTCGTCAATAAAGCGATTTGCACGGCGGCTCAATAGCTCCGTCATTTGCGCGTATTCATCGCACCACTCAAGCGCATAGCGTTTGTAGGCGCGTTTGTCAAACTCACCGTTTTCATAGACGATTTTCGCGCCCACCGCGCTTTTTCCTTGAAAATGGCTCGTGTCAAAAACCTCGATTTTATTTGGCACATTTTGCAAACCAAAAAGGCTTTTGATTGCCTCTAAAATGCGCGATTCGGTGTGCGATTCAGCTGTCTCGGCATTTTCTAAAATATTTTTGGCATTATTTTTTGCCAAATCTACCAATTTTTTCTTTTCGCCACTTTTTGGGTGCAAAATTATTATATTTTTGCCAAAATGTTGCCTAAAAAATTCACTCAAAATCGCACTATCGCTTAAACTATAAGGTAAAAGGATTGAATCTAGCGCGAGTGGCGCATTATTCTTATAATGATTTAGCAAACTTTGCGTGTATAGTGAATCCAAATCCAAGTCGTTTTCGTTGTGATTGATAAAAAAATGGTCGCTGAAAACCACGCGCCCATCGCGCATAAAGATTTTTACAAGCACGGATTTTGTGGCGTTGCTCTCAATCACAAAAATATCGCAATTATAAAGTTTTGCCAAATCAATGCTACTAATGCTCGTATTTTGGCGGATTTTGGCGCATTGTGCTTTTAGGCGATTCGCCTCTTCAAAGCGCAGATTTTCCGCAAAAAAGCGCATTTTTTCCTCCAAAATCTTTAAAATTTTGCTTGGATTTTGAAGCAAATTTATTGCATTTTGTAAAATTTCGCTATATGTTGCGGACGAAATTTTCCCCTCGCAAGGCGCGTAGCAACGATTGATTTGATGAAATAAACACGCTTTTTTGCCTTTTAGGCAGGATTTTTTCTGCACGAGCGGACAAATCTCATAAATCGCCTCTAAAATCTCCCGCGCTCCGCTTGAATATGGACCAAAATAAAGATGATTTTTGTCATTTGTGATTTTCCGCACAATCTCTAACCGCGCAAACTCGGCGTTTTTGTCAATCAAAATGTATGGATAAGTCTTGTCATCGCGAAGTAGAATGTTGTATTTGGGTTTAAGCTGCTTGATTAGGGAGTTTTCAAGGATTAGGGCGTCTTGTTCGCTTTGGGTTAGGATAATTTGCAAATGCGCGATTTGTGAAATCATTAGGGCGATTCGGTGGCTCACATTTGCGCTTGGCGTGGGCGAATCGCCACTAAGATTAAAATAGCTTTTAACGCGATTGCGTAAATTTTTTGCCTTGCCAATGTATAGCACTCGATTTTTGCTATCAAAATACTGATAGATTCCGCTTTGTTGCGGGAGATTTTTAATTTGCTCTTTTAGATTCATCGATATTGTGCCTAATCGCGCTTTTGATTGCGCTAAAGATTTCTTTAAACGGGCTATTTTCGTTAATGTGAAATGTGCCTAAGGCGCGTTCTTTATAATGCTCTGTGATGATTATATTTGCTTGTTGCTGTGATTTGCTTTGTAAAATTTCTAGTATATTTTGCGGAATGTAGGCTTTGATTTTTTTGATTTTGCGTAAGATTTCTAAATCATCGCTAAGATTCGTGTGATTCGCATTAAGATTCGCCCTTGATTCGCCCGAATATGCGATAGATTCGGCGGATTCGCACATTAAATTTATCGCATTTAGCAAATTTGGGGCGCGAAAATTATTGATTTCTGTGCAAACGCCCTTATTTGCGGTGGCAATAAGTAGCGTGTCGCCCTTTAGTGTGCCAAATAAAATGCTTTTTTGCAAATCTTTGGGTAAAGTTAAAAGTAGTTTGTTTATAATTGCATTTGAATTTAGCTTTTTTAGGCTGTCGCGCCTAAGATTGGAGATGATGCTTTGAATGTTTTTCATTTTGTGATTATAGCATATTTGGCGGTGGGTTTTTGTGGGTGTGGATACAAGGCGAATCCATTTTATAGTAGTGTAGATTGCTTCGGCAATTCGTGCGAATCGCCTCGCAATGACGAGGTAGAGGGGATTCTACTTTTGGCAAAAGCCAAAAGTAGCAAAAACTTTGAATAAGGATTCGCGTTTGTTTTTTAATCGATTCGTGCAAAGCACGAATCGCAATCGAAGTAATTGCGGTAGTGCTTTGGATTATTTTGGCGCGAAATGAGCGAAATAGGACTTGGGCGTCCATTGAGCGAAATTTTGTCGCCAAAATAATCCAAATGATTACCCAAGAACAAATTGCCAAACAAAGGAGGTAATTTTATGAAATACGATGTAATTATTATCGGTGCTGGTGTCGCTGGATTATACTGCGCCAAGCACTTACCACCAAACCTAAAAGTGCTTTTACTCTGCAAAGATGAGCCGTGGGAGTGCAATACATTCTACGCGCAGGGCGGAATCACAATCGCAAACGGCAAGGACGACATTCCGTCTCATATCCGCGATACGCTTGATGCGGGGAGCAATGTAAATAATCTGCAAGTCGTGCAAACCCTTAGCGAAACTAGCATTGAGATTTTAGATGAGCTAATAAATGACGGATTCGAGGTGGATAGAGGCAATGACGGCAAGATTTTACTCGCCAAAGAGGGCGGACACAGCATTTCGCGCATAATCCACGCCAATGGAGACGGCACGGGGCGCATTCTCCACACGCATTTGATTAAAAATCTAAAACACACGCTTTGGAAAGGCGCACAAGTCATCGACTTGCTAATCGAGGAGGACAAAGTCTATGGCGTGTGCGTGAATACCAAGCAGGGCGTCCTAAATCTTTACGCCGATAATGTCGTCATCGCAAGTGGCGGTGTGGGCGGACTTTTCAAATATCACACAAACGCATACACCATTAGCAGCGACATTCACGGCATTATCTTAGAGCATAATCTCCCCTTACGCGATATGGAAATGTTGCAATTCCACCCCACCGTATTTGTTGCCACGAATCACGCTAGAAAACAGCTCATAAGCGAAGCCGTGAGAGGCGATGGTGGAATCGTAGTGGATAGGAGTGGAAAGCGATTTTTGTTTGACTATGACAAAAGGGGCGAGTTAGCACCGCGCGACATTGTGGCACGGGGCATTTTTGACTACTGCACCAAAAACAAGCAAGAGGCGTTTATCGATTTGGGCGCGTTTGACAACAAGGGCTTTAAAGAGCGATTTCCCAATATTTATCGGCAGTTAAGCGCGTGTGGGCTTGATATTCCTAAAGATAAGATTCCCATTTCTCCCGCATTTCACTACTCTATGGGCGGAATCGCCTGTGAAATAGACGCTAAAGTCATCGGTATGCAAAATCTCTACGCAATCGGCGAGTGCGCAAACAACGGACTTCACGGCGCGAATCGCCTAGCGTCAAATTCGCTTTTAGAGGGGCTAGTCTTTGGCAAAGTCGCCGCGCAAAATATCGTAGATTCGGCGATTTCTACGAGTGAGCGACATTTTCCTATCAATAATGAGATTTTGGAAAAGGACGGCGATTTGCGCTACAAAGCCGTTTTGCGCGATATTATGTGGCAAAATGTAGGCATTAAGCGCACCAAAAGCGGACTAGATTCAGCAATGGGTGGCATTGAAGTAATGCTTCGTGGCGACATAGGGCGACTTTTAAAACTCCGCCTACTAAGCGCACGAAAAATTATTCAATCGGCACTAGCGCGAAAAGAGAGCTTAGGAGCGCATTATATTGAATCATAAATTTGGCGTTTTTGCGTAACGCTAAATGCAATAATGCTGACAAAATAGAGCAGGGTGATTTGTGTAGCCCCACGCCTCGTCATTGCTAGAATCACAAAGCGATTTGAAGCAATCCAAATCGCACGAATCTAAATTATATGAATCCTTGCTGCTTAGTCGTCATTGCGAGATTTGCCTTTGGCAAGGCGTGGCAATCCAAAAAATTAAATTGATAAAGTGGATTGCTTCGGGCAAAGCCCTCGCAATGACAAATAAAATGTGATTTAAACAAAAATGAAATGACAATTCTAGCTACATTTTCGTCATTACGAATGGAATCTACGCTATACCTCGTCATTGCGAGGCGATTTATTAGAATCGCCGAAGCAATCCAAAAAACAAATAGATTGCTTCGTTCGCTTTACTCACTCGCAATGACTAAATGAAGTATGCGAGTTGTAATTGCAATGGAAAATCTGCTATGCCGTCATTGTGAGGGTAAATAAATGCCCACCACCTCGTCATTGCGAGGCGATTTGTTAGAATCGCCGAAGCAATCCAAAAAAAACAAATATTTTGTGTTAAAATTACCATTTTTAAATTTTAATTCAAAGGATAAAAAATGAGACAAACATTTAAAAAGACATTTCAGCTACTTGAAATATGGTTGAAAAAGGCACTTGGCATTAGGAAAGTGAAAAAGGGACATATTTTTGATACCTGCGAAAAAATCACGCGATTCGTGCTGTTTTTGCCACTTTTTCAAAAGATTCGCACACTTGTGAGCGTAAGCGAGTTTAGCAACGGCATACCTATGCAAATCGCCACATACGGGGGGGGGGGGAAATCAACAATCCTAAATCCACACTCTGCACGATAAAAACTCGCTATAAAATCTTTGGTATTCAAATCTTTTCAAAAACCACTTCACAAATCCACAAAACGCAACCATTTTCTATTTGGGCTAATATTCAAATCGGCAAACATATCGCCACAAGTCCAAATGCTAAGCAAGAGATTTTATCACTTATTAGTGGCTTAAGCAAGGAAAATCAAGCATTTGTATTGCGCCAAATGGGTAGGTGTGCGCAATCTTATAGGGATAACAATCATAATTTCACAGCCATATCGGCGCAAGAAATCGATGAGTGGCGTAGAATTGAGAATGAATTTTTGCCAAATATCTATAAATTAAGCGACAATCTTTATTGTTACAAGCATTATTTGCTTCCCATTGATAGATTTGAGATTAGCGTATTTTGGCATAAACATAGCCTGAATGTGCTAGAGCAAAGCACTTTGGCAAAAATGCGAAATAAAGATTTTATCGATGCGGGTGGATATGTGGGCGATAGTGCGATGATTTTTGAGGAATTTACCGACAAAAATATTTACACTTTTGAGCCCACAAAGGATAATTATGAGCGCATTTTGCAAACTATCAAGCTAAATAATCTAAAGCGCGTGATTCCTATAAATAAAGGACTTGGCGCGGAAAATGCCAAAGCCGAAATAGGCATCAGCGACACCTATGGGCTTGGCTCGAGCATTGCTTTTAGTGAGCATTTTGAAAATACAGAGTCGGTGGAAATCACTACGCTTGATGAGTTTGTGCGGGAAAATAAAATACAAGTAGGCTTTATCAAAGTCGATATTGAGGGCTTTGAGATGGAATTCCTAAAAGGTGCGAAAGAGACGATATGTGAGCAAAAACCCGCTATGCTTTTAAGTATATATCATCAGCCAAGCGATTATTTTAAAATAAAACCGCTAATCGAATCGTGGAATTTGGGATATAAATTTAAGATTCATCAAGGCATAGATTATTCGCTTACCGTTGAAACCGCGCTATTTTGTGAGGTGGTGGAGTGAAATATAGATTTGCCAAAAAGGCGAATCTATCACTTTGTCATACTAAGCAAACAAAGTGAGCCGAAGTATCCACTTTGGCGAATCGCAAATCAAAAAGCGATTCGCGCGATTTTGGCGAATCTATGACTTAGATTCGCGCTTGATTCGCCAAAATTTCACAGATTCGCCTGCAAAATTAGCGCAGATTTGGCAAATTGCTATCGCCTATTTATCTGCTCATATTTCATTCGCTCTTTTTTAATGTTTATCTCTTTTTGCTCGGCTTTTAATTCCTTTTCTTTGTCCTTATATGCTTTGTCATACACGCTTACAAAGTAATCCAAGCATTTTGGAGCGTCATCATAGCTTAAATCAGCGCATTTCGCCTTTTTGCCATTGCCTAAATCAATCAAATCATTTTCTATGGCTTTAATGGCTGCTTTATAAGCAACGCAATTTGCCATTCTGCCTATGTCATTCCTTAAAAATTCGCCGCCCCAAACATACTTATTGCTATCGGTAAGTTTGCTATTCCACGCACTTTTAAATTTGGAGGCATTGATATATGCTATGTCATCGCCCCTATTTTGGTTAATGTATTCATCTAACTTCGTTTCTAACCACAAAGGCATTTTATCACATACAAGCCATTCTTTTTCAAATGCTAGTTCATTGTTAATATTAGTAGGCAATGTTTTAGCGTTTTTTAACACTTCATTATAAGATTCAATCACTAAATCATAACATTTAGTTATTCCTGTGCCGTCATATCTATAATCCTCAAAAATTTTGCCATAGCGTTTTATGTAATTCTTAAATTGCTGTTCTGGTGTTTGATAAGTTTTCACACCATCATAGTATTTTTTACTTGCTAATCGTTTTACTAAGTCGCTTGGGACACAATCAATAGTTCCATATTGAATCTCATCGCTCTCAACGCTTTTATTGCTTTTACTGCCAAATACATAATCAAAAAAACTGCACCCTGCGAATAGAATGCCACATAAACCTACGCCTATCAATAATCTTAACTTACTCATTTTTTACTCCTTTGTTTTAAATTTTGTTTTGCCGATTCGCGCATAATTTAGCTGAATCGGCGCGAATCAACGCCCTATCGAAACGATACCGTTCCACCTGAAGCTAGTGGAATCTTTTTGTCGCCACTGCCACTTTTGCCTTTATAACTATTGCTTAGTCCTTTGCAAAGAGCATTATCGCTAGGCAATGTGCTAGGTTTAAAGTGCATATCACCTTTTGTATCTATCGATATTAGCGGATTTTCTCCACCGCAATCCTTTAAAATGACGCCATTAGCGGTGGATTGCCATTTATTTGCATCAAGTTTATTTATTTCTATAATCCACTCGCCCCACGACTTGCCTTTGGGTGCTGTGGGCGATTTTGTATTTACATTATTTGTAAATACTTTTGCTACAATCGCTTTTTGCATATCTGCAATCTCACTTCTAATCGTAGCTATCGCCGATGATGCTATTCTAGTGCTAACTTGCACTTTATCGCCTCTTGTATGCGCACTATAACGAACGGATATTATATCCTCATCAAGATTTGACACATCTGCCTTGCATTCAACCATCTTTTCCTCTTTATCCGAATCTTCCATTACAATATTTGTCAGCTTTGGATTGGAATTTGAATTTGGATACATAGATTTAATCTTTTTGATTACCTCATCTTTAACCTCCCCGCTCTTACAACTCGGTGAGCCATCACACGCCACGAATCCAAGTGCTAGAAACCCTAGCACGAATATTTTAAGTAGATTTTTCATCTTTTTTGTCCTTTCATTTTTGAAATTTTATCTGCCCTTATTTATGGGCGAATCTTTTGCCTAACCGCCGACTTTTTACCACACACGCGAATCTAAATGCGTGAAAATTTAAGATTTAAGTTTGCATTTGGATTCCTTTAAAAGTGGTGTGGAGAGTGGCGAATCGTTTGAATACTAAATATATAGATTCGCCTAAAGTGAGCGAATCACAGGTGATTCTAAAATCGCCAAAATGGATACTTCGCCTTTTACAAAGGCTCAGTATGACGAGGTGGAGATTAGATTCGTTCAGTATGACGGGTTTTTTCTTTTTGTGGCAATCATTCGTCATACTGAGCGGAACGCAGTGTAGCGAAGTATCCAAACCGCACGAATTAAATTTATGCAAATCGACACTACTTATCGTCATTGCGAGACTTGCCTTTGGCAAGGCGTGGCAATACAAACCGAGCGACTTAAGGCAATAAATAAAATCAATTACACAAAAGCGAATCAAAGTAACCTTGCTTTGTAGATTAGAGTCTAGTGGATAGGGGGATTCTACTTTTGGCGAAAGCCAAAAGTAGCAAAAACTTTTGCGTGGATTCGCACTTTGTGCGGATTTATTGTTTTTAGATTGCTTTGGCATTTTAAATGCCTTAATAACAATATGGGGCAAGAATCGCCCTAAAATTAGGAATTTTTGGATTATAGATTCGCGGGTTTGATAATGAGCTAAATAAAGAGGTGCGTTCCCCCCCCCCCATAAGTGCGTGAGCTAGGTAGTTTCAAACGATTTGCATAATTTAAGATTTTATTTTGATTTGATTCCAAAATTTTGCCCTTTGCTTTTTCTTAAAAATAACTTTGCAATTCTAATTATTTTGACTAAAATTTGACTTAAAAGATTGAAATATTTGAAATTTTATTTATCGATTCGCTTGGTGGTTTAGAGTCTATGGGGAGAAAGAAGGATTCTACTTTTTGCGAAAGCAAAAAGTAGCAAAAACTTTTAAGTAGTTGCGCTACGCACGAATTTGATTTTGTTTGGGATACTTCGCTACGCTCAGTATGACGGAGTGGTGGAGGGGGAGATTCGCTTAAGTATGACAGAGTGGGCGATTCGCACATATTCTCTCACACCTCAATTTTCCTCTGCCATTTTTTCAACTTCCTTGATAAATTCATCTAAAATTGTCTCTTCGCTCATTTTGCGTAAAATCTCGCCTTTTTTGATGATTAGTCCGCTTTTGTTGCCAAAGGCTATGGCAATGTCAGCGTGTTTTGCCTCGCCTAGCGCATTTACCGCGCAGCCCATTACAGAGACTTGCAGCGGCTTTTTGATATGTCGCAATCGTTCCTCTACGACTTTGATTGCGCTGACTAAATCCACCTCGATTCGCCCACAAGTAGGGCAGGATATGAGCGTTATGCCCTCTTTTTGTCGCCCTGAATATTTTAGGATTGAACGCGCCACTTCGATTTCTTTTTCTAGTTCGCCCGTGATTGAGACGCGCATAGTGTCGCCTATGCCCTCTAACAAAAGTCCGCCAAGTGCCATAGAGCTTTTGATGATGGAGTGATAAAGCGTTCCAGCCTCCGTTACGCCGATATGAAATGGATATGGCACTTGTGGGCGCAGTAATCTATATGCGGCGATTGTGCGCTCCACATCACTTGCTTTGAGTGAGATTTTGATATTTGTGAATCCGCAGTCTTCAAGTAGCTTGATATTATAAAGCGCAGATTGCACCATTCCTTGCGGTGTCGCGCCGTATTTTTGCTCAAATTGTTTCTCTAAACTACCCGCATTTACGCCGATTCGTATAGGAATCTTTCGTTCATTGCAACCTTTGGCTATCATTTCTACACGCTTTTTATCGCCGATATTGCCCGGATTTATGCGGATACAATCAACAGATTCAAGCGCAATTAGCGCGAGTTTATAGCGGAAGTGAATATCTGCAATTAGCGGAATCTTAATTTGGCTTTTTAGCGTTTTAAGCGCGTTTGCGTCCTCTTCATCGCTCACAGCCACGCGCACTATGTCGCACCCAGCGAGTTGCAGTCTATCAATCTGCGCCTTTGTGGTGGCAATATCCTTTGTCTTACTAAAAGTCATACTTTGCACACTAATAGGCGAATCGCCCCCGATAGGGACATTTCCTACAAAAATTTGCTTGGTTTTGTATCTCATAATTTTGCCTTTTAAAAATATTTTTATGTATCTTTTATCGTCTTTATAAAACTCTCATAGAATTTATCTAGCTTTTCTTGCTCGGCTTCTAATGCCTCTAAATCCTTGCAATCGCGCTTTACACGGCATTCTAGTAGCTCGATTTTTTTAAGCAAATAATTAAACATTTGCGCCTCAATGTCGGGCAATTTATTTTGCGCGGTGGATTCCTTTGTGCGCCCTTTTTGGATTATTTTGGCTGGGATTCCAATCGCAGTGGAATCTGGCGGAATGTCCTTTATCACCACAGAATTTGCGCCGATTTTGGCATTTGCGCCGATTGTGATATTGCCTAATATTTTTGCTCCCGCGCCGATAACCACGCCATTTTCGATTGTCGGGTGGCGTTTGACTTTTTCTAAGCTCACGCCTCCAAGTGTAACGCCTTGATAAATCATAATGTCATCTTTTAAAATCGCCGTCTCGCCGATGACTACGCCTACTCCGTGGTCGATAAATACGCGCCTACCGATAATCGCAGCGGGGTGAATGTCGATATTTGCCACAAACTGCACGAATCCCATAATTGCACGAGCGATAAGCCTAAAGCCACGATTATACAGCCTGTGCGCGATTCGATGATTTACAATGGCAAAAAGCCCCGGATAATTGAAAAATAGCTCCACACTAGAATTTAGCGCAGGGTCGCGCGTCCTAATGGTGCGAAAATCCTCTTTGATTATGCTAAAAATATTCATTTTTTGCCTTTTGTTTATTTTTGGTTTGGATTGCTTTGAATCGGCGTTGCCGATTCTCGCAATGACGATTCGTTGATATTTTAGCGATTCGCGTGATTCGCCTCGCAATGACGAAATAAGCGCGATTTTATCGAATCACTTCGCGCTAATCGTCCGCAAATAGCCATTTTCGCTAAGCATTATATAAAGATGCCCCAAAATCTCTTTGCGCTCATCATCGTTTAAATACTGCGATTCCTCAATCCTTTGGCGCAAGATTCGCTCAATATCCTTTGTATCGTAATCCAAATCATCAAGCACATCTAAGATATTTTGCGCTGGAAGTAGATTTTCGATAGTGTATCCGCGCTCATCATCTTCGTCCAAAACCACGCTAAATTCCGTAGGGTGCGTGAAAAGATTGTGTTTCATTCCTAGCACTTCTTGATACGCGCCCACCAAAAAGAATCCCAAAAAATATTCCTCTTTTTTGATATTCACATCGTGCAAAAATAATGGCGCGTTCTTATCAAAGCCGATTTCGCCATCGCTATCGCAGGTTATATCCCACAAACTTGCACTTCTTGTCGGGCGCGTATTTAGCTTGTCAAGTGGCATTACAGGAAAGCTCTGTCCTAGCCCCCAATTATCAGGTATGCTTTGAAAAAAGCTACAATTTAGCAAATATCGTTCTTGAATCTCATCTTGGATTCGCAAAATTTCATTGTGATTTTTGTGCTTTAGAATCGAAATGACTTTTTTGATAATCAAATGCACCAAAATCTCCGCATTACTTCTATCCTGCAAGTCGATATAGCCAAGCTCAAAAAGCGTCAAAAGCGACTCCAAATGGTCTAAGCTATCGTGCAAATACTCCATTGCGTGTCGCTCATCAATGCTATTATACAAGTCTAATAATTCATCAATTAGCTTTGGATTTTTATCTTTTTTTAGTTTCAAAGCCTGTTCGTCATATTCCTGCGAAAAAAGCTCTAACACAGGCGCGACTAAAACCGCGTGGCTTGCGGCGATATAGCGTCCTGATTCGATGAAAATATCTGGCTCTCGCTCTTTTTTATTTTTGGCAATCTCACGCAAAGAAAACACCACATCGCCACTAAATTCATCAAGCGTGTAATTGCGATTATTTAGCCCCTCGTGTTGCGTGTATTCCACCGCCAAGCCTCCGCCGATATTTACGATATTTAGATTTTCACAACCCATTTTGCGAAGCTCGGCATAGATATTTCCAGCCTCGCGCAGTGCTTTTTTAAGTGGCGAAATATCGCGAATCTGAGAGCCGATATGAAAGTGAATCATCGAAAATTGCGAGATTAGCTTGGATTTTTTAAGCAGATTCACAGCCTCTAGTAGCTCGGTGGAAGTCAGCCCAAATTTTGCGTTAATCCCGCCAGATTTCGCCCAAATCCCGCTCCCCATAGAATGCAGACGAATCCGAATGCCGATATTTGGGCAAGGTTCGCCCATTTCCTTTGCCACCTCAATAATGGTTTTTAGCTCATTTAGCCCTTCAATCGTAAGCGTGATATTATGCCCCATATTTGAGGCGATAAAGCCCAAATTTATCATTTCCCTATCTTTGAATCCATTGACCGTAATGGGCGAACCTAAATTTGTATAAGCCATTGCGACAATCAGCTCCGCCTTGCTCCCCGCCTCTAGCCCATAATCCTTGTCGATTGACGCCTCCACAAGGGGCAAAACAAAATTTGGAAATTGATTGACTTTGAGCGGAAAAACCGCCTTAAACGCGCCTTTGTATTTATACTGCTTAATTGAGCTTCTAAATGAGCTAAAGAGCTTATTTAGTTGCTTTTTGATAAGGTGCGGAAAGCGAATAAGAAGCGGTCCTTTGTAGCCGTCATCGCGGATTTGTCGCACTATGTCGATGATTGCAATGTCTCTATTTTCCTCAACCTTTACCTTGCCATCTTCGATAACAAAATCATCTCTGCTCCAAAATTTTATCCCATAGTCAAACATTGTGAAAATCCTTGAAATGATTGTGAAAAAAATGCGGAATTATAGCAAAAAATTACGATGAAATAAAAATGCTTTTGGCTTTTTTACTTTGTCAAAAGAATCTAAAAATCGCAAAATCTAAAAAATATTGCCATTTTATCTATTTCCCCCCCCCATATCGCCATTATCTGCGAATCGCTCAATCTCGCTATCTATCTCATCATCGATTTTACGCAATCGCTCATAAGCGTCCTTGCTAGATTTTAGTGCCTCATCAAAGCGAAAGCCCTTTACGATGATACGATAGAGATTGGGCTTTTTCTTACGCCAATTATGCAGAGTGCTGACATCTACGCCCAAATATCCTGCCATATCGCGTTTGTTTAGCTTTGCCATTTACGCACTCCAAGTTAGATTTTTGTCAAAAATTTGGCGTATTTTGCGATTTTTTTGGTAATAAACAATCTATTGAAATATTCAACTATTTTTATAAAATAAGTAGAATATTTAGATTTTTGTGGTATAATCGCATTTTCAAACAAAATCATAGCAAGGAGAAAATATGTTTAAACAAATCACTTGTAAAATGCACAGCAATGTGAGTAATGTTATTTTCGTAAATATAGCGCAAATAAAATGCGTGGTAATAAATGCGATTGAGGGCAAAGAAAATTGCTTTAGTGTCAATTTGCAATTCGGCGAAGGGTGCAATATAAGTTGTAGTGGCTTTATTGCTCGTGGCTATGAGGCGATAGATAGATTTATAAATGGTGATGATACTACGCTATTTATTGATAGCACGAAATTATAGGAGGTAAAAATGAAAAAGTTATTAAAAAGGACTTTGTTAGCCATTATGGCATTTGGATTCGTAGGCTATGGTAGCAGTGGTAGATATGTCGTTAGATTTAATAGTGAACCAAGAGATGTTGCAGAGATTATTTGTGATTCTGGGAAAGTTGATAGTATGGCATTTAAAAAAAGTGTAATTGGTAGTGATGGATTGTTAGATATAGGCGATTGTAAGGCTAAATTTAACAATGGATATGTCCATCAATTCCCAAAATATATTCAAACTAAAGATTGCCCCAATAGAATTGTGCTAATAGCAAAAATACAACAGCAATAGCCAATTACAACTAAATATTGCCCTAAAACAGCAAAAATGGAAAGAGTAAAAACGCTAGAAGAAGAAAAAGCAGAAATTCGTAAGACAAAATGCTTAGGTGGTAGCGTGGAAGCGTGTGATGATATTGCGGGTATTATAATAGGAAAAAATTCTTGGAATATTAAACGAGTAAATCACTATGATTTGGAGAGAGCAGGACTAAATTGCAGGGATTATATGAAAGTTATAAGAAAAGGTTGTAGTCTTGGTAGTGGGCGTTGTTGTGTTTTATTGGGCAATGAATTTCACTCCATATCAGTCAATAGATATGGTAGTTGGGAACCAAAATATGGTGCAAACTGCTCACTGCGTAATCAAGATGAAGCCTTTAAATACTATAAAAAGGCTTGTGATTTAGGTGAAGGTTATGGTTGCAGTCAATATACCGAGCTACAAAATGATATTGATGAGATAAATAGGCATGAGAGAGATAAAACGCAAAAAAGTGATATAACAATTAGGCGGAAATAAAAAGGAAACTAAAATGATTTTAAACATAAGCAATGAATTTCTGCACCACGAGCAACGCCTAAAATCGCTATTAGACACTAACGATAATATCGTGGTGGCGATTTATGGTGATTGGGGTGTGGGGAAAACGCATTTTTGGAAAGCATTTTGTGATAAGCATTATAAAGACAACAATATTTATATGTCGCTAATTGGCAAAAGCGACATTGTAGTGATAAAAGAAGCGCTTATCTTAATATAACAAAGCGCAATAAGGCTATTTGCAAAATCAAAAATATACGATTCGCCCTAAATCTTGGTATTGTAAGCTTTAATAGCTCGGTGTCAAATCTATTTGATTTAATTAGCAAGGAAAATTTTAACAATAAAATTATTTGCTTTGATGATTTAGAGCGAATGGATAGCGGAATCTTGCAAGGCGTTTTAGGACTTATAAATGAACTAAAGGAACATAAAGGCTGTAAAGTCGTGCTGATTTTTAATAAGAGTAAGCTAAATAGCACAGATTTCTTTGCCAAAGATAAAATCATTGATAGAGAAATAATGCTAAATCCAAGTGCAGAATATAGCTTTAAAATCGCCAAAAATGGCGTGAATATCGATTCTACCGCTGAACTCATCATAAAAAATTATTGCATTGAAAAAGGCATAACAAATATTCGTGTGATTGAGCGAATCTTTGATGATTTTACGCGCTTTAAAAAGGAAATAAATTGTGATTTTGGCAAAATCACTCCGCAAATATTAGATATTTTGGTGCGATTTTCTACGATAAATGCAATGGAAATCGGTGTGAATTTGATGAGATTGCATTTGTTTTATATTATAAAGTGGGTAGATAGCCAAAATAAAGAACACGAGGTAAATAACGAATTTAGTGCTTATGAAATCGCCTTATTTGAGCAGTATTTTCACTATATGGAAAATATAAGCAATAATGTTAAGATTGGTGATATTGTGAATATCATCGCTAGATTCATAAACACCGAATCTTTAAGCGATAGAGACAAAGCAGAAATAGTGAAATTTAGATTATGAAATGATTTTATTTGTTAATCTTTAATTTGTTATTTATAGATTCGCTCGATTTGGATACTTCGCTACACTGTGTTCCGCTCAGTATGACGATAAGTCGCACCCACCTCGTCATACTGAGGGCTTTAGCCCGAAGTATCCATTTGGGCGAATTGTAAATCAAAGGCGAATCGCTAACTTTAGGCAAATCAAATCAAAATAAAAAGTTTTTGCTACTTTTGGCTTCTGCCAAAAGTAGAGTCCCCATTAACCACATAGATTCTATAATCCACTAAGCGAGGTTGTTTTGATTCGCTTTTATGTCATTGATTTGTCCATAATTTTAATTCGCTTGATTTGGATACTTCGCGCTGTCGCGCTCAGTATGACGAGGTGGATATGGTTTCATAAGGGCGTCCCCCTATTTTTTAAGAAACGCAGACAATGAAAGCTGACTAATCCCTGTCATCATAAATCCTTTTATTAAATTTGATAAAATCAAATATCGACAAAACGCGACTTTTGCAATATAAATTTTGCTTGATTTTTTTATAAAAATTTTTGGGGAATCTAGGTAATATTTACACAAATCCCCTTAATCCCCTTTGCTTTGCTTATAAAATGCTTGTAATTTGGTTGCATTTGTATTTCCTTTTTTATAATTTCCCAATCAAAGTAGCGGTTTTAGTAAATTTTGCACGAATCTAAATTTTTTGTCTTACAAAGCTAAATTTTGGCACTTTTAGGGGCATTTTAAAGGCATTCACATTTCCGCTGTGAATCTCATCTAGCTCTCGTCCGTCCTCCAAAATGATTTTATCAAAGCGAACAAAATATTTTTCCACCCCTTTTTCATTTTCACTCCAAATCGCGCCAATTTCGCTTGTCCCGCAATTTATTAAAATCCCAAGTGGCGCGACTAGCTCTTTTACTTCGCCCACGCGAATCGTGTGCTTACATATCGCAAACTCGCCATTTTCCAGCACTTCGGCATTGACTTGATAGCTACCCTCGCTAATGGCAGTCTTAAAATTCTGCGTGTCAAGCCGTTCAAACGGACGGCGAATCAAATATCCATCGCTAAAACCGCGATTTTTTAGCGTGTTTAGCTCGGATTCATACAATTCTGCGCGGGATTGCCCCTTGTAAAAATCATCGATTATCATTCGATAAGTCCGCGCTGTGATTGCCGCGTAGTAGGGCGATTTCGTGCGCCCCTCGATTTTTAGCGCGTTAATCACGCCAGATTTTAAAATCTCGCCCAAATGTGCGGAGAGATTCAAATCCTTTGCGTTAAAAATATGCGTCCCAAACTCATTTTCCTCAAGCCTCATCATCACGCCATTATCGGGATTTTTTGCATAAAACTCGCGCTCATCAAATGCTACTAATTTACCGCTATCCTTATCACGCACGAAATATTCGTAGTCGAATCGGCAGTCATTAGCGCAACTACCGCGATTTGGGACGCGTCCATTTTGAAGCGCAGAGATGAGACAACGCCCTGAGAACGCAAAGCACATACTGCCGTGGCAGAAAATCTCAATCTCCAAATTCGGCAAATGCGCCTTAATCTCGGCTATGTCCTTTAGGCTAATCTCACGCGCCGCGACAATGCGCTTTGCGCCCATATCGAAAAACACCTGCGCGTCAAGCACATTTAGGACATTTGCTTGGGTAGAAATGTGAAGCGGAATATTTGGCGCGATTTCCTTGCAAAGGCGCAGAACGCCCATTGTCGCCACGATAAAGGCATCAGGGTTTAAATCGCGCATTTTGGCGATATGATTGCGCAATGATTTGATTTGCGAGTTAAAAGGAAAGCCGTTAATGGTTACATAAAATTTTTTGCCGTGCTTGTGTGCGTAGGCAACGCCCTCGGCAAAAGATTCGGGGTTAAAATCTTTTCCAGCGCGATTGCGGAGAGAAAAATGGCTAACGCCACCATAAAGTGCGTCTGCGCCGTAGGCGGTGGCGATTTTTAGTTTTTCGAGGTTACCTGCGGGGGATAATAATTCGACTTTGTTTGCTGTCATTAAATTATTGCGTTATTGGCGATAGAATCGCTATTTTGTTTTTTAGATTCGCCTATTTCTTTTCGCAAAAAGGGCTGCACCCCCCGCCCCGCTCCCCCTACGCGCCAAAAAGCTGCCGCTTTTTCGCTTTTAGGGGGAGAGCCTCGCAAGTCCTTTTCTAGCAAAAAATCGGCGGACGGCACTACTGCGTCCTTGAATCCGATTTTTTGCACCACGAATCGGGCGAGATTCGGTTGCGCTATTTTTTGGATTGCTTCGTGCGAATCTGCGATTCGCCCTCGCAATGACGAAAAATTAAAAATCCGCGTTTGATTCGTAGCTGATTCGCAACGCGAATCACAATTCGTAGAATTTGCGAACGAAGTGAAGCAACCATCGAAGTAATGGCGGTGTGGCTTTTGTAGTTTTTTGGAATTTTTGGGGTTGAGACTAGACTTGGTGTCTGCGAAACCCCGAAAATTCCAAAATCTGCGAAATTGCATACCCCAGAACAAATTGCCCACCATAATTTATTTTTTTCCTAAACTTGCGATTAACTCATCAATCTCACCATCATCAATCACATCATCTTTCTTATCGCCCTCAATATAAGTCGCCGAACTCACGCGCTTTTCATCATCAATGTCGGTTTCAAACATAGAGTTGAGGTATCGCGCGAGTGTCCGCATAATATTCACCACGCGCTCGATTTTTTGGCGGTGAATGTCTTGGTATTGCATTATATCCATCGCCTGAAGCACGGCGTCCGCACTCTCATTGGACTTATCAGCGATGACATTTATTTGCTTTATCATTTCATTGCAAGATTCAAGCGAAGTCTTAAAAGTGGCTATTTTAGGGAACTGCGTGGATAATTTTTCAAATAAATCTTTTTGTGCGCTTAAATAATCTTTGATTTTTTTGGCATCTTTGATAACCGAATCCGTGTTATTGCTAATCATCTCTAGCTGGTCAAAAACCTGCGTAGCCTTGACTTCCAGCCCTTTGGTTACATCATCAAGTTGCTCTACAACCTTGTGGTCGGTGATTGGCGGGGGCGGGGGCCACTGCTCATCGGCACTCACGCGATAATGATTAGGGTCTAAATTGCCCTCATTTATGCTAACTTCCTCAGCGAGTGGATTGCTTGAATCGCTTGGATTCGCGGGTTTTTCGGTGGGCGATTCGTCCTCTTTTATGTCTGCCTCATCGAAATTGCCAAGTATTAGCTCATTTAATTCTTCTTGGGTCATATTTCCTCATTTTTCAAAAGATAAAATTAGGCGGATTCTAGCAAAAAAATGCGTTTTTAAAGTTTAAATTTGCAAAGATTCCAAAAAAAATTGGAGTAAATGCTATGAATCTTAACGCCAAAAAATCCGCCAAAGATTCCTTTGAAAATGTCGCGCGAATCGCAAAAAAACTAAAAAATCCCTGCTATATTTTAGAGGAAGCAAAATTAAGAGAAAATTTAGAGATTTTAGAGGCTGTAAAAAAGCAAAGCGGGGCAAAAATCCTACTTGCACTAAAAGGATTCGCATTTTGGAGTAGCTTTAAAATGGTGGCAAAATATTTAGATGGAATCACCGCAAGTGGCTACTATGAGGCAAGACTTGGCTTAGAGGAATTTCGCAAATACAATAAAAAAGCCATAATCTCTGTGTTTTCTCCCGCATTTAGTAGCGCGGAAATCCAAAAAATCGCGCCTTTTGCAAATCACATAATTTTTAACTCATTTAACCAAATGCAAAAATTTCGCGCTTGTGTTGCAAAAAGCGCGAAAAGTGGCAAAAAGCCACATATCGCTTTGCGCCTAAATCCGCTGTATTCGGAGGTAGAGCCTGAAATCTACAATCCTTGCGCGAAATTTAGTCGGCTTGGAATCACACCTAGCGCATTTGAAGCGGGGCTAAAAAAGCACTCACTGCGAGGTGTGAATGGACTGCATTTTCATACGCATTGTGAGCAAAACAGCGATGCTTTGGAGCGGACTTTGGAGGCTGTGGAGCGACATTTTGGCAAATATATCTCGCAAATGGAGTGGATAAATTTTGGCGGTGGGCATCATATCACGCGCAAAGATTATGATATAAATCGCCTCGTGCGCGTGATTTCACGCTTTCGTAAAAAATATGGCGTGGAAGTGATTTTAGAGCCGGGCGAGGCTGTCGGGTGGCAATGCGGTGTGTTAGTAGGCGAAGTGGTGGATATTGTGCGAAATGGCGTGGATATTGCTATTACGAATTTGAGCGCGGCGACACAGATGCCGGATTGTTTAGAAATGCCTTATACGCCTGAGATTCTTGGAGCAAAAATAGTGGAAAATTCGTCTTTGGGCGCATCTTTCGCACTTGGAGAAAATTTTGGGAATCAACAGACTCAAAGTCTAGTTTTATCCCCAAAATTTTCGCCAAATACAAAATCTCCACCGCAAAATACTAGAATTGTGGATTCAAAAAACGGCGAATCCACAAATCCACCAAAGCAAACAATCGAAGGGATTGCGGTGGAGGTTGCGGAGTTTTTGCCAAATTTTGAGTGTGAGACTAGACTTGGAGTCTGCGAACACTCGAAATTTGGCAAATCTCCACAAGATGCACCCAAGAGCGAATTGAAAACTAGCGACACATATTTTTACAGACTTGGTTGTCCTAGTTGCCTTGCGGGAGACATTATCGGCGATTACATTTTCGATTCGCCCCTAAAAATCGGCGATAAAATCATCATCAAAGATATGATTCACTACACGATTGTAAAAAATAATTTGTTTAATGGCATTCCGTTGCCTAGTCTTGGCATTTTAAAGAAAAACGGCGATTTTAAAATCGTGCGAAAGTTTGGCTACAACGATTACAAAAAAAGGAATGGATAAAATGAAATTTGCAGATTTACACAATCACACAAAGCGTTGCAATCACGCAGTAGGCGAGTGCAGAGAATATATCGAAATGGCGTTAGCGCGTGGAATTACGACATTTGGCTTTTCCTGCCACGCCCCGATGAATCACGACACACAATACCGAATGAATCTAAGCGAAGTCGATGAATATTTGGGCGAGATTCGCGCCCTGCGTGATGAATTTAGTGGGCGAATCGACATAAAAGTAGCCTTTGAGGTGGATTTTATCACAGGCAAACCGCATTTGCTAGAATCTCGCATTTTAGAGGCGGAAGTGGATTATTTAATCGGCTCGGTGCATTTTTTGAACGAATGGGGCTTTGATAATCCCGCATATATCGGCAATTACGAGGGCAAGGATTTGGATAGTGTGTGGCGCGAATATTTGGAGTCGATTGCGAATATGGCGCAAAGTGGGCATTTT
>JBNMKJ010000007.1:0-67806 GCA_050874285.1 Helicobacteraceae bacterium | reverse complement strand
AGAGGACTTGACACCGCGATTAAAAGAGTTGCTAGAGAAATGCGAGATTGATTATATCAAGCCTAAAAATCAGCATTTTGGCAAAAAAAGTTTGATTGATAAAAATATCAGTGATTTGAAAAGGGATTTGGCTGTGATTGCTAGTGATTCAAATAAAGATTCCGCCAAAAAGGGTGCAAATCAAGGTAATCTATTATCAAATCAGCCAAATCTTACGGCGAATCCTACGAATCTAAACGCCCAAAATCGTGCCGATTCGTCCCTATCGCAAATCAAATCCCAAGTCTTTACCGAGCTAATCCGCAGTGGCAAGGAAATCTCAGGCGATGGCGATATAGTGGTATTTAATCGCGTAAATAGTGGCGCAAATATCAAAAGTAGCAAAAATGTCTTTGTGTTCGGCAAATGCGATGGCAATATCGACTGCAGGGGCGAATATATGGTGCTATCCAAAATCGCCAAAGGCAAAATCCTCTTTCAAGGCATTGCAATCACGCCAAATATGCTAAAATACAAGCTAAATCTCATCACAAAGGATAAGATTGGACCAAAAATTACCGATATTTTGGCACTTTAAGATTTCGCAAAAAGGAAGTATTATGAAGCAACGAAGCATTAAAAAACCCGTAGAATTGATAGGAATCGGACTGCACAAAGGCGTAAGCGTAAAGATGAATCTAGAGCCACTTGGCGAAAACTGCGGAATCGTCTTTTATCGCAGTGATTTGGGCGTGAGTATTCCTCTGTGCGCGGATAATGTCATCGATACGACTTTGGCAACCGTGCTTGGCGTCCTTGATGAAAACGGCAATCCAAAAGCTAAAGTCTCCACAATCGAGCATTTGCTAAGCGCGATTCACGCTTATGGAATCGATAATTTGCGTATTATTTTGGATAATGAGGAAGTGCCGATAATGGACGGCAGCGCGATAGGGTATTGTATGCTTTTAGAAGAGGCGGGAATCGCAATGCAGGACGCGCCTAAAAAGGCAATCGCTATCAAAAAGCCCATCGAAGTAAAAGACGGCGAAAAGTTCGTCCGTGTAGAGCCTAGCGTTGAGACGATTTTTGATTTTACCATTGATTTTAACCACACCGCAATCAAAACGCAACATTACAAATTCACATATTCCACGCAAAAATACAAAGATGAAATCGCCCGTGCGCGGACATTTGGCTTTTTGCAAGAGGTGAATTACCTGCGCTTCATTGGACTTGCAAAGGGTGGCAATCTCTCAAACTGCATTGTGCTTGATGAAAGCGGGATTTTGAATAAAGAGGGTTTGCGCTACAAAGAGGAATTTGTCCGTCATAAGATTTTGGACGCAATCGGTGATATGAGTGTGCTTGGAATGCCCTTAATTGGCACTTATGTGAGCTTTGCAGGAAGCCACAAGCTAAATCATTTTCTAACGCAAAAGATTTTGGCTGATAGCAACGCCTATGAAATCGTAGAATTGCCTAGTGGCGAGGAAAGTTTGGAATTTGCCGAAGTGAGTTCTTAAGGATTGATAGATTGCCACGAAAATTCGCTACGCTCATTTTCTCGCAATGACAAGTTGTGATTCGTCATTGCGAGGGCGACAGCTAGAAGCAATCCAATATAATTTTACGCTTATTTTTTTCTTGCACAAGGATTTGAGAGAATGAAAAAACATATTGATTTGCTGTTAATTAGCGTAGATTCGCCTATATTGCTAGGAATCTACGACAATAAAAAGCTAATAAAATCATTCTCAAAAGAGGGCAAATTTAGCGATTCGTTGCCGAATCTTTTTGGCGAAGTTTTTGCGGAGTATTTTGGTGGCGAAATGAATTTGTCAAGTTCTGCGAATCGCGCTCCTATTTCGTCTAGCGTCCCTTTTTTGTCATTGCGAGGGCGACAGCCTGAAGCAATCCAAAAAAAATCACCACAAGACGAATTTGCACTTGATATTTATTACGCAAATGGACCGGGCAATTTCAGTGCCATCAAACTCACTCATATCTTTTTGCAAACGCTACAAATCTCACTAAATGCGCTATCTACGCACGAATCTAATACTGCAAAATCAAATCACACAAATCCGATTCGTCTTTTTTGCACTGACGCTTTTCATTTTAGTGATAGTGAGTTTATCAATGCCTATGGAAAGATTCATTTTTACAAGGCAGATTCTGCGCAGGGCAAAGAGATTTGCACCACCACGCTTGAATCTAAACGCGCAAATTCATTTTCACTACCAAAGACGCTAGATACTAGCATTTTTAGCGATGAGTGCGCCCCGCTTTATATTTTACCTGCTGTGTAAATATTTTTTATGAATCTATCCGCAGATTTGGCATTTTCACCGCGCAAATTCTATGCTATAATTCCGCATTTATTTTTAAGGAATCACTATGGAATTTGAAACGATTATCGGGCTAGAAGTCCATGTCCAGCTAAACACCAAAACTAAGATTTTTTGCGCTTGTGCTACGAGCTTTGGCGAAACGCCAAATAAAAATGTATGCCCCACTTGCCTAGCACTGCCGGGTGCATTGCCTGTGCTCAATAAAGAGGCAGTGAAAAAGGCGATTCAGTTCGGCACAGCAATCAACGCCCAAATCAATCAAAACTCCATTTTCGCGCGAAAAAACTACTTTTACCCCGACTTGCCAAAGGCGTATCAAATCTCGCAATATGAGATTCCTATCGTGGGGCGCGGGGAGATTGAAATTGAGCTAGATTCAGCGGAAAATGATAAAGGTAACGGCGAAGTTATTTTAGATGAGAAATTGCGAAAACAAGAGCAAGACAAGGGCGCGGACTACTCGTCCGTAACCGCAGTCGCAGACTCGCAGGATTCGCAATTTATCGCTAAAAGAACGAGCCGTAAAGTTATCTGCGTTACTCGAGCCCATTTAGAGGAGGACGCAGGAAAAAATATCCACGAAAGCACTTACTCAAAAGTCGATTTAAACCGCGCTTGCACGCCTTTGCTAGAAATCGTAAGCGAACCAGATATGCGCTCTAGCGATGAAGCGGTGGCATATCTTAAAAAGTTGCACTCTATCGTGCGGTTTTTAGGGATTTCTGATGCAAATATGCAGGAGGGAAGTTTTCGCTGTGATGCGAATGTCTCAATCCGTCCTCGTGGAGATTCCGCACTATACACGCGCGTGGAAATCAAAAATCTAAATTCTTTTAAATTTATCCAAAAAGCAATTGAATATGAGGTGCAAAGACAGCGCGAGGCGTGGGAGGACGGCAAATATGAAGAGCAAGTCGTGCAAGAAACGCGCCTATTTGATACGCAAAAGGGCGTTACGCGCTCTATGCGTGGCAAGGAGGAAGCGGCGGATTATCGCTATTTTCCAGACCCTGATTTGTTGCCTGTGTTTATTGATGATGATTTAATGAGCGAGGGGCGCAATATCGCGGAATTGCCCGATGAGAAACGCGCTAGATTTGTGCGTGATTTTGGGCTAAAGCCAAAAGATGCGGCTATGCTTACAAATGAGCTAGAATTGGCACTATTTTTTGAATCTATGGTAGCACAAGGTGCAAGTGGCAAAGGCGCGTTTGTGTGGCTTGGCAACGAGCTTTTAGGGCGATTGAAAGATGGCAATACTTTGCAAACTTGTGGCGTGGATAGCGCGACTTTGGCGACCCTTGTCAAGCGCGTGGAATCAAGTGCCATAAGTGGCAAAAGCGGAAAAGATATTTTAGATGTTTTAGTAAAAAATCGTGGCATAGATGAAAATGGCAAAAAATTAGAAGTTGATTCGTTAATACAATCGCTAGGCTTGGCGCAAGTCAATGATGATAGTGCGATAATAGGCGCAATCGAATCCGTGCTAAGCGCAAATGCCGATAAAGTCGCCGAATATAAAAGTGGCAAAGACAAACTCTTTGGCTTTTTTGTAGGGCAGGTAATGAAAAACGCAAAAGGCGCAAATCCCGCAAGAGTGAATGAACTATTAAAGGAAAAACTAAAATAACCAAATATGGCATTGCGTAAGGATTGAATCTTTAAGATTAAATCTTTTTGCACCGCTTTTTGGATTGCTACGATTTGCCTAAAGCAAGTCTCGCAATGACAGAAAAGAAGTAGATTGCCACAAAAATCCTTGCGGATTTCCTCGCAATGATGGAAAAGGCGCGGATTGCTGAATAATCTTCGTTTTGCATTGTTGTGGCATTGCCAATGTTTTGCAATGACAAATCAGTAGATTTACGGATTATGCTTTAACTTCACCTCATAATCACAAAAATATTTTAAGCAAAATTTAAGATTTTTTGTCTAAAATTGCGACTTTTAAAATTAAGATTTATTTTCAAAAAGGATAAAATATGAGATTTTTTACAAATATAATTTTGGGCGTCTCTATTGCTACTGCGGCACTTTTGGCGGACGAATCAAGTGAGATTCAAAGCATTAAAAATACCATTTCCACCACGCAGAAAAATAGTGTTACAAAAATTTTTAGCCAAAATATTGAGATAACCGACAAGCCTCAAAACTACAAAAATTGGGGCGAGTGGATTATTGCTGAAAATGCGCTAGATAAGGGCAAGTGGAAAGCTATGAAAATGAAAGGTAGCGATATGTGGGGCATTTCACCACTAATTGACGGCAAAAATGACTGCGGAGTGGTGCTTTGGATTTGTCAGCATAGCAAAAAAATGGTCTTTAGTGCGGAAAAATTTAAGACTGAAGGATTATGTGGCAAAATTCGCGAATCCTACAAAGAAAAAGACGGCAACTACAAAAAAATATCCGTGCCTTTTGTGTTTTAAGCAAAGCACATTTGCAAAGCAATCAAATCACATTTAATTTTTATCATAAAATTAGCGTGATTTGATTTTGCACTTTTTGTGTGAAAATATCCATACAAAGCGCTACCTCAAGCAATAAATCTACAAAATTTCCTCAAATCCCATTAAGCATAATGTAAGTATTTATATGATATATTTGAATGTTTTGCCATATTAAGCAAATTTTTCAAAATAGGGGGATTTGCAAATGAATTTCTTAAATCGCTGCAACCTTAAGGTTAAAATTTCTATCCTAATCACGCTTCCACTTATCGCAATGTCGATTCTTATGATGATAATGCTTTATGAAAGCTATCAAACGCTAAAAAGCGATAGACAATTACAAGTGCAAATAGCAGTATCTACAAAGCTATCTTTGCTCGTCCACGAGCTACAAAAAGAGCGCGGTTTGAGTGCTGGATTTTTATCAAGCAAAGGGGCAAACTTTAAAAATGAGCTAAGGCAACAGCGAGGGCTAACAGATATAGCTTTGGCAAATTTCACCAAAAGCGTGGAAACTTCAAATCTTAGCCCACAGCATAGAAATCTCCTAAATGCTGGATTTAACGAGCTACAATCGCTAAATACCACTAGACAAAAGGCAGATTCATTGGTGAGTAATCCACAAATAGCGCCTATTATCGGCTATTATACAAAGACAATCGCAAGTTTGCTTCACACTATCGTGGAATCTACAAAATTAGTCAATGAATCCAAAACTACAAGGCTAATGTTTGGCTATATGAATTTCTTATATGCCAAAGAAAGCGCGGGGTTGGAACGCGCCACAGGCAATGCCATATTTTCGGCAAATGTCCCATCAACTGCCACACAATATGAGACATTTATTGGTTTATTAACAAAGCAGGAAGTTTATAACAGCGCGTTTTTAAATTTTGGCGATAAGCAAAGCATTGATTTATACAACAGCACTCTTAACGCACAAAGCACGAAAAAAGTCGATGAAATGCGCAATGTAATAAAGCAAAATTATCTAAGAGGCGATTATGGAATCCCTGCGAAATTATGGTTTGATACCATAACGCAAAAAATAGACTTGCTAAAAGAAGTCGAGGATAATGTCGCAAATAATCTTAGCGCCGAGCTTTCTATAAAAACGCAAAATCATCAATCTTACTTTTTTAAGATTTTGGCATTGGAAATCGTAGTATTTGTGGCAACGATTATCCTTTGTGTGTTTATCACGCGCAATATTTTGGTAAATTTGGAGCGCGTCCATAATAAGCTTAATTTTATCATTACAAATAAAGCGATAAATGAAAAAATAGCCGTAGATTCAAACGATGAAGTAGGCAAAATGGCTGGTTCTGTAAATACATTTTTGCGCTACATACACGATATTTTTGCAAAGATTTTTGCCGCAATCAAAGGCAATCAAAGCACCGTGCAGATTCTAAGCCAAATTGCTGAAAACATCGAATCAAAAGTCAGCCAAGTGGAGCGCATAAGCCAAAGCAATACTGCGCTAGGCTCTACTTCGCGTCAAAGCATTGATAAAAGCATAGAGTTGTCAAATTTGGCAAAAGATGAATTGCAACAAGTTTTGCAAAATACCGATGAGACAAGGAAAGTTATAGAAAATATAGGTGGCAAGATTCTAAGCAACGCAGCCAATGAAAAAGAAAATGTAGAAAAGATTCAAAGACTTGCAGAGGAAGCTAAAAATATCCAAAGTGTGCTAATTTCGATTACAGAAATCGCCGAGCAGACAAATCTACTAGCGCTAAATGCCGCCATTGAAGCAGCGAGGGCTGGTGAGCACGGACGCGGATTTGCCGTAGTTGCCGATGAGGTGCGCAAACTTGCCGAGCGCACAGAAAGGTCTGTCAATGAATCAAGCGCGGTTATCAATACGATTTTGCAATCTATCGCCGAAGTAACAGAAGATATGGATAATAGCTCTGAATCTATGGAAAAATTATCGCAAGATTCATCATCAATGCAAGAAAACATAGCCGAGCTATCAAAAATCATCAATCAAACCATAGCGCAATTTGCATCATCGCAAGAAATGATAAATAAAGTCAATGATAATGTCTCAGTCCTCATAGAAAATGGCGTTGCGATTGATTCAAATATCAAAGAGTTGGTTGCAATCAGCAAAAAATGCCAAGAAACCTCCGATAATCTGCAGTCCAAAACGGAGGATTTAAACAAATCGCTAAGCGAGTTTAAAATTTAGATTATTATATTTAAGTGGCTGGGATATATTTTTTGCTATAATTGCTAACTTTTTTGATTTTTAAAAAGCGCGATTTTGTATTTGCGCTTAAAGAAATTTTAAGGTGCGGTTTAAAAAGGCTAAAAAATGATTCGGCTTATATTTGTGATTTTGGCTTTGTTGTCGCAAATAAATGCTTCTGGCTTTAAGATAAATGAGCAATCTTTGCGTTCTATCGCGCTAAGTAGCGCGTATGTCGCGGCGGCTTATGGGGCGGATTCGAGCTATTTTAACCCCGCAAATATGGGCTTTTTAGACGGCGTCCGCAAAGATAAAAACGAGCTAGAGGTTAGCCTCACGGCGATTTACATTCCCGGCTTTAATTTCACCACCGACACACGCACCAAGCAAATCGGGCAGGGCAGCATAAATTGGGGGCTTACTTCCACCACATATATGGGCTATTTGCAGACAGACGGCACTATGCAACCACCCGTAAATGACACACTCGCAGCGGTGGCAAATTTCTTTGGAATCAAAGGCTTAGACACGCTAAAAGACCCCATAATCGTTCAGCACGATATAAAAAATCAGCACGGCAATTTGGGTTATGAATCTAGTGGCGCGATTGTCGATGGCAACGCCGATACGACCGTATTTCCCGTGCCAAAGCTATTTTATAAAAGTGAGAGTTTTTTAAACTACGGCGGGGGCGGATTCAACGCTGGGCTTTCATTTACCGCGCCTAGCGGACTAGCTATGACTTGGAATGGCGAGGCGGGGGATTTTTTAAAAGATGTGATGATTGCCATACTTGAGCTAAGTCCTGCGATTTCCTATCAATTCCGCGAAATGTTTTCTATCGGCTTTAGCCCACGAATCTTATATGGAATGGGCAATTTTAACAACACCGTTTATGTCCCGCTAGAAGGCGATGTGCTGTTAAAATTAAAGGATTTTGATTCGATTCCCGATGCGCTAATCCCCTCTGTAATGAAAGAGCTAATTGATAATATCAACAACGCAGAAAATATGGCTGGATTCGCGGGATTTTTCGTGGGCGGTGGGGCGCATTGGAATAATACTATGCGTTCGGCGAATCCTACGCTTTTAAACCCTGATAGGTGGTTTGGGCTATGGGAAGTCAGCTATCTTGGCGATTATCACAATATTTCTGAGTATAATAAAAAGGTAGCTCAAGCAAATGCCGTAATGAAAAATAATTGGAATCACTACCAAAACGAATGGAAAAATGGGCATTTGGATTGGCGATACAATGACCAAACTTGCGCTAGTCAAGATGCGATTTGTCTGCCGACAGGATTCAATCCCGTGCCAAATCAAACATACAAAACAACTTTGCCCGATGGCAAGGTGGCGACAGGCTATAAATTTGTCAATGGCGTAAATTACTGCATTCAAAATGGCTACACAAATTCGTGGTTTTTTGGTTGCCAAAATATGGACTTTAGCGAGATTAACTCCATTAAGGCAAAATTTGGGCTTGGTAGTTTGTATGTGAATTGCTACACTGGGACGATTTACAACTATGACGGCAAACCGCAAACGGAAAATCCGGGTCCTTGCAATTATCCAAACCCCACAGAGACAGACGCAGACGGCGCACCGCGCGGGTATAATTATCTATGGGGCGCAAAAGAAGTCGCAAACGCCTTTGGTATGGGCGATATGGATATAAGAACAACTTTGCAAGGCTCTACCAAAGTCGAGCAAAAAAGCAACGGCGCGGACTTGGCATTTGGCTATCGCGCGGGAATAACCTATCGCCCCATAAGCACCAAAAACTACGCGCTAACGGCAAGTGTGGTGTTTGATTCGCCTGTGAAGTTTAAGTTTAAGGGCAAATTAGACGCGGACACCTACATAGGCAATCCTATCGGCGATGTCAATATGAAAGCGGATTTAGCCCTAGAGACGCAACTTCCCGCGCAACTAAAAGTCGGCATCGCACAGCGCATCTACAATCTAACAATGGAGTTTGTCTATGAGAAAATCTGGTGGAGTGGCGGGAAAAAATTTGACTTTAGCTTTAGTAATCCCACATTTACGGCATTTGACTCCACCTCGCTTGTCGCACAGCTCATAAAGGCGGGGAAAATCGGCGGTATGATGGACTTAGCAAACTACGGCGCAGTAGCGATGGGCAACGGCTGGAAAGACACAAACGCCTATCGCATTGGATTTACCTACCGAATGGATAATGGATTTACGATGATGTGGAGCTTTGCCTATGATGAAAGCCCCGTGCCTCAAGAGCAAATTGGCATACCAGATAGCACCGCATATATCGTAGGCGGGGGCATAAACTATCCCGTAACGCAAAATCTAACCATTGGCGCAAGTGCGACAATGTATCTAAAAGACGGCAGCAAAAGCATTTATCAATCAGGAGACTTGGGGAGGTTGATATTGGCAAATATCTCAATGGGGTATGCGTTTTAAGGCGCGATTGTGTTTTTGCGTGGATACAATTTGTTCTGGGGTAATCATTTGTGCCGTTTTCACACAAAACCGCGCTCAATAGACGATTAGTCTTATTTCGCTTGTTTCGCGTAAAAACGGCACAAAGCACTACCGCCATTACTTCGATTGTGATTCGCGTTGCGAATCGGCTACGAATCTAAATGTAAATTAAATTTTTCCGTCATTGCGAGGCGCACGAGCAAAGCGAGTGCAACGAAGCAATCTAAAAAAATAAAGCCAAATGGATTGCTTCGTTCGTTTCACTCACTCGCAATGACAGGTTGGCATAAAATTCTTAGGCACTCACTTGTAATGACAATTCTCCTACACCTTGTCATTTCAAGGGCTACAGCCAGAAGTAATCCACATCACCACTTTCCGTCATTGCTTTGATTTATCATTGCCAAATCAAAGCAAATTCAAATAAAACCCCGAAGCAATCTATTTTTCAATAAGGAATAATTTTTGCTTTAAAACTGCCAAAAATATCTTAAAAAGGTTGTAATTTTGGTAGAAACAGCCACTAAAGAAGTGCCACAAAGTATCGCCATTAAGGGTTATAATAGTGATTCTATTGCCTCAAAAAAATCTAAAGGCAGTAAAAACGCATTTGCAGATTTTATCAAGGATTTAGGCAAAACCACTGCGCAAAAAAGTGCCGAATCTAGCGCACCAAATTCCACAGAAATGTTTAAAAAAGTAAGCACAAGTGACGCGACTAACGAAGTCCAAAAAACAGAACTTTTAAGCAATCTGCTAAAAGGCAAAAACGAGGAAGTTAAAAGCGAAAAAGTCGCCCAAAGTCCGCTTGATAGTATATTACAGCGCCCCAAAGCCACTCATTCAAAGCTAAATGCCACGCCAGAGATTAAGCAACCAAAAGAATCTAGCGAATCTCAATCGGGGCGATTTAACAATCGCGATGCCGTTTTGCGCTCTCTTAAAGGCACAAATATTAGCTTTGCCGATAGCCCACAAGATAGTCCAAAATTTATCAAAACCGCCGAAAATGGCACAAATTCAGCGAATAATCGCGCGATTCCAAGTGTGAGTGATTTGGAGAGTGCAGGGCAGAATATGGCAAAAAATAACGCCACTAACGCGGATTTGCCAGATTTGAAAACCGCGCAGGATTTGGCTAAAGATTCGCCTTTAGCACCAAAAAATGCGCCCACAAGCTCAAAAGCGCCAAATATAGCGCAACAAAATGAGAAACGAATTGAGCCAAAAATAAATGAATTAAAAACAGAAACGACAAAGGCAGAGGCTACAAACGCAGAGTTAAAGCCAAGCGCGACAAATACCACAAGCGAAAATGACGCTAAATTGCCAAATGTCGCGCAGTTATTGCAAGATACCGCGCAAGATAGTGAGATTACCCCAAATGCTACGCCCAATCAATCCCAAAATGCGCCAAGCGCGACAAATCAAGTGCCAAATATAGCGCAAAAGCCGACAGATTCGGCGGATTTGCAAAAGGATTCACAAGAGACTGCGCCAAATATTACAAAAGAGCAAAGCACCGAAAAACCGCAGAATTTCGCTAGGCTAGGCATTGCAAATACGCTGAAATACGGCGCATTTAAGGCGTTTGACGCGCTATCTTTGCTAAAGCCAAGCGATGGCAAAAAGCTAAGTGAGCTAATCAAAAAGGCTGATGAATTATCATTAAATCTGCAAAGCGTGAAATATGTGCGAATGGTGCAAACGCCTTTGAGTGAGAATTATTTTGCTAATCAACTTGCTAATGCTGCGCCAAAAATCGAGCCAAAAGCCCAATCGCCCCTAGATTTAAACGCGCAAAATCTAGCACAGAGTGCGACAAATAGCGCAAATCAAAGCCAAATAGACGCGCCACAGCAAGATTCGGCATTAGCTAAGGCTTTGAGCGAAGTGGGCGAATCTAAAAAGCCCCAAGATTCAAACAAAAGCGAATCGCCCAAAAATGAGGCGGTGAAAGCCGATGATAAGCAAAGCGCAAAACTTACCGCGCAAGATACTAAAGATTTGCAAAATAAAAATGTAGCGCAAAATAATAATCAAAATATCGCTAAAGATTCGCCACAAAATGCCCCGCAGACGCCCGAATCTAAAGCCATAGAGCCAAAAGCCGAGCAACCAAAAATAGCAGAATCCAAAGTGCCAGAATCGAAGACTGCGGATTTAAAAGCCACAGAGCCACAAATCGAGCAATCCAAAGTCGAGCAATCGCCCAAAAATGACGCAAATATCACACAAGCGCAAAATAGCGACTTAAAGCCTATTAGCTTTAAGCCAAATGAGCAAAAGATTGCAACGCCAAAAGGTGAGGCGAGTGGGAATCAAAGCGCGATTCAGCCAAATAATAGCGAGGCAAGTGGCGCAGATTCGCAAAATCATAGCAATTTGGCAAATGCCGAGAGCAGCCAAAAAGTCGAGCAGTTAGGCTCAAAGCTATTTGATGCGAGGGAGACTATGCGACATTTCGCAAATAGTCTGCGAAGCGAGATTCAAAACTACAAGCCACCGCTTACCAAAATCACGCTTGAATTGCAACCAGCGAATTTAGGGAGCGTGGAAGTTAGCATAATTTCGCAGGGCAAAAATATTCAGATTCAGCTAAATGCCCCGCAAAACACGCTAAATCTCTTTATCCAAAATCAAAGCGATTTGCGCACTGCGCTATCTCAAATCGGCTATGACAATGTGGCGATGAGTTTTAGCAACGGCTCACAAATGGGCTTTAGCGACAATAGCGGAAAATGGCGTTATGAAAGCAACGCAAATAAATTTAGGAATAATTTTGGCTTGAAAAATGTGCAAGATTCGCAAGATGAAAACGAAGTCTTTGAGATTATGATAACCAATAATTACGCGTAGAATCGCGCGTGAGAACCAAAAAGAAAGGATAAAAAATGGAAGCCGTAGAATCAAAAAGAGAGCCTATCAATCTAAATGAAGTTACAGGATATAACGAAGCCCAAAAACACAAAAAAAAGGACGACCCAAATAAGCTAGATAATACGGCGTTTATGAGGCTATTTTTGGAGCAACTAAAAAACCAAGACCCCACTTCGCCAATGGAAACGGACAAAATCATCACGCAAACCGCGCAACTTACGCAAGTAGAAATGCAAGAGCAAGTCAAAAAGACAATGATTGAAATGGCTGACGCAATGAAAAGCACACAGGACACAAACAAAGAGCTAAAAAATTTGCAAGGCGACATAAAAATTGCGCTAGAAAATCTAAGCACAACTTTGGGTGGCAAAGACAGCGTTGAATCTGTGCAATCCACCACTCCAAATGGGCTTGATATGATAGGCAAAATCGCCGAGACTAAAATCAATGGGCTAAATATCGCAGAAAATATGCGTAGCGACTTTGAGCTGTATTTCGATGAGCCTATTGACGCCACCAAAGGCACACCAAAGCTAATAATTATGAATGAGGGCAAGGAAATCGTGCGTGAGATTGACATTAGCGATTATAATGGCTTAAGCGGATATTTGCCTTTTAGCTTTGATTCCAAAGATAATAACGGCGCAAATCTCCCAAGTGGCGCGTATAATATCATCGCGCAGTATAACTATAAACCAAATGGCGAATTTAACCTAGCGCGAATCGGCAGAGGCGAAGTGCAAAGCGTGATTTTTGATAATGGCAAGGCGCATTTGCGCTTAGGCGAACTTATCGTGCCATTAGAAGACGCATTAGAATTTTACTTGAAATAACGGAGGCGCAAAATGAATACAACACTTTATAATGGATACAGCGGCATTAAAACGCATCAATTTGGGCTAGATTCGACAGCGAATAATATCGCAAATATCAACACCACAGGCTACCGCGCAAATATGCCCGAATTTAAAAGCCTTTTTGCAAACGCGCTAAACTTGGCGAATCCGCACTCGCCCGTAAAAAGCGATATGAATTACGGCACAACCCGCGCATCAAACGCAATCTCAAATAATGACGGCACTTACAAAGAAAGCGATGAGGAATTTAGCGTGGCTTACGCTGGAAAAGGGTGGTTTGTCGTGGGAGACAACGAAAATACAAATTTCAAAGGCGATGTGCAAAAAGGCGTGTATTTTACGCGAGACGGCTCATTTAGCCGCGATGCAGAGGGCTATGTCGTAAATAGCGCGGGGTATTATATGTTAGGCGTGGATTTGGGAAAAATCAAAGACGGCGTTTTTATCAGCGATAGCACAAATGACGAGGAAAACCTAGCCACAGGCGAAATCAAGCCCTTGCAGATTCCCCAAGATTTGCATTACGGACCCACAGAGACTACTAGCGTGGCAATGGCAGTGAATCTAAATAGCAATACAAGCGAACTACCCACTTATAAAATCTTTGAATTAGAAAATGGCAAGATTGACGAAACTGCGCTGTTAAACGAGGACATAAACGCGCTTGTGGTAAATATCGAAAATTTCAACGCGCCTGTTTATGGCGAGGGAACAATCACCATTACCAAAAATAATGACACTATCACGCACGAATTTAAATACGGCGATTTTAAAACAATCGGTGAGCTAAAAAGCGCAATCGTTGAAAAAACGGGCTTGGTGTTAGACTTTGTGAGGGATTCAAAGGGCGAAGTCGATAAGAATCTCATCTTAGAGCTAATGGCAAAAGAGCCAGAGGCGATGACTATCAGCGTAGAGGGGCGACTTTTTGAGCGACTTGGGCTAAAGGGCAAAAAAGAGCTAAATAATTTTAACATTCCCAAATTTGAGGACAAAAAGCCCTATAAAACAAATGATTTGGTGAATCTAAATGGCGCGATTTTTCAGCGAATCGAAACAGACGGCGCGAGTAATCCGCTTGATGATTTGACTTCGTGGATACTTGTGGATTCTAATGGTGTGGCGAAGTTTGAGGGCGAAAAATACAACAAAATGAATGAATTAGTCGAATATGAGGGCAAAATCTATCGTAAAGTCGCTGAGGGCGATGAGATTCCTAGCGAAGATTCAAAGATTTGGGATTTGATAGGCGAGGACGCTGCATTAGAAATAGGCGAATTTAAAAGTGGCGAATCCTACCCGCGCAATAGCTTTGTGGATTACAACAACTACATTTACCAAAAAATTAGCGACAATGGCGAATCAAAAGAGACGCCAGACAAAGATAGGGCAAATTGGAAACTAGTGAATAATGAGACTTTTTTAAGCGATAAAATCGCTGTGGCAAACTACAAAACCACCACCGATATTTTCAATGATAGTGGCGATAAGCTAGTGATTATCTCGCAATATATTCTAAGTGAAAACGCGCCAGAAAATCAAGTGTGGAGCGTCAAAAGTGGCATTTATGACAAAACGGGCAAAGTGCTACTAAGCGAGGAAGTCGCGCATAATATCACATTTGACAAAGACGGCAAGGCGGTGAGTGAGCCTATTGATTTGATTTATGATGACAAGGTGGTAAGCTACACGATTTCAGGTAGTCCTAAAAAGCAAAGTGGCAATGCGAGTTATGTGGATTCAGGTGTGTTAGACTTGGATAAAGACGGCACACAAAAAGGCGAACTCGCCCATATCGGTATCGATAATGACGGAATCATCAATCTATCTTTTAGCAACGGCATTACAGAGAAAATGGGGCGCGTAGGCGTTGTGGCGTTTGTCAATGATAAAGGTTTGCAAAAAGTGGGCGGAAATCTCTTTGAAATGTCAAGCTACACAAAAGACGGCGAGGAATCGCTACCAGCAAGTGGCGCACCGCTAATTGGGTGGGACGAAAAAGGCGCACTGCGATTCGGGCAGATTTTGCATAAATATTTGGAGACTAGCAATGTCAATCCAGCGGACGCGATGACGGACTTAATCATCTATCAGCGCGGGTATTCGATGAATGCGAAGGCTTTTACGACAGGCGATGATTTAATCAAAGAAGCAATCAACTTAAAGCGATAAGATAGCGTGATTGTCTTTTTGGCAATTTGTTCTTGTGTATGCAATTTTGCAGATTTGCTAAATTTTGGGGTTTCGCAGACAGCAAGTCTAGTCTCAACCCCAAAATTTAGCAAAAAACTACAAAAGCCACACCGCAACTACTTCGATTGTGATTCGCATTGCGAATCGACTACGAATCAAACTCAAAAATTGCAATTTTCGTCATTGCGAGATTCGGCAACGCCGAATTGTGGCAATCCAAAAAATAAAATCCGCACAAAGTGCGAATCCGCGCCCCCACTTCGTCATACTGAGCGGAACGCAGTGTAGCGAAGTATCCATTTTAGCGAATTGTGCATCAAGGGCGATTCACTTACCTTAAACGAATTTATCTAAAATCAAAAGTTTTTGCTTCGTTTTGCTTTTGCAAAAAGTAGAGTCTCTCTACTCTCTCGTCATTGCGAGACTTGCCTTTAGGCAAGTCGTGGCAATCCAAACCTATCGTCATACTGAGGGCTTTAGCCCGAAGTATCCAAATCGCACGAATCTAAATCACAAGCGAATCAATGCCACAAAAGCGAATTTGTAGAATCGATAAAATCGTTTCATCGTATTTATTAACACTTACATTTTTTGTAAAAATAAAAAACTTTACAAAACTATTTTGTATTATCAAGTGCAAATTTATCTATCAATATTTTCATATTATTATCTACTTGAGATAAATCAACTTTATAGGTTTCTGCAGGTTCTTTTAACTCTTCATATACACCATATATACCTTGTGCAATCCTATGAGTAGCTTTGTTAAATTCGTCTATGTTTTCTATTAAGTATGTTTTTTTATTAAATAATCTAAATAATTTAGTAAAAAATGATGCTTGAGATGCTTCTATTTCTAATCTTGATATACTATCTCTATATAAAACTATTTTGATTATATAATCAATAATTTCACCCTCTAACTCTATATTTTTCTGCTCTAACTTATAATTTCTATGCTCCAATTCACTTACTCTACCATTTGTAGAATAACTACTAGAATGTTCTAGTGCCTCTAAATTACTTTCACTAGATGAATTATTGTCAAAAAATGTTCCTTTTAAATTTTTGAATAAATCAAAACCCATTTTAGCTGCTACTATCCCAGCTGTTACCCAATCGCCACTGTCTTTTGCCATTTTGTTATCCTTTCAATTTACATAAAAATGTGCAAGATTTATAAAATCTTGCACATTTTTTCTAGTTATCCCAGCCTTTTCTTTCCGCTACCATTTTGCCATCATAACCCCTATTTTTAAGAATACTCAAAATAGCCATATTTTCGGCAGACGCTGTTTTTGTCAGCCTACTAAATAGCTGGTCATCACTATAACCCTCATATTTTTCTTTGTATTCTTCCATATCGTTAATACGCTTTGCAGCTTGTTCGCCAATTCCTTTAGCCACTTTGCCTAATGTGTTAAAAAATCCCATTTCTACTCCTTTTATTTTCCTGTTTCATAGACAGTAACTTTTCCGCCGACAATGTCATATTTCATACGCCTTTTGCAGTTTGGACAAGTTGTGCCACCGCTAGTCCTTGCGGTAGGACTTGCACTTACCGTTTTTGTTGATAACAACTTCCCACATTTACACACTACATTTACCGTAACACTTGCCATTTTTTACTCCTTGAGTTGAATTTTTCACTCTATCCCATAAATTTTTACTAAAAATCTATCATAGTAGAGTGAAATAGAATTGTAATCAAACTAAACTTAAAAAAATCTAACATAATAGAGTAAAATGGCACGGAAAAACACGCAAATTTCAAGCGACTACGAAGTTAAAGAGCCTTTAAGCGATGATGAAATCGCGCGATTTCATCGCCTTGTGGCAAATCGCGTGGCAAGTATCCGCAAAGACCGTGGGCTTTCGCAGTTAGATTTGAGCCTAGCTATCGGCTACAAGTCCGTCTCGCTCGTGGCTGGAGCGGAAGCGGGGTATAATAACATTCACTTTAATTTGGAACAACTCTACCGCATAGCAAATGTGCTAGAGGTGGATATAGCGGAGTTTTTTAAGTTTTAGGTGGCGAGTGCTTTTTTGGTATTTTTTTAGATTGCTTCGGCGATTCGTGAAAATCGCCTCGCAATGACGAATCTATACACGCTGTCATTGCGAGTGAGCGAAGCGAACGAAGCAATCTATTTAATTTATTATTGTGGATTGCTTCGGGCTGTTGCCATCGCAATGACAATATTTTTTGTCTTCAAGGCGACTTAAGCACTTAAAAGACAATCGCGCTTTCTTATTTTGGATAACTTCCTAACCATTTCAATCGCTCTCCCTTTTGTGCGAAAATTTCTTGTATATTTTTATCATCGATATGCCCTTCTAGCTCCATATAAAACCAAAAGCTAAATCCTTTATCTTTGCGCAAGGGGCGCGATTCTAATTTTACCAAATTGATATTTGCTTTGCTAAAGTCATTTAGCAGATTTGCCAAAGTGCCGGGTTTGTCGCTGTTATTGATATAGGCGCAAAAGGAAGTCTTATCATTGCCACTCGCGCCTAGTTTAAAATCGCTAATGATAAAAAATCTTGTAATATTTTCGTTGCTATCTTGGATATTTTCAAACATTATAGGCAGTCCTAGCGAATCTGCTGCGACTTTGGAGCAAATCGCCGCGCTGTTTTTCTCATTCGCTGCGACTTTAGCAGCTTTGGCGGTGGAATCAAGCGGTATTAGCTCGGCATTTTGCAGTGAATAATTTTTCAAAAACTCCCTGCACTGCCCAAAAGCGACATCTTTTGAATAAATCTTTTTGATATTTGCTAGTAATTTTTCATTGGACGCGAGGCTGTGGTGAATCGCCAAACTCGCCTCCGCGATGATTTTTACATCGTATTTGGATAAAAAATCCAAACTCTCGCCCACAATGCCGTTGCTATTATTTTCGATAGGAATCACGCCGTATTTCACGCTTTTATTTTCCACGAGTTTAAAAATGCTCTCGATATTCGTGGCAGAAATATACTCGCTCACCTTACCAAAGCGACTCATCGCCACTTGATGCGTGAAACTCCCCATAGGTCCTAGGTACGCCACGCGTTCAGGTAGCTCTAAATGCCTACTTGTCGCAAAAATCTCACTATAAATCGCATTGATTGCGCTAGGCGTGATGAATCGCGGATTTAGATTTGTAAGCCGCTCGACAATCTCTCTCTCGCGCTTTGGGTGGTAGATAAATGCCTTTTGCTTTGCTTTGATTTCGCCTATTTCGCGCACGATTCGCATTCGCTTATCTAAAAGCCACAAAATCTCATTGTCTAATTCATCGATTTGCGCCCGTAATGGCGCGAGTTTCGCGTCCGTGCTTTTATTTGCGTTCATTTTTCGCCCCCTTTAGTTTGCAAATCAGCGCACTGCGCCTCATTTGCGATAGATTCATCAAAGGATTCGCGTTTGCGGATTATAAAATCTTTGCCTTTATGAATCGCTACTTCCACGCATTTTAGGCGCGAATTGTAATTGCTTGACATACTAAAACCATACGCACCGCTATCCAAAATCGCTAGTAAATCACCGCGATTCGTGCGTGGCAGGGCAATATCTTTTGCCAAATAATCGCTTGATTCACAAATAGGTCCCACAATGTCGCATTTTTCCAAAAACGGCGCGGAATCTTGCAAAAGTGTGGGAATCTCAGGCGATTCGTGTGAATCTGTGGATTGCTTCGGCGTTTCTATTGAATCGCCTCGCAATGACGAAATATTTTTATTTGATTCCACGCTTTGCGTGGAATCAACAACGGAAGGATTTTCGGTTTGGCTTTCGTAGTTTTTGGCAAATTTTGAGTGTGAGACTAGACTTGGTGTCTGCGAACACTCGAAATTTGCCAAATCTGCGGAATGCAATTCTAAAGACGAATTGCTCTGCGGAATATACTCGATTCGATGTTTCGCGCCGTATAACGCTGGGCGAATTAAATCATTCATCGCCGCATCCACTATACAAAATCGCTTAAATTCATTTTGTTTCTCATATAAAATGCGCGTTAGCAAAATGCCACAATCGCCCACGATTCGCCGTCCTAGCTCACAGATAATCGTCAAATCCACGCCCTTTAGCTCTGCTAAAATGCCTTGCGCGTAGTCGTATAAATCAATGATTTTTTCGTCATTGTAGGCGATTCCCAAGCCTCCGCCTATGTCGATAAATTTTATATCAATTTTTAGTGCCAAAAGTCCCTTGATTAGCCCCACTAGCTTTTTGGCACTTTGCGTGATAGGCTCTAAATCCAAAAGCTGTGAGCCGATATGAAAATGCGCCGCGATAGGTTGCAGGTGCGCGGAATTTTTAGCGTAGATAAACATTTTTTTCGCGCTATCAATATCCACGCCAAATTTATTTTCGCGCAAACCTGTGGAGATATAAGGGTGCGTTTTAGCATCAATGTTTGGATTTACGCGCACACTCACTCGCGCCACTACGGATAATTTTTGTGCGATTGCCTCCACGCGCAAAAGTTCCTCCGCGCTTTCCACATTGATAAACAAAATATCCGCATTTAACGCGCTTTCTATGTCGCTATCGCTTTTTCCTACGCCACTATAAATGATTTTATACTTTGGGATTCCCGCAATTAGGGCGCGTTTGACTTCGTTAATCGATACGCAATCCGCCCCGCAATCCAAAGCCGCCAAATGCTTTAAAAGGCAAAGATTCGAGTTTGCTTTGAGCGCGTAGCAAAGCAAGGATTTTCGTGCGCTAAAGGCGTTTTTGAAAGATTCGACATTTTGTGTGATTTTATCAAAATCATAAATGTAGGCTGGAGTGCCGTATTTTTGGGATAGATTCGTGGCGTGGCGCAAAAGATTCATAGCGTTTTGTTGCAAGATAGTCCTTTTAGTAAAAAAATTTGGAGTGAATTTTACCACAAGATTGCATATTTATTAGATAGATTCTGCTAAAATTACAAATCAAAAGTTAATAAGGCGATATTTCACATTAACGATATTTTAAATGTTAGGGGGCGCAATATGAAAGTAACGAATCAAAAGAATCGAAACGCATTTAGTATGATAGAACTTGTATTTGTGATAGTTATCATAGGCATTATGGCATCAACTGCTATGTTTTATATACCACGAACGGCATTAAAACAGGCTTCTGAGACAATGATGACAAATCTAAAATATACAAAAACTTTGGCACAGCTTGATGATAGGAGTTTTTTGATGAGCGATGATGATAGTAGCAGTCAAACAACTACAAGCAATAGACTTACAAATCAACAAAAAGGAATGTGGCAATTTCAATTCCATAGCTCAAATACAACCACAGGCTCTGGCAATACTTATACAATCTACGCAGAAGAGCCTAGTGGCACAAGCACTAGCTTTGATGGCATACCAAATAACATAGATATAATCGCAATAGACCCAATGACAAAGGAATGTATTAGCGGATATAGTGGCACGAATCTGCGTGGTTGCGATGACAAATACGCCAAAGAAGCGCGATTTTATGATACATTTCAAACGCAATTAGAGAGCATTCAAAGCGATGATTGTAGGGGCTGGAGCAATAGAAATTCCTTTGCCATATATTTTGACAGCAAGGGTAATCCATACTGCAAAGTGGCAAATGGTGGCGCTATAACTGCGCTAACAAAATCTATCACCATAAAATTAAAGCGCAAAAATGAAAGCGCATACATTTGCATTACAAAAGGTGGTGTTATTGATGGAGGAAATGTCGTAGATACCAATAATAAACCGCTAACAGATAAAGAAGGCAGAATGCGAGGAATCCCAGTTAGCAAAGATGGCAAATGCTATGATTTGTAATAGGGATTAAAGATTTTGCTGTGGCTTTTGTGATATGGATTTAAGCGCAGTTTAGTAGTTTAGTATTATGCTTACATTGAAATTTTTGCTGATTATCGCCATTTTTGCGCTAGGTGTAGCAAATGGCGCAGGTAGCCCAGAGCCGTATTATCGGCTAGATAATTATGACAGCCGATATAAGCTACTAGATGACCCACCCGCGCCACCAGAAAAAACAAAACAGCTAAATCCATCATCGCTCTACAAAGCAATCCGCCCAGCGCGAATCGAAAAAAAGCCAAACTACAAGCGCGTAGAGATTCTCCCACCAGCTAAGCGAATCGGTAGCGATGCAAAGCGTAGTTATAGGCGCATTAAGGTGATTCCCAACAAACAGGCTTTGATTCGTAGCGGATTGCCTTATTATGAGCCACGAGCGCATTTTTTGTTGCTTGGGATAAATAGCGGCGTGGATTTATTTAGCATTGACAAAAAGCGCGTGGCAGTGGAGATTGCGGGGAAAATCGGGTGGCATTATTATTTCAGCGATGATGATTACTCTAGCGCGATGCGCATATATCTAAATATCGGTGCGCCTATATCCACCTCATCTGCGCTTTCACAGGCGATTTCAGGTAGTATCAATATGGATTTTCTCATAAATGCCGTGTATTTGGACTTTTTTTTGGGTGGCGGATATGGTGGCGATTACTATCTAAAAGAGCGATTTTTTGCAAATGGATTTGTCCTAAATGCGGGGATTTCTAAGGAAATAGACGCTCATCAAATCGAGCTTGGCGCAAGAGTGCCATTTTATAGTGTGCTAAAGGGCGCAAATGGGCAGACGAGGCATATCGTAGATATTATAATTGCGTGGAATTATCGATTTTAGGTTTTGGGTGGCAATTTGTTCTGGGGTAATCATTTGCGTTGTTTCGGCGACAAAATTTCGCTCAATGAACGCCTAGTTCTATCTCGCTCATTTCGCGCCAAAACAACGCAAAGCACTACCGCCATTACTTCGATTGCGATTCGCATTGCGAATCTACCGCGAATCTAGCGTCAAATTAAAATATTTCGTCATACTGAGCGGAACGCAATGTAGCGAAGTATCCAAATCGTGCGAATCTAAATCACAAGTGATTTGATTTAAGATTCGCCACAAATAGATACTTCGCCTAAAGGCTCAGTATGACGATTATAAGCGCGGATTTGCCCCACGCCGTCATTGCGAGATTTTGCATTAGCAAAATCGTGGCAATCTATTTTAGATTCGTGGATTACTTTTTACAAATCTATGATTCGCACCACAATGACGAGGTTTCATTCTGTTATTTTTTATCAGGGTCGTATAGTTTTTGTGTTTCTATTATGCGAATCTCATTGCCTATTTCTTTTTTATCAAACTCTTTGCCGTCATTGCTTAAAAGCAATACTTTTTCTTTTAGCTCGATTACATTTTCTATCTCGTTATATGTGCCACCTGTAGCATTTGCAAGGTTTTTCAAAAGCGCGATATTTGTATCACTAGATTGGTGTGAATTAAATGGCTTGATTGCAAAGATATGAATTTTTGTTAGATTATCTTTATCCTTGCTTGTAAGTTTTGCTTTTAGATTTTTTGCGGTAAAAAGTGCTTTATCTAGATTCTGTGGGTCATCTGCCGCGCCATTTGTGATGAGAAAAACTTCCTTTTTTAGCCCATTTGCATTGGTGAAATTCCGCATCCCCATAATCAACCCCAAATTTACCATATTATCAAAAGAGGCTATTTTGTTTATATTCACATCATTTACGGCATTGCTAAAATCTTCCACATCATAAAAAGTGCCTAAATCACTTAGCCGAATGTATGTAAAAGTAACGAGTGAGATTTTGGCAAATTGCTTCTCTCTATCGCCTAAAATATGATTCCCCACAAATGGCGCGATTTCTTTTAGCGCGTCAATGTATGCGCCCATTGATTTATTTGTATTTAGCACGATTGCCACTTCTTTTGTAGGGTTTTTGCTAAGATAGATATTAAAATCGCCTTGAGAAAAATGCTTGATTGTAAATTGCGTATTTTGGGCAATATCTTTGATTGTTAGTGTTTCACCCGTTAGTGTGTAGAGTATCTCTCTATCGGGGCTTTTATATAGATTTTGCGCTTCATCAAAAATCCCACCCATAAGCACATTATTATCAAAAATAATCGTGTAATACAAGGTATTTGCATAGTTATTTGAATCAAAACTACTACCATTTCTTGCAATTATTACGCTTTTTGGTATGCTTTGCAATGGACTTTGCAATGTGGGCTGTGGTTTTGGGCTATCAGTGGACTGCGCGGTTTTTTTGGCACACCCAATGATAAAGCACGAAGCGCATAATAGCAAAACTATTAGTTTAAAAACTTTCATTTTTTCCTCCTTTTATCTTTGAGATTTAATACTTGATATTGTAACATAGTTTTAAGTAAAGATTATTTAGCTTTGTAAAATTTATTATAAAAATCGCAGATTTTTCGCTAGAATCGCGAGGATTTTTAAGATTTCAAACATAATTTAGATACCAAAGGCAAAAAATGAAGTCTCTTAAATTGCGAGTTAGCGGAATGTCCTGCGCGGCGTGTTCTAGCTCTATTGAGCGAAGCCTAAGGCGCAAGGATTTTATCGAAAAAATCGAAGTTGATTTGATAAATGAATGCGCAAATATTATCTACGATGAGAGCAGGGCAGATGCGCAAACTATCATATCCCTTATTGAAAAGCTAGGCTATGGCGCGGAGATTTTTACTATAAACCGCGAATCTAAAAAGCAAAATAGCGACTATCTTATCGCCATAATATTTGCCATTCCGCTATTTTGCGTGAGTATGGGGGCTATGGTGTTTGAAAATGTCGCCACGCGCTACACTGCGCTACTTTTTGCGGTGGAAATCGCCTTGCTTGTGCCTATCCTTTATGCTGGACGCAAAATCTACGCCAAAGGCTTTAACGCGCTAATCAAACTCGTGCCAAATATGGATACGCTGGTGTTTTTGGGGAGTTTAAGCGCGATTGCGTATAGCGCGTATATGGCGTTGCGCTTGGGAGCGCAAAACCCGCATTTGTTGCATAATCTCTACTTTGAGAGTGCTGGTGTGATTATCGCGGTGATTATGCTAGGCAAAAGGCTTGAATCAAAAGCGACTGATGGCGCAAAAAGCGGGATTGAATCGCTTATTAGCTTAGCACCCAAAACCGCGCTAAAATTAGGCGAATTAGGCGAATCGCTAGAAGTGCGAATCGAATCACTGCAAATAGGCGACATTATCGCTGTGCCTAAGGGCGCGGCTTTTGGCGTGGATTGTGTGCTTTTAAGCGAATCTTGCGAAATCGATGAAAGCGTCATCACAGGCGAATCCAAGCACAAGCGCAAGGCGCAGGGCGATTTGATTTACAGCGGGAGCGTGAATTGTGGCGAGATGATTCGCGCAAAAGTGGCTAATAGTGCAAGTGATTCGATGATTAGCAAAATCATCGCCCTAGCACAGGACATAAAAAAAGCCCCCATAGCGCGAATCGCCGATAGCATTTCGGCGTATTTTGTGCCTAGCGTGATTGGCATTGCGCTTGTGGCTGGAGTGGCGTGGGGCGTGGGAAGTGGCGATATTCACAAGGCATTTATTATCTTTAGCTCAACTTTGCTTATTTCCTGCCCCTGTGCGCTGGGACTCGCCACGCCACTAAGCATTCTAATCGCCACAAATATCGCATCAAAACGCGCTTTTTATTTCAAAAATGCCGAGAGTTTGGAAGCCACCGCCAAAATCACCACGATGATTTTTGATAAGACAGGGACGCTCACAGATGGGCATTTGCGCGTAGTAGAGTGGGTGAAATCTAGCATAGACACGGAATCTAGCACAGATTTAAGCGCGGAATCGCACCCCACTCGTCATTCTGAGCGAAGCGAAGAATCCAAAACCGACATTTTTTCGCTCATCTACGCGCTTGAATCCAAAAGTGAGCATCTAATCGCAAAGGCGATTTTGAGCTATGCAAAGGAAAATAGCGCGGATTTGGACTTGAATCTAGGCGCGAATCCAAGCGTTAGCGAAGTTGCAACCACCGCTGGAAGTGGCATTAGCGGAAAAGTGGGGAATAAAATTTTGCAAATCGGCACGGCGGACTTTGTAGGCGAATCGTGCAAAATCGCGCAATCGCTTTTGCAAAAATCCGCGCAAATTCCGCACACCACTTGCTTTGTGGGCGTGGATAGCGAGTGCGTGGGGTTTTTTGTTATCGCTGATAATCTGCGCCCAAATGCCAAAAATTTGGTGGAAAATCTCCGCGTTACGGGCATAAAAAGCGTCATTTTAAGTGGCGATAACAAAAAAAGCGTGGAATCTGTGGCGAATCTCTGTGGAATCGCCGAATTTTATGCCTCGCAACTGCCCCAAGACAAGCTAGATTTCATCAAAAAAGCGCAACAAAATGGCGAAATCGTGGGCTTTGTGGGGGACGGCATAAATGACGCACTCGCGCTAAAAGCCGCAAATATCGGCGTTGCGCTGAATTCTAGTAGCGACATTGCCATAAAACAAAGCGACATAATTTTGCTAAATAACGACTTGCAAAGCCTATCCACCGCGCTTTTGCTAAGCAAACGCACACTGAGAAATATCAAGGAAAATCTCTGCTTTGCGTTTGTGTATAATGTGTGCGCGATTCCTATCGCTGTGGGGATTCCGCAACTTTTTGGGCTGAATCTCACGCTAACGCCGATGATTGCTGGAATCGCAATGGGGATAAGCTCGATAAGCGTGGTAGGAAATGCGATGCGGTTGTATCGCTTTAAATAAATGTGCGTTTGGCTTTTTGTGTGGATATAATTTTTGTCATTCTTAAGGCGACAAAGTCGCCGAAAAATCCAAATCGCACTCTACCTTGTCATTACTTAAGCATAGCGAAGTATCTAAATTATGGGCGAATCAATGCCTAAAAGTGAATCAATAAAGTGTGAATCTATAAAGTTTTTGCTTTGTTTTGCTTTTGCCAAACGAAGAATCCCACTACTCTCTTGTCATTGCGAGTGTTTTGCCCGAAGCAATCCAAAAATAAATCAAATAGATTGCTTCGTTCACTTCGCTCACTCGCAATGACGGCGTGGATTTGTCATTGCTAGGCAAATCGCACGAATTGCCTCACAATGACGATTCTAGCCACCTTTCCGTCATTGTATGGCTGGGCAAGTCCGCCTCATTTCGTCATTGCGAGGCATTGCAAATGCCGAAGCAATCCACAAAAAAAACAAATCTATATAAAGTGCAAATCTACACCTTACTTCGCTACTACTTAAGCGTAATATCCTTAACCTCGTCATACTGAGCGCGATAGCGCGAAGTATCCAAACCACGCGAATCTAAAAAAAATAAAAGCGCAATGTTATAAGAACAAATTAAACGAATCACACTTAGATTCACCTAAATGGATACTTCGCTACACTGCGTTACGCTCAGTATGACGAAATGGGTGGATTGCTTCGGGATGTCGCCCTCGCAATGACGGCGTGGGTAGATTCGTCATTGCGAGACTTTTGCAAAAAGTCGAAACAATCCAAATTTGGCAACGCAGAATCGTGGCAATCCAAACCTTTTAGCAATCAACCTTTTTTATTATTGCCTCCGCGCTTTCTTAAGATTGCAAGATTCGTGGTAGTTCAAAATGAATTTTTAGATTCATTGCAATGGGTCGTATCTATATTGCCACCACGCACTCAACTTAAAATTACTCAAATCTAACACCATTCGTTCTGTATCGCCACAGATTTCAGCTATTTCTCTTTTTACTTCATCTATTCCATTATCTTTCTGCTCTATATCATCATATACACTTTCGCGCTCATATTTTTCATTTTCATTTTCTTTATAGTCATCATCTAAGTCGCAATATTCGCTAATCGCGTCATCTAGCAATTCATCTATTTCGCCACATAGCTCAAAATACTTTTCAAATGCCTTGCTCCACTCATCAAACCACTGCGGAGTGCTATCTTTAAAGTTTAGGATTTTATAGAGATTTAAATGGATTTTACATTCATCTAAATCGCTTGGTAGAGACGCTATCGCTTTTGCCTCATCGCTATATCCATTTTTCTCTAGCCACTTTACTAATTCGCCATTTTTAAAATATATAAATATTTTGCTAAATTTATAATTATAATGTTTCCGCAAGTCCTCGATATTTTCTATGGTGTAGGTATGAAAGATAAATGCTAAGTCATCTAAATGATGCAGTATTTTATGAATCTGCCTATATGTTCTTAATTCCACTTCCTCATCGAATTTTATTAAATATCCAAGCAGTGGTATAGATTCCACTGCCTTTGCCTCTGCTTCATATCCATTTTGTCGTAGCCATATAGCTAAATTGCCACTTTTAAAATACCACAATATATCATATTTAGAAGCCCATAAATGACAATCATCTAAATTTTCAATAATTGCCCCCGAATAAGTATAAAATGGGACTTTGTCGGTATTATTTAAAATTTGATATAGTTTTATCATCTTTGTTTCAAAATTAGTGCGAGGGAAATTGTCTTGTTTATATAGCATTTCTACCGCCTTTGCCTCATCGCTATATCCACTATCCTTTAGCCACTTAAGCAATGTGCCATTTTCAAAACACTTGAAGTCATAGAGGTAATGGTAATTTTCTCTTAACTCATCAATATTTGATACACTCTTTTTTGCAACATTAACTCTGCCATTGTTTAACTCCTTTGAAAAAATTATACCATTTTAAAAAATTTTTGCGACAACTTTTTGTCTATTTTTTTGGCATTTGACTTTAATGTAGCGCAAAATATTAGATTCGCGCTAAGATTTAAATTTTAGATTCGTGGCTTTAGCCACGACAAACGCGCATAATCTACTGACAATTCGCGCATTCTAAACTTCTATCCATTGTCTGTTTCTCTGCGTCAGGGCTTTGTGAGCGTAAATAATATGTGCTTTTTAGCCCCAGCCTCCACGCCAAAGTATAAATCTCATTGAGATATTTTCCACTCGCCTTTGACAAATCCATAAAGATATTTACGCTTTGCCCTTGGTCTATCCACTTTTGGCGAATCGCAGCAGCTTTGATAATATCCGTTTGCGTGATTTCATAGGCGTTTTTGTAGTAATTGAAAGTCTCTAGTGTGAGGTTTGGCACGACATTTGGAATCATTCCGCTTAGGTTTTCCTCAAACCATTTTTTGCGATAAATAGGCTCGATTGTCTGCGTAGTGCCTACCAAAATGCTTATAGAGCTAGTGGGCGCAATCGCCATAAGATAGCCGTTTCTTATGCCTTGCGTTTTTACTTTATTGCGCAAAGATTCCCAATCGCACATATCTAAAAGCGTCCGCTCAGTTAGCTTCATCGCCTCCACATTTGCTAAGTCGATAGGAAAAATACCCTTGCTCCAATTACTCCCCTCAAATTCCGCGTATTTGCCCTTTTCAACCGCCAAATCCGCACTCGCGCTAATGGCATTAAAGCTAATTAGCTCCATAATCTTATCGATTCGTGCAAAATGCCCCTCACTGCCCCACTCGATTTGATTACTAGCTAACATTTCCGCCTCGCCCATTACGCCAAGCCCAATGGCGCGATTTTTTAGATTCGTTACGCGCACTTTTCGCGTAGGATAGAAGTTTAAATCAATGACATTATCTAGCATTCGCACGGCGATTGGCACTACGCGCTCGATATTATCCTTGGTGTTAATCTTGCTAAGGTTGATACTTGCCAAATTGCAAACCGCCGTATCACCGCCGAATCCCACGCGCTCGGTGATAAACACAGCCTTACCATTCACGCTATCAAGCGAAGTGATTTTATTTGCCTTTTTTGTAACGCCCGAATCTAGCGTAACCTCATCGCTTTCCTCATACAGCGCGGAGCTGCCGTCCTCAAACTCCACACGCGCTTTGTAATGCGTAGGATTGGTATTTTGAAAAATCTCGGTGCAGAGATTGGAGCTACGAATGATTCCCGCGTGGATATTTGGATTCACACGATTCGCATTGTCTTTAAAGCACAAAAACGGCATTCCCGCCTCAAAGTAATTCGTCAAAATCTTTTTCCACAACTCTTTTGCGTTGATGACTTCTTTGATAATGCCCTCTTTTGCCTCTAACTCTAAATATTTGCGCTCAAATTCCTCGCCGTAGCATTCGCTTAGCTCACCACATTCATAAGGGTCAAAAAGCGTCCAAAGCCCATTTGCCTCCACGCGCTTCATAAACAAATCGCAAATCCACAGCGCAGGAAATAAATCGTGCGTCCTGCGCCGCTCCTCGCCACTATTTTTTCGCAAATCGATAAAATCAATCACATCGATATGCCACACTTCCAAATAAGTCGCAATCGCGCCTTTTCTCGTGCCTAATTGGTCTACCGCAACCGCGACATCATTTGTGATTTTTAGGAATGGCACAACGCCACCAGCGGCATTTTTATGCGCGTCTATGAAACTTCCCAAAGCGCGAATCTTGCTAAAATCCCAGCCGATTCCGCCACCATATTTGCTAAGCAACGCCATTTCTTTATATGAATCAAAAATCCCCTCAATATTATCAGGCATACTGCCGACATAGCACGAGCTTAGCTGATGGCGAGTGCTTCGCGCATTTGCCAAAGTCGGCGTGGCACACATTACCTCAAACTTTGAAATCACATCATAAAATTTCACCGCCCATTCGTTTGGCTCTTTTTCTCTATGCGCCAAAAACATCGCAATCGCCATAAACATATGCTGTGGCAACTCAATGGGCTTATTTTCCCTATCCTTTATCAAATACCTATCATAAAGCGTTTTAATGCCTAAATAATTAAACTGCAAGTCGCGCTCAGGCACAATCTTACTATTTAAAAAATCTAAGTCGAATCGCTCTGTGAATCCCTTTAGAATCTTGCCCTCATCTTGCCCTTTTTTAAGATAATCCCGCAAATGCTTATAGCCCGTAAATGCGCTAACTTTGTGATATAAATCATATAAAAACAACCTAGCAGCCACAAAGCTCCAATTTGGCGTATCCAAGTCGATTTTATCCACCGCTGTTTTAATCAGCGTGATTTGGATTTCCTCAGTGGTGATTCTATCGCGAAAGTGGATTTTCGCATCGACTTCTAACTCGCTTTGACTGACGCCACTTAGCCCCTCCACAGCGGAGCTAGTGTATTTTTGGATTTTTGTTATGTCTAGTGGCTCGATTCTGCCATTTCTTTTGATTACATTTAAACCGCTCACGATGCCCACCTCTACTTGTATTCTACGATTTCATCTAAATTTAAGCGATAACGCTTTTGTTGCTCTTTTACGCGGTAGCCAAAGGTTAGAATCATACTAACGCACTCTTTGAATCTATCGATTCCCAGCACTGCGTTTAGCTTTTTATACTCAAATCCCTCAATCGCACACGAATCAATCCCTAAATATGCCGCGTAATTCATCATCGTGCTTCCAGCGATATAGCTTTGCTTTTCCACCCAGTGGCGAAGCGTAATGCCGTCTGATTCCTTTTCTAAAAGCATATCTTTGTAAAATCCTATCCATTTTTCGCGCTCTGCGTCCGTCTTGCCACGCCGAAATGACATAGCATTTAGGTAGTTTGATGGCGGAAAAATTTGCTGTAATAGGCATTTTACCACCACAACCTCAGACGCAGTGGTTAGCTGCACCTGCCCCCAGCACGCCTCTTTTAACTTCTCGCGCAAAGATTTATCGCGCACCACAAGGAATCGTGTCGGCTCAACGCCCATCGAGCTAGGGCTCATTCGCCCAGCGTCCAATATTTCCTCGAATTGTTCGTGTGGAATTGCTTTTGTCTCATCAAAAATTTTACACGCGTGGCGAAATTGCAAAGCCTTTTGAAAGTCATTCATAATGTGTCCTTTGATTTTAGTTTTTAAAAAAGAGTGGAATTTTACAACTTGGATTCTTAAACTTTGCATAATCCTATAACGCCACACCACAGGGTATTTACTCGTTTTATTAAATTACGAAATGTAAATGTATTTGATAGCTAAAAAACTTGTCATTGTGAGGCGATTAGTGCAAAAAAATTCGCAATGACAAAATTATAATAATGTGATTTTTCTAAATTGCACCACCAAAATCACACCTGATTATTCAATCTCAAACTTTTTTCAAAGTCATCATCTGCCACAGGGTCTGCGCCTACGGCTGGATTCGCGCCACTTGGCGCATTTGCGCTAGGGGCTGCGTCTTGGGCTGTTTTTTTCTTTGCCTCGTTTTTAGCGTGTGCTCTTGCTTGGACTTCGTTTGAGTAGGGAATCACGCGGTTTCGTCCGCCCTCTTTTGCCTCATACAACGCTAAGTCGGCTTGATTGATACATTCCCAAATGTCTTTTGAAAAGTCTGGCATTGCGCTTACGCCGATACTCACGGATTTGTTGAATTTTAGCTCTCCGCGTGAGCATTTTTTCGCCATTGCAAAGGCGGTGCGGATTTTCTCTGCCACACGCTGGGCTTCAGTCATATCCGCATTATCCAAAATCACCACAAATTCCTCGCCACCATAGCGAATGAGTTTATCAATAGGGCGAATCACCTTGCGAATCGTCTCCACCAAAAGCACGATTCCTGCGTCCCCTACGGCGTGTCCGTAAGTGTCGTTTATGTTTTTAAAGTGGTCAATGTCAAGCATTAGCACACCAAATGTGATATGTTTTTCTAACTTTTCTTTCAAAATCGCGCTGTGCTTATCAAGGAAAAAGCGGTTGTAGGCTTTGGTAAGCGGGTCGGTGTATGAGCTTTCCTCAATCTCTTTCATAAGCATTTTGTTATTTATGATATGCCGTGCCTCGCGCATATAGTTATAGATTCGCGTGATAGATTTTTCTTTTTCGGCTAATTCTTTCTTTGAATCTAGCGTGATAGAATAATAAGTCATTAGCTTGTCGCTTATGACAAACTGCAAGTCAATCACATTTAGCCCACCACTAGAATACGAAATAAACACGCTGCCTTTTTCGTCATTGTAAAGGACATTTTTATTAGGGTCATTTAGCCGTTTTTCAATGCTGTTGATTTCCCCAGCCATTACTTTCATAGTGGCGTCATTTTCGACTTTGTATCCGCTTACGATTTCATTATGCACGAGTTCGGCGAATATTAGATTTTTGTATTTGATATATTTTTGAATCACCACTTGAATCTCTTTGTAAATGTCATTTGTGCGCCTCATCGAATCGATTTTGTTTTTAAAGCTATATAGCGCGACAACTTCATTCATCACTTCGCTTAGGCGCATAAGTGGGTTTTTATTGTAGAGTAATCGATTGTAGATGAAAATGGTGGCAATTTTGGTATCGATTGCAGCCAAATTTTTATCTAGCGATTCAAGCAGTTTATTGATTAGCTTGGCGAGTTCATCTGTGCCTATCATTCGGCTTCGCACACGGCGCGTAAAATCGCCGTTAATCGCGCTGATAATGGCATCTTTAATACTATCAGAAATAGTCGAAAAACTTTTCACGCTAAACATTAGCACAATCATAATAATTAAAGACGCCGCGATGATAAAGCCCAAAAATTCCTCTTCGCTTGAGAAAATAATGTCATAGATATTATCTTTTAGCAAAATATTTGCATTTACCGCGCCGATGACTGCGCCCGGCTTTGTGCCTAAGTGGCACACGACACATTTTTGGTCAGCGACTATGGGAAATGAAACGCGCACTTCGTGGTCGTTTGTGCCTTCGATTCGCCGCATTTTTTCTTCGCTGGGCTGACGGCTGATAAATACATTTCGCTCGATTTGGTCGCGGTATTCACTGCGCTTTCTGCCTAGCTCCGCGCTAAACTCATCACTTCGGCTAATCCACAAATCATTGATTTCTCGTTGCACTTTTACGGAGTTGATAATGTCATAAGTGTGCGAATTTACGCCCTCGCCTGAAATCGCCGCAAAGTCAAACGCCGCTTGAGCGGTGGATTTGATTTGATTTTTAAAGAGTTTTAAATCGCGTTCTTTATTGTAAATATCTACTTTATACAGCACAAACGCACAACTTAGTGCGATAATAATGGCTGATAATATAACAATTTTAAATCGTAAAATTAACATTTTGTCCCCTTAATGATTAAAATAGTATTTTTATTCGACCGTTACGCTTTTTGCGAGATTGCGTGGCATATCCACATCATTACCTAAGCGAATCGCCACTTCCAAAGCCAAAACCTGCAAAATCACCATCATTGCGAAAAATTCCTCCATATAGCTATCAAATTTGCCGATTCGCACCATATCATCAGCCAAAGCGCAATCCTCTTGGCTAATGACGCAAATAGTCGCATCGCGGGTGCTTAGCTCGGCTGTGTTGTTTTTGATTTTATCAAAAAGCAAATGCTTTGGCATTAGGCTAATGGTAAAAAGTTCGCTGTCCGCTAGTGCAATGGGTCCGTGCTTCATCTCTCCGCTAGGATAGCCCTCTGCGTGCAAATAGCTAAGCTCTTTTAGCTTTAATGCGCCCTCTAATGCGAGTGGATAGAAAATATCACGCCCGATAAAGAAAAATCCGTGTCCGTGCAAATATCGCTTGGATAGCTTTTTTAGCCTATCGTGCATAGATTCGTCAATCTTTGTGGCATCTGCCGAATCTTTCATATTTTTTATGTGCGCTTTCACTAAATCTTTGCTGATTTTTCCGCGCTTTTCGCCCATATAAACGCCCAAAATCCAAAGCAGCATAACCTGCGTAGCAAATGCCTTTGTCGAAGCTACGCCCTTTTCGATTCCAGCGCGTGTCAAAAGGCTGTATTTCGCCTCACGCACGATTGAGCTATCCTCCACATTGCAAATCGCTAAAGTCTTTAGCCCCGCGCCTTTGGCGAGTTTCAACGCTTCTAGCGTGTCTGCCGTCTCGCCACTTTGTGAGATGACAATAAAAAGCTCATTTTCGCTCATCACAGGCTTTGCGTAGCGAAATTCACTTGCAATCGCCACGCTAGTTTTGATTTTTGCCTCGCGCTCAAAAATGTATTTGGCGACAAGCGCGGCATTATGGCTCGTGCCACAGGCGCAAAGCGTGATTGAATCGACATTTTCCAAAAAGCTATCATCGATTTCAAGTGTGATTTTATCGCCTACGATTCGCCCCGCAATCGTGTCCTTTAGCACCGCGTGTTGCTCATAAATCTCTTTTTCCATAAAGTAGCGGTGTCCCTCTTTTTGCGCTGATAGCTTTGTGCCGACTAGCTTTTGGATTCGTGGCAAAGAGCTAAAATTGCCCCTATCCATATAGCCAAATTCGCCGTCTTCTAGGTAGCAAACTTCGCTGACGATTCCAAGTAAGGGCGATGAGCTTGAGGCAAAATAAATATCATCAAATTCGTCATTGCGAGATTCCACGCAAGGCGTGGAATCGTGGCAATCCACGCCATTTTTTGTCATTGCGAGATTTTGCATAGCAAAATCGTGGCAATCTACATTATGTTTTTGGATTGCTTCGGCTTTGCCTCGCAATGACGAATCTTTATTCGCCTTAGCGCGTCCTATTAAAAGTGGTGAGCCGTTTTTGGCGTAAAAAATCTTATCTTTTTCGCCCTTTGTGATTAAAAGCAGTGCATAAGAGCCTTCTAGCCTCTCTATCGTGCTTTTAAATGCTTCTATCGCGTTTTTCGCGCCTTTTAGATTTTCCTCAAATAAATGCACGATGACTTCGGTGTCCGTTTGACTTAAAAACTTATGCCCCTTTTTTTCCAGCTCCGCGCGGATTTCAGCGTAATTTTCGATAATCCCATTATGCACCACCGAGCTAAACTCCGCGCTTTGCGGGTGCGCGTTAGTATCGCTGACCTTGCCGTGCGTAGCCCAGCGCGTATGCCCGATAGCCACGCCAAAGCCCGTAGCAGTGAAATCCTTGCATTTTGCAACCAAATTTTTCAGCTTTCCAGCACTTTTAAAAACGCATAGATTATCATCGCTTAGCACCGCGATTCCCGTGCTGTCATAGCCTCGATATTCCAGCTCTGCCAAGCCATCTAGCACGATTTGCTTTTTTTCATTTTCGCCTATGTAGCCTATGATTCCACACATTTAAACTCCAAATTTAAGCTAAAATTGAATAAAATTTCGCATTTTATCGAATTAAAGTTTATTTTTGGATTATGGTTTTTGCTTATGAAAAGGATAATGTGGATTTTTGCGCTGTCTTTGGGGCTTTGCGCGGGGTTGCTAAATGCGGAAAATTTAGAAAATAATGTGGGCGATTCATCAAATGTGAGCGAATCTGCAAACGAATCTAACGCCGAATCGCTCGAATCTAGCGCAGATTCAAACGATTCAAACGAATCTGTCGAATCTAACGCCGATTCCGCCGAATCCACCACCGCGTTACTTGAATCTAGCGAACTTACAAACACCAAAGACCCAGAATTTCCCGACTATGACGATGATGTGGATTTGCTAAAAAGTCTAATTGAGCGATTTTCGATGCATAATGAAAACTACTTTTTGCCACTCTATTACCAAACAAAAATGTTTAAAAGCCCCTATGACAAGCCTTATAAGAAGTTTGAAGTCAAACTACAAATTAGCGCGAAAGCAAGTATCGTAAAGGATTTGTTTTGGGGCGTGGGCGCGTATTTTGCCTACACACAAAAGAGCTTTTTTCAAATGTATTCGAGGAATATTTCCAGCCCATTTCGTAGCACAGACTACAACCCCGAGCTAATCATCTACAAGCCCTTTGATTTTGGGCTACTTGTGCGCTTGGGCTATCGACATTTATCCAATGGCGACACGGGCGATATGTCGCGCAGTATGGACTTTGCCGTGCTTGACTTGGTATATCGCATTAGCGATTTTCGCGCCACCTTAAAAATGTGGGCGTATATCGACAAAGACCCGCCAGACATATACAAATACATAGGATACAGCGACTTAATCTTAGAGTATAGCTTTTTACGGCGCAATCATTTGCGCCTAACTGTGGGCAATTTGGTGCATAATTACAAAAAATACAAAGGCAATGTAAAGCTAGAATATCGCTTTGATATACGGCATTTTGGGATTTTCGTGCAGTATTTTTACGGCTATGGCGACAATCTAAATGAATACAAAATGAAAAAACACGCTATCGGCTTGGGATTCGCCGTAGCGACTTCAGGGACAAAGTAGGATTTTTGGAGTTTGGCAAATGAGTGAGGATTTTTCGCTTGAGAATTTAGTCGCGCTAAATTTTGTCAATCTTAGCAACGCCCTTGCGCGTGAAGTTTTGGAGGCACGAAATGCTGTGAGAGAATTTATGCTAACAAGGCGTGAGATAAGTGAGGCGGAGCATTTTAGATTCATAGAATCCTTGCGCAAGGCTAAAAATATGGTGTATTTTGCGGTGTATGAGGTGGATTCGCCACTAGATTCCGTCATTGCGAGATTTGGCAACGCCAAATCGAAGCAATCCAAACAAATAAATATGGATTCTTCGCTCGTTGCACTCGCTCAGAATGACGAAATTATGGGCGAAAACGGCGCATTTTTAGGCGTCATCTGCCTAAATAATATCGATTTAGCAAATAAAAATGCTACTTTAGGAATCTACTCAGCGATAAACGCAAACAACGGCGCAAAGCTATTAAAAATGCTACAATTCATCGCATTTAGCGAGTTAAACTTACACATTTTATACGCCAAAGTTTTAAGCACAAACACCCGCGCGATTCGCTTTTATGAAAAAAGCGGATTTGTGCGCTGTGGAGCGATGATTGAGGCAATCAAAGAGGGCGAAAAATTTATTGATTTAGACATTTGGGCGTTAAAAAGTGCGTCATTGCGAGATTTGGCATTCGCCAAATCGAAGCAATCCAAATAAAACAAAGGAATCCAAATGAGCGTTTTCATCGTAGCGGAATTAAGCGCGAATCACGGAGGTGATTTGACTATCGCAAAAGAGAGCTTATGTGCCATAAAAGAGTGTGGCGCGGACGCCGTGAAGCTCCAAACCTACACAGCTGATGACTTGACAATCGATTGCAAAAGCGACATTTTCAAAATCAAAGGCGCGTCCTTGTGGGAGGGCAAATATCTCTACGACCTCTACCGCGAAGCCTGTATGCCAATCGAGTGGAATGCCGAGCTTTTTGCCTTTGCCAAAAAAATCGGGCTATCGTGCTTTTCTGCACCCTTTTCGTGCAAAGGCGTGGAATTATTGCAATCGCTTGGCAACCCAATCTACAAAATCGCAAGTTTTGAAGTGGTGGATTTAGAGCTAGTGGAGGCGGTGGCAAAATGCGGAAAGCCTATAATCCTATCAAGCGGAATTGCCACAAATGAGGAATTACAACGCGCCATAAATCTCATAAAATCGTGTGGTGTGAATGATATAACGCTTTTAAAATGCGTGAGTGCCTATCCTGCGGAGCTTTGCGATATGAATCTGCGTGAGATGACGGCTTTGGAGGCAAAATTTGGCGTGAAATATGGCTTGAGCGACCATAGCAAGGGTAATTTGGCAGCTATCATCGCCACGAGTTTGGGTGCGAGTGTGGTGGAAAAGCACTTTATTTTGGATAAGGCGATAAAAAGCGCGGATAGCGGATTTAGCCTTGATAGAGCGGAGTTTGCGGATTTGGTAAAAGCGATTCGCGAGACTTGTGTAGCTTTAGGCGCGGAAAATGGGGAATCTGCCAAATCTTTGGGCGCGGATTTTATTAGCGAATCGCGCCAAGATTCAAACAACGAATCACACAAAAAGGGCAGGGCGTTTGCGCGAAGCCTTTTTGTAGTCAAAGATATTAAAAAAGGCGAGATTTTAAGCAAGGAAAATATCCGCGCGATTCGCCCAAATGTAGGGCTAGAGCCAAAATTTTTAAAAGAGATTTTGGGTAAAAAGGCAAAGCACGACTTACCATTTGGAAAACCGCTAGAATGGGGCGATTTTTAAAAATAATTTATTCTTGGGTAATCATTGTCATTGCGAGTGAGTGAAACGAGCAAAGCAATCTATTTTATTAGCTTACAAATTATATGGATTGCTTCGGCATTTGCAATGCCTTGCAATGACGATTCTGCTTACCTTATTATTGCGAGATTTTGGAAAAGCAAAATCGTGGCAATCTATATTATTATTTATTTTGGATTGCTTCGTCAGCTTTGCTTCCTCGCAATGACGATTTTTTAAGTTACTTTGGCAATTTGAATCACACAAGCGAATCTATTTTCCCTTTTACCATTTCCACAAAATTATTTAGCGTTTTTCTATAATCTTTTTGCCAACCGCGCTCTACCACAAATTTTGGGTTCTCCCCCCCCCAAATCGATACTGCGCCACTTTGTCGATAAATACTAGCGTAGGAATTTGCAAGATATTACACAAATGCACATTGCCCGTATCAATGCTTACTAGGTAATCCAAACTTAGCGATACGCTCACTAGCGAGGCAATGCTGTCATCATTGACAAAAACCCTTAGATTCGGCAGATTTGACAAATCATTATATTGCAAAGGATTATGCTTGTAATTTAGCAGGACAAACAAAAACTGCGGATAAGCCCTAGCCAAATTCACCGCCAAATAATACCAATCTTTATGATAAAAGTTAATCCCCGCAGCCTCTTTATTATTCCCAAAGGCACTTATGCCGATGACTTTTTTGTAAGGAAAATCCACGCTTTTAAAGAGAGGCTGAACCTTGTGCGAATCTTTTGGCAAAAAATCTTTTATTTTTGCAAAGTCGATTTTGTGGAAATTTTCATCATAATGCTTTGGATTCATCGCACGAACGAGCTTTAGCACGATGTCTGCCATATATTTTTTAGCGCGAAAATACGGAAATGGCGTGATAAAAGCCCGTGAGGTAAAGCTCACAAAATGCGGGTGCGCGATGACTTTTTTGAATCCTAGCCTTTGAATCTCGCGAAAAAGTTTGCCTTTGCGATTGTTTAGGATTAAAATGTCTGGATTCATCGCGCGAATGCCCTCAATGCTAACTTTATTTGGATTTATTATATCATCGATAAAGCCCACTTTCCTTAAAAATCGCTCATCAATGCCCTCGTGATAGATGATTAGCTCATCATTTGGATATAGGCATTTTATCGCATATAACGCCTTAAAACAGCACCAAAAGTCGCCAAATCCATTGCATTGAAAAATAATCTTTGCCATTTTTCGCTCCATTTTAAATTTTTGGGTGTTATTGTAGCAAAATTTTGCGCTAATTTTATGTCAAAATGGATTGCTTTGGCATTTGCAATGCCTCGCAATGACGAATCTATAACTTTGTCATTGCGAGTGAGTGAAACGAACGAAGCAATCTATTTTATTCACTTACACTAGATTGCCAAATGTGGATTGCTTCGGGCTATCGCCCTCGCAATGACGGTGTAGAATAAATTAGTCATTGCGAGATTTTGGGAAAGCAAAATCGTGGAAATCCACATTATTATTTGATTACTTGTTTTGGATTGTTTCGTCAGCTTCGCTTTCTTGCAATGATGCGGTGGGACGCATAGATTCATCATTGTTTGATTCGCTTTTAGATTCGCCACCTTGTAGCTCATCAGTGCGAAGTATGGTGATGATTAGCACCGCAGTTATGACAAATGCACTAAAAGCATACATTCCTATAAGCGATTCCGATAAATGCCTAAAGCCATACATTATCGATAACCAATACCATAGATATGATAATAGCCACAGCATACCCATTGACACTTCGATTAGCGCAAGGCAAAAGATTCCCCAAAACAGCCACTCATTTGCGATAGCCACCACTTCTTTGGTAAAGCGATATACGCAGATAATCAGCATAGGCGCACTTACGAGTATAGCGATTGTGCCTATATAAAATGTATTAAAGCCCATAGACACAGAGACGCTTGGATTGACAAACGCCACACCTAAGCAAAATATGGCATTTATCACCCACGCAATCACAAAGCGATTAAATAATGTAGTGCTGTGGCTATCTTTGTGTAGCATATAGACTACACGAAATTGCAATATAAGCGCGATTAGCAAGGCTATTTTAAAAAAGAATGCAAGTATTAGGCACACCACAGAGGCGCAAGATTCAAGTTTGATATTGCTTAGATTCATAAGCTATCCCATTTTGTAGAAATTTAGTTGGGATTCTATCAAAAAATTGCACTAGATTCGTAAAAATTTTCATAATTTACTAGAATTTTTCTAAAAGATTCGCCAATAAAACGCATTTTAGATTCGCGAAGCAACGCGCAATCATTTAAGCTAAATTTCAAATAGGGGGGGGGTAAAATACATTTTTATAAATTTTATTTTTAAAAGGAGGCACGAAATGAGTGCGGAAAATACGAACGAGCATAGTCTTACAGCAGAGGCGATTGATTTCAACGACTATTTGCGCAAGGATTATGACGCAATGGCTGATGAGATTGAGGCGGAGATTCAAGTCCTTAGCAAAGAGCAAATGTTGCGAATAGAGGTGGATAATAGCCTTGAATCAGCCCTAAAAGAGCTGGAATCTTTGCAATCGCAACTACCCAAAGAGCAAATGAATGCACTTTTTGAGCAATGCTCACAAAATGCGATTGACGCGGTGGTGGGGCATTTTGGACTTGCAGCGGTGGTGCTAAATAGCAAGGACGGCGGAAATGTCAATACTACGCATAATGTGAGAAAAGGAATCTATGCGAGTGAGGCGGAAAAACAGCGATATGAAAATCGTGGCGAGTATGATTCAAAGCACTATCACGCCGATAAAAACTACATAGCCATAAATAAAGAGCAGGGCGAATTAAAAAAGCAAGGGAAAAGCGTGGATTATATGACAGGCAAAAAGATTAAGGCAAATGATAGCACGGATTTAGACCATATAGTCTCAGCAAAAACTATACACGATGACCCTGCGCGAGTTTTAGCAGAAATAGATGGCGCAGAGTTAGCGAATACTCGCGATAATTTAGCCTTGACAGATTCAACACTAAATCGCTCTAAAAAGGCGATGACTGCCGATGAATTTATAGCGCATAAAAAGCGCAGTTTAGCCGAGCTAGATAAAATCTCAAAAACAAGAGATTTGACAGATAAAGAAAAAGAGCGCAAGGCAAAGCTCGAATCTATCGATGATAATGAGGTAAGAAAAAGATATGAAAAAAGTGAAAATAATAATAAAGAAAAAGAAGATACAAAATACTACACAAGCGCAAAGCCCTATAAAGAGGCACTTATCACAGGCGGAATCGATGCGGGTAAAATGGCACTTCACTCCGCTATCGGTATGATTCTAAAAGAATTTATCGAGGGTATGAGTATCGAGCTAAAAACGCTTTTCAAAGAATTTGGCAATGAGAGTTTAGGGGATATTTTCAAGCGATTCGCCGAGCGTCTAAAGCAAATATGGGCGAATCTACGCGCAAAGTGGAAAGATATAATCGCAGGTTCATTTGAGGCTGGAATCGTGGCATTTTTCGGCAATCTCGTGGTATTTGTGATAAATATATTTTTTACGACTTTGAAGCGAATCGTGCAAATCATTCGCGCTGGATTCACCTCGCTATATCAGGCGGTTAAAAAGCTATTTGATAAAAATACGCCAGAAAATGAGCGACTATTTGAGGCGTCCAAAATCTTTGTAGCTGGGCTTATTGGCGCGGTAACTATGTTATCAGGCGAATATATCGCAGCGTGGCTTAAGGCAACCCCCGGGTTAAATGTGCTTTTTACTATTCCAATACCATTTTTAGATGAGACTATCGGCGATGCACTTGTGCTTTGCATAAGTGCGGCTTTGGGCGCGGTGCTAAGCACGATAGCTATTTATTATATGGATAAATGGGCGAATGATAAAAAGATAGCAGGACTACAAATCCAAATGGTAGCGCAAAGTGGCGTAGTGGTGCGCTGTCAGGTAGTAAAGTCGTGGTTTTCATTGCTTGATGCGTGGCGATTTTTGGAATTTGCCATAGAGGATACGCAAAGGAAGCTAGATAAAGCGCGATTCGTTATCGAATCAAGCAATGACAAAACACAGCAATCCATAAACGAACTGCAAGAGAGATTAGATTCACTAAAAGCATTACAAGATACAAGGGGGATAAAATGAGTAAAACTATGAGCGCATTAGGTATGGTTATGTCTGGACAAGAAAATAAAAGTGATATTTTCGAGGTTATGACACGCGAAGTCAAAGAGGCGGAAAATGACAAAGATTCACAAAAATTACAAAAAGTGGCAGGACAGCACATTAAAGCAATAATGGCAATGCTAAAAACACAACAAGAAAAGCTAGATAAGGCAAAAGGCTTGGCAAATAAGGCGAAAAATATTGCCGAAAATAGCAGTTTTTGGGGTTCTGTGAAAGAATTTTTTAAATCCGAAGGAAATAAGGCAACTGCCGATGGACTTGTCGCTACAAATGAGGCTATGGCTGAGATGAATAAGGTGATACAAGGCATAGTCGCACTAACTTGTTGCTCTGCGACATATTCAAAAATAATGATTGAGACAATGGGTGGAATCCTAACCGATGGATTTATCAATGCAGCAGGACAACGACAGCAATTAAGCGAATCGCAAAAAGAATTTGTGGAGGAAATGATACGAGCTGCAAAACAACGCGCTATGCAAGAATTTAGGGATTTAGAGCAAGATGAAAAAATCGAGCAAATCTTTGAGATTTTAAAAAATAAAGATGAGATAGATTCAAGGCAAGAAGAGCAGATTCGCAAAAATGCCGAGCTAATCGCACAAAATCAGCAAAATATCTTAGTATTGCAAAAGCGCAATAATAAAATAATGGCGATTTTTGCGTGGGTGGCTATCGCGCTATCGCTTGTTAGCTTGGGCGTTAGCTTGGTGGGGAAATTTTAGATTCGCACTTTTTTAAATCGCCACGAATCTTGCAATCTTAAGAAAGCGCGGAGGCAATAATAAAAAAGGTTGATTGCTAAAAGGTTTGGATTGCCACGATTCTGCGTTGCCAAATTTGGATTGCTTCGATTTGGTATTTACCAAATCTCGCAATGACGATGGGATGATTCGCGCATTTTACATTCCTGTGCCTTGCTTTTTAACAAGTCCGCGTAAATTGCAAAAAAATTAAAAAATCAGCCCAAAAATAAGCTATAATGCGCTTTTTATTTTTTAAGATTCAAGGATTTGATTTTGGGTTTCACGCTCTTTGGCATTCGCTTTTTTGACTTTAGCTCTCAGGTAACCTACGCGGACGCATTCCTTACAATCGCCCTTGTGTGCGGGATTTCGTTTGTGATTTTTCTTGCTATCCGTGCGAAGGCGAAAAATCTACCGCAAAATATCCACAGCGGAGGCGATGATGACTAAATTTAGCGCGTTATTCGTAGCGACTTTGTGCCTATATGGCGGCGAATCTATCCAATCAAGCGCGATTACAAGCGACACAATGCTATCTGCCCCCCCCCGTGTGAATCCTGCGAATCTAAGCGCGATTTGCACGATTCACACGATTTGCGCGTAGATTCGCCACACATTTCCACGCCATTTTTACAGCGATATTTTGCGCTAAATCCTGCATTTGGGAATAAGCAAAATGCCATTAGATTCGAGTTTGGCGCGAGTGTTCGTAGCGTGGGCTTTGAAAATCAATACCAAGTGCTTTTTATTTACTCGCAACCCAATCGCTTTTTCCGTCTGCACGGACGATTAAATGTCGAAGTTGGCGGATTTTTTGGCTTTTATGACAAAAGAGTGGGGCAGAATCTACGCGCACTAAATCTCGCATTTGCTGGGGTCAGCGAGGATATTTTGCTACCGATTTTTATGGGCGAATCAAGTGGCAATCTCTACTTTGGCGCAGGAATCGGCGCATACATTAAGACAAAGGGTGAATCGCGCGTCATCTCAAACTTTACATTTGGCGAACGCGTATTTGTGGGGTATTTTTGGGATTGCTTTAGCGCGGAGATTTTTATCAAGCATTTCTCAAACGGCACACTTGCAACCCCAAACAAAGGGCATAATTTCTTTGGACTAACGGCTGGATATGTGTTTTAGGATTTTATTATAGTCTTGCTTGTAATTGTGAGCGATAAATCTGCTTAAATTGCGCGAATTCATCGCTTATGTCCTTGTTGCCATAAAAATGCAAATAAATCGTATTTTGATTGATAATATCTGGCATTGTGATTTCCACAAGCCCATAGACATTTGTGTCATTTGTGAGATTCGCTAATCGCACAAAATCCGCGAAAACCTCGCCGATTAGCGCAATGTCGCTCTTTTTTTGTGTGCTAAAGTCGTTAATCTCAAACTGCTGAATCGTAGTGCATTTTAGGATATTTAGATAATTGCGCAGTGCCTTTAAATTGCTAGTTTTGATAAACTCTGAATCGATATTTACCCCAAACATTAGGCTTTTATCGCCGATGAGATTGAATGAATCTGCCTCCTCATCGCTGATATAGTTCGCAAAAAGTGCCAAAAATTCATCTAATCTTTTGCTTAGCGATTCCAAATCCTCGCGCAATATTTTTTGCGAATCGCGCTCATTTTGCAACGCCTCGCGCAAGGATTTGATATTAAACTCTAATTCCTCGACATATTCGTTTTTCTCTAAAACTTTGATATGCTCTTTTAGCTTGATATTTTCCTCGCGCAGGGTGTCATTTTCCGCTACGAGCTTTTTATTTGCCTCTTTTATGTCGTTTGTGAGATTTGCAATGTAATTTTCCATCTATGAATCCTAAAAATTATTCTTAGAAATCGACTAGAAATTATTTTATTTGATTTAAGTCAATAGGAATTTATCATATTTGTGCTATCATTCATAGCGTGTTTAACACAATTTAAATTCATAATTAAGGAGTTACAATGGGAACAAGAAAAGAACACGATTTTATCGGGGAGTTAGAGATTCCTGATAATGTGTATTATGGGGTGCAAACCTTTAGAGCAGTGGATAATTTCCAAATGAGCGGCAGAAGGCTTAAAGATTATCCATTTTTCGTAAAGGCATTTGCGCAAATCAAAAAAGCTGCTGCTTTGGCAAATAAAGAGGTAGGTGTGCTTGATGCTAATAAAGCTGATGAATTGGCAAAAGCTGCGGATAGGGTAATTGCTGGTGAATTTGCTGACCAATTTGTCGTTGATATGATTCAAGGTGGTGCTGGGACAAGCACAAATATGAATGTCAATGAAGTTTTGACAAACATTGCGCTTGAATCTATGGGACACAAAAAAGGCGAATACAAATATCTCCACCCAAATGACCACACAAACTTGGGACAATCCACAAACGACACTTATCCAAGCTCCATTAAAGTGGCTACTTGGACTAAGCTAGGCGATTTGCTAAAAGCTATGGAAAATCTCAAAAAAGAGCTTGAGAAAAAAGCCAAAGACTTTAAAGACCATATCAAAATGGGACGCACAGAGTTAGAAGACGCCGTGCCTACCACTTTGGGCAATACCTTTAACGCTTTTGCTAGTTATATCAAAGCTGACATTGAGCGACTAAACTACGCAAGAGAAGTTATGCAAACGCTAAATATGGGCGCAACTGCCATAGGCACAGGCATTAACTGCCACCCAGATTACAAAAATATCGTAGAAAAAAATCTTAGCAAAATCACAGGCGGTAAATTCAAACCTGCTGATGATTTAATCGCTGCTACACAAGATACTGCGGATTTTGTATTTGTAAGCGGTGCTTTGAAAACAGCTGCTGTGCGATTAAATAAAATCGCAAATGACTTAAGACTTATGAATTCTGGTCCTAGATGCGGTTTGGGCGAAATCAACTTGCCAAAAATGCAACCCGGAAGCTCCATTATGCCGGGCAAAGTAAATCCTGTTATTTGCGAAGTCGTGCAAGAGGCTTGTTACGAAGTTATCGGCAATGACACAACTATAATGCTTTGCTCTGAAAGAGGCGAATTTGAGCTAAACGCCGTTGAGCCCGGAATCGCTTACGCGCTATTTAATTCGCTAGTGCTTTTGGAAAACGCTATGAATACACTTGCTAACAAAGCAGTGAAAAACCTCACAGCAAACGCAGAGGCTTGCAAACAATCTGTGCTAAATTCTATTGGAATCGTTACAGCATTCAACCCTGTGCTAGGATATGAAAAATCTGCATCGATTGCTAAAGAGGCACTAGAGAGTGGCAAAGCTGTGGGCGACATTTGCCTTGAGAGAGGATATTTGCCAAAAGCTGAGATTGATAAAATCTTAGACCCAAAAAATATGCTAAATCCTCAAATGAAAAATAAAAGGAAGGAGTAAAAAATGGAGGTGCTACTGATTATCTTACAAGTTGCAGTCCTTTTAGGTGCGATATTCTTAGGGATTCGACTTGGTGGCATAGCTATCGGCTATGCTGGTGGTTTAGGCGTGATTGTGCTAGGACTCGTGCTTGGTATGAAACCGGGAGCGATTCCTTGGGATGTTATTTTAATCATTATGGCGGTTATTGCGGCGATTTCGGCAATGCAGATTGCTGGAGGATTGGATTATTTGGTGCAGATTGCAGAGCGAATCTTGCGCTCGAATCCTAAATATATCAACTACCTCGCGCCAACTGTTACATATTTCCTAACGATTTTGGCAGGAACTGGACATACGGCGTTTTCGATGATTCCTGTCATCGTTGAGGTGGCAAAAGAGCAAAATATCAAGCCATCAGCTCCGCTATCCATTGCGGTGGTTTCATCGCAAATCGCTATCACTGCAAGTCCAGTGAGCGCGGCTGTGGTGTATATGAGCGGTGCTTTAGAGCCACTAGGCTGGAGCTATCCATTGCTACTTGGCATTTGGATTCCTACGACTTTTTTGGGCTGTATGCTAACGGCGTTTCTTATCACAAAATTTGCGAATCTTGACCTTAGCAAAGACCCTGTGTATCAAGATAGACTTGCAAAAGGGCTTGTGAAAAAGAGTGAGGGCGCACAAAATATCAAGCTAAAAGACGGCGCGAAACTTTCCGTGCTTTTATTTTTGCTAGGTGTGCTTTTTGTGGTGCTTTATGCTACTGCGATTTCAAAAATCGGTGGTGAGCCAGTCTTTATCAAAAATGTCATCGTAGGGCGCGATGCTGCCATTATGAGTGCTATGCTAACTATTGCAACGCTGATTGTGATATTCTGCAAAGTCGATGTCAGCAAGATTCCAGAAACTTCAAGCGTATTTAGAAGCGGTATGGTTGCGTGCGTGTGCGTCTTTGGCGTGGCGTGGCTAGGCAACACTTTTGTCGAAGGGCATACAGATAGCATTAAAGAACTCGCATCTAACTTGGTTAAAAACTATCCAGCACTTTTGGCTGTGGCGTTTTTCTTTGCTAGCACTTTGCTTTACTCACAAGCAGCCACTGCAAAGGCGATTACGCCTGTGGTAATTGCGGCACTTGGCATTAGCGCAGCTGAGCCTGGCGATTCATATATGCTTGTGGCTAGTTTCGCGGCTGTTTCGGCACTTTTCGTGCTTCCTACTTATCCTACACTGCTTGGTGCGGTGCAAATGGACGATACAGGTTCTACACGAATCGGCAAGTATATTTTCAACCACGCCTTTTTCCTACCGGGCGTCCTAGCTATCGCATTTAGCGTTGCATTTGGATTCCTAGTCGTTTCTGTCGTGGGATAAAAATAATTTCTTAGATTCCACGCTTTTAGGCGTGGAATCTAGCACATTTTTCGCAACTGCGACATTTTAACTTATTCATTAAGATAAACATTTTATGTGGTTGCGCGAACAACTTGCCTTATTCATTGACTGAGAAAATCTACGACTTTATATTCAAAATATCCAAAGATGAAACAAAAATATTAAGCACAAATAAAAAGTTGTCGTAATTTGTAATCTAGCAGATATTATATTGCCCTATTTTTAGCTATAATGCCACGATTATTTTTAAAATACGGAGATTTCAATGCTAAAAAAACTCGCCACTTTTTACCAAAAATTGCAGTCTTATTATGTGATTGACGCGCTTTTTATTCTCATCGCTATTGCTGGGGTTTTTGCCCTGCGCTACGAGTATCCAAACGGCACGGATTTAATGCCTCAGTATTTTTTCAATGGAGAGCGGATTTTAACGACAAATGACGGCTACCACTATGCAAACGCCACGCGCGATTTGTTGCAGGGCTATGAGGGCGAGGCTGCGTTTTATGAATCCGCCGAGTTTGGGCTACCTGCGAAATTTAGCGCGTTAATTTATCGCGCTATTAGCCTATTTGGCGATATTTCGCTAGATTCGCTCTTTTATTATTTGCCCATTGTGCTTTGTCCGCTTCTTGTCATTCCTGTGTTTTTAATCGCCAAAAATCTAAGTGGCAACAGCTTTGTCGCACTTTTTGCAGCCACTTTGGCGTCTATCACACAAGCCTATTCCGTGCGGACAATGGCTGGATATTACGACACGGATATGCTGATTTTGACTTTGCCACTATTTGGCGCGTATTTTCTAATGCGCGTTTTGGAGCACAACAAAATGCGCGATGTGCTTTTGTGTGCGCTATTTTGTATTTTGGCGTTTGAGTGGCATAGGGCAAGTGCGATTTATTTGCTGGGATTTTGCGTGTTTTTGGGCGTTTGCTACGCATTTATCTTTTGGCGCAAAAATCCAAAAATTTATGAATCTCTAGCCATTATCATCATCGCACTCTCACAGATTCCACTGCTCTTAAAGCTAGTGCTAATTGCGGTAATATTGCATTTTGCGTGTGAAAAAGTCTATATTTTTCGCGCATTCACAGAGCAAATCAAAGCAAAATTCAAATACCAAAGCCTCATCATTTTTCTAATCGCACTTGCGGTGGGATTGGTGGCAAATGTAGAGACGGGATTTTCGCGCTTTTTATTTTATGTAACGGGCGATTCGATAAATGCCACCATAGCGCAAGTGCGTGGCACGGCAGATACGATTCAAGAGTTGCAAACGCTTAGCATTCAAAAGGGCATAGAGCGAATCATCGGTGATTATTATCTCTTTGTGCTTGGAATCATAGGCGTCATTTTACTTTTTATCAAAAAGCCACAAAGCCTAATGCTACTGCCATTTTTATTGCTTGGATTGGCGTCTTTTAAGCTAGGGATTCGCTTCTCAATGTTTGCCGCGCCTGTGCTAAGCGTGGGGATTTTTTACCTCGTGCATTTTATTTTGCAATATGCAAATCGCATATTTGATGACAAAATCGTAATTGACGGCGTAAAAGTGGCGGTGTTTGCGGTAATGGCATATACTTCCATTATGCCACATATCTATTTTGGGCAAAATATTGGCTATAAGCCCTCGCTTTTTAACGAAGAGCTATCCGCGCTAAATGCGATAGAAAAGGATTCCAAAAGCAGAGATAATGTAACTATTGCGTGGTGGGATTATGGTTTTTTGACTTCCTACTACACGCACACGCGCTCTATAATCTCGGGGCTTGATGTCAATGGCATTATGCACTTTTTTGTGGCGCGAATCTTTACTGACACAAACGAAAAAGCATCTTACAATCTCATCAAAACGGCTACTAGCTTGTATTATGATGGCAGTGTGAGCGGGAATCTAATGCAAAAATTCATCAAAAAATACGACATTAGCGGCAATCCAAATGAATTTTTCGACAATATCGCGGAGCTAAGCGATGAATCGCTTAAAAACGCCGATGAATCCCTAAAAAACCGCGAAATTTATATGTATATTCCTTATGAGTTATTCACGCTAACGCCCACAATCGCGCAGTTTAGCGACATTGATTTACGAAATGGCGAGGCGACTTACACGCAATCAAAGCTCATTCGTTACAGCAATATCAAGTATGACGAGCAACAAAATGGGCTTATATTAGATGACATAATGCACTTTGATATAGATAGCGGAACGCTAACAGAGATTGAGAGTGAAAAAAGTCTGCAACTTCAGGCGTATTACAAAGTAGAAAGAGAGCATAATCGCCTACGAACGCGCACTATCAAAAAATACAGCGATGATAAAAGCAAACTAATCGCCGTATTTTCGCAGGAATTAGGGCAAATGTTTTTGCTTGATGAGCGGACAAATAACTCGCTTTTAGTGCAGTTTTTCTTGTATGAAAATTATGATAGAAATCTCTTTAGACTAATCTACAAAAGCAACGAATCTAAAGCGTGGAAAATGATAAAATGAGTTTTTTAAATAAATTACATAAAACTTGTCAAAAAAGCGATAATATTATTGCATTATTTTATGATAAAAACGCTAGAATCCGCGCTTTTAATATGAAAAGCATTTAAGGGGGAATTTTAGGCGATGAAGCATTTTTTAGCACTCAAAGATTGCAGCAGGGAGGACATTGTAGCAATTTTGCAAAAGTGCATTGAAATAAAAAATGACTTTTTAAACGGAGTGCGAATCCACCCATATTTCAAAGACAAAGTCCTAGCGATGATTTTTGAAAAAAACTCCACGCGCACCCGCATTAGCTTTGAAGTGGGCGCATATCAGCTAGGCGGAAGCGCACTTTTTCTATCAAATAAAGACATTCAGCTAAGTCGTGGCGAGGGCGTAAAAGATAGCGCAAGAGTGATTAGCTCGATGGTGGATATGGTGATGATTCGCACTTTTGAGCAATCTAAAATCGAGGAATTCGCCAAATATTCGCGTGTGCCTGTCATCAACGGGCTAAGCGATGAATTTCACCCCACGCAGTTAATCGCAGACTACCTTACGATGATAGAAAATGGCATTAGCTTAGGGCTAACTGCGCCTTACGCGCCACTAGATTTAGGCGATTCGCCACGCACTGCGCCACGCAAACCCATTGTGTGCTATATCGGCGATGGCAATAATATGGCGCATTCGTGGCTTTTTATGGCAGCAAAGCTAGGATTCGAGTTGCGAATCGCCACGCCAAAGGATTACGCGCCCAAAGCGGAGTTTGTGGAAATGGCTTTGTCTTTGGCGCAAGATTCGACAAGTGGCGCAAAGATTATCATCGAAGAGAATCCAAAAGCTGCTGCAGAGGGCGCAAATGTCATCACTACGGATACTTGGATTTCTATGGGACAAGAGAGCGAGAAAGAAAAGCGTGTGAGAGATTTTCAAGGATTTTGCGTGGATAGCGAGTTTATGAAGCTAGGCGATAATGCAATCTTTTTGCATTGTTTGCCAGCATATCGCGGATATGAAGTGAGCGATGAAGTCATTGAATCGCCCCAGAGCAAGGTTTTTAAGGAAGCGCAAAATCGCTTACACGCACAAAAAGGCATAATGTCCTTTTTGGTGGAACAATAACGGACGGAGGATAAAATGCAAGATTTAAGAATGGATTCATCACTAGAGGAAATCGCCAAAGACGCCCTTATAGCAAAGTCGAATCATATCAAATTTAACAACGAAAATTATATCATTATAAAAGAAAATGACTATAATGAAATGATGAAAAATTACAAAGATATGGACGACACAATCACGCAAAATCTCATCGAAAAAGAGATTGCAAAAGAAATGCCAAAGGACTTTGATGATGTCTTTATCGTGGCAAAATCAATGCTAAATGAGCATCCAAATGTAGCTGAGATTCGCCGCACGGTGCGCGAAATCAAAACGCGCTATCCAAATCTTTTTATCGATGTCAATGAATATTTTAAAACCGTAATGGAATTTAATGATTGATTTTGAAAAATTCGCCAAGTTTAGCAAACCCGGACCGCGCTACACAAGCTATCCTACCGCGCTAGAATTTAGCGAGGATTTTGATAGCGAGGCATACAAGGCTGGATTAGCGCGATTTTCGCACCTGCCACTTTCACTCTACACGCATTTGCCATTTTGCAAAAGCGCGTGTTATTTTTGCGGTTGCAATGTGATTTACACGACAAAAGAGGACAAAAAGCAAGAATATATAAGATATTTGCAAAAAGAGTTAGATTTGATTGCAAAATATATAGATACAAATCGCCCTGTGTTGCAGTTTCATTTCGGTGGTGGAACGCCGACATTTTATGACGCAAAAAGCCTAGAAATTATCATAAAAAATATAAGAAGCGTTTTTGTGAATTTTGATGAAAGCGCAGAGATTAGCTGCGAAATTGACCCGCGCTTTTTTGACGAATCCCAAATGAAAGTGCTAAAAGATTATGGATTTAATCGCCTTAGCTTTGGGATTCAAGACTTTGATAGCGCGGTGCAGGGCAAGATTCATCGCACTCAGCCCTTTAGTATTGTCGAATCTGCTGTGAATTTGGCGCGTAAATACGGCGTTAATAACATAAATTTTGATTTGATTTATGGGCTTCCGTTGCAGAGTTTGGATTCGTTTAAAGAGACGCTTCGCCAAGTGGTGAGCCTAAAGCCCACTAGGTTAGCGATTTTTAACTACGCACATGTGCCGTGGATAAAAAAGACTATGCGAAAAATCGATGAAAATCTGCTCCCCACACCACAAGAAAAATTAGCGATTTTAAATTACACAATCGAATTTTTGGCACAAAACGGCTATAAAATGATAGGAATGGACCATTTCGCGCTTGAATCTGATGAGCTATATATCGCCTCGCAAAATGGCAACCTAAAGCGCAATTTTCAAGGCTACACAGCCAAAAAACACACACAAATTGTGGGACTTGGCGTTACGAGCATTGGCGAGGGGCACGACTACTACGCGCAAAATTTCAAGGATTATGAGCGATATAAAAACGCGCTTGATTCGGGCAACCTCCCTATCGAGCGAGGAATCGCGCTGTCCCAAGATGACATAATCCGCAAAAATGTCATTATGCGCTTAATGAATAATCTGCGCCTTGATGTGCGCCGAATCGAGCAAAAATTTAGCATAAATTTCGCGGAATATTTCAGCGAGAGCCTAGCAAAAATGCGCGAATATATCGATTTGGGGCTTGTTAGCGTGAGTGGCGATTCGATAAATATTAGCAGTGAGGGCAAAATGCTTGTGCGAAATATTGTGATGAATTTTGATAAATATATGGCGCAAACGCCTAAAAATGGTGGCGAAAAGCGATTTTCAAAGACGGTGTAATATGAATATAACTAATCTCTCCAAATCCTGCGTCAAATGCGCCAAATGCGTCCCTTCCTGCACGATTTACCAAATCCACCGCGATGAAAGCACCTCGCCACGCGGATTCGTGGATTTACTCGCACTTTGCGCAAAAGGCGACTTAAAGTTAGACAAAAACCTAAAAAATATCTTTGAAACCTGCTTCCTATGCACCACCTGCACCACGCAATGTCCCGCCAAAATCGACACCGCCACGATGATAATCAAATCGCGCATCGCAATCGCCCGAAAATTTGGCATTTCGTGGTATAAAAAAGCATATTTTTTCCTACTACGCCACCGCAAAATAATGGACTTTGTATTTTCGCTAACGCATTTTGTCGCGCCCTGCGCCTTTAAAGGCGAAAATGACAAGTTGCGCTCCCGCTTTGCGTTATCCAAATTTGGCAAACGCACCATTTTCCCTTTTGCCAAAAAATCGTTTTTAAATAAGTATAAAAATTATAAATTCCGCCCCGATTCCACGAGCGAATCCACGAATCCAAAAGATTCGTTTGAAACCAAAAGCGCGAATCCAAAAGATTCGCCCAAAAAAGTCGCCATTTTTATCGGCTGTCTAAGCAATTATAACTACACGGAGGTGGGCGATTCGCTTATTGCTATTTTAGAGCGACTAAATATCGAAGCGGTTATTCCAAAGCAAGAGTGTTGCGCTGCACCTGCCTATTTCACGGGTGATATTAAAAGTGTGGTGCATTTAGTAAAGAAAAATATCGCGCTATTTGAGGGCTTTTGGGCTGAGATTGATGCGATGATTATCCCTGAGGCGACTTGCGCGGCGATGATTATGGTGGATTGGAAACACGCGCTTGAGCTAAGCGATGAGGCGGAAAAAAGTGCGTGGATTGCGCGTTTGGAGCGATTGTTGCCAAAGATTTATATGGCAAGTGATTATTTGTATCGCCACACGAATCTGCGTGATTTGCTAAAAGATTCGCTCAAAATGCGTGAATCTATCACTTACCACGACCCTTGCCACGCCAAAAAGGTGCTAGGCGTTTATAAAGAGCCACGCGACTTGCTTAGCGCGAACTACGAGATTGTAGAGATGAAAGAGTGCGATAGGTGCTGTGGATTTGGTGGCGTAACGATGCAGAGCCAAAAGTATCAATTCGCGCTTGGTGCGGGGGTGCAAAAGGCGCAAAATATCGCGCAATCTGGCGCAAATATCGTTAGCGCGGAATGTAGCGCGTGTCGAATGCAACTAAATAATGCAATGGACGCACAAGGCGTGAATACGCGCTTCAAACACCCACTAGAGCTAATAGCTGAGGCGTTGTAGATAGATTTCACACAAATCTCATCTAGGCTTATTCACCGCAAAGGCGATTAAAAATGCCAAGTTTGCGATATAAAACCACACAAATCCGCTCGTGTCAAATCGTTGCATTAGGATTCCTAGCGTGAGTGGCGCGATTAGTGAGCCGATAGAGTAGGCAAAGAGCATTGCACGGCTGATTTCCACGCTTTTGCTTTTGTCCTTTAGCATATCGTTTGCCCTAGCCATTGACAGCGCGTATATGCAAAAAATCCCCGAGCCAAGCACACAGCCAAAGACACACGCCAAATAAATGCCCAAATCCGCCAAAAATCCCAAGCTCCCCGCTAACGCCACGAATGCCACTAGCATTATGGCGATTTTGCGCCCGAATCTATCGGATATTACGCCTATCAAACTCTGCCCGATGAATCCCCCAAACATTGCGCTAAACATAAATGACGACACTTCGCCCACGCTAAAGCCTAGCAATATCGCAAAAACGGACGCCATAGAGAAAAAGCCATTCATCAGCATTCCGCCTATAAAGCTCCCTACAAGCGCAAGTGGCGCGATATTAAAGACTTTTGGCAACGAAATCGGCACTCGCTCGGGCAGTGGTGGCTCGTTTATTCGCAAAAGATTTAGTGGCAGAGATGAAAACATTATTAGACACGCAGCTAACATAAACAGCGTGTGCGAGGTAAAATCAAGCCCCATTAGCAAAATGCCTAAGCCAAATGAGAGATAAAACACCACTTCATAAAAGCTAAGCACACGGGAGCGGACGGCGTTTTTTGCCTTTTCATTGAGCCACGATTCGATAATCATCAAAAGCCCATAATACGCAAAGCCCAAACACAAGCGCAAAATCGCCCATAGGAAAAGATTTTCGCTCATACTATGCAAAATAATGCAAATGCTAAAAATCGCCACAAAAATCCCAAATGCGCGGATATGCCCGACACGCGAGATGATTCGGTGCGATGAAATCGTGCTAAGTGCCGCGCCAAGAAAGAAAAAGGCATTCACAATGCCAATCATCACTTCACTTGCCCCGCGCTGCTTTAAAATCACGCCCACCGAGCTAACCACAAGCGCATTGCCCATAAACATAAACGCCATCGCCACAAATAGCGCGGTTAGCGACTTTATCGTCCGCTTTGAGCTTATCATTTTTGCTTCATTTACTAAAAATCTACTAAAATTTACAGCACCCTAAATTCCTCAGGATTATCTAGCGCGTATTTGAATTTCTCCATATCCACGCGCTTATCCCAAATGCTTACCATTACACACGCTACGACATTTCCGCAGAGATTCCCCACGCTTCTCATTTCGCTTAGGAATTTATCGATTCCTAAAATCGCAGCCACCGTTACAGCTGGAATGAGATGCGTCCCATCGCCCGTAGTTAGCGCGGATAGCGTCCCCGCTAGGACGATGAATCCACTGCCCGTTACGCCCACCGCGCCTTTTGAGCTTATCATCAAAATCACAATTAGCGTGATTGTCTGCTCGATTGTGATAGGAATGTCAAAGGCTTGTGATAGGAAAATCACAGCAAGGCTCAAATAGATATTTGTCGCGTCCAAATTAAAGCTATATCCCACAGGCACGATTAGCCCCACACTTGCCTTTTGAATCCCTGCCCTCTCTAGCTTTCGCATTAGCGGAGCAAGTGCCGTTTCGCTAGAGCTTGTGGCAAAGACGACTAGCACTTCTCTATACACGAATCGCATTAGTTTAAAGATATTGATTTTGCCAAGCAGACAGATTAGCCCAAGCACGACAAATATAAACGCCAAAACCGCAGCTGCCATAGTAAGCAGCAACTGCGCCATTCCGCTAATAGAGGCGAATCCAAACTTTGCGATTAAAAATGCCATCGCCCCAAATGTCGCTAGTGGCGAATACCATATTAGAATTGTAAGCACTTTAAAAAAGGCTTCCTGTATGGATTCGAGGTATTTTAGTGCCTTGTCCTTGAATGCTGGGCGCGTAAAACTAAGTATGATAGCCGCGCACAACGCCATAACCAAAACCTGCAGGATTCGCCCCTCTACAAATGGCGTGATAGGGTCGTGCGGAATGGCGGATTTGAGGATATGGACTACCTCGCCAAGCGCAGTATTTGGCATTTGCGTCCCTTGTGCGATATATCCAGCCACATCGCCTGAATCTAGCGATTCGACTTTTAGGTGCATTCCGTGTCCGGGCTTGATGATTTCGCCAAAAAGCACACCGATGACAAGGGCAAATGTGCTTACCACTTCAAAGTAAATTAGCGTCTTTAGCCCAAGACTGCCAAGCGTCTTTAAGTCCTCTAGGCGGACGATTCCCGTGATGATTGTTAGAAAAATGATAGGTCCCATTAGTAGCTTTAGCCCTTTGATAAATGGGTCGATTGTGTATGCCTTACTTGCTACGCTAAAATCGTGAAAAAATGCCACGATAGCGTTATTTTCTGCGCCTTGCGTGGAGTCATAAAAGCTCCCCGCGCTCCCAAACACAATGCCTAAAAATAGCCCCACAAACACCCAAAATACGAGACTTTGCGTGATTTGCTTATCGACTTGTTTCTTTTTGTAGCCTTTTAATTCTTTGGTTTCTCCCATTGCGCTCACCTTTAAAATGTCGTAGTTAATAATCCAAAAATCGAATTATAGGATTTTTTGCGAGATTTTGCGAGAGAAATTTTGTGATTTATAGTTAAATTTTATAACAAAGTAGCTGATTTCTGTTATAATGCGGATTTTTATTTTAAAATTAAAGGAGAAAATATGAGAGGTCAAATCCTTGCAGACGGAGTTATAAGTGGTAACGATGGCAATCGATACAAATATGAATCTAGTGAAATAAGAGATAGTTCTACCCCCCCCCGCAGGTAGTGAAGTAGATTTTGACATTAAAGATGGTAAAGCCATTGATATATACATAACTAAAAAAGCCCTAAGCGCAAAAGAAACAACACAAAAACTTCTATCCCAAGACTTTGCAAAAATCAAACGACAAGCATTTATAACAATTTGCTGTGCGGCACTTATGTTTATACCAATTTTTGGTTTTATATTTGTTTTAGTGGCGTTTGTGCTGTATTTATCAGTAATGACAGGATTACACAAGGCATCTAAAAGCACAACTTTACTTAAAAACTTAATTTCATCGTGGGTAATGTCTGGCATAGGTGGAATATTTATACTAATAGGCGTAATTATGGGAGGTGTATCGCTATTTACAGAACTTTATGGTAGCGGTTGGGATTTTTCATCGCTCACGCAAGGAGCAGACATTGTGAAAATATTAGGGCAGTTTAATCCAGAGACACGATTTGTATTTGTAGTGGGATTCTTATCGGTGATATCATCGTGGTATTTTACATATCTTTGCTACAAAGAAATTGCCTATATCACAAACGAACCATTTTTTAGATATTGCTTTTGGTGCTATTTTATTGGCTCATTGAGCATATTTATACTTGTTGGATTTGCCATATTAGCCATTGTTGCTGCATTGTGGGTAATGGCGTGGATAAAAGCACAAGAACTAAGGACATCTTATAGTGCAAAAGGCTAAAGATTTATTTAGATTCGTAGATTTTTTTGTGGCTTTGGATAATGTGGCGATTTGCTAAATCGCCATAAGGACAGCTATGATATTTAAATAGAACTAAAATCTATACCCCACCATTCCATAAATCTTTTCGTAGTTTGTTTTATATTTTGGAAACATTCCCTCTTCGGCGTTTTTCTCTTCGTTTTGCATTGAGCCACGAATATAGCGCACACCGATAGTGAAATTCGAGTTAAAGTCATAGCCGATTCCGCCACCATAAATGTAGCCGTGCGAGATAGTATTTGTCTTTGACTTTTTGATTGCGCCTAGCTGTGCGCCTGTGGGGGCTTCTTTCATCGCTTGAGTAAACCAGCTTAGATTGTAGCCGACCATTGCTTGAATATAAAATCCGCTGATATTTAGCCCAAAGACAAATGGCAGTTGAAGCCCTGTGCCAAAGCCTTTGCCCTTTTCCATATCAACGCTATTGCTTTGATTGCTACCTCTATCATCAAAAAATATAGGCACAGAGAGTTCCGCGCCTGTGTAAGGGCGCACCGTGCCTTTTTTGGTAATCGCCACCACTGAAGTGCCTATTTCCACCGCGTGATAACTCGCCTTATCAAGCCTAGTCCAAGAGTAGCCGATAGTCGTTTTTGTCTCACTTGCCGCAAAGCAAAAGCTCGCAAAACCAAAAATCGCGCCTAAAACTAATAAAATCCTTTTCATAATTCCGTCCTTAAAATTAAGATTCATATTAAATCGCCAAAAATGCTATAATTTCAAATTTTAAAGCACACTATCAAAAAAGGACAAAAATGGGACGAGCATTTGAGTATAGACGCGCTAGTAAAGAAAAGCGGTGGGACAAAATGTCAAAACTTTTTCCCAAACTCGCCAAAGCAATCACAGTCGCAGCAAAAAGCGGGGCTGACCCCGAGCTAAATGCGAAACTTCGCGCCGCGATTCTAAACGCTAAGGCGCAAAATCTCCCCAAAGACAATATCGAGGCGGCAATTAAACGCGCCTTAGGCAAGGATACGGAGCTAAGCGAGGTGGCGTATGAGGCAAAAGCGCAATTTGGCGTGATGATGATAATTGATTGCGCAAGTGATAATACCACGCGCACCATTGCGAATCTAAAAAGCTATTGCAATAAATTTAACGCCCAAATCGTGCCAAATGGTTCGCTTGAGTTTATGTTTAGCAAAAAGGCGGTTTTTGAGGTGAAAATCAAAGGCGATATTGATGAGATTGAGTTTGCGCTGATTGACTTTGGCTTGGAGAGCGTTGAGGTGGAGGGCGAAATCGCGCTACTTTACGCGGACTTTAAGGAATTTGGCAATCTTAGCAATGGCATAAAGTCGCTTGATTTGGAGGTTGTGAGCTCTGGTATTCGTCAGATTCCCACTTCGCCCATAGAGCTAGATGAATCCCAAATGCAAGAAATCGAAAAATTGCTTGATAAAATCGAGGACGATGATGATGTGCAAAGCGTTTGGACGAATCTGGCGTAAAATACCTTTATTTTTGCGCTAGATTCTTAATAATACGCGCAAATCTAATAATAGATTCACATAAAATTCACATAAATTTTGTATCATTATCATTGCGATAAATTTCGCGTATGGTGCGGTGGATTCGTGGATTTTATTTAGATGAATTTTAAATTAAATTTAAATATTTTTCATAGCCACCGATTTGGTTGCAGAGATTTTCTCTATATTTTTTTACGAAAGGAATTACACAATGAAAAAGATTCTTATCTCAGCAGTAGCCTGCGCTGCAATAGCTCAAGCAGGTATGTTTGTAGGTTTCGATGGCGGTTATGCGATGAATACAAGCGCGGGGGATAACAGCGTAAATTATGGTATCTACAAAAGCGACAAAAATCGATTTGACGCTAACGCTTGGAATGTGGCTTTAAACTTTGGTGCTGAAGGATTCGTAAATAATTATTTCGGTGCGAGAGCATTCATCGAGGCATTGTATTCTGGCGGAATCGACAGCAATTTAAGTCACTTTGATTTGACTGGAAACGCGGATATTATCGTTAATTTCATCAGTTCTGGTGCAGTTGGCGTATTTGGTGGTTTCGGTGTAGGTTACTCATATTGGTGGGGGATAGGCTTTAAACAAGGCAACGCTCCACTATATGCGCGAATAGGTCTTACATTTGGCATTGGCAAAAATAGCAGAATTGACGCTACTTTGAAATTGCCTATCATCGGCTGGTATGCGCACGGCGATAATGGTGCTTTAGTTGGCAAAAGCGTAACTCAACCATTCTCAGTGCAACTAGGCTATAAATATAGATTCTAATTGCTTGGAATCGCTTAGCCTAGCCTGAATCATTCGGGGCTATGCCCCGAATCTACTTGCAAATTCACATCTTGTTTTTTAAACACAACCTAAATCACGCAAAATTTAATGCCATAAAATAATGTTATAAAAATAGATTGCTTCGTTCGTTGCACTTACTTGCAATGACAGAGGGTGGAAAAATGACTACTTATCGTCATTACGAGGTGTTGCAAACGCCGAAGTAATCCAAAAATAATCACGCGACCTTATATAGATTGCTAGACTTTAATTTAAAGAATATAAAAGCACGAATCTCTGCGTAAAACACTATATATTCGCGCAAAATTACGCAAATCTAACAAGATTTACAAATCAAAAATCACTAAAACTAACAATCTTAGCTCTCGCCCATCATTCGCTTGACTAGCTTTTTAGTCTTTGTGTCCTCTTGCGCCTTAATGGCGTTATTGTAGAGCAAGTTGATATATTTTTCGTATTCATCTTGCGAATTGATTGCGTTTTCGCCCTCTTTTGGCGAAAGTTTGGTATATTCGCCATTTGAATCTAGCTCGTGTGCTTGGAGATTATCGGCGATTTGCGCTTTTAAAATCTCTAGCAATTTCTCAGCGATATTTTTGTTTGTGATAGGCGTCATAATCTCCACGCGCTTTTCTAAATTGCGTGGCATTAAGTCCGCACTAGCAAAGTAAATCTGCGGTTGCGCGTGTTTGAAGTAGTAGATTCGCGCGTGCTCCAAATACTTGCCGATGATTGAAATCACGCGGATATTTTCGCTCACACCGCTTAGCTTTGGTATCAAACAGCAGATTCCGCGCACAATCATATCGATTTTCACACCCGCTTTACTAGCTGCATAAAGTGCCTCGATGACATCGGTATCCACTACGGCGTTTGCTTTTAGGATTATGTAGCCGTCTTTGCCTTTTTTGCTTTCCTCTTTGATTAGCTCCAAGATTTTGGGCTTAATCTGCGTAGGCGCGACAAATAGCGAATCTAATTTCGCTTGATGTGAATATCCTGTGGATAGCGTGTGAAAAAGTTTTATTGCGTCATTTGTGATGCCCTCATCAGCGGTAAAAAAGCTAATGTCAGTGTAGATTTTCGCGGTGGCTGGGTTGTAATTGCCCGTTGAGAGATGGACATATTTTTTAAATTCGCCACCGATTTTTTTCACCACAAGCGCGATTTTAGCGTGGACTTTTAGCCCCGGGATTCCATAGATGACATGCGCACCTGCGGTTTCTAGTGCCTTTGCCCAATAGAGATTATTTTCCTCATCAAATCGCGCCTTTAGCTCGACAAGGACGCTTACTTGCTTGTTATTCTCAGCGGCTTGGGCGAGTGCCTTAACGATAGGCGAATTTTTGCCCACGCGATAGAGCGTCATACGAATGCTATACACATCTGGGTCGTTTGCCGCGCTTTGTATGAAATTCACCACTGGGTCGAAGCTCTCATAAGGGTGATACATTGCAATGTCGCCTGAATCAATGCTTTTGAAAATATCTATCGTGTTATTTAGCGGTGGCAAAGTCTTTGCGTTGAAGTTCGGCAGACGCAAATGCGCGAATTGATTCGCCCCTACGATTTGCCAAAGTGCGCTTAAATTCAGCGGAATCTTGTAGCTATACACATCATCTTTGTCGATTTTTATGTGTCCCATTATAAATTCAAGCAGACTTTCATCTTTTGTCTCGCCGATTTCAAGGCGGACGATTTCGCCTTTACGGCGCGATTTTAGCCCCTCTGTCATAATCTCTAAAAAGTCATCTGCCTCCTCTTCCTCGATTTCCATATCCGCGTTGCGCGTGATTCTAAAAGAAGTGTAGCTTAAAACCTCGCAACCCTCGAAAATATCGCCGATAAATTCGCCCACAACCATTTCAATAGGCACATAAATGCCTTCGGTTACCTCGATGAATCGCGGCAACATTCTTGAGATTCGCACCATTCCAAATTTGATTTTGTTTTTGTTTGTCGTGTCTTTTAGTTTGATTGCCATTCCAAAAGATAGATTGTTAAAATGTGGAAATGGGTGCGTTGAATCCACAATAATCGGCACGATGATAGGATAGAGATTGTTAAAAAAGAAATCTTTTAGGTGCTTTTTTTGATTCGCATTTAGTGCGGAAAATGGCTTGATAAAGAGCTGCTCCGCCTCCGCCTCCTTGCGAATCTCCTCAAACAACGCCTCTAATTTTTGCTTTTCTTTGTGGATATAGCTGCGAATCGCAATGAGCTGTTCGCGTGGCGTGAGTTTATCCGCACCGCAATCTGTGATTCCCGCCAAATATAGCCGTTTTAGCCCAGCCACGCGCACCATATAAAATTCATCTAGATTCGTGCCATAAATGGCGATGAATTTTAGTCGCTCAAAAAGTGGGATTTTTTTGTTATTTGCCTCATTTAGCACTCTAGTGTTGAATCTAAGCCACGATAATTCGCGGTTAAAAAATAGCTTTTCGTTTTTTCGCATTTTGCGCCTCCAAATTTAAAATGTGCGATTATTATAGCATTTTTGCGTTTAGATTCGTTTAGATTCGCACTTTTTTCGCACTTTTTCGCCCTCTATCATTCGACAAAGCATATCAATAAAGCTAATAATCTCGCGTCTTGGGGATTTGTCCTTTAGTCTTTTATTAAAAATATAATAAAAAATCATCGTATCATTCACATAATCTAGCAAAATCATTATGTCCTTTGTGATTTTGATATTGTAGTAGCGAATCTGTTGTAAGATAAGGCTTTTGCGCGATTTGCTGATTTTGTCGTGGATAGTTGAAAAAAACTTGGATTTGCCTATATTATGCAACAAATAAAGATGAAAAGCCTCTATTTCATTTAGCTCACTTGCTAAATTTTCATTTGTAAAAATCTCAAACATAAAATGCAATCGCTCTTTTAGCGTGGGAAATTTGGCGATTTTTTTGGCAATTTCTTTTTCTTTTTGCTCAATGTCGGGGATTATGATTTCATAAAATAGCTCATCTTTGTCCTTAAAATAGTAGTAAAAAACGCCCTTTGAAACGCCGATAGCCTTTAGCAAAGCCGATAAACTTACAATCTTTTTAAATCGCACACATTTTAGATATTCTCTTGAGCGCGTGATTATCAGCTCTTTTGTAACTCTTGCCATTTTGTTAAACCCCTTTTTAGATTCGCTTACATTTGCCCAAAAATTTAGTAGTAGCGATTCTAGCAAGATTCTAATAAAGGATTACATTTTTTACCCAAAATTCGCTCAAATTTCGCTAGAATCTGCATTTTAATTTTAAAAAATTTCAAAGGTATTTTATGGAGAAAAATTACAAAGACACGCTAAATCTCGCCCAAAGCACATTTGAAATGCGTGGGAATCTACCCACAAATGAGCCAAACGCCTATAAAAAATGGCGTGATGATAATATTTTCGCAACTATGGGTGCGAATCGCACAAATGCGACTAAATCTTTCACGCTCCACGATGGTCCGCCTTATGCAAACGGGCATTTACACATAGGACACGCGCTAAATAAGATTTTAAAAGATATTGTGGTGAAATATCATTATTTTCAAGGAGAGCGCGTTTTTTACACGCCGGGCTGGGATTGCCACGGATTGCCTATCGAGCAACAAGTCGAAATCGCGCTTGGTAAGGACAAAAAAGACGCGTTGCCTAAAAAAGAGATTCGCGCCCTTTGCCGCGAACACGCCAAAAAATTTGTGGCGATTCAAAGCGATGAATTTCAAAATTTTGGCGTGTTAGGGGATTTTGGCAATCCTTACAAAACAATGGATTTTACCTTTGAGAGCGATATTTACAAATGCCTTTGCCAAATCGCTAGGGCTGGGCTTTTAAGCGAACGCAGTAAGCCTATTTATTGGAGCTGGGCGTGTAAGACGGCATTAGCGGACGCCGAAGTCGAGTATAAGGACAAGGAATCGGATTCAATTTTTGTGGCATTTGAGATGAGCGATGAAGCGAAAGCGAAGTTAGGCGCAGACAACGCAAAAGCCGTGATTTGGACGACTACGCCTTGGACGCTACCTGCGAATCAAGCAATCGCGCTAAATCCAAATGAAAAATATGTGATTACCGCTGAGGGCTACATTTTTGCGCAAAAATTATTAGAAAATATGGTGCGCGAGGGAATTACAAAGGGCGAGATTACAAAAGAATTTGACGCGCAGTTTTTGGCAAATCAAAGCGCAATCAATCCGCTAAATGGGCGCGAATCTAAAATTATCTTTGGCGAACATGTGCAAATGGACGGCGGAAGTGGGCTAGTGCATTCTGCGCCCGGGCACGGCGAAGATGACTATTTTGTATGTCGCAAATTTGGCATTGAGGAAGTGCTAATGCCCGTTGATGATGGCGGTTGTTTTAGCGATGATTTGGTGAAATTTGGACTTTTGAAGCCCGAAGTCGTGGGCGAATTTGTAGGGCAGCACATTTTTAAAGCGCAACCCAAATTGCTAGAATTGCTCGGCGAAAACTTGCTAAAGCATACAAAAATCACGCACTCATATCCGCATTGTTGGCGTTCGCACAAGCCTGTGATTTACCGCGCGACAAAGCAGTGGTTTATCCTAATGGATAAGCCATTTTTTGAGGGCAAGACATTGCGCGAAATTGCATTAGAGGAAATCGAAAAAATCGCCTTTTACCCCAAAAGTGGCTACAATCGCCTAAAATCAATGATAGAAAATCGCCCTGATTGGTGCATATCGCGCCAAAGGGATTGGGGTGTGCCGATAGCGTTTTTTAGGGATAAAAAAAGTGGCGAAATCGTGCTAGATTCGCGAATCTTAACCTTTGTTGCGGAATCTTTTGAAAGAGAGGGCTGCGATATTTGGTGGAGCAAAAAAGTCGTGGATTTACTGCCACCGCTTTTGCGCGATAGGGCAGATGAGCTAGAAAAATGCGACAATATTTTAGATGTGTGGTTTGATAGCGGAAGCACTTGGAGCGCGGTTTTAGCGGGGGCAAATGATAGCGATTCAAGTAATCCGCCACCGCCTAAATACAATGCGGGGGATTACCCCGCGGATATGTATTTGGAGGGGAGCGACCAGCATAGAGGGTGGTTTCAAAGCTCGTTGCTAATCTCTTGTGCGATAAATCATAAAGCACCATTTAAAAGTATCCTAACGCACGGATTCACAGTCGATGACAATGGCGAGAAAATGAGCAAGTCCAAAGGCAATGTAGTCGCCCCCGAATCCGTGCTAAAAGAATATGGCAGTGAGATTTTGCGCTTGTGGGTGGCTTTGAGCGACTATCAAAACGACTTAAAAATCTCTAAAAATATCCTAAAACAAATCAGCGAACAATACCGCAAAATCCGCAATTCACTGCGATTCGTCCTTGCAAATACAAATGATTTGAATCACATAGATTTGGATTGTTTGGGCGAGATTGACAAGTGGATTTTAAATGAAGCAAATCGCGTCTTTGGCGAGGCAAACGAGCTTTTTAGCGAGTATGAGTTTTCAAAGGCGTTTAGCTTGGTAATGAGCTTTATTAGCAACGAGCTAAGCGGGATTTACTTTGACTTGACAAAGGATATTTTGTATTGCGAGGGCAAGGATTCATCGGCGCGAGTGGGCGTCCAAAGTGCGCTTTGCGTGATTGCAAGGAAAGCGTTTGCGTTTTTAGCCCCCGTGCTGACATATACGATAAATGAGGCGGTGCAATCCGCTTCCCTAACGCTAAAAGGCGACCTAAAAAGTGTCTTTGATTGCAGATATGAAAGCGGTGGCAAAGTTTATGAGCTACGCACGGATTTTGCCCTGCTACTAAAAATCCGCGAGGCATTTGGCATAGAAATCGACAAGCTAAAAAAAGACAAAGTCATTAAATCCGCTTTGGAGTTAGAAATCGGGTGCGAATCGGTAATGGATTCGAGCGATTCGCGGGATTCAAGTAGTGGCGATTTGGGCGATTCGCGTGGCAATTCAAGTGATTTAAATGGCTTGGACGCCGAAATTTTGGCGAATTTTCTAATCATCAGCAAAGCAAAAAAGCGCGTGGAAAATGCGCTTAGCTCTTTTAAAGTGGGCGAAATGGAATTTTTCATCGCGAAATCCACGCTATTTAAATGCGAAAGATGCTGGAGATATTTGGCTGAAAATGAAGGCGGATTATGCGATAGATGCGCTAAAATCGTGTGAGATTACATTAGCGCAAATCTAAAATATAGCCATTAACATTACAGATATTTATATGATTTTGCAAAAATTATATGCAAATTTCAAATTTTTTATGAAAATGTATTTTGGCAATAAAATGTGATTTTAGTGGTTTTCGCAAATCTTTCTTAAAATCAATAAAATTATTTGTTTGCACCACACATAAAAATTCCCATAAATATCACGGATTCGCACCAAAATTGTCAATATAATAGCTTAATAATAAATCCTGCAAAAATATGGCAATTTATAAAATATTTTTGAAAAAATATTTATTCAAAAATCTATAATAACGCGTAATTTACGATAAAAATAAATCCTACAAACCACTTGAAAAATAAAATATTTTACATTAGAATTCGCGCTTTATTTTTTGAATCTTAAATTTTCACATAAGGATATTTTGATGTTTTTTAAGAGCATAGCTTCTAAGATTATCGGCATTAGTATAGGGATTTTTGTCATAGTGCTTGGGATTTCCACTTTTGTAAATTACAAGCAAACTTCCGCTGAGACTATCGAGGTTTATGAGGGATTACAGCAACTTGCGCTAAATTCTGCATATCTCACCATAGATATTACGATGAATGCCTCCGCTACGAATCAACTAAATGGCTTAGCAAAGCGAATCCAGCTAGTTGATAGAGAGGATTATATGTTGCAGCGCAGAGTGCTACTAAATCTCGCCCGAGTTGTCGCCTCTCCGCTTGTATTTGTAGTCTATGAAAATGACGGCAAACTTATCTCTGTAACCTCCAAAACTACGGAGGCAGAGCTAAAAAACAGCGATGACGGAAATAATTTTGATTTTAGGCAAAGGGAATGGTATCAGTTGGCAAAAACTACTAAAAAATTTGTTGTTTCTGACCCTTATGTCTCTAAAGCCGCAGGATATGAGGGAATTATGGTCGCCACCACCGCACTGCCTATCTTTAAAGACGGCAGATTTATAGGCGTAATCGGCGCAAATGTGATTCCATCTGTATTCCAAGAGCGATTTAGCAGAATGAATCTAAAAGAATTGCCAAGTTTGGAGGTTTTGCTAATTGATTCCAAAGGCAAAGTTTTCGTGCATAAGGATTTGAATAAAGAAAACCAAAATGACTTTGATGAGCTAGGAGCGCAGATTTTGGCGCATAGCAAATCTAATCCGCAGGGGCGATTTGAGACTACATTTTTGGGCAATAAAAAGGTGGTGTTTTATCATCAAATGCCCTCAGGCTGGATAATCGCCACAGAAGCAAATGAATCTGACTTTGTAGAAGTGATTCATCAAAGTTTTTTGACTTCTATGGGTTTGGCATTGCTAATGCTTATTATAGGTGGTGTGGCATTATTATTTGGAATCCGTCATTTATTT
>JBNMKJ010000006.1:0-70144 GCA_050874285.1 Helicobacteraceae bacterium | reverse complement strand
GTGAATCCTACAATAATAAATTTGCCCACCTCGTCATTGCGAGGCGAATTATAGATTCGCCGAAGCAATCCAAATCGTGTGAATCTGTGTCGAATCACATTTAGATTCGCACAAAGTCCGCGAATCAATTTTGATTTTAAGTCGCTAAAATGGATACTTCGGGCTAAAGCCCTCAGTATGACGAGGTGGGGCATAGATTTGTGCTTTGTGTGGATTTGATTTGCTTGGATTGCCACGACTTACCAAAGGCAAGTCTCGCAATGACTAATCTACCCTATGCCGTCATTGCGAGTGAGTGTAACGAGCGAAGCAATCCACAAATCTACAAATAGATTGCTGTGAATCTGCCTTGTCAAAACTCGCAATGACAAAAAATGTGTAGATTGCTTCGGCGATTCGCCAAAATCATCTCGCAATGACGAGTGGCAAAATTTTGGTTGTAAGGCGATTTATCGCCGAAGCCGAAGTGGCTATTTTGTATTTCTTGCAGTTTCATAGATTATTTTGGTTGCGCTATCATTACAATAGTGAATGTATGATATGAGTGCGCGAATCGCGCAGTTTTCGCCTATGCGAATCCAAAAGCGCGAATCGCATTTGCCGTGCTAATTTCTGCGATTTTTTCCACGCTTAAGCCCAAATTATCCGCCAAATGCTGTGCGATTAGCGGAATAAATTTTGGCGTATTGCGCTCTCCACGATGAGGCGTAGGCGCGAGATAGGGCGCGTCAGTCTCTAGCACAAGCGATTCGTGCGGAAGTCGCCCTACGCTTTCGTGCAAATTTTTGGCATTTTTAAAGCTAAGAACGCCACCGATTCCGTAATAAATCTCGCATTTTAGGCAATCAACTAGCTTCATATCGCCACCAAAGCAGTGAAAAACCACGCATTTTAGGCGCGTCTCATAGTCCTTTAAAATACGCACAATATCATCATTTGATTCGCGCGTGTGGATTATGATAGGCAGGTTTAGGGCGATTCCCAGCTCTAGCTGTGCGCGAAAACCGCTCTCTTGGGCTTTTTTGGTTGCGCTATCATTTTTGTAATGATAATCTAGCCCGATTTCGCCCACTGCAAGGCATTTTTTATGATTTGCTAATTCGCGCATAAGATTTAGCGCATTTGAATCAAGCGCGTGAATCTCATTTGGGTGAATCCCCGCCGCGAAGTAAATCTCGCTAAATTGCTCAGCCATTGCTACCGCCTTTGGCAAGTCAGCCAAATCCGCGCCCGGAATTAGCATATTTTCCACGCCAAGCTCCCTGCAATGCGCCACAATCGCGCCCACTTCCCCCGCAAAATCCGCGCTATCCAAATGGCAATGCGTGTCGATAAATTTCATTTTTTGCTCCAAAATTTTTGCTAAAATAATATCAAATTTTTTATAAGCGCAAAAAATACAAAAATTAAGGGCAAAAATGTTTAGCGGACTAATCAAAAATATCGGTGTGGTGGAGAGATTTGACGGCGAGATGATTGCTGTGAAAAGTGCGATTCGCCCTGAGGTGGGCGCAAGTATCGCCATAAATGGCATTTGCACGACTGCTATTTCCACAAATGGCGAGATTTTCCGCGCTATTTTGAGTAAAGAGACGCGTGAATGTGTCGCACTAGAAAATCTACAAAAACCTCGTGCCAAAGTGCATTTAGAGGAGGCGTTGCGCTTAAGCGACCGCTTGGACGGACATATCGTGCAAGGACATATCGATAGTATCGGCGAGATTGTGCGCGTGGAGCGCAGTGAGAATGGATTTGATTTTATCATCGCTTATGAATCGCAAATCCGCGCATTGCTCGTGCCAAAGGGTAGTATCGCTATTGATGGCATAAGTCTTACCATAAATGAGGTAGATTCGGACACTTTTCGCCTAACGATTATCCCGCACACCTTTAATAACACGCTTTTTCACACCTACAAACCCGCACGGCGCGTGAATATTGAGACGGATATTTTTGTGCGAAGTGTGCGCCATATCCTGCAAAATATGAGAGATTTTGGCGTGGATTCGCATTTGGATTTAGGCGAATCTAAGTGCGATTGGCGCGAATCCACCGAATCCAAATGGCGACAAATCGATTCAATCCTTTTGGGCTACTAAAATGCAAAAATTCCAAAACGCAACCAAAGCCGTAGCACTCGCTTACAACAAGCATTTATCCGCGCCAAAAGTCGTAGCGCAGGGTAAAAATAGATTTGCCACCATTTTAATCCAAAAGGCACTTGCGTTTGACATTCCCATTTTTCAAAACAAAGAGCTAGTGGATTTGCTAATCAATATCGAAGTCGATGATTTTATCGATGAAGAATGCTATCTCGCGGTGGCAAAAATCTTTGTGTGGCTTAATGAGAATGAAAAAAAAGCGCAGTTGAGTTAGAGGCAGTTTGAGCTAAAATGCACCGTCTCTAGCGCATTTATAAGATTCAAACATTTTTAAATAAAGATATTTTGCATAGGATTTCTTTGTATTGCGTTTTGCTACTAGAATTTTTATCCCGCCAATAGCAAATATGTTCAATCTCCACTTCACTATCCAAACTATAACCATAATTGATTTTTTCTAAAATCTTATCCCTAAAAGACTGCGATAGGGTAGCAATTCTATGCGAATCTTTATAAATGTTGAAAAATATAAATTCTTTGGTAGATTCCTGTTTGATGGTGCATTTTTCACCAGCAAGTGGTTTTGAGATTTTTATCCCCATTTGATTGTATTCATCGGCTAATTTTATATCCTCTAATGTCATCAAAATGCAGATTTTACGCAATTTATCATCGTTGCTATTGTATATGAAATGATTTGTAGCGTGAGGTTTAAGAATCTCAAATAATTTTTTATTTTTTGTGTGAATGTGTAAATTGACCTTTGCACGAGTGAGCGCAACATACAAAAGCCTTGTATCATATTCACTGCTATCTTTTTTGCAAAATTCATTTTCTACGCCAATATAAACAGCGTCAAATTCCTTGCCTTTTGCCTTGTGCATAGTAGAGACAATAATGCGCGATTGCTCATCAAAAAATTCCTCTAAACAAATTTCTTTCACATAATCCATAAAATACAAAGCAATATCTTTGTGGCTTAGATATTGACTATATTCGCTTTGAAATTTCTTTATAGCGCGATTTGCTAAATGATAATTTTTGGAGTTTTGATAATATTTTGCAAATTTTGCTAATGCGCTTTCAAAATTCATATTTGTTAAAAATGTCCCAAAATCTTGTATTTCCACAAGATTTCCAATATCAAAGCCATTGCTATCAAGCAAATATTTTGCCTTAATGCCACTTTCCAAAAGAGCAGAATACGCTAACAGCACCTCATCATTTGTGCGAAAAAGTAAGGCTATGGAGGTGATTTTATCATTTTGCATTTCTTTTTTGACGCATTGCGTCATATTTTTTATAAAGCACGAATCATTATAAAAAGTTATTGAAATTTCGCCATTATCGTTGCTTTTTGGTATAAGATTTTTATTTTTTAGTTTAAAGGACTTTGGAATATATTTTTGCCTAAATTCATTTGCCAAATGGATAATATTTACTTTACTGCGATAATTAGTCAGCAAAAAATATTGTGTAAAATTATTAGATTCCTTTGCCGTTGGCTCATCTTTGTCGCTTTTATCACTAAAATCATCTTTAAAATTTTGCATTAGCCCAATTTGCGCCATATCTTCGCCAAAATTTTTAATACATTGGTCATCATCGCCCACAGCAATAATCCTTTTATCACCCTTTGGCATTTTGCTATATATCGCTTTAATAAAGGCGTAAGATTTTTCGCCAATATCTTGAAATTCATCAATCACTAGCATTTGAATAAATGGCAATTCTATCTCATTATTATTTAACGATTCTGTTGCCTTTTGCAAAGCGTCTTTTAATTCATCATCGCTATTTACTCGCTCACCAAGAATATGCAAAGCAAATGCGTGAAATGTAAAGATTCGCATATTGTAGATTTCATTGCCTACGAGATTCTTAATGCGCTCTTTAAATTCTGCAACCGCTGCCCTTGAGTGAGCCAACATTAAAAAATATTCAGGTTTCTTATGCTCTATCATTATGAGATGAGCGATTTTATGCACCAAAGTTTTGGTTTTGCCACTGCCCGGACCAGCAAGGACAAGTATGGATTCGCTTGTTTTGTCGCTAAAAATTTGCTGTTGGTCGCTATCTAAATTATGCAAAATTTCATTGTATTTTTCTTGTGTGAGTGGAATCTTTATAAGTTTTCGTTGCGATTCATCAAAATATTTTTCTAAAAATTTATCATAAGCTAGTGAGAAATAATCAATCATCATTGTCTTTGCTTTTTCGTAGCCATTTTTTAGCACTTTTTCTAAAAAGAGTATTAAAATGTGAATTGATTCCACTTTGCGCACATAAAATTTTGCAAGGGAATTATTATAATCTGCTTTATAATATGGCGTATTCCTATCGAGTTTAATTTGATTTTCATTTTGCTGTGTTATTTTTTGAATATTATATGATTGATAATATATAAGTCTGCCTTTGTGAAGATTAAAATCAACAAGCATATTATGCAAAAATACAAGGCAATGATGAAAGCCATCTAGCGAAATTTTCTCTTTTTGATTGCTATATTTTCTATCAAATTTTATTTTTAATTTTGTAGATGAAAATTCTAATTCAACATTGCCATTAGATTCTTTTTTGGCATTCTTTAAAAGCTGTAATAATTGCTCAATAATAAACAAGCAAACCTCTTGTCTCATTTTTATTAAATCGTGCATAGATTCCAATGAATCTATTTCAAAATAGCATATATTGTTTTTAAAATATGTGCTAAATTTCATTTTCTTAGAAGCTGATAGCCAAATCCAGCTTTGCAAAATCTGCCTTGAGATTTGAGCGATATTTTTACCTTTTTTATTTAGCTTAATATCCATTTTTTCGCATAAATCAATATGCTTAAAGTTAATGTTTTTCTCTATAGATTCAAATAATTTATTTTCTAATGTGAAAAATTCTTTTATGTCATTTTTGACGCTATCTTTTATAAAAACGCTTATATCGTTATAAAAATCCACAAATTCATATTTCTGACATTCATAAAGGACGGCAAAAATATCATTTTTGTCGATTTCTACTAACTCCGCTAATTCTTCAGCATCTATTGCTGTATTTCTTTTACTTCGCTGGATAATATTTTGCATAATGCGAATTATGCAAGAATACATATTATTTTCTTTTTGTCCATATTTTATTTTTTCTAATCGCTTTTTGTCTTTTTCTAGTCTTTTGCGAATAGTTTGCATAGGCATTTCATCTTCGTTTTTAATAAGTGAGGTTGCAAAAATGCGAGTGCTATTTCTATTTCGTTTGATGATTTCGCATTTTTCTAATTCTAAAATTGCTGTATCTACCATCGTCTCCCAATCAATATTTGAATCTTCAATATCAATTCCAACGCCTTTAGCTATATCTCTTTTCGTTATCGCAATATTATCTTTTTTATATTTTTTGAAATAGCTTTGTAATACTCGTGCGATTTTTAAAATCTCACCATATTCAATTTTTGAGCGATTTAATTGAATAAAATTTTTATTAAATTCATTTTTGTTATACAAAACGATACATTTTGCTTCTAATTGCGCATCTCTTGCGCCACGCCCTGATTCTTGCATATAAGATTCCAAGCTATCACTTTGTTCATAGTGAATGATAGTCATAATATTTGATTTGTCAATGCCCATACCAAAGGCTGTTGTAGCAATGACAATGTCAATTTTATCATCAATAAAATCATTCAAAATTTGACTTTTATCTCTTGAATCAACACTGCGCTTACCATTCATTTTATCATCATCTAATTTTGCATAAAATGGCTCTATTCCCAAGCCCTGACAGATTATCTCGCCTTGCAATTTTTGGCTTAGTCTCTTGCATTCACTTGCATTTTGTGGAATGTAGATTATGGTGGGATTCGTTATTTTTGCGCCATTTGAATCAAAACTTCGCATTTTTATAATCTTTAGCAATTCATCATATTTTGCTTTTGCGCTTTCAACTTCTATAACTTCATATTTAAGGTTATGTCGCTCACTTGAAGCAATAAATTTATTTAATGAGAGTTGCAATTTATTTTTAAAATATTTTTCAATGTCATCTATGACAGCCATTTTAGCCGTAGCAGTAAAGCACGATACGGCAATTTTTGGCTGATATTTGCTTTTTTCTAATTCACTTATAATATCCGCAATGAAATAATAATCGTGTCTAAAGTCGTGCCCCCAAGTCGAAAAGCAATGCGCTTCATCAATGATGAATCGCTCGATTACGCGCCTTTTAAGTGCATTGAAAATCGAATTTGAGCGCAACGCCTCAGGTGCAATATACAAAATATCAACAAAGCCTTCTCTTACCTGCGATAGGATTTCACTTCGTTCAAGTGGATTCAAATATCCGCTAATCGCCTTTACGCAAAAATTATTATTTTTATCTTTGAATCCATCAACTTGGTTTTTCATCAATGCTTGAAGTGGAGAAATTACTACGCTTAAGGTTTTGCAAATGTTAGCCTTTATCAAAGCTGGAAGCTGAAAAGTAAATGTTTTGCCTCCGCCTGTCGGCAAAATCGCCAGTAAAGATTCGCCTTTTAATGCGGAGCAAATTATATCTTTTTGTGAAATTTGTGCATCTATTAAACTTGCTAAACTGCTTCTATCTCTTGTGCTGTCAAATTTTTTAAATGTTTTTATTTCAAATTCATCAAATGCAAATTTTTCTAAATCTATAAGATTCGCATTAAAAAGTAATTTTTGGCAAATTTTTGAAATCTCTGGAAATAGATTCAAAATAATAAATGAAAAACTTGCTTTATTCTTAAAGTGCACAAATGAAATTATAAGCGCAATTTCAACTTTACTACGCTCTAAAATATCATAAAATTCATCTTTTTGACACACGATGAATCTTTTAACTTCTGCATATATATTAAGATTTTGTTTTTGAAGTCCCTTGTAAATAAAATAGCCATTAAAATGTGGCTCATCAAATAATAAATCTACAAAAATCGCCTTTAGCGTGCTATCTAGCGCATCAAATTTGGAATCCAAAAGCAAAAACAAAGCATTTGTCAGCCTAGCATCTTCTAGTGGCTGATTTTCTATATCTAACTCATTTTTGTATGGTTTTTCTAGCTTGTGAAATCTCTGCGTTGGATACAATAACATTGATAAATAAAGCGTATCAATAATATAAATGTTTTCAAATACCGCGCCAAATGAAGTTTGAGCTAAAAATTTTTTATCGTGGTCTATAAAATTATGCCCACAAATAAATTGTGGCTTATATTTTAAGATTTCATCTTTGACTTTGCTTATGGAAGTAGTCTTTAAACAAACCTCCTCCATAAAAAGCCCCAAAGATTCGATTGTTTCGTTATTTGGATTTACCTCAATGTCTAAAAATGCAATTTTTGCCCTCAAATTTACCCTCAACGCTCCTATAAATGTCAAATATTATAACAAAAAATGTGTTTAATGACATAAATATAATAGGATTTTTATGACAAGGGTGAATTTTGACAAATTTATTGTTGTGCAATTCATCGCATTATGCAATGATTGCACGATAGAGCGCTTTTTTTATTTCAGCGTCTCCATATCAATCACATAGCGGAATTTCGCCTTGCCTGTGGTGAGTTTCTCATAAGCCTCATCGATTTTGTCCGCGCTTATGATTTCTGTCTCGGGGTAGATTTTGTGCTTTAGCGAAAAGTCCAGCATTTCTTGCGTCTCTTTCATACCGCCGATGACAGAGCCATACACGCGCCTATGCCCCGCAAACACAAGCGAAGCGATATTGATATTTGGGCAAACCTCTGTGGGCGGTAGCCCAACCACGCAAAATTCCCCTCCATAAGCCAAAAGGCTCACATAATCCATAGGATTATACGCGGTAGGAATCGTAGAGATAATTAAGTCAAATCGTTCTTTGACTTCGCCTAATTTATCGGTGGTGTAGAGTGCCTTTGCGCCCATTTTTAGTGCATCTGCCTCTTTATTTTTGTTTCGTGCAAACACACTTACTTCCGCACCCATTTGCAATGCGTATTTCATAGCCATTACGCCAAGTCCGCCAAATCCAGCCACGCCGACTTTAGAGCCTTTTTTCACACCGCTAAATTTTAGTGGTGAATAGGTTGTGATTCCAGCGCAAAGCAAAGGTGCGACTTTGTCTAGTGGCGCGTCTTTTGGCACGGTAACGGCGAATTTCTCGCTTACTACGATATTGTTGCTATATCCGCCGTAAGTGGGTTCGCCCCCGTGAATGTGGTCTTTGCAATCATAAGTGAAAATCGTCCCATTACTACAAAACTGCTCGTGAGACTCTTTGCACGGCTCACACTCACCACAGCTATTTACCATACAGCCCACCCCAGCGTAATCGCCGACTTTAAATTTGCTAACTTCGCTACCTACCGCGACTACGCGCCCTGCGATTTCGTGCCCGGGCACCATAGGGTAGATGCCCTCTCTCCATTCGCTTCGTGCGCTGTGTATGTCGCTGTGGCAGATTCCCGCGTAGAGGATTTCTATGAGTATGTCGCCTTTACCTAGCGCGTGGCGTGAGAATTCAAAGGGCTTAAATGTATCGCTTTTGTGCGCGACTGCAAAGCCTTTGGCAGTGATTCGCTTGCCCTCTTTTGCCTCTGTCAAGTTTGATTCTAATAACATTGTGCTGTCCTTTCAAAAATAAATTTAGATTCGCTTGGATTCGCAGTGATTTTTTATGAATCCAAAAAATCTACAAATGAAATTATAATAGATGATAGCTACTATCTGTCAAGGGCGAATCGTAATTTTTTTATAAAAAATAAGACAAAGTTTTATGGAAAGCCAAATGTAAAAAACTACACCATTATTAGTTTGCACTCCACAACGCTACGCTAATTTCTTTTAGAGATTCTCTATGCATTCTTTATTTTAAAGCTACTTATTGCCCAAAAATTTCCGCTTTAAGTAGAATCTAAAGGCTTTTTTGTAAAATACGCCTTTTAGTTTTATTTTCACAAGGTTCGCAAGTATGGATATTCGACAACAATTTTTGGATTATTTTCAGGCGAAAAATCATCAAATCTATGATTCAATGCCACTTGTGCCAAATGATGCGAGTTTGCTTTTTACAAACGCTGGAATGGTGCAGTTTAAGGACATTTTCACAGGCAAGATTCCACCGCCAAAGATTCCACGCGCTACAAGCTCACAGCTTTGTATCCGCGCTGGTGGTAAGCACAATGACTTAGAAAATGTCGGCTACACGGCGCGTCATCACACACTTTTTGAAATGCTGGGCAATTTTAGCTTTGGGGATTATTTCAAAGATGAGGTTATTGATTTTGCGTGGGAGTTTATCACGCGTGAGCTAGGATTTAGCAAAGATAAGATTTATATTAGTATCCACCACAGCGATGATGAGGCGTTTAATATTTGGAAAAAATTCGTAGCTGAGGATAGAATCAAGCGATTTGGCGATAAGGATAATTTCTGGCAAATGGGCGAAGTGGGACCCTGCGGACCTTGCAGTGAGATTTATATCGACCAAGGGGAGAAGCATTTTGGCGGCACAGAGGATTATTTCGGCGGTGAGGGCGATAGATTCCTAGAGATTTGGAATCTTGTCTTTATGCAATATGAGAGGGATAAAAACGGCACTTTGCACCCACTGCCACGCCCTAGCATTGATACAGGAATGGGGCTAGAGCGCGTGATTGCGCTAATGGAGGGCAAACTCAATAATTTTGACACTTCGCTTTTTGCGCCACTTATTACTGAGTGCGAAAATCTCACAAATAAGCCTTATAACGATGAATTTAAAGCGTCTTTTCGCGTCATTAGCGACCATATACGAAGCATTGCGTTTCTACTTGCGCAAGGCGTGAATTTCGATAAAGATGGGCGCGGATATGTATTGCGCCGAATCTTGCGCCGAGCCTTGCGACACGGATATTTGCTGGGCGTCAAAGAGGCATTTTTATACAAGCTAATTCCTGCGCTTTGCAAATCTATGGCGCATTATGGGTATTTGGAGGACAAAAAAGCTCACATTATGGAGCAATGCAAGTTAGAAGAAGAGCGATTCCTAGCCACTATCGAGTCTGGAATGGAGCTATTTTCAAGCGAGTTAGATTCCACTAAAAAGCGCAAAAGTAGCGTATTTAGCGGAACAAGCGCGTTTAAACTTTATGACACCTACGGATTTCCGCTTGATTTGACGCAGGATATGTTGCGGACAAGTGGCATTGAAGTGGATATGGATTCGTTTAATAAATGTATGGAAGCGCAAAAAACCCGCTCTAAAGCGAGTTGGAAAGGCTCTGGCGATGAAGTGCAAAATGGCGATTTTAACGCGCTATTAAGCGAATTTGGCGAAAATAAATTTGTAGGATACGAGGGCGATTCGGCGCAGGGGCGGATTTTGGCGTTGCTTGATATAAATTACAAGCGAATCGAAGTGCTTGATGGCGATGGATATATTTTCTTAGATTCGACACCGCTTTATGCGGAGGGTGGCGGTCCTGTGGGCGATAGTGGCGAGATTTTTATGAAGGGCAAAAAAGTCGCAAATGTCATTTACACCAAAAAATATTTTGGGCTAAATATCAGCGAGATTAGCACGAGCGCATCGCTAAAAGTGGGCGACATTGTAGAAATCAAAGTTAGCCCAAATCGCCTTGAAATCGCCAAGCACCACAGCGCGACACACTTGCTACACGCGGCATTACGCAAGATTTTGGGTTCGCATATTTCACAAGCGGGGAGTTTGGTAGAGGCGAATCGTCTGCGCTTTGACATTACGCACCCAAAGGCGTTAAGCAAAGATGAGCTAAATGCCATTGAGTGCGAGGTAAATGCGATGATTTTATCCGCGCTAGATGCAAAAATCGCCTTTATGCCACTAAATGACGCCAAAAATCACGGCGCAATCGCACTTTTTGGCGAAAAATACGGCGAAGTAGTGCGCGTGGTTAGCTTTGGCGATGATGAAAATGTCGCAAGTTGTGAGCTTTGCGGTGGGATTCACATAAAAAATACCGCGCAAATCGGCAATTTTTATATCACAAAAGAAAGCGGGATTTCAAGCGGAGTGCGGCGAATCGAAGCTGTGTGCGGAAAAGCTGGATATAATTACACCAAAGAAAATTTAGCGATTTTAACCCAAGCCCGTGAGGTGCTAAAAACAAGCGACATTATGGCTGGAATCGCCAAGCTAAAGGATAATATCCAAAAGTATAAGGATTTGAAAAGCAAGACAGATTCGGGCGTGAAAAGCCTAAATTTTGAGATGATTGATGCCGTAAAGCTAATGATTGTCGAGGTTGCGGCGAATCTAAACATTAAAACTATCATCGATGAGGCAAAAAAAGAAAATCCAAAAGTCGCCATTATGCTCATCGCAAACGATAATGGCAAATTAAGCGTGAGCTGTGGCGTAAATGGCGTGGAAAATCTCAAAGCAAATGAGTGGATAAAAAGCATTTGCGAGGTTTTGGGCGGTGGCGGTGGCGGACGCGCCGACTTTGCAACCGCTGGTGGCAAATATCCGCACAAAATCAAAGAGGCTTTACAAATCGCGCGGGAATTTGCGTTAGCAAAGATTCACGAATCGCGCGATTCGTAAGGAAAATGCGATGAATAGCGGAATGATTGCCATAATGCTTAGTGTGTCCTTACTAATCGGGCTTTTGGGGCTAATCGCATTTATTTGGGGACTGCGCACAGGGCAGTTTGATGATGAAAAAAAATTCACGCAAGGACTTTTAATGGACGGCGTAGATGAGCTAAATGACGCTTATCACAATGATTTAAAGCGCAATTTAAACGCGCAAGATTCAAAAGATTCAAACTTAAAAACGGAGGTTAAATAAAATGCAGACTTATAATATCGCCATAATCGGCGGAGGACCGGGCGGAATCGCAGCGGCGGTTGAGAGCGTGATTTGCAAAATTGATGGCGTGGTTTTGTGCGAAAAAGGCGAAAATCACTCCACTACGATTCGCAAATTTTACAAGGACAACAAGCGCGTAGATAAGGACTACAAGGGCAAAAAAGTGGATTTAAACGGCAATATTTACTTTATGGACGGCACAAAGGAATCCACGCTGGATTTGTTTGATAAGATTTTGGCGACAAATAATATCGATGTCCGCTTTAAGACAGAGATTGAGAGTGTGAGTAAAGACGGCGATATTTTTAAATTGCATTGCACGAGTGGCGATGAATTGAGTGCGCGATTTGTGGTGATTTCGATTGGTAAAATGGGTGTGCCAAATAAGCCAAGCTATCCTATTCCGCTTGAAATCCGCGATAAAGTCTTTTTCAACGCAAACTCCATAAATCACAACGAAAAAGTCCTAATCGTGGGCGGTGGCAACTCTGCGGTGGAATATGCGTATTTTTTGGCGGAGAAAAATGACGCCACGCTAAATTATCGGAGAGCGGAATTTAGCCGTATTAACGATACGAATCGCGATATGCTTTTTAAAAGCATTGATTCTGGCAAGTTAAAAACAAAGCTAGGCATTGACATTGTGAGCTTGGAGGCGGTGGATAGAAAGCCAAAAGTGAATTTCACAGACGGCAGTAGCGAGATTTTTGATAAAATCGTGTATGCGATTGGCGGTGTCGCGCCTATCGACTTTCTAAAAAAGTGCAATTTAGAGCTAGATGAGGCAGGTGTGCCGATTGTGAGCGATTCGTGTGAATCTAGCGTGAAAAATATCTTTGTGGCGGGGGATTTGCTCTTTAAAAGTGGTGGCTCGATTGCTAGTGCGCTAAATAATGGCTTTGATATTGTCAATGAGATTCATAAACGGATAAATAATTAAAAGTAATTTGTCTGCACAAATTTTTCATATTTACTGCCTATTTTTGTGTGAAAATTCTTGTATAAATGCAAAATTCTTTGAAAAATTTTGTAAAAAAGTTGCATTTATAAGCTATATGTCAAAAAAAAGTTTGTATAATTTGCACTTTTTAATTTAACAGCGTAATTATAAGGATTTAAGTAAATGGCAGTGATTGACGACTTTGAGGTAAGTAGCGAGGAGCGAAAAGAGTTTGAATCGTGGGTAAAAGGTAATGGTAGTAGCGAAGGTCGCCTAAAAAAAGGCAGAATCATCAAAATCGACAGCGATTCTGTGATGGTTGATATAGGCGATAAAAGTGAGCGTAGGCTGAATATTAGCGAGATTAAGGACAAAGAAGGCAAGTTGCTTTTCAAGGAAGGCGATGAGATTGATTTATTAGTGAATCGCAGTGGCATTTCCTACAAAAAGGCACAAAAAGAGCTTAAGATTCAAAGCGATATTGCCTTTGTGCGCGAGAAATATGGCGATAATATCAAAGATAAAGTCATTGATGTTAGCATTCAAAGCAAAGTAAAAGGCGGATTCATCGCCATTTGGCAAGATAGCGGTAGAGAGATAGAGTGCTTTTTGCCACTGCGCGAGAGTGCGATGAAAGCAGACGCAAAGCCAAGCCAAAAAATAGTCCGCGTTTGCATTACAAAAATCAATGATAGTGGCGTAACAATCTCTAGGAAGCGATATTTTAATATTTCCGACAAAGATAAAAAAGAAAAAATCCAAGAGATTCTCACAAAGGGCGACATTTTGCGTGGCGAGGTTGTGAATATCACGCCGTTTGCGATTTTTGTGAATATTGACGGCGTTGAAGGAATGGTGCATTCAAGCGAATTAAGCCACAAGGATTACGCAAACCCTGCGAATCTCTACAAAATCGGCGACATTGTGGAAGTCAAAGTGCTAAAATATGACGAGGCAAAATCCAAACTTTCGCTCTCTATCAAAGCCCTTAGCAAAGACCCGTGGGAGGACATTGTCGAGCAGTTGCAAGTGGGATACACAATAAAAGCGATTGTAAGCAGTATTCAGCCCTATGGCGCGTTTATTGACGCTGGAAATGACATTGAGGGATTTTTGCATATCACTGAAATTTCGTGGGAGAAAAATATCAAAGACCCAAGCGCGTATTTAAATGTGGGGCAGGAAATCGATGTAGAGATTATCGAGCTAGACCCGCAGAAAAAGCGACTTCGCGTTTCGCTTAAAAAGCTAACTGACAAGCCATTTTTGAGCTTTATCAAAAAGCACAAAGAGGGCGATATTTTAAGTGGCGAGATTGCTACGATTACGGATTTTGGGGCGTTTGTGCGATTTGGTAATGTCGATGGATTATTGCACAACGAGGATTTATCGTGGGATAAGCGCGATAAATGCAAGGATAAGCTAAAAGTCGGCGATAAAATCGAAGTCAAAATCTTAAAAATCGACAGAGCAAACGAAAAACTCTCACTAAGTCGCCGTGCATTAGTCGAATCGCCCGTTGGCACATTTACCAAAAGCCACAAATTAGGCGACATTGTCAAAGGCGAAGTTGTGGAGATAAAAGACTTTGGCGTATTTGTGCGATTAGATAAAAATATCGATGCGTTGCTTAGAAATGAGGATTTATCGCCACTTAAAAAAGAGGATATTAAGCTAAAAGATAGCATTGAGGCTTGTATTGCGCACATTGACACGCAAAATAGCAAGATTCGCCTATCTGTGCGTAAATTAGCGCGTAAAAAAGAGCAAGATGAGATGAAGCAATACAATAACGAAGATGACGGCAAAATGACTTTGGGAGACATTCTAAAAGATAGGATTAAATGAGCTCACTAACTAATGCGCTGTTATTTTGTGTGTCTATTTTGCTACTTGCAATGGCATTCATTGCGGTAAATGTCTATATAAAAAAGCTAAGTTTGGAGGATTTGGGCGATATGCTCTCCCCTAGTAATATCATTTCACAATTTCAAGATTCGGCGAATCTAACGCCAAATGACGCGATTTTAGACGCACAGCCACAAAAAAGCGAATCCAAACTTTGGAGTAGCATTTTTGCAAGAAAAGAATTGCCAAATTACCGCTACCCTGCACCTGAAATATTTATCGAGTTAGATTTTTCGGGCAAAAATCGCACGGATATTTTGCAGATTAGCAATTTGGATTCGTATAAATTTTTCTGCTTAAAAGAAATTTTAAAATCTAATAATATACAATTCACTTACAGAATCCAAAATCAAAAAGCGACTTTAGAAATCGTGCTGGATTCGGAGCAAAAACGCGCGAAATTACTAAGCGAACTCAAACGCTACAATATCGCTTATCGCATTAGCGCAAGTTAAAATCACAAAAAAAGGATAGAAAATGGCATATAAAATCATCGTTTGCGACCACATTCACAAGGCTGGATTGGAGTTTTTGAAAAACCAAAAAGACATCGAATCTTTTGACTATTCAAGTTTGCCAAAAGATGAGCTTTTGAGTAAGCTAAAAGACGCAGATGTGGCAATCACGCGCAGTTCTACGGAAGTGGGCGAGAAGTTTTTGGCATCAGTAGGAAATCTAAAAGCAATCGTCCGTGCAGGTGTAGGCGTGGATAATGTGGATATTGAGGGTTGCTCCAAAAAGGGCATTATCGTTATGAATGTTCCCACAGCAAATACAATCGCCGCTGTCGAGCTAACTATGGCGCATATCATAAACTCCGTGCGAAATTTTCCCGGTGCGAATCATCAGCTAAAAAATGAACGCAAATGGAAACGCGAAGATTGGTATGGCACGGAGCTAAAGGACAAAAAGCTAGGCGTAATTGGCTTTGGCAATATCGGCTCACGCGTTGCCAAACGCGCCAAAGGCTTTGAAATGGAAATCATCGCTTATGACCCTTATGTAAAGGAATCTGTGATGATTGACGCAGGTGTGAAGTGCGCCAAAAGCATTGATGAGATTTTGGGCTGCGATATTATCACCATTCACACGCCCAAAAACAACGAGACAAAAAATATCATCGCAAAAGCACAGATTGACAAAATGAAAGACGGCGTGATTCTTATAAATGTAGCGCGTGGTGGGCTTTATAACGAAGATGATTTAATCGCTGCGGCAAAAAGCGGAAAGATTCGTTGGCTTGGCATAGATGTGTTTAATAAAGAACCAGCCGTTGATAATCCGCTTTTAGATTTGCCAAATATTTATGTAACGCCACATATCGGCGCAAACACACTTGAATCCCAAGAGAAAATCGCGCTTGAAGCAGCCGCTGCAGCCGTTGAATCTGCGCGAGGCTCAAGCTACCCAAATGCGCTAAATCTGCCGATTCGTCAAAGCGAAATGCCACCTTTTGTAGAGCCGTATTTGGAGTTAGCGCAAAAACTAGGCTTTTTTGCATCGCAAATCTCAAAAGATGCGATTCGCTCACTGAAAATCACCGCAAGTGGCACAATCGCGCCTTATGCCGAATCGCTAAGCGCGTTTGCCACACTTGGAATCTTAAAGCATTCTTTGGGCGATTCGGTGAATTATGTGAATACTATGTTTGTGGCAAAAGAGCGCGGTGTAAATGTCGAGTTTAAGACTAAAGAGCGCGATTCGAGCATTTATAAAAATCTGCTGACACTTGAAATCAAAACCGCCAAAGGCGATATGAGCCTAAGCGGGTGCGTGTTTGATGAGGATAAGCTCCGCATTGTAGAGATTAACGGATTCGCGATGGACATCGAGCCTATGGGCAAAATCGTGCTTTTCAAAAATACCGATGTGCCCGGCGTCATCGGCAATATTGGGCGCATTATGGAGCAAAACAATATCAATATCGCGGATTTTAGGCTTGGGCGCAATGATAAAGGCGAGGCGTTAGCGATGATTATCGTGGATAATGACATTTCGGACTCTACGCTTGAAGAGCTAAAGAAAATCAAAGCCGCGCTATCAGTCAGCTACGCGGTGATTTAGGGATATTTATGGGCGTTGTTTTAAATGGCAGAGAGCTAAGCGATAAGATTTTAAGCGAAGTAGCCTTAGAGGTGCAGTCGCTTAAAAAAAACGGCATTGCACCAAAACTTTGCGTGATTTTGGTGGGGGAAAATCCAGCCTCGCTAAGCTATGTCAATATGAAATACAAGGCTTGTGAGCGCACGGGCATTGAATCGCAAATCTTAAAATTTAGCGAGGATATGTCGCAAAGTGCGTTGCTAGACGAAATAGAGCGACTAAATAATGATAAAAGCGTAAGTGGCATTTTGGTGCAACTGCCCTTGCCAAAGCATATAAGCACGGAGGCGATTTTAGAGGCGATTTGCCCAAAAAAAGATGTGGATGGGTTTCACCCATATAATGTAGGGCGACTCGTTACGCAATCTATGAGCGATTCGAGCAAAAATTCGTCTTTGGGTGCATCTTGCGGAGATTTGGCAAATTTCGAGTGTTCGCAGACAACAAGTCTAGTCTCACACTCAAAATTTGCCAAAAACACCACAACCTCCACCGCAAATACTAGAATTTTAGATTCAAGCACCGATTCGTCATTGCGAGAGTCGGCAACGCCGACCGAAGCAATCCAAAAAAATATAGATTGCCACGACTTGACAAAGTCAAGTCTCGCAATGACGAGTGGGGTAGATTCGTCATTGCGAGGAAGCGTAGCTGACGAAGCAATCCACGAATCAAAAATGGATTGCCACGATTCCACGCAAAGCGTGGAATCTCGCAATGACAAAAATATAAAAAACGCAAATTCTAGTATTGTGAGCGAGAAATCGGGGTTGTGCAGTTGTGAGCGAGGAAATAAGACTAGTGGTCTATTGACGAAGCGAACAACAAATCTCCCCGATTTATCGCCACAAGACGAATTTGCCACCATTTTAGCACCTGCTACCCCACTTGGCATTATGGAGCTACTCCGCGCTTACAATATCGAAGTCAGCGGTAAAAATGTCGCCATAATCGGTGCTAGTAATATCGTAGGTAAGCCACTATCCGCGCTTATGCTAAATGCTGGGGCGACAATTTCCGTGTGCCACATTTTGACAAAAGACATTAGCGTTTTCACAAAAAGCGCGGACATTGTGTGCGTGGGCGTAGGCAAGGTGAATCTAATCACAGCTGATATGCTAAAAGAAGGCGTGATTGTCGTAGATATTGGCATAAATAAAGTGAATGGCAAGATTGTGGGCGATGTGGATTTTGAAAATGTAGCAAAAAAGGCGAGTTTTATTACGCCTGTGCCCGGCGGCGTGGGACCGATGACAATTGCAATGCTACTTAAAAATACTTTGCTTTGCGCGAAAATATTACACGAATCACGCGAATCTAACGCAAAATCCACCGCACAAAAGGACGCGCAATGAAATTCCTATCAAAACTCTACGCATTTGCCACCACTTGGACAGGCACAATCATCATCGTGCTTTTTATCATCTTTTTTGTCGCACAAGCCTTTATAATTCCCTCGCGCTCAATGGTTTGGACGCTACTAGAGGGCGATTTGCTATTTGTGAAAAAGTTTTCCTACGGCATTCCCATTCCGCGCATTCCGTGGGTGGAGGTGCCGATAATGCCTGATTTTTTTGGCAACGGACACATTTTAGAGGGCAAACGCCCCAAACGAGGCGAGATTGTGATTTTTATTCCGCCACATTTAGAAAAGACTTATTTTGTCAAGCGCACCTTTGCAGTCGGTGGCGATGAGGTGGTTATGGCGCAAGATGGGCTATATTTTCGCCCAAATGATGGCGATTCGCTGATTGCTGAGAGATTTTCTGATTCATCTTTCATAAAGCGCGAATTTATGGGCAAAGTCTTTGTGAGAAATCCGCTAATGCCCGAATTTGACGGCATTCATTACAACGAAAGCGACCCCGTGTCTTACAAAATGCTACTTTTGCGCGGAGGCGCGATGAAGCCTTATGAGGACGCGAATGGCGAGATTTATTTTTATTACAAGGTGGAGGATGACCACTTTTTTATGGTGGGCGATAATCGCGATGGAAGCGAGGATTCGCGCTTTTGGGGCAGTGTGCCATACAAGGACATTATCGGCACTCCGTGGTTTATATATTTTAGTCTAAATCTAGCAAACAGCGATGAGGCAAAACTTGGCGCAAAATATATCTACAAAATCCGCTGGGAGCGAATGTTTAAAGGCGTGGATGGATTAGAAAAATTAGCGACTAAAAAGCGTAATGAATCGGCGCGAGATTCGTTAGATTCGCTAGATTTGGCGCAGGATTCGCAAGATTTACAAGATTCAGCGCGAGATTTTGCCCTAGATTCGCATAATTCAACCCGCGAATCTAAAAATACAAAAGATTAAATATGCCAGATTTCAACCCGCTAGTCGTAGCCCTGCAAATCATCGTGCTTTTACTTGCTATCATCGGGCACGAGATTATGCACGGACTTGTCGCGCTAAAATACGGCGATGACACGGCAAAACTCGCAGGACGGCTCACTATCAACCCCATCAAGCACATTGACATTGTCGGCTCAATCATCATTCCGCTTGGATTATTTTTGCTAAATGCGCCCTTTTTGTTTGGCTGGGCAAAGCCCGTGCCTGTGGATATTCGCAAAGTCATCGAAAATGGCGACTTTAACGGCGCGATTGCCGTCTCACTAGCTGGAATCGCATATAATCTCTGCCTTGCGATAATTGCGGCGATTTTATTGCGAGTATTTTTTGGTGGCGAATTGCAAGGATTTAGCATAATTGTGGCGTATTTTTTAGTGCTTTGCATAGTCTATAATGTCGTCCTAGCGGTTTTTAACCTGCTACCCGTCCCGCCACTAGATGGCTCACAAGCATTAGGATATTTGAGCCTAAAATTTGGTAGCGATAAAATTCCTGTATTTTTTAATAAAATCGAGCGATTTGGAATCCTAATTGTTATGGCGATTTTATTTTTCGCCACGCCATTTATCACACGCCCCATAAATGCGATAATAAAACTATTTTTGGGAGGATAAAAAATGACTTGTATTGTAGGCTGCGACCACGCTGGGCTAGATTTGGCAAAGGAGATTTTAGAATATTTGCAAAATCATAGCACCAAAATTATCCACATTTTTCCACAAGATGGGCAAAAAGTCGATTACCCCGACTACGCAAAGCTCGTATGCAAAGAGGTTTTAGCTGAAAACGCGCTTGGCATTTTAGTCTGCGGTAGCGGAATCGGTATGAGTATGGCGGCAAATAAGATTAAAGGGATTCGCGCCGCGCTCTGCACTGATGAGTATATGGCGAAATTTGCAAGGGCGCATAATAACGCAAATGTGCTGTGTCTAGGTGCACGAGTGATAGGAAATGGCGTGGCGCAGGGTATTATTAGCGTTTTTTTAAATACCGAATTTGAGGGCGGACGGCATAAGATTCGCGTGGAAAAAATCAATCTCTTGCAGGAATAGGGGAATATTGTGAGCGCGAGTAATGCAAAGCACTCTTTTAACAAAATGTCGCAATCTTACGCGCAAAACTGCGCCCTGCAAGATGAAGTCGCCAAAGTTTTGCTGGAATTTTGCGATGAATTTTTGGGCGATTCGCAAAAAATCATCGACTTAGGCGCAGGTAGTGGCAATATCGCTAAAAATTTGGGCGATAGGCAAGTGGATTGCTTTATTGCCATTGACAACGCGCCCAATATGATTGCCCTGCACCCACAAAATCTCCCAAATATCGCACGAATCAAGCGTTTGTGCTGTGATTTTGAAGATTATGATTTTAGCGATGAGTGCGATTTGGTGCTATCAAGCTCGGCGTTGCAATGGGCGAAAAATTTGGATTTTTTATTTAAAAAGCTAAAGGATTCGGGCGAATTGCAAGAAATAGATTCGAGCGATTCGCACTTAGATTCACGCGAATCATTTTTAGATTCACGCAATTCACACGAATCTTGCCCCAAACGATTCGCCTTTGCTATTTTTACTGATGAATCTTTACGCGAATTACACGCATTTTTAGGCACAACTTCGCCACTAAAATCCGCTAATGAAATCCTAAAAATTGCGCAAAAATATTTTTGTGTAGAAACTAAAATTCAAAGATTCACGCTAAATTTTTCCACGCGCGAGGAACTTTTAGCTTATCTTAAAAATGGTGGTTTGCTTGGCGGAGGGAATCTTAGCTTTACTCAAAAGAAAAGATTGCGCTTTGGTGTGCCGTTTTTAAGTGCAAATTTTGAAGTTTTATTTCTAAAGGGAGTGATAAGATGAGCGATTCGCAAAGTAGTAAAAAAGTCGTATTTTCGGGCATTCAGCCCACTGGTAGCATTCACATAGGCAATTATTTTGGCGCGATTAAAACTTGGGTGGCAAATCAAGAGATTTATGAAAATATCTTTTGCGTGGCGAATTCTCACGCCATCACCATTCGCCAAGACCCCGCCACACTGCATAATGAGACGCTAAACCTAGTCTCTATGCTTTTGGCGTGTGGCATTTCGAGCGAAAAATCCAGCCTTTTTATCCAAAGCGAAATCGACTATCACCCCGCTCTAGCGTGGATTTTGGATTGCAATATTTTTATGGGCGATATGAGCAGAATGACGCAGTTTAAGGACAAAAGCGCGAAAAATGCCAAAAATATCAATGTCGGGCTTTTTAACTACCCCGCGCTTATGGCGGCGGATATTTTGCTATACAACGCGGATTTAGTGCCTGTGGGTAGCGACCAAAAGCAACATATCGAGCTGACGCGCAATGTGGCGGAGAAATTTAATAGAGATTTTGGTGAATGCTTTAAAATTCCAGACGCGCTAATCGTGCGCGAATCCGCACGGATTATGGGGCTAGATAATCCAAGTGTGAAAATGAGCAAAAGTGTGAAATCGCCCAATCACGCGATTTTTTTGCTTGATTCGCCCGAAGATATTACGCGCAAAGTCAAACGCGCCGTAACAGATTCGCAAAGTGAGATTGTTTTTGATGAATCCCGCGCTGGGCTTTATAACTTGCTGTGTATGGTGGAGATTTTAAGTGGCAAAAATCGCGCGGAGATTGAGGCTGAATTTAGCGGAAAAGGCTATGGTGCGCTAAAATCTGCTCTCGCCGAGCTACTAATCGCTGAGCTAACGCCGATACGCGAAAAATATAATGATTTACAGAAAAATAAAGACTTTGTGCTTGAAATTTTGCGCAAAGGACGGCAAAAAGTAGAGCCGATAGCAAAAGAAACCTACGAACGCGCCAAAAAGCTCGTGGGGTTGTTTTAAAAATAATCCGCGCTTTTTAATTCGCGCTTGTCGTGCGCGAATCATCGTCATTACTTAAGCGTAGCGAAGTATCCAAGCCCCGCGAATCTAAATATCTTTTAATATTCCTAACTCCTCGATTTTTTCCCTTATAGCTTCGTATTGTCGCAGTTTTATGTAGTTTTGCAGGTAGCTTTTTACCCAATATGGAATATTTTTGCTCGAGCCCCAGTTATTCACGCTTTGCTGACTTATGCCAATCATTTCGGCGAACTCTTTTTTGCTTAAATTTGCCCGTGCTAACAATATTTTTAACTCTTTTGCGCCTAGTGATTCCATTGAATGCTATATCAGCAAAAAATATTCCTTGCTAAAAATTTTTTATACCCTTTAGAGTATATTTTAAGATTTTATTATAATCTTATTAGTATATTTTAAGAAAATATTAAGATTTAATCGCTATAATTTCGTTTTTAATTTATTTCAACAAAAAGGGCGACAATGCAACTATCAGATTCACAATCAAAGGCGACACGAAATAGCGATGAGTTTTCCAAGCTGAAAAATTTGGCTTTGGAGCTGAAAAATATGCAGCTTAAATTGCTAAAAGATTTAAATCCAAACGCGCTAAATCAAAATATGAGAAATGCCTACAATCCTTATGATTCAAAGACTAGCAATCCAAATGCTAGAGCGATTAAACTAAACTAAATTCACGCTACTTCGCTAAATAAAATTGATTCATATTGAATCAACTTTTTGATTTTTTATCAATCTTATGCTATATTTGCTAATTATTTTTCAAAATAAGGAGTAAATATGAGCAAAAAACATTCATTTCAAACGGAAATCACGCAGTTATTAGACCTAATGATTCACTCTTTGTATTCAAACAAAGAGATTTTCTTGCGGGAGCTAATTAGCAACGCATCTGACGCGCTAGATAAGCTAAATTACCTCACTTTGAGCGAAGAAAAATTTAAAAATATCACTTTTAAGCCCCAAATCACTATCAATTTTGATGAGAAAAAGGGCATTTTGAGCGTGGAGGACAATGGCATCGGTATGGGCGAAAAGGATTTAATCGAAAATCTAGGCACGATTGCAAAGTCTGGCACAAAGAGCTTCCTAAACGCACTTAGCGGAGATAAAAAGAAAGATTCCGCGCTGATTGGGCAATTTGGCGTGGGCTTTTATTCGAGCTTTATGGTGGCAGACAAAGTCATCGTAACCTCGCAAAAGGCTGGTGAGGACAAGTCTTATGCTTGGATTAGCGATGGCAAGGGCGAGTATGAAATAGGCGAGTGCGTAAAAGACGGCTTTGGCACGAAAATCGAGCTGTATTTGAAAGAGGATTGCAAAGAGTTCGCGAATCGTTGGCGAATCGAAAATTTAGTCAAAAAATATTCCGACCACATTGCATTTCCTATCGTTTTAAACTACGAATCAACCGAATATGAGGACGATTCAAGCGAATCAAGCGAATCAAAAGATTCGGACAAAAAAGGCGCGAAAAAAGAAAAAATAGTCCAAAAAAGTGAGCAAATCAACAAAGCAAAAGCCCTTTGGAAAATCCCCAAAAACGAGCTAAAAGAGGACGATTATGTGGAATTTTACCAAAACCTAAGCCACGACAATGGCAAACCACTAGCGCACATTCACACCAAAGTTGAGGGCAATTTAGAATATACCACGCTATTTTTTATCCCTGAACGCGCACCTTTTGACTTATTCCGCGTGGATTATCAAAGTGGCGTGAAGCTCTATGTCAAGCGCGTTTTCATCACAGATAACGACAAAGAGTTGCTACCGCAATATCTGCGATTTGTGCGCGGAATCATCGACAGCGAGGACTTACCGCTAAATGTCAGCCGTGAGATTTTGCAACAAAATAAAATTTTAGCAAATATCAAAAGTGCGAGTGTGAAAAAGATTTTGGGCGAGATTGAAAATCTCTCCAAAAATGACGAAAAATACAAGATTTTTCACAAAGAGTTTGGCAAGGTGCTAAAAGAGGGACTTTATAGCGATTTTGAAAATAAAGAGCGACTTTTGAATCTATGTAGATTCGTAACCACAAAGGGCGATTTTGTCGCACTAAAAGACTACAAGACAAACGCCAAAAATAACAGCATTTACTATCTAATCGGCAGTGATTTAGAGCTACTAAAAAGCTCTCCATTGCTTGAAAAATACAAAAAAGACGACATTGAGGTATTGCTTTTAAGCGATGAGATTGATAGCTTTGTAATGCCAAGTGTAGGTGAATTTGAAGGATTGCAATTTAAAAATATCGCTAGTGAATCCAGCGATGAGATTGACGAATCTACAAAAAGCGAATATGCAAGTTTTTTGGAGAAAGTCAAAAAGATTTTAGATTCAAAGGTAGCTGAAGTAAAACTATCAAATCGCCTTGATAAATCCCCTGTGTGCGTCATTTCAAAGGAATCAAATCCTATGATGGAAAATCTAATGCGCCAAATGGGGCAGGAATACAAAGAGGAAGCACCAAATTTTGAGATTAACCCACACCACGCGATAATTACCAAGCTAAAATCGCTAGATGATGAGGCTAAGCTGACGGATTTGGTGCATTTGCTATTTGACAGCGCGAAACTCTTAGAGCGCGGTAGCTTGGAGGACGCAAACGCCTTTAGCGAACGGCTAAATAAGTTAATCATTTCCGCCTTTTAACTTTATCTTAACAAAATAGCGTTACAATGCGGACTTTACAGACTTTCAACATTAAGGATAAAAAATGAAAACGGCAATTTTTAGTTTAGTATTTTTAGGATTGAGTGCGCTTGGCGCGGCAAGTTTCGAGCAGAATCTAAAAAATCTCATCGAAAAGCAAACGCAAACGCCTATCAAAATCGTAAGCCAAAGCGACTTAAAGTCAAGCAAAGATTTGAAATTTGTAGTCATTGAAATCACAAGCAACGCACAGCAAATCCCGCTCTTTGCGACAAAAAACGGCGATATGATAATCGGGCTAACGCAAGTATTTTTCACAAATACAAAGGCAGATGAGGAGTTAGTAGGCAAAAAAATCGCTGAGATTGAATCGCACAACGAAAACTCGCAGTCAATCGCCGCAGGTGCGCTAATCAAGCAACTAAAAGATTCGCAATATATCACGCTAAAATCTTCTAAAAAAGACGCGCACACGACTTTTATCATCGCTGACCCAAATTGTGGCTACTGCAAAGAGGAATTTCGTGGCATCGATGAGAGGCTAAAAACGCAAAATGTAAATGTCGTATTGGTAGGCATTTTGGGCGAAGATTCGCTGAAAAAAGCGGCAAGTGTGGTTAGCAAAGTCAAATCTAGCGACAGCGAGAAAAAGAAACTAAGCGCGATAAAAGAGGTTTTCTCAAATACTTTCAAAGCACCCAAAACTATCGATACCACAGCCATTAAAGAGACTTCGGACTTTTTATTTAAAGGTGGTGTGATTCGCGGTGTGCCTTATATTTATGAGGTGAAATAATGCGAAAAATTATCACGCAGATTTTAGTTTTTACGCTAATTTTTAGCGTGATATTTGCGATTGCTAGGGGCTTTATGCAATATTCATTTATCCCTAGCGATTTGGCAGAGGAATACAAAAGCGACATTATCACAATGTTTATTCGCGGTTTGCGAATGGATTTAAAGGTGATTTTGATTGGCTTTGCGCCATTGCTACTTTTGGGCTATGTCGCGCTTTTGTGGCGATTCGCACAAAGCAAATCGCACTCACACATTTTAGAGCGCGTAGGGCGAATCGCTAGGCGAATCTACCCCATATTTTCATCGACTTACATTGGCATTATGGCGATTTTAAGCGCGTTATTTAGCTTTATAGGATTTTATTATTATGATATGTTTAAAAGCAAAATTGATATTTTTATCTTTGGGCTAAAAGATGACGATACAAGCGCGATTTTTTCTATCATTTTTAAGGATTATCCCATAGCGTTGATTTTAGCGTGTGTGGTGGCTTTTAGTGCATTTTGTGTGTGGCTAAATAATAAAATATTAGTTTCCCCCCCCCAAGAGAGCGTGAATCTAGCGAATCTAAAATCTCTCATCGCAAAACCCGCATTGCACTGCTGATTTTTGGCAATATCATTTTGCTTTACGCTTATGTTGTCGCTTTGCGCGGACATTTTGTTTATAATACTTTGCGTCCGTCAGATTATCGCTTTAGCACTTTAAGCGTGATAAATGAAATCGCTACAAATCCTATTTTAGCATTCTCGTGGGCTCACAAAATTTATAAAAGTGAGCAAACTATACAACCCGCAAATATCGATGAGTTAAACGCCCTGCAAAATGAGCTTTTCCCGCTTTGGCAACCGCTAGATTCGCATATCAAAGCCGAAAATCCCCACATTATGCTAAATATTATGGAGAGTTTTGGACTAAATCTCCTTGCGTTTGAGGACGAATCGCATAATTTTTTAGGCGCGTTAAAAGAGCATTTTGAAAGCGATTTTTTATTTACTAGATTCCTATCTAGCACCAATAATACGAGCCGAAGTCTTAGCAATATTTTGTCATTGGCGCAAAATGCGAGTATCTATCAAGGCAAATACAGAAACCTAAAGCTACCGCTAACGCCCATAGAATTTTATAAAAATTTGGACTACAAAATCATAGCGATTTATAGTGGCAATAGCGCGTGGTATAATTTGGGCGACTTTTTAGTGGCGCAGGGCGTTGATGAGTTTGTCGATGAGACTACGCTAATGGCGCACTATCCGCACTCCAAGCAAACCAAGCATAAATACGGCATAGCCGATGAATTTGCCTACAAATATATTTTTGAGGCTTTGCAAAACGCCACCACACCGACACTTATCATCAATATAACCATTTCTCATCACAAGCCATATTATCACGCAAAGGACAAGGATTTGTCGCATTTATTTAGCGACATTCCGCAAGGATTTAGCGTAAATACAAATGTAAATCCGCTTGATTATCTAGGAACATACACTTACGCAAACGATGAATTTGGCAAATTTTTGACAAAAATCAAACGCTCAAAGCTAAAAGATTCGACAATCATCGCAGCCACAGGCGACCATAGAGCGCGTGAATTGCCTATTGATGAGAGCAGTGAGAGGGCGTTTGCGTATAGTGTGCCGTTTTATGTTTTCGTGCCACAAAAATACCGCGCGAATCTGCACTATGACAAAAATCGCTTAGCCTCGCACAAGGACATTTTTCCCACGCTTTACGCGCTTAGCGGAAGCAAAGATTCGCATTATTTTAGCGTGGGTGGGCGTGATATGTTTGCACCACCACGCGATAAACGATTAGAATTTGGCATAAATGAATCCGTCCTTATTGATGAAAGCGGCATTTATCCGCTAGGCTCAAAGCAAGGCTTTGGCTACAAACGCGCGGATTCGCTGTTAAATAAAAGTGCGGGATTTAAGGCAGATTCCAAACACGCTGGATTCATCGATAAATACAATAGACTAAATGACTTGCAACTCCGCGCTAGGGTGAATGGGCAAAATATACATTTTTAGGACGAATTTGGCGCAAATTTTGGCGAATCGTAGAATTATCTAAATAGTTCCGCTCTTTGTCATTACGAGACTTGCTTTTGGTAAGGTGTAGCAATCCAAAAATAGCAAAGAAATTGTGCCCGTCATTGCGAGTATTCGTAGAATACAAAGCAATCTATACTTTAATGCGTGGATTGCTTCGGTCGCGCTACTCCCTCGCAATGACGATTCAAAGCGTTCCACTGCTTCATTGCAAGATTTTCGCAGAAAATCGAAGCAATCCAAATAAACCTATCATTGCAATGGTTTGCCTACCAATTTTACAAGAATCTGTCATTGCGAGGGCTCTGCCCGAAGCAATCTATATATTTGTATTCTTTGTGGATTTACAGATTGCTTCGGTCGCGCCACTCCATCGTAATGACGAAATTTTTTTTAATTCCACGCCACGCTAAGCGCAAACTTGCCAAAGATACACACGCACCTCATTTCCGCCGATAATCATCTTCGATTCGCACTATGTCATCTTCGCCTAGATACTCGCCCACCTGCGCTTCGATTATTACTAAATCGATTTTGCCCTCGTTGCTTAGGCGATGAACGCTACCCATAGGAATGTAGGTGCTTTCATTGCGATTTAGCACAAATTCGTGCTCATTTATCTGCACCACCGCGCTACCGCTTACGACAATCCAATGCTCGTTGCGATGAAAATGCTTTTGCAAACTAAGCCGTTTTTTGGGCTTTACCACGATTTGCTTAATCTTATAAAACGCACCTTCTAACAGCACCTGATAGCTTCCCCACGGGCGATAGACAATGCTTGGAAAGCGCACCAAGTCGCTATTTTGCTCTTTTAAAATCTGCGCGATTTTTTTCACACTCTGGCTCTCCCCCGCCTTGCTAATTAGCAAACAATCATCAGTATCCACCACCACCAAATCGCTCACACCAAGCATTGCAGTGAGTTTCTTTGAAGTGGTGCTTTGCAAAATAAAATTATTTTGCGATTCAAGTGCCAAAATCTCGCCATTGTGGGCGTTTCCTGCGCTATCTTTTGGATATTCATCGCATAACGAATCAAAGCTTCCTACATCGCTCCATTGCCAATCCGCCTCCAAAAGTGCCAAATTGCGCGACTTTTCCATAATGGCATAATCAATGCTAATGTCCTCTATCGCCTCGCAGTCCTTTCGTTGTAAATGCACGAAATCATCGCTTTTAAGGGCGTTTTTAAGCGCGTTTTGGGCGACTTTTAGTAGCTCTGGCTTGTGCGCCTTAAACTCATCGATTAACGCACTAGCCTTAAAGCAAAACGCCCCGCTATTCCAAAAATATCCGCCATCGCTTAAATATTTTTGTGCAGTGGCAAAGTCTGGCTTTTCAAAAAAAGCGACTTTGGATTCGCGTAAATTGCGCGAATCTTTTGAACCTTTGGGCGAATCGCACGAATCCTTTGGCGAATTGTGGGGCGAATCGCTTGAATCTTTGCTTGAATCCTTGCGCGATTCGCTTTGTGATTTGCACCCAAAATCCTTGATATATCCATAGCCTGTATTTGGGCTACTAGGCTTTATGCCAAAAAGCACGATTTTGCCATTTCGCGCGAGATTCACCGCCTTTTTGACGCTATTTTCATAATGTGGCAAATCCTTTATAATGTGGTCGCTAGGCAGTGCCAAAATCACTTCATCGCTTTTGCATTGCAAAGCGACAAAAAGTAAGGCAGAGGCGGTATTTTTAGAAATCGATTCCAAAATGTAGCTAAATTTCGCGCTATTTTTTAGGGCGTGATTCGCATTTGTATTTTTGGCATTTTTTAGCTTTTCAATCTCATTTTTCGCCAAAAAATAATGTGATTCGTTTGTGATGATAAAAAATCGCTCACTTAAGGGTGCATTTCTCAGCACACTTTGCTGAAAAAGCGAAGTATTTTCAAAAAACGGCACAAATTGCTTTGGCATTAGCTCCCGCGAGACAGGAAATAGCCTAGTCCCGCTCCCACCGCACAAAATGGCGATATTTAGCGCATTTGCATTATCTTTTTCCATTGCTGTTGCCTCCAAAGTTTATAATTTCATTAGAATCTAGCAATTTTTCTATGTTTTTAAGTGTTATTTGCGAGTAATTATTCAAATCACGCATATTGTTTGTGGGTATTAAATTATGCTTATCTATTTCATCTTTTAGCAATAAATTTAGCTCATTATCCCCTGCGTAGCTTATTTTTTGATGAATCGCTTTTAGGGATTCTGCGCTAAAATATTTTGGATATTTTTCTAGCAAAAATCCCAAATCATAAAAATCTCTAATCTTATCTCTACCGCTAAATGCCGAAACTTTCATTAGTATTAGCTCATTTATGTCATAGACATTTACGCCTTTAATGTTCTTATATTTTAAGCTACCTTGTTGCAAAAGTATTTTATTTCTAATGCTTACTTCGATTTTTAGCGGATATTGCCCTAGTGGCGATAATGCGCCATAATCAAGCATTGCTCTAAAGGTTGTATTTGTGTCTTTTTTAATGTTTAAATGCCAATTTTTAAAGTCCTTGTGCACTTTAAGTCTATTTATAAAATTCATATTATTGCTTTTGCAATCAAAATCCAAATCTTCGCTATACCTATCTAAATCATAATACAAACTTAATGCCGTGCCACCTTTTAGCACAAATTTATCTCCAAAGTATGGCAAAATGCTTTTTATAAGTTCGATTCTAGCATTTTGGTGTGGTTGTAGCATTTTGCTTGTCCTTAAAATAAAGATTTGTTAATTCTAGTCGCATAAAAGATTCTACGCTTTTTTGAGTGTTTATCATTTTTAAATATTCAAATAATTCTAACTCATCATTAGAATCCAAAAAGTCATTAACGCAATTTTTTAATCCCTGCGTTTGATTCAAATACACCAAATCTGCAATCGCCCTCGCAAAAGAAGCTACAAAGTATTCGCCCTTTAAAAGTGGGATAAATCGCTTTTTAATGCCTAAATTGTGTAATATTTCGTTATTATTGTCATACATTTTAAAGGTTTGATTGGGTTTAAAAAAATTCTCAAAATGCCAATCGGCAGTCAATCCATTTTCGTTTGGCACATTTAACGCTTCCCACCCTGAAATGTAGCGCATATTATAATCCCCTCTCTATGTTTTCAAATCTTTTGAATACTTTGCTCGACATTATTTATAATCCAATCAGGCGTGGAAGCCCCAGCCGTAATCCCACATAGCTTTTTACCTGCAAACCACTCGCGCTGCAAGTCATTTTCGTCCTCGATAGAGTAGCTATCCTTGCAAAACTCAAGCGAAATATTTAAAAGTTGCTTTGTGTTGCTACTCTCTTTACCGCCCACCACGATTAAAATATCCACTTCTTGGGCGAGTAATTTCACCGCCTCTTGATTATCAAAAGTCGCATTGCAAATCGTATTAAACACGCGCACTTCAGGGCAAATCTTTATAAGATAATCCGCCACTTCCAAAAACGCGCTAATGCTTTTTGTAGTTTGTGAGATGAGCGCGACTTTTGCGCCGACTTTTTTTAGCTCATCTACGCTTAGCACGATTTGAAAAGGCTTTATGCAATAACTCGCCACGCCCTTTACCTCAGGGTGATTTTCATCGCCAAAAATCACAATCTCATAGCCCTGCTTACTCATTTCCTCGCAAATTTGCTGTGGCTTTTTCACAAAAGGGCAGGTGGCGTCAATAATCTTTGCGTTTGAATTTTTTAGCTTTTTAAAGTCGCCCTTTTGAATGCCGTGTGTGCGGATAATCACGCTCGAATCGCCACTGATATTATCCAAATTTGTCTCGACACTCACGCCAAAATCCTTTTTCAACCTATCGATTTCTTTTTGATTGTGAATTAGCGGACCTAAAGAGAGCGCGTTTTTATTTTGCTCGGCTAGGCGAATCGCCCTTTTTACGCCAAAGCAAAAGCCGTATTTTTCTGCGCGTTTTGTTTGCATTTTTTTATCCTTTTAAGATTTGCACGAATCACACGAATCTTGCGCTTTAGATTCGCTAGATTCGCTGTTTTTTACCGCCACGAATCGCCCCAAAATCTCTAAAAAGTTAGGAAAGCTCACATCAATGCAACCTGAATCCACCACTTCCACTTCGCACAATGCCCCCAAAATCGCAAAGCTCATTGCGATTCGGTGGTCGCCATAGCTTTTAATTACTACCTTTTTGCTTGGTGGCGCAAATCCGCCCACCACGCTAAAGCCGTCCTCAAATTCCTCGCATTTTACGCCAAATTTTGCTAAATTAGAAATTGTAGCTTTTATTCTGTCAGACTCTTTGGTGCGAAGTTCGGTGGCGTTTTTTACCACGCTTTTTCCGTCTGCAAAGGCAAAGGCAATGGCGAGTGCGGGGATTTCATCAATAAGCCACGCGATATTTTCGCCTAACTCAAATGCGCGTAACTCGCTATCCTTGCTAATGCAAATGTCGCCTATGTCCTCATAGCGCGAAGTTTTAAGGGTAATTTCCACATTTGCGCCCATTTTTTGCAAAACCTTAAAAGCCTCGATTCGCGTTTTGTTTAGCAACACATTTTTTAAAATTATGCGCGATTTAGGCACTATTAGCGCAAGGACTGCAAAATAAAACGCACTTGATGGGTCTGCTGGAATCTCAATGTCTAAAGGCTTTAGTGGCGCACTCATCGCGCGAATCGCAATGCCATTTTCATCGCACTCAATCCCCGCGCCCATTCCCTTTAGCATTCGCTCACTATGGTCGCGACTTAGGCTAATCTCGCTAAAGTGGCTTACAGATTCGCCCTTAGATTCGCCCACATTTAGCCCCGCCAAAATCATCGCACTTTTTACTTGCGCTGATGAGATTTCGCTGTGATAACTAAAATGCGAGAGATTTTGCCCTATTATCGTAATGGGCGCAAGGCTATTGCCCTCCCGCGCGTAAATCTTTGCACCGATATTATTTAGTGGCGCAATCACGCGCTTCATCGGGCGAATGCGCAAATATTTATCGCCACTTAGCACGAAATATCGCCCATTTTGCGCACTCAAAAGCCCCAAATACAGGCGAATCGCCGTCCCCGCATTCCCACAATCCAAAATATCGCTTGGCTCTAAAATGCCATCTTTATGGCGTGTGAGCGTGATTTGCGCGTTGCGTGGAATCTCGCTAATGTGATTTATCGCCTTTCCATTTGCGATGACTTGCATTCCTAGTTGCATAGCGATTTTTAGCGTATTTAGCGTGTCCTCACCAAAAAGAAAATTGCTAATTTTGCTTTGAGTGTCGCTTAAAAATGCAAAAATCACGGCGCGGTGCGATAGCGATTTATCACTTGCGATATTATCGATTTCTGCCTCAAAATGCGTGAGTTTAGGGCTTAAATGTGTGATTCTAATAAGATTCGCGCCGTTTAGATTTGTGCTTTTTAGATTCGCGCTATTTTTTGCGCCACTCGCGCCGTTTAGATTTGCGCCACTTGCAACTGAATTCGCGCTTTTCATCGAATCTCTGCTCCAAATTTCTCACGCAACAAATCTATGATTTTTTCATCGCCTAAATCCTCTGCTTTTAGCGTGGATTCAAAGGATTGGAATGTGATTTTAAAGCTCACGCTGACTTTGTCCCCAAAATCCGCTGATTCATATCTATCAAGTGCGGTGATTCGCACCACATTGGGGAATTTTGCGCCTAAAATCGCGTCTTTGATTTCGCTAAATGAGATATTTTTATCAATTAGCACACTAAATTCGCGCGTGGAGTCTTGATATTTGGAAAATTCTTTGAATTTCAAAGGTGGATTCGCCCTAAATAGTGCGTCCAAATCCATTTCACAGATAAATGCGCCTTTGATTTCAAGTGCGTTTGCGATGAATGGATTTAGTTTGCCGATAAAGCCCACGCACTCGCCGTTTTTGATGATTTTAGCAACGCTTCCAAATAAATCACCCTTAATCCCTTCTCTATCCGCATTTTCTAGCTCAAATCCACCCAAAATATCGCTCACGCTAGAGGCAAAGCTATAAAAATCCCACTCTTTGCCCTTTGGCGTGGGATATTTTGCCTCTACTTCGCAGAGATTCGCCACGAATGCGAGACTTTGGGATTCATCGCGATTCGCGCTATAAATGCTACCGATTTCAAAAAGCGCGACTTTTTCATAGCCCAAATTTTCATTGCGCTTTATGGAGTCAAGCAGTGCGGGGATTAGCGAAGTGCGTAGCGTATTTAGCTCATTTGTGATAGGATTTAGCAAGTCCAAATTTTCCGCCACCACAGGCAGTTTGTAAGACTCCAAAATCGCCCTTTCATAAAACACATAGTGCATAGTTTCAAAAAAGCCCATTGCAATCGCCTTTTTGGCGATTTCACGCTTAAATTTATAAAATCGATAATCCTCATTTATATTCGCGCTTTGTGGCAAAATCTGCGCTTTTGATTCGACTAAATCTATGCCTCTTAAGCGCAAAATCTCCTCAGCAATGTCTTGCGTTGAGATTATATCGTGGCGATAAAGCGGTGGAATCGCGCTTAATTGGCTATCATCACTAGCTGAATGGATTGTGAAATTCATCTTTTTTAGAATCGCTGTGATTTCCTCATTTTTTAGCACATTGCCGATAATCGCGCTAATTTCATCGAATCGAAAGTCGATTCGCCTTTGCGGATAGTCGCGCGTAATATCTTGCGATGATGAATAAATGGTGCTTTGGGACATTTTGCCAAGCATTTGGGCGACAAATTCAATGCCGTCCTCCAAAAGTGGCGAACTACCGCGCTTTGAGAGATATGCGATAGGCGAATCGCTTTTGATATTTTTTTCAAAAATCTGCGTGGCGATTATGTGTGGCGGGATAAAACTTGCTTCAAACACCACTAGCCTTGAATTTTCATCGGCGTTTGTGGCGTCATCAATGCCGATTCGCGCTAATTTTTTATCACCGAAAAATACCGATTCCACGCCCATTTCATCGCTTTTAATAGTCAGCGTAATTTTTTCATCGCTATCCACAAATTTATCAAACGCATAAGCATTTATCAAAACGCCCGTCATATAGGTGCTAAAGGCGATGATATTACGCAAAGCGTCCTTTTGTAGGTTGTCATTTAGCGCGAGGTTGAATCGCAATTCCGTGCTATTGCGTAAATCCTTGATTTGGGCGACTTTGTAGCAAAGTGAGGCGTTTAGATTATTATCGTGCTGAATGTGTAGGATTCGCCCAATGCCGGGGGCGATTTCGTTATTTTTTGCTTTTTCTTTGATGGCTTTTAGATTGAGATTCAAGGCAACGCTTAAATCCATAGCCACGCCCACCAAACTAAAGCAATCCCCGCGATTTGGCGTAATGCTAATCTCAAAAACGCTATCATTAAAAATCGCATATTCGCGCAATTCGCGCCCTAAAACTAATTCGCCGATACTATCATCTAGCACAAAAATGCCTTCCTCAATCTTTGGCAATCCTATCTCAGTGGTGGAGCAAATCATTCCATTAGATTCAACCCCGCGCAAGTCGCCTTTTTTTATGGTGAGTTTTTCGGACTTCATATTAGAAATTTTGGTGCCGATTGTGGCAACGGGGACAAATTGATTTTTATCCACATTTTTTGCGCCACACACGATTTGCAAGACTTCAGTGCCAATATCTACTTTGCAAACGCTTAGCTTATCGGCGTTTTCGTGTTTGCGTTTGTCGATGACTTTGCCTACTACAACGCCCTTTGGCACAGCAAAATCGCACATTGATTCGACTTCTAAGCCTATGTCGTTAAGCGTTTTATAAAGCACTTCGTTGCTAACTGCTGAAATATCGATGATTTTTGATAATAAATTTCTGCTAAATTTCATTAAAACTGCTCCAATAATCTTAAATCTGTCTCATAAAAGCTACGCAAATCATTCACGCCATATAATAGCATTGCAAATCGCTCCACGCCAAGCCCAAAGGCATAACCGCTCACGCCCTTTAGATTTAGCGCGTTAAAGACATTATTATCCACCACGCCACAGCCTAGCACCTCTAGGAATCCCGTGCCTTTGCAAACCCGACAGCTTGAATCCTCGCCTTTACAAAAGATACAGCTTATATCCACTTCCGCGCTTGGCTCTGTAAATGGAAAGAAACTCGCACGGAATCGCACTTTTATATCATCGCCAAAAATATAGCGCAAAAAATCCTCTAAAATAAACTTTAGATTCGCAAAGCTGATTTTATCGCCATTATCTACGACAAGCCCCTCTACTTGATGAAACATAGGCGAGTGCGTCATATCATAATCGCGCCTAAACACGCTCCCGGGGGAAATAATCTTTAGCGGAAAATTGCCACCGCTTTGAATTAGTCGCTCCATTGAGCGAATCTGCACGGGCGAAGTGTGTGTTCGTAATAAATGCCCATCTTTAAAATAAAAAGTATCTTGCATATCCCGCGCGGGGTGGAATTTGGGGAGATTCAACGCCTCAAAATTATGAAAATCGTCCTCTACAAGCGGACCATTTGAAATGCTAAAATTCGCGCCGATAAAATAATCAATGATTTTATCAAACGCCTCATTTATGGGGTGAGAATGCCCTTGCACCGCATTTGGGCTAAAAAGCGAAGTGTCGATTTTTTCGCGCTTTAGTTGCGCCTCTAGCGCACTTTGCGAAATCTTTTGCTTTGCTAAGTCAAGCGCGGATTCAACGCGCTCTTTGGCGATATTTAGCGATTTGGCGAAATCTTTTTTTTGCTCATTTGCAATGCTTTTTAATTTGCCAAATTCCTCTGTGAGTTTGCCTTTTTTTCCTAAAATACTAATGCGAATCGCCTCTAGTGCGCCTAAATCACTAGCTTTGCTTATATCCTGTAATGCGTCCTCAAGCCATTCCACAAAAAATCCTTGAATGAAAAATTTAAAAAGCGCATTGTATTAAAAAAATATTAAAAATAGGTTGAAAAATATTATCGTCATTGCGAGAATTCGTAGAATACGAAGCAATCCAAACCCACTTCGTCATTGCGAGGCGTTGCAAACGCCGAAGCAATCTATTTGTATTCATTTTTTTGGATTGCCACGAAAATCCTTGCGGATTTTCTCGCAATGACGAAGTGGAGGAGTCCGTCATTGCGAGAATCGCGAAGCGATTCGAAGCAATCCACGAATCAAAGAATAGATTGCTTCGGCAATAAATCGCCTCGCAATGACGCGGGGTGGTATTTTTCCCAAAAAATCCAAAAATTTTCAAAAATTATTCATTTTTTAAGCTTCCTTTAAGCTAAGATTTGTTAAAAATTCATTTACTTTTATGGAAGTATGTTCTTTAAGGCAAATCTTAAGCAACTTTATAGCGACACTAAAGGTGTCAAAAGCATTTTTAGATTGAATCTACAAGGTTGATTTTAAGTTTTGCATTATTGCTTATTTTTATGAAAGCAAATTTTCTTTCAAAAGGAGTTACAAATGAAAAGAAGTGGTTTTAGTATGATTGAGCTAGTATTCGTTATCGTAATACTAGGGGTTTTAGCGGCGGTTGCGATACCTAGATTCGTAGCAACTAGGACAGATGCGCAGATAGCTACAGCAAGGAGTGACTTATCTACGATTCAAAAACAAGTCGTAGCTAAAATCTTTGCTGATAATATCGACTCTACAGCAAACAATGCACCAGACCCAAACAAAAAAGTAGCTGACCAACAAGGTGGCTTTACTATGCCTTGGAGTGAATGGATGCTACTAATTAGTGGTGTTAGTAGAGATAAGTTTAGACCGGGAGCTGAAGCTTGGAATGGCAATAATGATACTACTAGCTTCATAGGCACTGGAGCAGGACAAAATGGAGCTAGACACATTGATGCACTAGGCAATATCTCTGGCACATCTGCATCTGGTAAAGGAAGCTGTGGTGGTATCCTAGGCATTAGCAAATCAGGCTTTATGATATTTGACCCTACAAGACTTAATGGTAAGTTACTTCAAGGAAATATCGGCTCAGAAAAAGACGGTAGCTTCTGCAAAGGACTAGCTGCTTCTTTTAGAAGCTCTGGTGACTGGGGCAACAGAAGCACTCCACTATCTACAAGTGGAACTATTGAGTGGTAGTATCACTCTAAAGTGATAGTTATCGCTTAATGCTTCTTTTGGGGGCGGAAGCGTTGAGATTCAACGCTTCCGCCCCCGCTTTGTTTTTATAAAAAATCTTTTTTTAATATCCTCGTCATTGCGAGGGCTTTGCCCGAAGCAATCCACACAAACACACAAACCAATCCGTCATTGCAAGTATTCGTAGAATACGAAGCAATCCAAAAAAACCAGATAGATTGCTTCGGCAATAAATTGCCTCGCAATGACAAAGTGGGAAAACCCGTCATTGCGAGATTTTCGCAGAAAATCGAAGCAATCTATAATATTTAGACCATTCGTCGATTCGTGGATTGCTTCGGCGAATCTACAATTCGCCTCGCAATGACAAAGTGGGAAAACCCGTCATTGCGAGGGAGCAACGCGACCGAAGCAATCTATAATATTTAGACCATTCGTCGATTCGTGGATTGCTTCGGCAATAAATCGCCTCGCAATGACAAAGACACCATCTCGTCATTGCGAGGGAGCAACGCGACCGAAGCAATCTATAATATTTAGACTACTTGTCGATTCGTGGATTGCTTCGGCAATAAATTGCCTCGCAATGACAATTCAACGGCATTTGAATCGCCTCGCAATGACGCCTCACAACTTGTCAATGACGACTCCCCACCCCGTCATTGCGAGATTTTCGCAGAAAATCGAAGCAATCCACATACAAACCCACCTTGTCGCCAAAGCAATCTATTTTTAGCACTTTTTGCTATAATGTGATTATTTTTTTTAAAGGAATCTTAAATGCGCTTTTCAAATCTGCTAAATCACAAAAACGCCCCACTATACGCGCTAATTGCATTGCTAATATTTATCTTTGCCGTCCGCCTTGTAAGCCTAAACTTTTATCCGCTGATGAGCACCACAGAGGCGCGATACGCGGAAATGTCGCGCAAAATGTTAGAGCTAAATGAATGGGTAATGCTTTTTTATTACGACTATGACACGCCATTTTGGGGCAAACCACCGCTTAGCTTTTGGGCGAGTGCGGGGAGTATGTGGCTTTTTGGCGTGAATGAATTTGGAGCGCGATTCGCGCCGTTTGTCTTTGGGGTGATGAGCTGCGCTTTGTTTTTCTTATGGGGCTTTAGGCGTGAGGTGGGCGAAAGCAAGGCATTGCGCCCGATAGCGTGTGCGGTGATTTTAAGTAGCACGGGGATTGGATTTGTCGCTAGTGGCGCGGTGATGACGGACGAGGCACTATTATTTTGTGTGATGTTATGTATGATAAGTTTTTGGAAATGCGTAGTTGCAAATTCAGCTTGTGGCGACTTTTCGCGGAGTGCTTCGGCTCACTCACTGCAACGCACGGCAAGTGCGTCTCATTCGTTCGCCTCGCACAACCACGAAAATTCACACACAATCTTAGAATTTGCAGATTCAAATGCCACCGATTCTGGCGATTTAAAAGATTCGTCATTGCGAGGCGAAGCCGAAGCAATCCACGAATCACAAATAGATTGCCACGAATCTGCTAACGCAGATTCTCGCAATGACGATAAAAAGACAAAATCCACGAATCCACCACAACAAACAATCGAAGGGATTGCGGTGGAGGTTGCGGAGTTTTTGCCAAATTTTGAGTGTGAGACTAGACTTGGTGTCTGCGAACACTCGAAATTTGGCAAATCTATGCAAGATGCACCCAAGAGCGAATTGAAAAAAGGCAAAGCACAAAATAAAATGCAAATTATTTTTGGTTATTTATTTTTCATCGGCTTAGGGCTTGGACTCCTCGCCAAAGGACCACTCATTTTCGTCCTCGTGGGACTACCCATAGTCGCATTCATCATCGCACTGCGCTTTGCAGCAAAACTTAGATTCGCCCCACACACGCGAATCTTGCGCCTAAAAAATCTGCCCCTCATCAGCGGGACAATCCTAATGCTACTCATCGCGCTTCCGTGGTATATCGCATTTGAGCTAAAGAGCGAGGGCTTTTTGGAGTATTTCATCATCGGGGAGCATTTCAAGCGGTTTTTCATCAGTGGCTGGGAGGGCAGTATGTATGGCGCGGCGCACTCACAGCCCATAGGCACGATATGGTGGTTTTTTCTAATCTCATTTTTGCCGTGGAGCGTGGTATTTTTGGGATTTGTGGCGCAGAGAATTTATGGATTTTTTAGGATTCGTAGCGATGGAGTGCGAATCGCCACACTACAAACGCCCCAAAGCGTGGAAAATCTCTACCTAGCATTATGGATTGTAATGCCACTATGCTTTTTGACATTTTCGCGCAATATTTTGGAGGCATACACATTGCCCACTGCACCCGCATTTTGCATACTATGTGCGAATTTTATCTTTTGTGCTGGGGCAAAATTTCGGCGGTGGATTTGGCTTTTGCCTTTAGCGTTAATGCTAATTTTATGCGCATTTTTGGCTAGTGGCAAGTTAGATTCGCTAGTAGATTCGCGTCATCAAAAGGACATTTTCACGCGCTGGGACGGCGAGGGGCGACTGATTTTCATCGATGCAAAGCCGTCATTTTCGGGGTATTTTTACGCGCACCAAAGCGGTAAAAAGCCTTTTAAAGATGAATTTTTATCGCTAAAAAGCCCTGAGGTAGCGGAGATTTTGGATTCGCGTGAGAAAATCTGCATTGCGATGAAAGAGAGCGATTTTGAGGCAAATAAGGAGCGATTTGGCAATTTTAAGCCCATTGTCGCCAAAAAAGAGTGGATTTTGCTGAAAAATTATTAGATTTGGAGTGGATTGCTTCGGGCAAAGCCCTCGCAATGACGAGGTGGAACGCATTGAATCGTCATTGCGAGGGAGCAACGCGACCGAAGCAATCCAAAAAAAACCAAATAGATTGCTTCGGCAATAAATTGCCTCGCAATGACGGCATAGGTTTGGATTGCCACGAAAATTCGCTACGCTCATTTTCTCGCAATGACGCCTCACAACTTGTCAATGACGAATTAACCACTTCGTCATTGCGAGGGAGCAACGCGACCGAAGCAATCCAAGAATTAAAAGTATAGATTGCTTCGATTTTCTAATGAAAATCTCGCAATGACAGCATTCGTTTAGGTTGCTTATATTACCTTTATTTTACACTCTCATTACAATCCCTATAATCCGCGCTTTGCACATTAAATAAATCCACGCCTTTTTTTATGCTCTCATCGTATTTTGCGATTTTTTTCTCCAAATGCGTGGAGATTTCCTGCAAACGAATGATTTTATTTTGGAGATTTTTGAAAGTGTTATCTAGCAGTTTTTTGCGCTCCTCTGCGGTGCTAAAGCCTTTCATCAGCAATTCGCCATAGTGTTTTATGTCCTCTATGCTCATATCTGCCTCTCGTAGCCACACCACCCAATTTACCCAGCTCACATCGCTATCGCTGAAATATTTGACGCCGTATTCATCGCGCTCAATCGCAGGAAATACGCCCTTTTTCGCCCAAAAGCGCAGTGTGTAGCTTGAGACGCCTGTGAGTTTTTCGACTTGTTTGATTGTGTATGCCATTTTTTTTGCTCCGTTTGTTGAAAAATTAAAATGCAATTATAAGGTATGATAGCTACTATCTGTCAAGGTTTTTTAGAAAATTTTTTGACTAGCCACAAAAATACTCGCACTTTGGGCGCGTAAAATAAGCGCGTGATTTAGGCTAGTGGTGCGAATCTGCGAATCTATAAATAATTTTCGCTCCCTTTGGCTAAATCCGCCCTCCGCGCCTATGATAAAGCGATTTAGATTCCGCAAATCCTCGCACTTTGCGCCAAAATCAAGCACGACTAAATCGCTGTATGTGCGAATCACTTCATCAAGCGAGTTGAAAACCTCGATTTGCATTTTGCTTAGGCGTCCGCACTGCATTGATGAGCTAATCAAAATCGAATCTAATCGCTCCAAATTGATTTTAAGGTTTTTTTGCGAAAAATCCGCATAAAAAAGTGATATTTTTTCTACGAAAAGTTCATTTAAAAATGGCAAAATTTTATCAAAGTCGCTAATGACAGCCTGAATAATGTGCGTTTTTGGCGAATCTTGCGCAATATATGATGAATCTACTAGATTAAACTCCGCGCTTTTTTTATTCACAGCGACAATTTTATAGCGATGAATCGCACTATCATTTAAATTTGCAAAATCAAAGATTTCGCCGTTCTCAAGCGCATTTTGGGCATTTTTACGGCGGACATTAAAGATATGATGAAATGCCTTTGAATCTACCACTAGATTCGCGCTCCCTGCGTTTTTATCATAAATAAAGCGCATCAAAACACCAAAAAATAAGCGATGATTAGGATATAAAGCGCGTTTGCGATTTTGGCAAATCGCACATAATCTTTGCGTGAGTTTAGATTCACTCGTGCGGTGCGTAGTTTTTTAACGCGCAATATTTCTAAGATAAAGGCAAAATTCGCAAAAATCATTAGCAAAACTCTTATGCTAAATTCAAACTTCATCATCGCCCACACGCTCATTCCGCTTAAAAATGCGATAAATAAAAATCCCAAAAATAACGGCGTGAAAACCCACGATAGCTTGTTTATTCGCACGAAATCTTTTAAGAAAAAGAGCGCGATTAGGTTGATAGCTGCGATAGCTAATAGAAAATAACTGATAATCGTATGGAATGATATAGCCTGACTTAGCGCAAATTCCTGCATATTTGCCCCTTAAAAAAATGATATTTTTGTGGCATTTGCCACTTAATTTGCCGTATAACACACATAAACTTAACAAATTTATTATATCATTGCAACTTTAAATTTTAAAGGAAAACACTTTGAGCAAAAAGACAGAATCCAAAAAATCCAAGCGCAATCTAAAAGCAATCTATGAATCCATAAAAAAACCCCGCGAATCCCACAAAGAAACCATAGGCGAATCAAAGATTCAATCGCAAATAAAATCGCGCGGTGAATCCAAAAGCGAATCTCAAGGCGAATCCCAAAAAGAAGCGGTAGTTTTGCTAAATATGGGCGGAGCGAATAATCTCTTTGAAGTGGAGCTTTTTTTAAAAAATATGTTTGCCGACCCGCTAATACTGCGAATCAAAAGCGACTTTATGCGGAAAATCGTGGCAAATATGATAATAAATGGGCGACTTGATAAGCTAAAGGCGAATTACAAAGCCATTGGCTCAAAGTCCCCGATAGTAGAGATTACCTACAATCTTACAAAACTTTTGGGCGAGATTGATAATTCGCGCTTTTACACTTATGCTATGCGATATGTGCCACCTTATGCCAAAAATGTCGCAGCGGATTTAAAAGAGAGAGGCATTAACAAAATCACACTTTTTACAATGTATCCGCAGTATTCCACCACCACGACTTTATCATCGGTGAGAGATTTTTTAAGTGCGCTAAAGGCGTTAAACTACGCGCCAAAGGTGGATATTGTGGAGAGCTACGCTGATGATTTGGCATTTGTCAAATCCTGCGTAGAGCGAATCAAAGAGGCGCAGAGTAATTTTAGTAGCGATGAATCTTTTAGCGACTTTGTGTTGCTTTTATCTACGCATTCCATTCCCAAAAGCGTGGCGGATTCGGGTGATATTTATGAAAGCGAAGTAGCAAAAAGCACAGAGGCGATAAAGGCGGAGCTACATAAGCAGGGCATTTTCTTTAAGGATATTGTCGTGTGCTATCAATCCAAAGTCGGTCCCACAAAGTGGCTAAGCCCAAGCACCATTGACACAATCAAAAAGCACCGCGATGAAAAGCTAGTCATTTATCCACTTGCTTTTACGATTGACAACTATGAGACGGAGTTTGAGCTAGAAATCGATAATCGCGCTTTGGCAGATTCGCTAGGTGTGCCAAAATACATTGTCTGCAAATGCCCAAATGCCACACTTAGCTTTGCAAATGCGATTGTGGAGCTTATTTTACGAAAGAAAAAGGATATAAATGAAGCACATATTTAGCGTTGTGGTATTTTGTGCCTTGTGCGCGTTGATTTTTAGCGGTTGCGATGATAAGAAAATCGATGAAAATATCATCTCAAAGGGCGCGGAAATGAGCGCGGAGGCGGTAGAAAAGGCAAAAAATTTGGATAAAGAAAGCTACAAAGAATTAGCAGATTTATTTTTAGATACGAGTGAGATTGATTTTTCACGCGAGGTTTTAATTATTTTTGGCAAAAATCAATGCAAATATTGCGATATGATGAAAGATGATATTAAAAAAAGCCCCGAGATTCAGGCAAAAATAAGAGAGAATTTTAATCCTTACTATGTGAATACCTCTTACGATAAGATTCATAAATTTCACGGATTTGGTGGCGAATCTGCTACTTCGTCATTGCGAGGCAATTCAAACGCCGTTGAATCGTCATTGCGAGGCAGTGGCAAAGCCACAACGAAGCAATCCACGAATCGCGCAAATCAAAAAGTAGATTGCCACGATTTTGCTACGCAAAATCTCGCAATGACAAAAGAGGGCGATTGCGCAGAATCTCGCAATGACAATGTAAGTGCGCCACAAGACGAATTTGCCATTCCTACTGCGAAATTTGCTCAAATATTCGCCGTCAATGCCACGCCCCAAATTGTCTTTTTAGATAAAAACGGGCGCGTGAAATATCTTTTTGCTGGATATACGCTAAAGCTAGAAAATATGCTTGATGATGTAGTGGCAAATTCCGCGCCTATGGGCGACTACGCACAAATAGACAAAGCACTAAATGAATTAAAAAAGGACATTAAATGAAAATCATAAAACTGCTTTTTGCCTCGCTATATACGGCGATTCCGCTTATGGGAATCTATGCCATTGCTATCGCAGTAGCGACTTTTATAGAAAATGATTATGGCTCAAATGCCGCGCGGGTGCTTATTTATAACACTTGGTTTTTTAATGTGTTGCATTTGTGGTTGCTAGTGTGTTTAGTGGGCGTTTTGATTCGCTATAAATTTTTGGCGCAGAAAAAATATGCGAGTTTTATTTTGCATTTAAGTTTTGTGATTATCATTTTGGGGGCTGGAATCACGCGCTTTTTTGGTGTTGAAGGGCTTATGAATATCCGCGAGGGAGAGAGTAATTCTAGCTTTGTAAGCAGTGAGGTTTATTTAAATATTTTGCTTACAAGCGGGGATAAAAAATACGCGATTCACATACCTACAAGCGTGAGCTACGCGGCAAATAAAAAGTTAGATGAGAAAATCACATTTGGCGATTCACACTTTAGGATAAAATCCACTGCCATTACAAAGCTAACAAGCGACAAAAAAGACCCTACCGCGCAAATGGAGGCGGTGATTAGCTATGAGGGCAAGGATTATCCGCTAACGCTAATTGGCGGTGGGCAAATGAGTAAGGATAGCGTAGTTAGCTTTGATGATGGGACAAATGCGATTCTTAGCTGGGGTGCGAGAGATATTGACTTAGGATTTAGCATAAAGTTAGAAGATTTTATTTTGGAGCGATATGCGGGGTCAAACTCGCCATCAAGCTATAAATCCAAAGTCGTTGTGATTGACGGTGAAAAAGAAATGCCTTATGAAATCTTTATGAATAATGTGTTAGATTACAAGGGCTATCGCTTTTTTCAAAGCTCTTATGATATGGACGAGCTAGGGACGATACTGAGTGTGAATAATGACCCGGGGAAAATTCCTACTTATATTGGGTATTTTTTGCTGTTTGTGGCGTGTGTGTGGCTACTCTTTGCTAAAAACAGCCGATTTCAAAAGCTAAGTAGATTTCTAAAAAGTCAAAAGATTTATAGTGTGGTTTTTGCGCTGTTGATAGGATTTGCCACATTTGGAGCGCAGAATCTAAATGCCGAATCGCCACAAACGCAAGAATCTACCGAAGCGATTCAATCACAAAACATATTAGATTACATAAATAATATGCGTGATAAATCCAAAGCCCACGCGCAAAAATTTGGCACGATTCAAATCCAAAGTGGCGATGGTAAGATTAAGCCACTTGATACTTTGGCGAGTGATTTGGTGCATAAGATGACAAAAAAGCACAACTTTTTGGGCTTTAGCAATACGCAAATTGCGCTAGGAATGCTACTTTATCCAAATGATTGGAAAAATATCAAAATGATTCGCGTTAGCACCCCGCAACTGCGCGAACTTTTGGGATTGCCAAAAGATGAAAAATACGCGTCTTTTATGGATTTATTTATCGCCACAAGTGGCGAATCTAGCGCAAGTGGCGAATATAAGCTAAAAAATTATATCGAGGAGGCAAATCGCAAAAGCCCAGCGAATCGCTCCAAATTTGACAATGATATTATCGATGTCGATGAAAGAGCAAATATCGCTTATGGCATTTACTCATCGCAGTTTTTTAGGTTTTTGCCCATTCTGCAAAATGGAGAGATTTGGATTTCGCCCATTGAAATGCTGACTTTTGCGGGAGATGAATTGCGCCAAAAGATTCAAATTATGCTATCAAATTATTATAGTGCCTTTGAAGTGGGCTTAAATACGGGCGATTTTGAGAAAGCAGATGAGGCGTTGCAAATCATTAAGGATTATCAAAGGGAATTTGGCGGGGCGATAATGATAAGCGATTCTAAGCTAAAGGCGGAGATTTTTTTGAATAATTCAAATCTCTTTGCAAAGCTGATTTTGCCCTATATTTTGGTAGGAATCGCAATGTTTATTTTGATTTTTGCCTACATATTTAAGCCAAATGACGCGCTTAAACGCGCCCTAAAGTGCTTTTATATTATATCCTGCGCCATTGTTTTGGTGCATTTATTCGCGCTAATCTTGCGCTGGTATATTTCTGGACACGCCCCTTGGAGCAATGCCTATGAATCAATGCTGTATATCGCCTTTACAGCGGGAATCGCTGGGGTGGTTTTATTTAGAAAATCCTATCTTGCGTTATCAAGTGCGAACTTTTTGGCTGGAATGGCACTCTTTGTGGCGAATCTTGGCTTTATGAATCCGCAAATTACAAATCTAATGCCCGTGCTAAAATCATATTGGCTAAATATCCATGTAAGCGTGATTACGGCAAGTTATGGCTTTTTGGGGCTTTGCTTTTTGCTTGGCGTTGTTACGCTAATGCTAATGATTTTTCGCAAAGATTCGGCAAATTTTGGCGCAAATCTTAGCGCGAATCAAAGCGCAGATTCATCGAATCGCGCCGATTTAAACACCGCGAATCTTAATGCAAATCAAGCGAATCCCACAAATCTTAAAATCGATTCGACTATCAACTCAATTACCGCAATCAACGAAATGTCGATGATTTTTGGGCTGTTTTTGCTTACCACAGGGAATTTTTTGGGTGGCATTTGGGCAAATGAAAGCTGGGGGCGATATTGGGGCTGGGACCCAAAAGAGACTTGGGCGTTAGTCTCTATCGGCGTTTATGCCATTATCTTGCATTTGCGATTTATCTGCAAACGCAATTTGCAATACATTTTCGCAACCGCAAGTTCGCTTGGCTTTTTTAGCCTTTTGATGACTTATTTTGGCGTGAATTACTATCTCTCGGGGTTGCATTCTTATGCAGCTGGAGACCCGCTACCGATTCCAAAATTTTTGTATTTTATGGTAGCATTTTTGGTAATTTTGATTATAATTGCATTTTCAAAACGCAAAATGGAAGCGATAAAAATATAACTTTTTTGAAGGAGTCGCAATGATAAAAAAAGTGCTTTTGTGGATTGGTGGCATTGTTTTGGTGCTACTTGTGGCGATTTTCGTGCTACTTTTTACGCAATTTGGCAATGACATTTTAAAGCCCCAGATTCAAGCCCAAATCGATAAAAATTCGCCCGTGAAAGTGAGCTTGGAAAAATTCAAACTTCGCTTTGGCTCTTTTGACATTGAATTAGCCGTGCTTGAAAATATTAGCGTTATGGCAAATGGCAATTACTCGCTCTTTGGGTGGAGTATCGATGGTGTGCTAAATATTTTGATTCAAAATACTTCAAAGATTCAAGGGCTAGACGCCGTGCATTTGAATGAAAACTTTTTGATTGAAAATATCATTCGCGGAAAATTTAATAATTTTGTGGTTTATACAAAGTCAAATATTGCAGATGGCAAAATTGACATTGAATCACAAGTGGAAAATTACTCTGTGCCTACCAAAATCGTGGCAAATATTAGCGGTCTGCGAATCGAATCGCTACTTAATCTAGTGGGGCAAAAAGCCTATGCAATGGGGATTTTAAATATTAAGGCAAATGTCTTTGGCGATACGAATCTAAACTTCACAGGCAACGCAAATGCCGAGATTTTAAAAGGCAAAATGAGCGAATCGCTTATTAAAAAGGACTTTAAAGTTACGATTCCTCGCACTACGGATTTTACCGCGAATCACACAATGTCATTTGACGGCAAGGAAATCAAGCATAATTTCAACTTCCTTTCACAAATTGGCAATATCACTTCAAGCGGTAGCACACTTGTTGAGGGGCTTAAGACAAATTCAAATTATGATATAAATATTAGCGATTTATCGCCCTTTAGCCCTGTGGCTGGAATGCCTTTGCGCGGTAGCTTCCGCACAAATGGCAAGATTCAAGGTAATAGCGAGTGGCTAAATATTGATGGCAAAAGCGACTTTGCCTCTGGCAATACGACATATTCGGTTTCTTTGCAGGGCTACACCAAGCCAAAAGACGCGCTTGTAACGATTCGCGGATTAAAAATCAATGAAGTTTTGCACACGCTCTATAAACCCATTTACGCAAAGGCGACAATGGACGCTAAAATCGACTTAAAGCAACTCTCTGGCGACATTTCTGGCACTTATAATCATAGCATTCGTGGCGATGCGCTGAAATCAACGCTTAGCAAAGAGTTTGACATAAATCCGCCCACAGACATTGCCTTTAATCACAATGCAAATGTAGCACTAAACAATGGCAGTGGCGATTTGAATGCCAATATCATCAGCAATATCGCTGAATTTAGCATTGACAAAGCAAAGCTAAATGTCAAAGATTTTAGCATTAACGCGCCTTATAAACTCATAGTGAGCGATTTGAAAAATTTGGCATTTTTGACTTCTAGGCAGTTAAAGGGCAATGTTGTGATAACAGGCAACGCCAAATATGCGAATAAGCAAATCAACGCGGATTTAAATAGCGACATTTTTGGCGGTAAGCTAAATGCCACGCTAAATCGCAATATCGCAGACATTAAGCTAATAGATGTCAAAGCCGCCCAAGTGCTTGATATGCTAAATTATCAGCAGTTTTTTGACAGCAAACTTAATGGCAAGATTCTCTATGATATTTTCACAAGCAAGGGCGAGTTAGAATTTTTGGCGAGTGGTGGGCATTTCACGCAAAATAAACTAATGGATTTACTAAAGGCAACGCTAAATTTTGATGCGACAAAGGAAATCTATGAAAGCATAAAAATTGATGGCAAAATCAACAAAAAAGCCGTAAATGCAAATCTAAGCGCGAATTCTAAAAATACCTCTATCACGAGCAAAAACGCTAAATTAGACTTTGACAAAGATTCAATCAATGCGTATTTAAATATCAAAGTCAAAAAAGATGAGCTAGGATTCCCAGTAAGTGGAAAAATGAGTAGCCCAAGTATTAGTGTAGATATGAAAAAAGCCTCCACAACGATTTTAAATCGTGTCATAGGCGAGGAAAAAACAGAGGCACTAAAAGAAAAGGCACAAGATAAAATCAAAGAGGTTTTAGGCGGAGGCAAGGGCGAAACTAGCGGCGAAAAAGTGGGAGAGAAAATCGAGCAAAAAATAGGCGATTCGATAAAAAATCTCTTAAAAAAATAGCGATTTGGCGTTTTTAAAATGACGCATAAATCTGTCTTATTAGAGGAAGTCGCAGGATTTTTTAAAGGCACAGAGGGCATTTTCATTGACGCGACTTTGGGGCTTGGCGGACATAGTGAGCGCATTTTGGAGGAAAATCCGCGCCTTTGCGTGGTGGGAATCGATAAGGATAAGATTTCGCTAGAGTTTGCAAAAAATCGACTTGCGCGATTCGGTGAGCGATTTAGGGCAGTGCAGGGCAGTTTTGATAAAAAAATAGGCGAAATTTTTGCGGATTTAAATTGCGCGGATTTAGAAAAGTCGGCTAATTGCCCTACGAATCTAACAAATCCGCCCCAAAAAATCGGTGGAATCCTAGCGGATTTAGGTTTTTCTTCGCCACAGGTGGATAATTTAGAGCGCGGTTTTAGCTTTGAATCGCCCACTTTGGATATGCGTATGGATTTGGATTCGCCACTAAGTGCAAAGGCTGTTTTAAATGGCTACTCTAAAGATGAGCTAAATCGCATTTTTAGGGATTTTGGCGAGATTCACAATTATCAAAAGATTACGAATCTCATCTTAGAGGCGCGGAAAAATCGCAAGATTGAAAGCGCAAAAGAGCTATGTGCGATTTTAGAAAAGCACACAAAAGCAAAAGGCGGAATCCACCCTGCTACGCTTGTATTTCAGGCGATTCGCATTGAAGTAAATGATGAGCTAGGCGCATTAAAAGCGTTTTTGCGACAAATAAAAAATGCGAATCCAAAAGGCGCAAAAATTGCTATAATTTCATTTCATTCGCTTGAAGATAGGATTGTGAAAGAGGCTTTTAAAGCGTGGAGTGCGGGTTGTATCTGCGATAAGGACGCAATGAAATGCGAGTGCGGGGGTAATAACCAAAAAGGCGAGATTCTCACAAAAAAGCCGATAATTCCAAGTGAGAGTGAGATTTGTAGCAATAGACGCGCACGAAGCGCGAAAATGAGGTGTTTTAGATTTTATGAATAAAAAAGATGAGTTAGGCGAGGGCTACTCGCTAGATGACTTTGGGCTAAGTTTTGATGAGGACGCTGGGGGCTCTAGGCGCGATGCGCTTGATTTGTCCGATTCGGCGGATAAAATCAATGCCCTAGATTTAGAAAAGCTACGCAAATCACATTTGGGTGCAGATTCGCATAAAGCTAAGCCAAGTGGCGAATCTAAAAATAACGAATCAAAAAATGGCGAATCGCACGACTACGCGCCACAATTTCAGGGATTTGACTTTAGCGAAGTTGCCTATGATGAATTTAGTGGCGATTCGGAGTTTGGCGGGGAATCTAGCCCAAATATCACCATAGAGACAAATGCAAATCCGCGCCCTAGCGTATTTAGCAATAGTGCCGATGAAAAAGAAGCCTTGTTACAGCCACTTGATAGGCGACTAAGTAAGCAAAGTGAAATCGGTGCGCTGTTTGTGGCTTATGCGATTTTGTTTTTGATTTTGCTTTTGTTTATGCCACAGGTTTATTTGGCAAATAATATTTATTATGCGAGTAAAAATATCAATTATTTGAAATCTCAGCGCGAGGCACTGCGCGATGAAAATGGCGACTTACAGCAAAAGTTAGAGAGCCTAAAATTTAACTTTTTAACGCTAGAAATAGAGGAAATTAAGTGAGCCAAATTGCGTGGCAAAGATATTTTAGAGACTTTTTAGCAAATATTTTTAGCGCAATCAAAAATCATAAATTTTTCTTTATTTTTGTATTTTTTTATTGTGTATTTTTGGTGGCATTTTCGCGCTATGCGCCAAATTTAGATGATTTGTCGCGTTTTGCAAATATATATCAAAATGAAATAAATTTTTATTTATATACAGGTGGCAATCCTAGAGAAGGGCGATTTTATCCATTTGCAAATATAGATTTGTTAATTTTAATGCAGATTTCCAAATCCCCATATTTATTTTTTGGCGTAAATGCGATTTTATTTATTATTTTTGCTACACTCTATCTAAAAATCCTAAATCTTAGCAATGGAAAAAGTGCGCTAAATGCCATTATAACCGCATTTTTATCATTAAGCGTAGCTTTTGTAACTGTATTTTTTGGCATTTGCTACCCTGAAAAATGGCAAGTTATTTGGCTATCAATTTTTATGCTTTGTAGCTTTTGCGTGATAAGGGATTTGGGGGGGGGCAGATATGCAAAATACTACCAAATCATTGGTATTTTATCACTAAATATCGCGCTATATTACAAAGAGCCGTCGTTTATCGCTGCTTTTGCTTTTGGGGTAATTTTGCTAATTTCTGCGTTTCAATCAAACCAAAAAGATGTATCAAAATATGCCATTTATATTATTTGCTCGGCTTTGCTTTATGTGATTTTATATATTTTGTTGATTTTTGTGTTTTGGAATGTGCGTGAATATTATAATCAAAATGTATTGCACTTATATGATTTGCTAAGCTACGCTTTCAACGATAGCGTAATTATTTTTGCAGTGGGTGGAATTTTGCTTTACCGAATCTATTGCATTTTTGTCAAAAGAGAGCAAATTGAGCCATTTTTTGATGGATTATTATGTGCTAGTTTTATGTATTTTGGCTCATTTTTGTTGCTAAAAATGTATGCGCCTTATTATTTATTGCCCTGCTTTGTGCTTGGAATTCCAAGTGTGCTTTATTTTGGGCGAAAATATTTTCGCAATCTTTTTATAAAAATTTGCCTAATTTTGGGGCTTTTTGGGTTTTTTACACAGAATCTACCTAGTGGAATCCATAAAATGATAGACTTAAAGGCACAGGGCGTTCAATTCCACCAAACGATAGATTTTTTAGCATCATATATCAAAGAAAATCCAAAGATTCATATCTATTTTCAGGGCGTTGGGCGTGGGAGAGAGATATATGGATTTGAGGCGCAGATTTATAGTATCTATCTATGTAAATATGTGATAATGCTTTATGGGCTTAGCGATGATAGCTTTGATATTCGCACAAGCGAGGTGCTTAGCGAGTTTGATGATATGTTTGTGGTTGAAAGTGGCACACCTAGAGCAAATGATTTGATTGTTGTTAGCAATAAAAGCGCATTTGGGGATTCATTACAAGTGGCAAGTGAGCGCGGAGAGTTGATTTTTAAAAGTGGCTTCCCTAGTGTGCCACAAATCGCGCTAATGCCGTTTGTAAAATACATTAGCGTCAAATATTTTGGCACAGGATTGTTTGGCAAAAGGACAAATTTCTTTGCCCTGCCACGCGAGACTTATGTGTTTAGGGTAAATTAGATTTTTAGATTGAATCTAAAATATTTTTTATCATTTTTTTGCCCTCATTCGTCATCACAGATTCGGGGTGGAATTGCACTCCAAAAAGCGCGTATTTTGTATGCTCGATTGCCATTATTTCGCCGTCATCGCTGTGCGCGATAGCTTTTAGCTCTTTTGGCAGGGTAGATTCGATGATTGCAAGTGAATGATAACGCGCCACGGTTGTTTGTGGGGCGAATCCTTTAAAAAGCCGTGAATTTGTATCTAGCGTAATTTGCGAGGTTTTGCCGTGCATTATTGCCTTTGCGTAAGCCACTTTCGCGCCAAATGCGATTGCAATGGCTTGATGACCCAAGCACACGCCAAAAAGCGGAATCGTCCCTGCAAAATGCCTCACTGCCTCCACGCAGATTCCCGCATTTTCTGGCTTTCCGGGTCCGGGAGATAGGACGATGAGATTTGGGCGCAAAGCCTCAATTTCACGCACATTTAGCTCATCATTGCGCACCACACGCAAATCGCTGTCAAACTCGCCTAGCAACTGATAGAGATTGTAGCAAAAGCTGTCATAATTATCGATAAGTAGTATCATTTATTTTAAGCCCCTTAATTTCACAAATCTAATCCGCCATTTGCCTCATTTAGCGCATTTATCACAGCCTTTGCTTTATTAGCGCATTCTGCAAACTCGGTTTTCCCCACGCTATCAGCTACGATTCCTGCACCTGAGCGCACTACGATTTCATCGCCCTTTTTATACACAAGGCGAATGGCAATGCAACTATCCATATTTCCGCTAAAATCCAAATAGCCGATTGCTCCGCCATACACGCCTCTAGGGCTTTGCTCTAGCTCATCTATAATCTCACACGCGCGAATCTTAGGCGCACCAGATAGCGTCCCAGCAGGAAGCACCGCGCTAATGGCATCAAGCGCGTCCAAATCCTCTCTAATCGCCCCACGAATCGTAGAGCCGATGTGCATAATGTGTGAATAGCGTTGAATCTCCATATATTTTTCCACCGCCACAGAGCCTAGCTTGGCGACTTTGCCAATGTCATTGCGCCCTAAATCCACTAGCATATTATGCTCCGCTCTCTCTTTTTCATCGCTTAGAAGTTCGAGTTCTAGGGCTTTATCCTCTGCATCATTATTGCCACGCGGACGCGAACCAGCCAAAGGATAAGTGTAAAGTGTGCCGTTATTTAGCCGAACAAGCGTCTCAGGCGAAGCTCCAGCCATTTCGATGCAATCGCTACTAAAATAAAACATATACGGCGAAGGATTTGTCGTGCGTAAGATTCGATACACATCAAAGAGACTACCCACCGCTTTAGCGCGGAGCGGATTGCTAAGCACGACTTGAAAAATATCGCCCTCTTTAATGTAATCTTTTGCCTTATCCACCATAGCGCAAAACGCGCTTTGTGTGAAATCTGGGGCGATTTCGCTTTTTAGTTGCAGGGGCTTTGGCTTTGGAATCTCGCCCTTTGGAATGCGTTGTGTTAAAATATCGCGCAAATGATTTAGCCTCTCACTTGCGCTTTTATAGGAATCTTGCAGGTTATCAAGGGCAATATTTGTGATAAGGACGATTTTTTGGCGCAGATTATCAAAGGCGATAAGCGAATCAAAAAGCATTAAATCAATGTCATTAAAAGCGTCTAAATTATGCGAATCGCTTGGATTTGTGCTACTAGATTCGCGCCCTAAATCGCTTGAATCGCCAAAATCGCGCGAATCTACAAAAGATTCGCCAGATTCGCCAAACATTTTATCCAGCTTTGGCTCACAATAGCGAATGTAAGAATATGAAAAATATCCCACCAAGCCCCCGCTAAAAGGTGGCAGGGCGTCAATCTTTGGGCTTTTATACTCGGCTAAAATCGCGCGGATTAGGGCGTTTGGATTGCCTTTGTGCGCTGGAGATTCGATACCATTTAGATAAACTTTTTCGCCACGCGCGGTGATTTCTAGCTTTGGCTCAAATCCTAAAAAGCTCCACCGCCCCCACCGCTTTCTATCCTCCACGCTTTCAAGCAAAAATGTGTGCGTGGAGTGCGACTTTAGGATTCGCATAGTTTCTATGGGCGTAAGAAAGTCGCTTAGCAAATCCATCGCCACGCTCACGCGCTTGTATGCGCTAAGATTTGGAATGGATAAAATTTCATCAAGTGTCGGATACAAATGGATTCCTTTTTAAAATATCAAATAGTTAGGTGTGCTAAATTTTTGCGAATTTATTAAAAATAGCGCCCCTTATTTTCGCGTCATTTTTCGCAGTTTCACCCACATTCTTTGCCATTCATTTAGCTCTGTGAGTGGGTGTCCGCCCCATTTGGTATTGGGCGGTAGATTTTTACCCACAGCACCGCGCCCAGCGACTTGCACGAAGTCGCCGATATGGATATGTCCGCCCGTGCCAGATTGTCCGCCAAAAACGACATTGCGCCCCGTTGTTGTGCTACCTGCAAAGCCCACCTGCGAGACTAAAAGGCTGTGTTCGCCCACAATGCAATTATGCCCGAGTTGCACCAAATTATCGATTTTCGCGCCCTTTTTGATGATAGTGCTTTCAAAAACCGCCCTGTCAATCGTTACATTCGCGCCGATTTCTACATTGTCCTCAATTACGACATTGCCAAAATGCTCGATTTTGATATGCTCTCCCATTTTTGTGTGCGCATAGCCAAAGCCATCGCTGCCAATCACGCTCCCTGCGTGGATAGCGACATTATTGCCGATGAGCGAATCGCGATAAATCACTACATTTGGATAAATTGTAACATTCGCGCCGATAGCGACATTATCCATAATTATGGCATTTGGCATAATGGTGGAATTTTCGCCGATAGCGACATTTTCGCCGATAAATGCGCCACTAAAGATTCGCGCTGAGTTATGAATCTTCGCGCTTTGCGGAGTGGATTGTGTGCTTTTTAATTGCGGGGTTTTAAAAAACGCAGACGCCAAAGCAAAAGCCAAATGCGGATTTTCCACGAAAATGGCGTTTTTGTGCGTGATATTTTTATCTTTTCGCACGAAAATCGCCCCAGCATTGCTCGAATCTAGCATAGATAAATATTTATCTTGGTCAATGTAGCTTATGTCGCTATTTTGCGCAAGATTCAGTGGCAAAAGTGAGCGCACTTCAAAATCACTCGCTCTGCATTCACTTACAAAACTTGAATCAATCTTTTTAAAACTTTCTAAGATTTCATATAATCGCATATTTTTCCCCTTTATTTTTTAGATTCGCCTCTTAAAATGCGCTAGATTCTACGAATCGCATAAGATTCGCGCCCTAATTTCGCTCAATGGCAATCACACCACTTCGTATAATCTCTTTTGGCTTGAATCGCTTTAGCGCACTCACTAGGCTATCTATGCGCGAAGGCTTATCGGTGGCGACAATGATGATGAATTTTTCATTGGCATTTGCGATTCGCCCATTATATGCCTTGCAAAGTGCCTCAATGTCGCCCAAAGGCTCGGTAATGGCGATTTTAGCAAGCATTGTTTCTTTCTCCAACATATCATCATCCTCAATGACGCTAAGCACGGGTATTAGCTTGTGAAGTTGCTTGATAATTTGCTCTAGGACTTTTTCATCGCCACTTGTTACAATCGTAATGCGTGATAATCCGCTATCCTCGCCGTTGTCTGGCTTTGGCGCAACGGTTAGGCTCTCAATATTATATCCGCGCCCTGCAAAAAGCCCTGAAATCCGCGCCAAAACGCTATGCTCATTTAGCACATTTACTGAAATCACTCTTCTTTTTTTCATTCTACGCCCCCTAATTTAGCATCATATTATAAATCGCATCGCCTGCCGCCACCATAGGAAAGACTGATTCCATTCTATCGACTTTCACTTCTAAAAGGCAGGGTTTCGCAGAATCTAGCGCGGTTTTAAACGCCTTTTTAAAACCCTCTTTTGTCGCCACACTAAAGCCTAACGCACCAAAAGATTCGGCAAGTTTGACAAAGTCTGGCTGTGCGCTTAAATCCACCGATGAGTAGCGTTCCTCATAGAAAAATGTCTGCCATTGTCGCACCATTCCTAAATAATTGTTGTTTAAGATGATTGTGATTACAGGAATGCCATATTCTACGCAAGTCATTAGCTCTTGGATATTCATTAGCACTCCGCCGTCCCCCACGATTGCGATAGAGGGCAATTTGCTTTGTGCCACTTGTGCGCCCATAGCAGCTGGCATTCCAAAGCCCATAGTGCCTAAACCACCGCTAGTTAGGAATTTACGCGGAGAGCTAAACTCATAAAACTGCGCCACCCACATTTGATGCTGTCCCACATCGGTGGTGATTACGGCGTTGTCCCTACACATTTCACTAATTTGCTCAATAACCCATTGCGGTTTAAGGATAATTTGTGAATCTTCATATTTGAAATGGTGCTTTTTGCGATAATTTTTAAGAATCTCTAGCCACTCTTTTGTTTTGTTTTTATCAAAATCGCCTAAATTCTGCACTAGCGATTCGCATACGCGCTTTAAATCGCCCACTATGGGGAAATCCACATCGACTATTTTGCCTATCGAGCTTGGGTCTATGTCGATATGCGCGATTTTGGCGTTTTTGGCAAATTCGCTTAATTTACCTGTGATTCTATCATCAAATCTTGCCCCAAGCGAGATTAGCAAGTCGCATTCGCTGATTGCCATATTTGCGCTGTAACTGCCGTGCATTCCTGCCATTCCTAAAAAAAGTGGATTTTTATCGCCACAGATTCCACGCGCCATTAGCGTCTCTACGGCTGGAATCTGTGTGGCTTTCATTATTGCGCGAATTTCACTCGCACAATTTGCGAGATTCGCACCACCACCGATATAAAATAATGGCTTTTTCGCGCCCCCCATTGCGCTAACTAGCTTTGCAATCTGCCTTGCGTTGCCTTCAATCTTTGGCTTGTAAGTCGCAAGTGAGATTTTTTCAGGGTAAATAAATTCGCCCATTGTATTTGAAATGTCGCTTGGCAAGTCGATTAGCACAGGTCCGGGTCGTCCGCTCCGCGCGATATAAAATGCCTCTTTTAAAATGCGTGGCAATTCTTTGATAGATTTTACCAAATAATTATGTTTCGTGCATTGCCGTGAAATGCCCACCGCATCGATTTCTTGGAATGCGTCTGTGCCGATTTGCGTGATTCCCACTTGTCCGCTGATGACTACAAGCGGAATGGAGTCCGTGTATGCTGTGGCGATTCCCGTAACGGCGTTTGTGAATCCCGGTCCGCTTGTAACGATTGCCACGCCCACTTTGCCACTAGCCCTTGCATAGCCGTCCGCCGCGTGAATCGCCCCTTGCTCGTGGCGCACTAAAATATGGCGAAAATATTTTTGCTTATAAATTTCATCATAAATAAATAGCACTCTACCGCCCGGATAGCCAAAAACTACCTCTACACCCTCTAAATGCAATGCTTCAATGAGCATCTTTGCTCCCGTCATCTTACTCATAGCGTTTTTAATACTCCAAAAAATAAAATAAAGTTATGATTCTATTTAAAATATTGTAAATAAATCTTAAAAAAAATAAAATTTCACAAATAGTTATCAAAAAAGTAGATTTGTTTTTACAAAAAAAGGATTTCAAAATGCCAAAAGCATTATCACTTAAATACCGCCCAAAAACTTTTAGCGACTTAGTGGGGCAGGATTCCGTCCGCCAAACGCTATCACTTGCACTCACGCTTGATAAAGTCTCTCACGCTTATCTTTTTTCAGGGCTTCGCGGAAGTGGCAAAACAAGTTCGGCGCGAATCTTTGCCCGTGCTTTGCAATGTGAGAAATTCCCTACGCCAGAGCCTTGCAATGAATGCGATTCGTGTAAAGCCGCGCTAGATGGCTCACATTTAGATATTATCGAAATGGACGCGGCAAGTTCGCGCGGTATTGATGATATAAAGGGGCTAATTGAGCAAATCGCCTATCCGCCGAGCTTTGGGCGATTTAAGATTTTTATTATCGATGAGATTCATATGCTGACTAAAGAGGCGTTTAACGCCTTTTTAAAGACGCTTGAAGAGCCACCAAATTATGTGAAATTTATCCTTGCCACCACTGACCCGATGAAATTGCCCGTTACGATTTTAAGCCGGACACAGCATTTTCGCTTTAGAAAAATCGCAGAGAAAAACATTGAGGCGCATTTAAAAAATATTTTAGCACTCGAAAATGTCGCATTTGAGGACAAAGCAATCAATTTGCTATCAAGGAATTGCGGTGGAAGTTTGCGCGATGCGATGACAATGTTAGAGCAATCAATCATTTTTTCTAATGAAAATATCTCACTGCAAAGCGTTTCGCAAATGCTTGGTTCGCTAAATCCTAGCAAAATCAATGACTTTTTTGAAGCGATTTTGGCGCGTGATGATGGGCGAATCGACAGCCTTTTAAGCGAATTTGAAGCCTATGAGGCGGAAAATGTGCTAAATGAAATGATTGATTTTCTAAAAGACAAAATGAAGCAAAAGGATTCAAAGTATGGCATAGTCGTGCTGGAGCGGTTTTTTAAGATTTTGGGAGAGGCGAAAAATATGCTAAATATTAACGCCGATTCGGGCTTTGTGCTACTTTTGGCAATGCTAAAAATGAAGGAATCGCTAAAGATTCAAGATATTGATAGAGTGATAGCCAAAATGGAGGGCGAAATTTTAGCTGAAGCGGGGAATCTAGTGCAATCAAGTGGCGAATCTGTCGTATCTAAAGCAGATTTTGGCGAATCTCAAATTGTCGAATCTAAGGGCAATTTAGGCAAATCAAACGCTATGCCTAGTCATTCTAAGCCTTTAGGCGAAGAATCCAAAAAAGACAATATAGATTCTATGCCAAAATCACGCGATTCAGGCGATTTTAGCGATAATCCTGCGCTAAAATTTAAAAATCTAATTAGCAAAATTTATGAGCGCGATTACGAGCTAGGGGAGATTTTTAGCAAAAATATTTCCTTTGTGAGCTTGGAAAATGGCGTCTTAACTTGGGAATCACGCGCCGATGACGCCACAAAAGCAAAGCTAAAGCCTTATTTTAAGCTAATACAAGAAATGCTAAAAGAGATTTTTGGCGAAGTAAAAATCCAAAACAAAAGCGCGAATCCAGCGCAAAATGGGAGCGATTCAAGCGAACTGCGCAAAACAATAAAAGAAATTTTTACCATTGAAAATGAGGAGCGCGTGTGAGTATGGCGGATTTAAGGCAAGTGGATTGCTTTGGTAAATCGTGCGATTCGCCTCGCAATGACGAGGTAGAGCCACTAGAATCGTCATTGCGAGATTCTACGCATAGCGTAGAATCGTGGCAATCTACACAGGATTTACAAGCGAAATTTCACGCAAATGAGGCTGATTTAAGCAATATTTGCGCGGAGATTTTAGCGCGAATCGCTATGAATCGCCACGCTATTTTTTTGCTTAATGGCGACATAGGCGCAGGAAAAACCACGCTTGTAAAGGCATTTGCCAAGCAGGTAGGCATTAGCGATAGCGTAACTTCGCCGACATTTAGTTTGCTTCATATTTATGGTTCTTTAAATTCGTCTTTGGGTATGCAATTCCGCACTTGTGAGAATTTTTGTGAAACAACAGACAATCAGTCTAGTTTTATTCACAAAAATTCTCACAAATACAAAAGCCATACCACAAATACTAGAATTTGTGAAAAAAACGCAGAATCTACACTAGATTCTGCGCCCTCCAAACAAAAAGCAAATTCAAGTATTTTTGATGAGAAATCGGGGTTGTGTAGCCACGAGCGAGGAAATAGAACTGATGGGTTCATTGACGAAGCGAGTGGCAAACTCCCCGATTTATCGCAAAAAGACGCCGAATTTGCACCGAAAATCTACCACTACGATTTATTTAATCGCAATTTAGGCGAATTGCTAGATTTAGGGCTTTTGGATTTGCTTGAGGAAAGTGGGATTCACTTCGTAGAGTGGGGCGATTTGCAACTTTTTGATATTATCAAAAATGCGTTTGAAAATATTTTTATTATAAACATTCACAAAACAAAAAATGCTAGAATCTACGAATTTAAAGAGAATTTTTAGGGCGAATCAATGGATATTTTAAAAGCGCAAAATCTAAACAAGCATATCAAAAAAACCAAAATCGTAAATGACATTTCGCTAGATGTCAGCAGTGGCGAGGTTGTGGGACTTTTGGGACCAAATGGCGCGGGAAAAACCACGACTTTTTATATGATTTGTGGGCTTTTAGTGCCTAGCAGTGGGAGCGTTTTTTTAAACGACAAAGACATTACAAAATTGCCACTACATAAACGCTCAAATCTTGGAATCGGCTACTTACCGCAGGAATCTAGCATTTTTAAGGATTTGAGCGTGGAGGAAAATTTAGCCTTTGCCGCAGAGGTAAATATAAAAGACAGCGATGAGAGGGAACAGCGCATTGAGGAAATGCTTGGCGCGTTTAATATCGCCTCGATTCGTTCGCGCAAGGGCGTTAGCCTGAGCGGTGGGGAGCGGAGGCGCGTGGAGATTGCTCGTGCGCTTACAAAAAGCCCTAAATTTATTTTGCTTGATGAGCCGTTTGCGGGGGTTGACCCATTAGCTGTGATTGACATTCAACGCATTATCGAAAAGCTAGTGTCGCTAAATATCGGTGTGCTAATCACCGACCACAATGTCCGCGAAACGCTAAGCGTGTGCGATAGAGCCTATGTCATAAAAAGCGGGACGCTCTTAGCGCAGGGCAGTAGCGAGGAAATCTATGATAATGAACTCGTGCGAATCCACTATCTTGGGGAAAATTTCAAACTATGAAGCTAAGACAATCGCAAAGCCTAAAGACAAAACTTACGCCCACAATGCGGAATTTTCTGCCTATGCTAAAATGCGATACGCTAGAGATGAGCGAGACGCTAAATGAATTTGCCGCGCAAAATCCATTTGTAGAAGTGCAAAATAATATCTGTATGTCTTTGCCTAGCGCACCTCCGCCACCAAAATCATCGCCAAAGCCCTTTAGTCAGCAAAATTCCAAGCGATATATGAGCGATAAAATCGAGCAATACACACTTGCCGAAAAAAGCCTGTATGATGTGCTTGAGGCGCAGATTTTGCCACCGCTTTTTCCTACGCGCATAAGCCAAGAAATCGCCTATAAAATCATCGATAATATCAACGAAGAGGGCTATTTTGAGGGCGATTGTGAGGCAATCGCGCAATCTTTTGAGGCGAATCTGGGCGTGGATTGCTCGATGGTAGAGCGCACAAGAGCGCGATTTTCACAGATTGACCCGCCGGGCGTGGGCGCGATAAATGCAAAGGAATCGATGATTTTTCAGCTAGATGATTTTGATTTGAGCGATGAAATGTATGATTTGGCGTTTGAAATCATCAATAATTTAGACAATCATAAGGCATATAGCGCGAATCCAAACTATCAAAGCGCAATGAAAATAATTTATAAGATTCGCCGCCGTTTGCCCCCTGCTATTGAGTATTTTCCAAAAGATTCGCAGATTTTGCCTGAGATTTTTATCAATCGCATTGAGGGTAGGCTTGAAGTTAGCCTAAATGATAGCTGCTACCCTGATATTATCATCGATGAACGCGCTTTGAAGTCCAAAAACGCCGACATAAAAGAAAAGCTAAGAGAAGCGCGTGATTTGGTGGATTCAATCAATATGCGAAAGGCTACGCTTAAAAAAATTGGGTATGCGATTTTGGAATATCAATATGATTTTTTCGCTGGTGGCGATATAAAACCGCTTAAGCTAAATGATATTGCCAAAGATTTGGGGCATAGCTCAAGCACCATTTCACGCGCGGTGGCAAATAAATATTTGGAATGCAATCGCGGAATCTTTCCGCTAAAGGCGTTTTTTAGCACGGCGATAAGCGAGGATACTTCAAATACGTCTATCAAGGACTTTTTGCTTGAATGCGTGAAAAATGAGGACAAGCGCAACCCGCTAAGCGATGTGAAAATCCAAAAAATGATAGAGGATAAATTTGGCGTAAAAATTGTCCGCCGCACAATTACCAAATACCGCAAACAGCTAAATATCGAAAGTTCATCTGAGCGAAAAAAGCTATATGAAGTGGAGTTGTAAGGGCTACTTTATCTAAAATGCGGAATTTTTCTCTAAACCTCGCTCATTATTTTGATGATTTCTTTGCCATTGCATTTTGCGTCATTGCGGAATACCGCGCGGACCATATCCATTCCTGCGTAAAAATCTTTCATCGCCACTAGCGCGACATATCGCCCAAATTCCGTGCATTTTATTATGCCATTTTCTTGCGTGATAGCGTTTGCTAGGCGCAGTCCATTTAGCTCCACAAACAAATCCTTTGCCACACGGCATTTATGCGCCTCCTCAAATCGCGCAATATCCACCGCGCCCGAAAAAAGCTGCGTCAAAAACATATAGCGCAAAATATCGCTACGCCTAAAACTCGCACTTGCGATATTTGCGCCACCACCGCTAGAAGCGCGTGTTACATAGTCTTTAAGATTAAAGGCATTGACAAACAATCGCCCTTCCATAAAGCTAAACGCACCGCTACCCACGCCTAAATATTGATTGTGGTAGCTCACATACTCGTCATTTAGGACGCTTTTGATGGCGTGGAGTTTGAGATTCGCCGAATTTGCGGTGGATTCAAGGCTTGATTCGCGGGTAGATTCGCGGGTAGATTCGCCAAAAGATTCACGCGTTTGCGCTGTTTTTGCTGAAAACGACCACGCGTTATTACGCTCATAGCCCTCAAATTCCTCGCAGATTACGCGATAAAATGCGTATTCGTTATCCACCGCACTTTGCCCAAGTGCATTTGCGATATTCTCACGCGTTAGCGGAGATTTCATAAGCGGATATGTGGTAATCTGCTGTGGCGCGAGATTTTTGGCAACTTTTAAGTCATTTCGCAACTGCGATTCGCTTTGTGTAGGAAAGTTGAAAATCAAATCAATGCTTAAAATAGGCAAAATACCATTTGCCTTGCTTAGCTTTTCTACTAGCTCACTACTTCCGCCAAACTTGCTATATCGCCCAAGTTTGCGCAAAATATCATCATCAAAACTCTGCACCCCACAGCTTAAGCGCGTGATAAGCCCCTTAAATAAGGCTAATTTGTCTGGCTCAATGTGATTTGGGTCGCTTTCGCACGAGATTTCTTTTATGGAAAATAGCTTTTTGCAAAGCTCTAGCGTCTTTAACAACTCGCCCTCATTGATAAGTGTCGTGCCACCGCCCACTACAATAGTCTCAAAGTCAAATCCACGCGCCCTCACGCTCTCTATCTCAAGTCGCAACGCCTTGAAATACGCCTCTGCCACACTTTTATCATAAATATATTTGTGAAAACTGCAATAGGGGCAGAGCGTGTGGCAAAATGGAATGTGAATGTAAAGCATAGAGGCTTTGTGTGTGGCATTTGGCGTAATCACTTGGGGCTTAAAATGAAAGATAAAATTTCGCGCTAGTGCGACACTCATTGCGTGGTGCGAATATTTTAACGCCACTTTTTGCAGAAATGACGGCTTTGTGCGTAAAAGTTGCGAATCTAATTTGTGCATATATTAGCCCCTTTGAAAAATAAAGCGCGAATTATAACAAAAAATTATAATATTTTTGGCTATATGTCTGCAAATCAAAGCATATTTAGATTCGCTCATTCGCGCATAGATTTCGATAAATTTAGTGCGTTATGGAAACCAGCGAATTTGTGCCTTTGTCAATCTTTAAAATATCGCTATCAATAATCTGCTTGATATTATTATATGCTTTTGTGATGACGCGAAATTCCACACGGCGCGACTTTGCCTCGCTTTCAAGCTGACGCGAAAAGCTCATTCCATTGGAGTGCAAAACACCCATAAGCCACTTGCGTTCATCGCCCTTTGTCGCCTCCAAAAAGCAATATCGCATAACATTTAGCGCACGATTTTGCGACAGCGCGGCGTTGAAAACAAAGCTATCATTGATATTACTCGCGCCACGCCAGACATTTGAAGCGTGTCCTTCGATAGTGATTTCCTCAATGTCATCGCGGTATTTGTTGATGATACTCATATATCGCGGAAAAAACTCACGCAAAATCGCCTTAAAATCCGCGCGAATCTCCGCGCTTCCGCTCTCAAAAATCGCCTCGATATTATTAAAGCGAATCGTGTTGTTATCATCAATAGTCGCATTCCACTTGTCAAAATCGCCCCCAAACTCCGCGACTAAATCGGCATTGATTTTCAGTTGCAAGTCTGAATATGCGCGTAAAATGCCACTCATTTGCGAATTCAACTCGGCTAATTCTTTGTTTTTGGCGAGTAGCTCCGCGCTTTGCTTTTGACTGACAAACATAAATGCGATGGCAAGTAGCAAAAATACCATCATTATACCAGCGAACATATCAGAGATACTAATCCACTCGAAATTGTTTTTCATTTGCGTTTCCTTGTGATTTGGCGTTTTGCAATTTGTATTTGGGTGCATTTTGCGTAGATTTGTGGATTTTCGAGTGTTCGCAGACCATTAGTCTAGCCTCACACTCAAAAATCCACAAAAACTCCACAATCTCCACCGCAACTACTTCGATTGTGCTTCATTATTGCAAGAATTTACTATAAATTTAGTGCAATTTTTTAGCATTTTTTTTACACCCTTGCTCCGATGATTTCTCTTACGCGCCGTAAGAACCATTCATAATCGCCTTTAAATCCATCACTTGCTTTTTGCAACGAATCTTCCAAATCTTTCATAAAATCCCTTGTCGCATTTTGCATATCATTTGTCCGCTCCGTAGCGATTTCCACCTGTTTTCGCACCACAGCTAAAATCTCTAGCAATTCGCTACTTGAATCTTTTAGCATATCGCTATTTTTGCGGACATATTGCGCGATTTCGTCATTTAGATTCCTAACGCCCTGCGTATTTATGAGATTCAAATCCTTACTCGCGCTCACGCTTGAAATGCTAATTTGCTCCAAGCTCTCCAAATATTTCGCACTCATCGTAATTAGCGTAGCATCTAATTCCTCGTGGTGCTTTGTGATTTGGTGCGACATAGAGTTTAAAATCTTACTTTGCGCGATAGACATATCATCAAAATAAATCTTAGTGGTGCTTTTTAGGTGCTTGATGCCGTCTTTGTTGATTTCGCTAATCATTTCGCTCGTATTTTTAGAAATCGCCCGTGAGTGCAACTCGACATCTTTATTTAGCTTGGCATAGCTTTCGCTTAGCGTTTTGTTATGCGCTATCATCATTTTGATGAGGTCTTCTAGGAATTTCTCTGCCTTGCTCATCTGCGTGTGAATCGCGCTGTCCCTTTTGCCTAAATCGCTAATGATTTGCTTATTTGCGCTCTCAAAATCTTTGATAACGCCCACAAACACGCCATCAATGCTTTGCTTGATATTTGCGATTAGGGCTTCGTTTGTGCTTTTTAGATTCGCATTTAGCTCGGTGAAAAATTCGCCCATAAATTTCAAAGCCTCCATCGCGCCACTGCCCAAATCGCGAATCGCGCTTAGCTTTTCGTCCAAAATGATATTTTGCGCCTTGTATTCGTGCATAATGCCACTGACTTCTTTATACAGCTCAATCGTCTTTTCATCGCGCTTTAAAATGCTCTCAGTAATACTTGAAAATTTCTGCGTATTTTCCACGGAATTTTTCAAAATCTCATTTGAATCCACCACGCTTTGGCGATACTCAATCTGCCACGCTAAGAGATTTTCCACCGCACTATTAAATCGCTTGAAATTCTCGCTAAAATGCACCGCAATGGTTTCGCTGTATTTTTGGCTAAGCGAATCAAGCGCATTTATCACATCTGCGCTAAAATTCGCACTTAGTCGCTCAATCTCTTTTTTGAGATTAAAATCCATCTCTTTGATAGTCGAATCAAGCGATTCTAATTTTGTGCTTAAATCCTTGTGATTCGCGCTTAAAATGTCATTTAGATTCGTTGCTGTGGCGGAGAGATTCGCAAAGGACGATTCGACACCGCGCAAAAATTCGCTTGTCATATTACTCATCGAATCTAGCAATTTTGTATTTGAAGTATTTAGCGACTCAATCGCGCCTTGCAAATCTTTGGTGCTTTGCGCCACCAAGTCCAAGCTATCTAGCTTTTTGCTTTGCAAACTGATAAATTCCAAGCTGTCATTTGGGCTTGATTTATAGCCGATACTGCGCTGATAAATGCTTATGATGACGCTTAAACTCATACCGATGATAGAAGTGTAAAATGCAATTTTTAGCCCCTCTAACAGCGGTGGAATCGAGCTTTCCATACTATTTATGTCAAAATCCCAAAGCCCCACGAAAATCCCCACAAATGTCCCCAAAACGCCAATGGTAAGGATTATGGATTTAAAGTCTCTGTGTGTGGGGCTTTTGGTGGTTTTAATATCCACAAACGCCAAGCCAAGCATTAAAATCGTAAAAAATATATTGATAATCAACGCGCTATTTTCCTTTCATATTAAATCGCTCATCAAAGTCATCGCCGAGCCAATCTGGCTTTTGAATGTGGCTTTTTTTATTGACGATTTTTAGGTAGATTCGCACACATAGCAAAATCACGCCCATTGTTACGACTGCGGAGATAATTAGCTCAAATGAATAGCTCTCTTTAAACATTATTTCGCTCCCTCTTTTTGCTTGTCAATCAAAATAAATAGATTTTCAAATTCTAAATTTTCTAGCAACGCCATAATCTTTACAAAAGTATCAAAATTGCTTTGCTTATCGCCATTTAGCACGATATGCGAATCCTTTGGCAACCTTGAGATATGAAATCGCAACTGCTCCAAATCCACCTCGCTGTCATCATAAAAAATCTTATTGTCGCCTTTTATGCTGATAATCTTGTCATCTTTGCTTAGATTCCCACTATTTGCCACCGAATCTTTTACCTGCGGAATATCCACAGAAATGCGCCTCTGCTCGATAAAACTAGCCGTAGTTAGCACGATGACAAGTAGCACAAGCACAATGTCAATAAATGGAATAAGATTTAGCGAATCTATTTTTTTCATATTTGCGCCTTAAATTTTGCCGTAATTTTCGTCATTTTCGCGAGCCCGAATCCTAAATGCTATAATCACTACGATTTTGCTCCAAATCCCACAGGCTAAGCAAAATCTCACTTTTTCTAAGCAAAAGATTATATCCCACAATGGCTGGAATCGCCACGATAAGCCCAAGCGCAGTGGCTTTTAGTGCGAGTGCTAGTCCGCTCATAATTGCGCTAGTGCTTACCAAATCGCCTTGCGAAATCTCAAGGAAAGTCAGCATTATCCCGCCAACCGTGCCTAAAAGCCCGATATAAGGCGCGTTTGTGCCGATTGTGGCAAGTAGCGTTAGATTGCGCGTTAGCTCGATTTCAAGCCGTTTTCTATCCTCAAATGTCGCAATGTCGATTTTTTTATACGCCCAAAGTCGCTCGATAATCAGCGTCAAAACCACAATGCTTAAAATAATCAAAAACCCTAAAATCCCATACTCAACGCAATCTTTTAACATTTACGAATCCTAAAAATTTATCTATTATAAAAGCGCAATTCTATCGCAAAAAGGCTTATTTTTATTTAAGATATAAAAATAAACATATCAACTTAGATTCATTACACTATAATAAAAATTTCACAACTATTTCACAATTTTGCTTTAACATTGCGCTTGGGGTTTTTGGCGAGTGCCAAAGATTCCTAAAATTTTGTTTTATAAGGAGCTAAAAATGAAAATTTTAAGTGGTATTTTGGCGAGTATTGTCGCTAGTAGTGTGCTTTTCGCGGCGGATTTTAGCAAAAGTAGCAATGCAGATTTGCTAAATATGGCTGGAAAAGTCAAGGCAGAGGAAGCAAAAGATTTTTTTGCTGAAATAGAAAAGCGAATCGATGAGATGACAGGCAAGGAAGCGCGTGAATTTAGAGAAAAATTCCGCGCAAACGAGGAAAAAGTCTTTGATACTATGAAAGTCAAAGATATTCGCGCATATAAGCAATCTTTGGCTGGTGTGCGTGGCGGAATGCCTTGTGAATTTGGTGGCGCACCAGATAGAGGTGGCAAAGGCAAAGGCGATAGAGGCTTTGGCAAAGGGCAAGGCAAACCACAAGGCAAATGTGGCGCAAACTGCCCGAATCCACCTGCAAAACCTGCAAAATAATTGACTAAAAAAATAAGCTAGATTCGTGGTAGAATCTAGCTTTAAAATCTACCAAAATGTAAGGATTTATGGCAAATGGGCGCGAAAATTTTGCTTTTAGAAGATGACTTTGTCCTATCTGAAATACTTTGTGAGTTTTTAGAGGAAGAGGGCTTTGAAGTTAGCCACTGCGTTAGCGCAACTGAGGCGTTAGACTTGGCGTATGAAAAGCAATTTGACATTTGGCTTTTAGATGTGAAAGTGCCGCTAGGCGAGGATTTTGAGGCGGATTCGCTACCTCCCGGATTTGCCTTGCTAAAATCCTTACGCGAAGCGGACAAAGCCACGCCCTGCATTTTTATCACCTCACTCTCATCAATAGGCGACTTAAAAGAAGGCTATGGCGTGGGTTGCGATGATTTTTTACGCAAACCTTTTGAGCTAACTGAGCTAAGACTACGAATCCAAACTTTGCTAAAGCGGACATTTTCGCATAAAAACGAGGATTTTATCGCAATGCACGATGGATTCAAATTTGATATGATTTCAAAAGTTTTGTATAAGGATTCCGCGCCTGTGGCACTGACTAAAAAGGAAAATATGTTGCTTAGTTTGCTGCTAAAAAATGCGCCGTCTTATGTGAGCGTGGAGGCGATTTTTGAGGAGCTGTGGGAGTTTAATCAAAGCCCAAGTGAGATGAGCTTAAGGGCGTATATAAAGAATTTGCGAAAGATATTAGGAAAGGAAAGAATTTTGAATCAGCAGGGGATAGGATACGCTTATGTGGTGTAAAGGCAATTTGTTCTGGGGTAATCATTTGCGTTGTTTCGGCGACAAAATTTCGCTCAATGAACCTCAAGTTCTATCTCGCTCATTTCGCGCCAAAACAACGCAAAGCACTACCGCCATTACTTCGATTGCAATTCGCGTTGCGAATCGACTACGAATCAAACGCGAATTTTTAATTTTTCGTCATACTGAGCGTAGCGAAGTATCCAAATCGTGCGATTTCAATCAAACAAAAGACGCAATGACACAAAATAGCGAATCATACACATTCACTCAAAGTAAGCAAGTTGCAAATGATTCCAAAGTCGCTAAAATGGATTCTTCGCTACGCGCTACGCGCTACGCTCAGAATGACGAATCTTTAGATTCGCCAAAGCAATTTAATAAATCGTGCGATAGCACACCGAATCTCGCCCGATTCGTGGTGCAAAAAATCGGATTCAAAGGACGCAGTAGTGCGTCCGCCGATTTTTTGCTAGAATCGGATAAGCGAGGCTCTCCCCCTAAAAGCGAAAAAGCGGCAGCTTTTTGGCGCGTAGGGGGAGCGGGGCGGGGGGTGCAGCCCTTTTTGCAAAAAGATTCAAACGATAAAAATTCAGTAGAT
>JBNMKJ010000005.1:0-81035 GCA_050874285.1 Helicobacteraceae bacterium | reverse complement strand
GAGGGGGTGGGGGCTTGAATGCAGGGATTCTTGCGAATTGCGAAGTCGCTCCCCTCCCCCTCCCTCACAACTCCCACCCCCGCCCCCGACAACGCTTTCAAGGTTGCGCTTACGCGCGATTGATTTTGTTTGGATTGCTTCGGCGATGAATCGCCTCGCAATGACGAATCGTTTGAATCGCCTTGATTTAAATCACAAATTCTAGTATTTTGCGGTGGAGATTGTGGAGTTTTTTGAAAATTTGGGGCGTGAGACTGGACTGGGGCGTCCGCGAAACGCCCCAAATTTTCAAAATCTCCGCAAGATGCACCCAAAGACGAATTTTTTAAATTGCCACATATAAAAAACTCTCCGCCCCAAATTGTGCTATCCTCCCCTAACCCCGTCCCATCAAACACTACGCCTAAAATATTGTTATCCGCCCGAAAAGCCAAATTATTACAAAAAAGATTACTATAAAAATGCGCCCTGTGGTGGTAGATTCGCGCCACTTTCGCGCCAAATTGTTGCGCCAAAGCAAATGCAATTTTGCTACTCTCATAAAATCTATGGCAATCACACAAAATCACGCTAGGCACTAGATTATACAGCTTTAGCAAAAATGAAATCTCGCGCGTAAAAGCAAAAATACTATCGATATTATCCAAATCCCCGATATAGCGCGAAATCAGCACATAGTGATTAAAAAAGATTGCAATTTGGCTTTTTTGATTCGCCCCCAAAGCCAAAATCACTTCATCGCTTTTAAATTTACTTATTTTCAAAAGCGGATAATCGCCCCGCCCTGCGCGTAAAGTCGCCACCTTGCCACCACGCAAAATACGCTTCAAACTATCATCGATAGGATTTATAATCGCGCGATTGTAATCCACTAGATAGTCAAAAATATGCGCGATTTTTGCCTGTGCGGTGGCTTTTTGTGTGATAATAGATTCGCCGCTTAGATTTGCGGAGGTAAAAATTAAAGGCTTTGAGTGTCCTTTAAAAAGTAGCTTATGTAGCGCAGAATAGGCGATTATCACACCATAAGTGCTAAGATTGTAGCTTAGATTTTGTGGCAGTTTAACTTTTGGGCGATTAAGCAAAACAATGGGCGCAGAGGGCGAAAGCAGGGCTTTTTCCTCGCTCTTTGAAATGTGAAAATATTTTTTTGCGCTTTTTATATCGCCAAACATTATGGCAAAGGGCTTTCGTGGGCGATTTTTACGCGTCCGCAATGTCGCAATCGCGCTAGATTCAACAGCACAGATGAGATTAAATCCGCCGATTCCTTTAAAGCAAATAATTTTGCCGTTTTTGATTTGGGTGCGTAAAAAGTCAAAAATTTTGCTTTGCGAATCGTGGGATTCGCCTTTGGTGCTGGATTCGTGCGAATCCACTGAATCTAAAATAATTTCATCGCCCTTATTATCAAAAAGTGATAATTTGATTCCGCAATCCGCGCAGCTATTGGGCTGTGCGTGGAATCGGCGATTTTTGACATTGCGATATTCGCGCTTACAAGATTCGCACATTTTAAAGTCTTTCATCGCTGTCCGCTCTCTGTCATAAGGCAAACTCTCAATTATGCTCCACCTTGGACCGCAATTTATGCAGTTTATAAATGAGTAGCCAAATCGCCTATTTCGTGGGTTTTTCAGCTCTTTTTCGCACTCATCACACAACGCCAAATCACGCGGTATCGCCGAATAAAAATCCGCGCTATTATCTTGTCCGCTCTTAATAATTGTAAAATTTTTATAAAAATTTGCACTTTTTTGATTTTGGATTTTTATAGTGGAAATTATCGCGTTTTGCGGTGGATTGCGCCGCAATTCACGGATAAAATCAGCGATTTTTTGCGGATTTTTATGTTGAATCAAAATACTGACATTAGAATTAGTATTTTTTACAAAGCCTTTTAGCCCAAATTTTTGCGCCAAATTATACACAAAAGGGCGGAATCCTACGCCTTGCACGATACCACTGATGAGAATTTTTTTACTTATCATTTGCTATTTACTATCAACGCAATATGTCAAAATACTTGTATTTAAACGCATTTTTACCCCTAAAAAATCCCTTATTTGCTTGATTTTATGCAAAATCTTAAAGATTCCTTTAAGTTTATTTTGCCTAAAATTCGCCGTTTTTTACAAATTTTGCATTTTAAAATAGGATTTTATCCTAAAATTTATTTTATTGGAGTTAAGTTTTGAAAAGTATTTATGTAGGAAATGTGCCTTATAGTGCGACAAAAGAGCAGATTGACGAACTTTTTGGTAGGTTTGGAAAAGTGCAATCAGTAAAGATTATCTTGGATAAAGAGACCAAACGCCCCAAAGGTTTTTGCTTTGTGGAAATGGAGGACGCAGAAGCACTAGAGGCGATTAGTGCGTTAGACAATGAGGAATTTTTAGGTAGGCGATTGAAAGTCAATGAAGCAAAAGCAAGGAAAGCATAAAAGCGCGTTTGGCGCAAATGGGCTAAAATCGCAGGTTTTGCGAAATAGTGCGTTTGGCGGTGTCATCGCCATTTTGCTAGTGCTTGGCGCAGTGGCGAATCTCGCGCTATCTGCTGGTAGTAGCATATCAAATGATACAAACGCCAAAGATTCGCAGGGCTTAGGCAAAGGCGATTTAGGCGACATTTGGCAGTGGCAAAATTGCGATTGTAAGTTTGAAAAAGCACTTAGCATAGACGCGCTCACAAAAGAGCAAAAAGTCGCCTTTGCTATGTGCGGTTCGCCACAAATGGCAGTGATAGACGCCAAAGATTTGGCAGAAGCATATAGCCTTTATCGCGACAGCGAAAAAGATAGCGCATTGCTTGAAACGCTCCCAAATAGCGACAAAACTTACAGCGCGAAAAATGCCACAATGTCAAAAAAGCTAAAGATTACGGCAAAAGATACTTATGAATATAGCTTTAGCGCGAATAGAAAAGAGCTGAAATTGCAGATTCACGGGGTTAGCAATAGGATTGTATTCTTTTTTGTGCTAGAAAATGGTAAGGTAAAAATCGTCCGCACAACGGCTAGTTTTTAGGTTTTTAGCTTGGAGCTTGAATATTAAAAATTTGCAAAAATAATACAAATCTTTGCAATTTTACAAAAAAATCATAAAAATAAGTTAGATTTTATCTTAGATTCGCAATAATTCCGTTCATCAAGGCTTTGGATAAGTAGGGGAATGAATCCGAACGGCGGGGCTTTGGTAAATAATTTTATGGAGAGAAAAATGAAAAAAGTGTTTTTTCTATTTTTGGCTTGTATGGGCGTAGCTTGTGCGAGTGAGGGACTAAGTGGCGTAGAGTTTATCAAAGCATATTCTGCAATCGGTGCGGTTGTAGGGCTAGGTATCGCGGCTCTTGGCGGTGCTATCGGTATGGGAAATGCGGCAGGTGCGGCAATCTCAGGTATGGCGCGAAATCCGGGCGTAGGCGGAAAGCTCACAACTACGATGTTTATCGCTATCGCGCTAATCGAAGCGCAAGTTATTTACACGCTAGTTATCGCAATTATCGTGCTTTACGCGAATCCATTGTTGTAATTTTTACATAAATTCATCGCTAGAGACGCATTGCGCGAATCTAGCGATTTTTATTTTGTGCTATTTTCGCGGTTGTGGTGGAATGGTAGACACGCCATCTTGAGGGGGTGGTGAGGCGACTCGTGCGAGTTCAAGTCTCGCCAACCGCACCATATTTAGAATCTTTTAGATTTTTGCATTTTGTGCGATTTACATTTTTTAAAATTATGGATTCTTTTAATTTTTCGCGCCGGGGTGGTGAAACTGGTAGACGCGCCAGACTCAAAATCTGGTAGGGGCAACCCTGTGTCGGTTCAAGTCCGACCCTCGGCACCATTTTTTACTTTCAATACTACAAAATCAATAGAATTTTAAAAATTTAGCAATTAAATCGGCAGGATTCGTTGCCTTATGCGAATCGCAAAGAGATAGAAAAATGGCGTGTCGATAATGCTTAGTGCAATTTTCACGCTAAAGTCAAACATTGCCATTAGCACAACCGCGCCCATTCCCTTGTCGCCGAAAATATAAAACGCAAGGGTAAAAAATATCATCGTATCAAAAAATTGCGCGATAATCGTGGAGGCGTTGTTTCGTAGCCACCACAGCTTTGGTAGGTGCTTTTTGAAAAAGAAAAATAGATTGACATCAATGGGCTGAGAGATGATAAAGGCGCATATTGAGGCGATAGCGAATCTTGGCTCACTGATAAATAACGATGGCACAAAGGCAAAAAATATTCCAAATCGCAATGCCTTTAAAACATCGCGCTTGGGGTTTTTCTCACTTAAAATATCTAACATTAGAAATGAAAATGGATAGCTTAATGCGCCGTAGGTTAGGTAGCTTGAGCCGATTTGAAACTGCACGGCATAGTTTGAAAATACCACGATTAGCGCAAAAATCGCGCCATAAATTATCATTTGTCGCCTTGTCATTGAATCTGCCTTTTATATTTTAGATTCGCAAGATTCGCGCTAGATTCGTTAGATTCACACACTTTAGATTCGCACAAATCCGCCATATTTTTACCCAAGCTCCGCAAGTTTTAGCACAAATTCCACTTCGCTTTTGGTTATCATAAGCTCCCGCGCGATATTTTCGATACTCCACCCGTCCTTAAACATAGCGATTATGCGCCTATCATCGATATTGCTTGAGCTTTGATTTGGATAAAAACTATGCTCTTTCATTCTGTCCTCCAGCACGGAGAGTTTGCTATCGACATATTCGCGGTCTTTTTCGATAATGGCATAAATATCATCAAGCGACTTGCGAAAATCCATACGAAGCTCCTGCGGGTCGATACTTTGCATACTTTTTAACGCCCTTTGAATCTTATATAAATCCTTGTTTAAATCATCAAGCGACCGCTCATATCGTGCCAAACGCCTTTGACTTTCGCCGTCCCTCACATAAAAAAATATAAAAATCAGCACGAAAAGCACGATTATGCCAATGTTTATAAGCAGCATTTCATTCATATTTAGCCTTTTTCAAACAAATTTCGTATTGTAGCAAAAATTTTAACCTTTCGCTTTGTTTTCGCGTATGAGACTGCGCTCACGCGCCGCGATATAGCTATCAAAATCCACCTCATCGCGTCCGTGCATTAGGTAGATTTCTGCGGTTTTGGAATCTACCGCATTGAAAAACAGCGGAATTTTTCGCGTAGGAAACACCGCAATATCAAGCCTCGCGTAATATTTCGCACCCGCATTTAGCAAATCCTCGCCAAAAATCAAAAGATTATGGCTGATTGACTGCAAAGTAGCACACGAATCTAGCGCGATATAACTCTTAGATTCGTTGTTTATTTGCGCGTGCAAGGCGTCAATCTTGCGGTGCAATTCGATTAAAAGCTGTAAAATCGGCTCATTTTCATCAACCACGCGCCCCCTTGAGCGAATATTGCGAATCCACGCCGAAATGGGGTCGTCATTATTTTCGCTTAGCCTATCAAACTCCACTTTGAATCGCGCCTCATTGCTCGAATCTAGCGCATTAAAGTCGATTTGCAAAGGCGCATCTATTATTCTCAAAGTTTTAAATCCCCCTAAAATACGCAATCTAACAAAATAAATATCAAAAAAACCACGCCCAAATAGCCATTTGTCTGAAAAAATGCCTTTGGAATATTTAGCAAATCCTTTGCCACCAAATAATGCTCATAAATTAGCATTGCAAACGCACTTAAAACGCCCAAATACGAGAACATTCCGCCATTTGATTCCACCACAAATAACGCCCAAAAAACCACCGCCAAAATATGCGCGAATCGCGAGATAAAAATGCTCACTTTTAGCCCATAGCGTGATGGAATCGAAAACAATCCATTTGCCTTATCAAAGTCAATGTCTTGCAGTGAGTAAAGCAAATCAAATCCAGCCACCCAAAACAGCACACCCACCGATAAAAACACGCTCCATAGCGGAATCATTCCAAGCACAGCCACTACACCCGCAATGGGCGCAAGTGAAAGCGAGATTCCTAAAATAAAATGCGCTAACGCGCTAAATCGCTTAAAATAAGAATACGCGCCGATAATCGCCAGAAACGGCACGGATAGCGCGAGTGCAAGGGCGTTTATAAAAAATGAAGTGATGATGAATCCAAGCGCGTTTATGATGATAAATGCAATCATCGCGCGTGGCGAAATGCGCCCATCAACGCTAGGGCGCGAGTTTGTGCGTGGATTTAGCGCGTCAAACTTTGTATCGCAAAAGCGATTAAACGCCATTGCGAAATTTCGCGCAAAAATCAGCGCAAACGCGCACAGGATAAGCGTTTTGGCGATAAAAATCGCAAATGTGCTTGAATCACTAGAACTACTAGATTCGATACCGCGAAAAGCCACCGCCACCGCCACTAGCAAAAATGTCGATGAAAAAATCGTATGCTTAAAAACAACTAATTCGCTAAAATCTTTTAGCTTTTGTAGCATTTTGCTCCCCCTCATTTGTGGCGTTTTGACGCGATTTGCGTTGTGATTCGCGCAAATTTGGCGATTCACACAACGGCGATTCGCGCTAGATTCAAACGCGAAATTATAGCAAAATAGATTCGCAGATTCGCAACTAAAATTTATAAATCCACGAATCCGAAAAATCACTTGATTCCTAGTGAAATCAGCTTTTTAAAGCCATTTGCTACAGATAAATCGCTTTTTTCGATTTCGTCCTTTTTGACATTTAGCAAAAAGCCCGAAGTGGGATTCGGCGTGGTCGGCACAAACACAAAGTAGCTGTCCTCTAGCTCTTTGGTGATAAAGCCCATAACCTTGTGTTCGCCGATTTTTATCCACGCCACGCCCAAATAATTGCTAGAATTTTTCGCGCTAAAGAGATTGATAATCTCTTTGATTGTGGCGTAAATGCTTGATACAAGCGGAATCTTGCCTATGATAATATCAGCGATTTTTAGGAAAATCGCCTCTTTGTTGCGCTCCACGACAATGCCTAGCGCGATGAAAAATACAATCATCAGCACGCAAATAATCGCGGTAAATACGAAGCTACCCTGCGTGATAGAAAAGATTGAATCCACAATCTGCGCGATAAAATTATAGACAATCTTTAAAATCCAAAGCAAAATAATAATCGGCAAAACGGCAAAAAGCCCTTTGAGCGTGTAATTTATAAGCGTTTTCATAGATTTCCTTTACAAAAGATATAGATTCCATACAAAAAGTATAAAATCGAAACGGCATTTAGCGCGTAATATGCGAGTTTATTGCGAATCGCAAAAAGCGATAATCCCACAAACACGCACAATAACACAAATGGCGTTTTTAGCTCCACGAATGCGAAATGTTGATTCGCAATAAAAAACAGCATTTTATCAAAAATACCACCGAATCCTACTAAATGTAGCACTAAAATCAAAGGGTAAAACACCACAAAAGCCATTGTGATAAACGGCGAAAGCGCGATAAATGGGCTAAAAACAAAAAATGTGAAATGTGAAATAGGCAGCATATTTAGCGCGATAGTGATATTTAAGGCGGTGGCATAGATGAATTTACGCAGTATTGTTGCCTTTGGCGTGATTTTTACGCGCATTAAAAACAAATAAATATAAAAGATTCCGCACACCGATAGCCAAAAGCCGACAGAGAAAAATATGCGTGGAAACAATGCCAAAATTAACACCACACAAGCAAAAAGTAGCTTAAAAGAAAGCAATTTTAGCCCACGCCACAGCACAAAAAATCCAAATGCAAACATTACAAATGAGCGCAAAAAGCTAGGCGAAAATTGCAAAACTACCAAATACAAAAACGCAAAAATCAGCACGATAAAATTTAAGTCATAAAATTCATTGCGATATGTGAAAAATCGCCTTTGCAAAGCCCTATACGGCAACGCAAGAAGTGCATACAATACAAATGCTAAGATTCCTAGATGAAAGCCACTGATAGCAAAAATATGCGCTATGCCAAAGATATTTGCGCTATCGCGCAGAGTTTTTGGCATAGGCGTGGCAAAAAATAGCGCGTTATACATTTGGGCAAAGAGATTCGCGCCAAAGGCGTCATTTTTATCGCTATAAGATTCGCTGTGTTGCGAGGCTATGTAGTTTTTTGCACCAGTTAGCAAATCTCTTTTTGCTAAAAGCGAGATGGAATAACCTATAAAAAAGCAGGATTTTAGGTATTTGCCAAAAGTGCAGTCATTGCCTAACTTGCCATATACGCTCACAAATCGCCCTCGCAAGTCGCGCAAATCATCGCGCGAAGTGGTGTAGAAAATTTCGCCTTTGTTGCTACGCATTTTTAGGACAAAATAATTTTTCTCTGCCTTTACATACTGCAAAAGCACTTGCGCTTCAATGGTTTTAGATTTAAGCAATGTGCGGTAATTGCGATATTCTAGCGCAATAGATATTGCAAAAATCACAAGCGCGAATCCCACAAAAATCAGCCAATCTTTTTTGGATTCAAATAGCTCGATTTGATAGGGCGAGTGCAGAGATTTCATCGCTTAATCGCTTGTGGTAATGATAAATTTGAATCGTTGCATTATTTCTCACCAAAATTATTTTAAAAACGCGCATTGTAGCGTAAAATAAAGCAATTTAGGCGAATCTAAGGCAGATTCAGCGCGAATCGCTACTTAAACTCCACACTTTTTACGCCAAAGACATATTCATATCCAAAATAATCTAACGCTTTGTCGTGCCGTGCGTCATTTGGGCGGAAAAACTCACCTATCATAAAATAATCAATCTTAAATTTATCCGCGCTATACACGATTTGCGCGTTTTCTCCGTGCAAAGATTTTTGCGATTCAATGTATTCACTTAAGGCGTTCCATTTGTAGCGCAAATCCGTGTATTGATAAATCGTGTAGGCAAAAAAGATTAGCATTAGCGCAGATAAAATCATCATCAATTTTCGCGGAAAAATATAAGTTTTTAGTTGCATTAAGCAAATGCAAATTAGCAAAATCAAATCCACACTTCTAGCCCTAAGAGGCAGATTTTTAGCAAACTGCAAATACGCCATTCCCATAGCAATCCACATACAAAACGCCACTAAAATCGCTAGATTCGCCATATCACGCGGATTTGAGCGATAGATATAAATTTGCATACATAGCAACGCAAAGATTCCAAGCAATGGAAACTGCACTAAAATCACGCAAAATAGGCATAATGAAAGCGAAAAAATCACCGCTTGTTTGTAGAAAATCTGTGATTTGTAGATTTTAAAAAATGATAGGGCAAACATAAGCATTAGCGCAATCATAGGCGTTTTTGAGGCAAAATTTGTCAGCACAAGATAGATTCGCCTACATTTATCTCCAAAGTCTAACGCCCAAATCGCCCCCAAACTCATATAATCATATCGCTCCACTTCAAATGCGATTCGCTTATCCGTGCCGGGCGCAAGTAACAAGTAAAATAATCCCACCACAACAAGCAAAAATGAGATTTTGTAATAAAATGGCAACTTAATTTGTCGCAATCTACACGCGCAAAATAGCACGATATAGGACATTATCGCAAATACACATAGCACTTCGTGGCTCATCGCGCTAATGAGCGATAGTAGCAAAAGTGTGGCGATTGTGATTTTGGATTCGACAAATAATATAAGTTTTTTGTTTAAATTTTGCGCTTTGTCGAATCGTTGTAATAAAAATATTTTTATATGTAGCATTATCAAAACCACGCCGACACCGCCCCAAAGGTAGTTTGCACTCCCATCGCCCCACAAAAATATACTCTCAAACGCACTAACCGTGCATAGTAAAAATATCATCACACATAGCAAAAATATGTCTTGTGTGCTAAATCTGCGTCTAAAATCCCAAAATAATAGCGCAAATAATCCCACCACAAAAATCGCGCCTAAAATCGCGTTGAAAAAATCAAAAATATATGGGTTGAGACGCACGATAAATGCGCCATAAAGTAGCTCATAAAAACGCGCATTCCACGAGAAATACGAGTAAATAATACTTTGGAATCCATTGCTATTATAAAGCAACAAATAATCATCGCCCACAAGTGGGAGCGCGAGATTTAGCGCGAAAAGAAAGGCAAATACAAGTAGGCAAATGATGGCGGTTGCAGTGGCAGAAATGGGGTGTAAATTTTGGCTATTTTTATCCGAATCTATTATGGGGGGGGGCGTAGAGCTATTTTTACTGCGCAATATTGCGCGTTTATTTGATTTTTGCATTTTGTGCGAATCCTTTTTAAAGATAATTTTTAAACGCAGATTCTAGCGAAAAAATTGTTTAATGTGTGGAAACTTTATCAAAGTTGGATTGTTTCGGCGATTCGCTCCCTTGCAATAAAAAAGTGGTGGATTGCCACGATTTTACTATGCAAAATCTTGCAATGACAGGGTGGAGAGGACTCTTTGTTTAGCGAAAGCCAAACTAAGCAAAAAAACTTTTTAAGTTGTTGTGTGCTATACGCATATTTATTTTTTTGGATTGCTTCGGGCAAAGCCCTCGAAATGACGAATCTCCATCTGTCATTGCGAGAAAATCCGTAGGATTTTCGTGGCAATCTATTTTTTATTTTTTTGTTTGGATTGCCACGACTTGACTTTGTCAAGTCTCGCAATGACGAAACATTGTAGATTCGCGCTTGATTCATAGTCGATTCGCTTTAGCGTAATCGCAATCGAAGTAATGGCGGTATGGCTTTGCGTTATTTTGGTGCAAAATGAGCGAAATAGGACTTGGGCGTCCATTGAGTGAAATTTTGTCGCCAAAATAACACAAATTGCATACCCCAGAACAAATTGCCTCTCATTAAGCCTTTAATATTCGCATTGCGTTAGATAGTGCTAACAACGCCACTCCCACATCGCCAAACACCGCTTCCCAAATATTCGCCACGCCGATTAACCCAAGCACGATAAACACCGCTTTCACGCCAAGGGCTAGGGCGATATTTTCCAAAATTATGCGCTTTGTTTTTCGCGCGATTTTTATGGCGGTGGCGATTTTGGCAATGCTATCATCGACTATCAAAATATCCGCACTTTCCTTGCTGACATCGCTACCCACGCCACCCATACTGATTCCTATGTCGCTAAGCGCGATACTTGGGGCGTCATTGATACCATCGCCCACAAAGACACTCTTGCCACGCGCATTTTTGGTAAAGTCGCTAAAAATTTTCGCCTTTTCCTCAGGTAGCAAATTATAATGCACTTCATCAAGCCCAAGTTTTTCGCCTATATCTTTACTTGCAAATTCATTATCGCCTGTTAGCATTGCCATTTTTTCCACGCCCAAATCGCGCAATTCACGCACCGCACGAATGCTATCATCTTTTAGCTCATCGGCTATCATTATATATCCAGCGTATTTGTCATTGACTGCGATATGCGCCACCGTGCCTTGAATATTGCAGTCATTGTGCGGAATGTTGAATTTATGCAAAATCTTATCGTTTCCTGCCAAAATATTTTGATAATTGCAAGACGCCTTTATGCCCATACCGCTGATATTTTCGTGCGCTGTATGAGTGCAAGTGTGTGAGTGAATGCGCTTTTCATACTCGCTTTTTATCGCCAAAGCAATGGGGTGATTTGAGAAATTTTCCGCGCAAAAGGCGTATTGCAGGACTTCGTCCTCGCTAAAACCATTTTGCGCCTCAATTTTTACAATCTTAAAGACGCCCTTTGTCAGCGTCCCTGTCTTATCAAAGGCGATATTGCTAACCTCACTTAAAGCCTCCAAATAATTCGCACCTTTGATTAAAATCGCATTTTTGGACGCCGCCCCGATGCCCCCAAAATACGCCAAAGGCACGGAAATCACAAGCGCACACGGACAGCTAACCATTAGCACCACTAACGCGCGGTAAATCCACTCGTTAAATGTGCCAAATCCAAGCAGTGGCGGAATGATTCCCACACAAAGCGCGAGAAAAAATACGATAGGCGTGTAGATTCGCGCAAATTTTGTGATGAAACTCTCCGCTTTTGCCTTGCTTTGCGTGGCATTTTGCACTAAGTCGATGATTTTGGCAATGCTTGAATCTTCATATAATTTTGTCGCTTTGATTTCCAAAACGCCGTTTAGATTGAGCGTTCCGCCCAAAACTTTGCCGTCCTTTTTTGCCAAAATGGGTATGGGTTCGCCTGTGAGAGCCTTTGTGTCAATCAAACTCTCGCCCTTGATGATTGTGCCATCAAGCGGTATTTTTTCGCCCGGATATGTGATAAAAATATCACCGATTCGCAAATCCTGCGGGGCAATGTCGATGATTTTGGATTCGGCGGATTCGCTTAGTTTGGGCGATTCGTTGCTTTTAGATTCGGCGGATTTTGGCGATTCGCCTAATTTAGATTCGAGCGATTCGCTAGATTCGCCACGCGATTCGCGCTTTAAATGCGCAATATTGGGCGCGATTTGCAATAATGACTTTATGGATTTTTTAGAATTATTTAGTGCCATTTCTTGTAAAAATTCGCCCGTGCGATAAAATAGCATTACTGCCACCGCTTCCTCGTAAGCATTGATACAAAACGCCGCAATGGTAGCTATAAACATTAGTGAGTTTTCATCAAAAAAATCGCATTTTTTAAAATTTCTAAATGCGTTTAAAAAAATCTCTTTGCCAGAAATTAGATAAATCGCCACAAGAATCGCGATTGCGCCGTATTTCACAGCAGGAATGGCGACAAAGTGCAGCACCGCCACCGCGCCCAAAAATACCGCGATTAAGGACAGCAAAAACGCTAATTCTTTTTTGGTGCTAAAATCATCGTCATTTGTTTGCGTAATATTGCTCAAATCACAACAGCTACACGATGATTTGTGCGAATCTGTGCTTTTTGATTTAGTAGTTTTATTTTGCATTTTAGATTCCTTTAGATAAAAATGCGACATTTTATAATAAACATTCTTAGCTTTGCTTGGCGAAAATTAACACATTTTATTTTTAGCAATCCTTGTTGAGAAAATTTTAGATTCTGCGTTACTTTATGCTACAATAATGCTATCTTAACTTATAAGGATTTACAAATGGATATTTTATACGCGCCGTGGAGGGAGGCTTATTTTAGTGATAAGCGCGATGAGTGCGTGTTTTGTGGCATTGCCAAAGAGCCACACAATGACAGCGCAAATAAAGTCATCTACCGCAATGATGAGCTTTTTATTGTTATGAATAAGTTTCCTTACACGCCCGGGCATATTTTGATTGTGCCGTGTTTGCACGAAGATTCGCCTGAGAAATTGCCTAGCGATATTTGGCTTTCACTCTTTAAGATTGCCCAAGATTCGATGCAAATCCTTTATGATTACGGCGCAAGTGGCATAAATATGGGTATGAATATCAAGCAAAGTGGCGGAGCGGGAATCCCTGCGCATTTGCACCTGCACCTTTTGCCTCGCTGGAGCGGCGATACGAATTTTATCACGGCTATCGGCAATACGCGCTCTTATGGCATTGACTTTGATAAGGTTTATGAGCGATTCGTAGAGCTCGCAAAGAAATATTTAAGCTAAATCAATAAAATTAAGCGAAGTTTATAGTATAATTCGCAACTTTATTTTAAGGAGAGACAATGGCACCGAGTTTTTGGAATGTAGTGGTTATTTTGGTAGTGATTTTGCTACTATTTGGCGGTAAAAAAATCCCTGAGTTAGCCAAAGGTTTGGGCGCAGGAATTAAAAACTTTAAAAACGCCGTAAAAGACGATGAAGAGGATTCAAAAAGCAATATCAAAACGATTGCAGGAAAGGAAGTAGAGGATAAGCCCACACAAAAAGTGCAAGACGAACAAAAAGCATAATCCTTGCGAATTTGGCGTGAATGCGTTTTGATTAGGAATAAAAATGTATGACACGATAAAAAATATCTTAGATTCCACGCTACAATGCGATGTGTTGCTAAATGTCCCAAAAGATTCAAAAATGGGGCATTTTGCCACGCCACTTGCTTTTACACTAGCAAAAAAACTGCAAAAAAATCCCAAAGAAATCGCGCAAAATATTAAAGAAAAATTAGCGAATCTACCGCAATTTAGCGCAATCGAAGTGGTAAATGGCTATGTGAATTTTCATTTAAGCGATGAATTTTTAGCGCAAATGGCAAGTGAGATTTTAAATCGTGGCGATTTTCGGCATAATTTGGGTGAATCTAGTGAATTTGGCGATTCAAACAACGGCGATTCGGTTGATTCGGGCGATTCAAGCGAATCTAACGAATCCACCGCAAAAGATTCGCGCAATTTGCACGATTCGCACCGCAAAGAGCGCATTTTATTAGAATTTGTCAGCGCGAATCCCACAGGACCGCTCCACATAGGACACGCTAGAGGTGCGATTTGGGGCGACACGATGGCGCGAATCGGACGCTTTTTAGGGCATAAAATCACCACAGAATACTACATAAATGACGCAGGAAATCAAGTGGATATTTTGTTGCACTCGACTTACGATAAGATTTGCGAATTAGAAAATGTGCCAAACAAACTCGACCCCGAGCCAAAATCGCACGAGGATTTTTACAAGGGCGAGTATATGATGGAGTTAGCAAAATATGCCAATGATTACTTTGGCAACGAAGTGCTAGACTACCAAAATGACGCAAATTTGGCGAATCTAAAGGATTTTTCCGTAGAAAAAATGATGGATTTAATCAAAAGCAATCTGCAAAGCGCAAATATCGCCTTTGATAATTTTGTCAGCGAAAAGTCGCTCATTCCTGCGCTAAATGCGACTTTAGAAAAGCTAAAGGCAAATGACGCTTTGTATGAGAGTGAGGGCAAAATCTGGCTAAAATCCACGCAATTTGGCGATGAAAAAGATAGAGTGATTATCCGCGAATCAGGCGAACCCACCTATTTAGCGGGAGATATTGTCTATCATAACGACAAATTTAAGCGCGGATTTGATAGATACATAAACATTTGGGGCGCAGACCACCACGGCTATATCGCGCGAATCAAAGCTAGTGTGGCATTTTTGGGCTTTGATTCTGGTAAATTAGAAGTGCTTTTATCACAAATGGTGAGTTTGCTAAAAGACGGGCAACCCTACAAGATGAGCAAACGGGCAGGAAATTTCATACTAATGAGTGAAGTCATCGATGAAATCGGCATTGACGCGTTGCGATTCGTATTTTTAACCAAACGCGCCGACACGCATTTGGAGTTTGACATTGCGGATTTAAACGCGCAGGATTCCACCAATCCCATTTTTTACATAAACTACGCAAACGCTAGAATTCACACGCTTTTAGGCAAAAGCTCTAGCACAAACGCACATTTTGATATTGCGAATCTGCAATCCGAGTGGAAAGATTTGCTTTTCTACGCGCTTTTGTTGCCAAAGATTTTGGAGGGCGCATTTAATGAAAGGGCAATGCAAAAGCTACCTGAATACCTAAAAACACTCGCTTCCAAATTGCATTTTTGCTACAACTCTTTTAAAATCATCGGTTCGCCAAATGAGGGCGCGATTTGTGGCATTTTAAAGGTTGTATCGCTATCAATCACCACAGGACTAAGTCTAATGGGCATCACAGCAAAAACCAAAATGTAAAGGGCAAAAAATGAGCGAAAACGAAAATATCAGTGTGGCAGTCATCGGCGGAGGCATTTGGGGACGCGCACTAGCCTACGCGCTAAGCCAAAAAAACGATGTAGGCATTGTCTCTAGGCGCGAATTGCGATTTTTGAATAGTTTTCCTACGCATAAAGTTACACAAATAAGCCTCGAATCTGCCCTAAAATGCGCCTATATCGTCATTGCCATAAAAAGCGAGGCTATGCGCGAAATGCTAGGCAAAATGCGATTCGCCCGTGAATCTGTCGTGCTAATCGCATCTAAAGGCATCGAAGTCGAATCTGGCGCATTTATGAGCGATATTTTCGATGAAGTTTGCAAACACAAAAATGTCGGCTACCTTATGGGTCCTAGCTTTGCAAGTGAAGTGCTAGAGGGAATGCCATGTGCGCTTACGATTCACACAAAGGCAAAAATTGAAGGCGCAGTTAAGATTTTTCCAAACTTTATCAAAGTTTATGTCAATAACGATGTCATCGGTGGCGAAGTGGCAGGTGCATATAAAAATATCATCGCCATTGCAGCTGGAATCTCAGATGGGCTAAAGCTAGGCAACAACGCAAAGGCGTCTTTAATCGCGCGTGGGCTTGTGGAAATGGCGCGATTCGGGGAGTTTTTTGGCGCGGAGGAAAGCACATTTTTGGGGCTTAGCGGGGCTGGAGATTTATTTTTAACGACAAATTCCATTCTCTCGCGCAATTATCGCGTGGGCAACGAGCTATCCAAAAATGTTCCGCTAAAGCGCATTTTGGATTCGCTAGGCGAGGTGGCTGAGGGTGTGCTAAGCACCAAAGCGGTGGTGCGACTCGCCAAAAAGCACAATATCTACACGCCCATTGCCGCGCAAGTATATGAGATTTTGGAGGGCAAAAATCCGCGCCTAAGCGTGAAAGAACTGCTATTGCGCGATTTTGAGGATAGCTATACGCTGGATTTTCTGCAATAATTTTTGGATTTTTGATGATTCGCTATGCTGGGCAATGCAATTTTCTTAATAAAAATTTGATAATCCTTAAGTAAAATTTTTGCTTTAAAATTTTAAATCAAAAGGAGAATTACAGATGAAAAAAGCATTTGTTTTATTATTAGCAGGTTTATTCTGCGTGGGTTTGAACGCGGCGGATTATAAGTTAGATACTACGCATTCACAAGTGGAATTTAGGATTAAACACCTAAGCGTTAGCAATGTCAAAGGCAATTTTGGCAAATTTGATGGCACTTTGAGCGCAGATAACGGCAAACTAACCGCGCTAAATGGCGAAGTGTCAATCGACTCTATCAACACAAACAACAAAAATCGCGATGAGCATATCAAAGACCCTGATTATTTTGACGCGAAAAAATTTCCAAAAGCGACATTAAAATTAGTAAAGATTCAAGGCGACAGCGGGATTTTTGAGCTAACAATCAAAGGCGTCAAAAAACAAGTAAATTTTGGCGTAGAGATTTTTGGCGTTACAAAGGACGAAAGAGCTGGGCAAGAAGTCATCGGGCTTAGCCTAAATGGCAAAATCAATCGCAAAGATTTTGGCATAGCAAAAGACACACCAAGCGCAGCGTTGGGAGATGAGGTAACACTGACAATCGACATAGAAGGACGCAAATAAAAAAGTGCGCGTTGTATCTTTGACGCTTTTGCGGGATTCATCGCGCTCGACTATTCGATAGACACTCTAGTCTTATCTCATAGTCTCGCGCTCGAAAACCCACAAAATCGCCTAAAGCTACTTCCGCGCCGAATCGCTTGAATCTTATAAATTGCGCCATTATTTCGATAGTTGCTTCGAGCTATCGCTCTTGCAAATTCTGCGAATTGCGATTCGCTAAGGCGAATCTGCTATGAATTAAGCATAAAATAAAACTTTTCGTCATACTGAGGGCTTTAGCCCGAAGTATCCAATTGAGCGAATCTAAAAAAAATATTTCGTCATTGCGAGGCAATTCGTAGAATCGCCAAAACAACCCACAAAAGACAAAAATCACTCGCAATTTGCCCAATTTTGCACGAATCTAAATACGATTCATACCTAAAATACTAATCTTTTTATAAAAGCACAGCGCACAAAAATATTAAATTAAACAAATCACATTTTTAGCTGATATTTAAGCAATATTTCATTAGAATCCAAAAAATTTTTTTAAAAGGGATTTGACTTGAAAAATATTATCTTTTTTGTGACATTCGCACTTGTGGCAAATATAGCTATTTTAAAAGCCGATTTTTATGACAGCACTAGCGTAGAAAACCTCCAAAGCGTCCTAAATACTTTCGATGTGGATACCTCATACCAAATTGATACGACATTTTTTACTCAGCACTATGAGCGCACGCTAGGCGATAGGTGGGATTATTTTGTCAATAGTTATGAACAAGGTTATGAATATATTCCTATTTTGCGCCAAATGCTAAGCGATGCGGGTGTGCCACAGGAATTTTTATATCTTGCAATGGTCGAATCGCGCTTTTCTACAAGGGCGTATTCGCGCAAAAAAGCCGTAGGAATCTGGCAGATTATGCCCTCCACCGCGAAAGGTTTGAAGCTACGAATCGATGATTTTATCGATGAGCGCAGAGACCCGATAAAATCCACACAGGCAGCGATTGACTACCTAAAACAGCTTAGAAACGCCACAGGCAAGTGGTATCTCGCCGCTATGGCTTATAATTGTGGCATAGGACGGCTGAAAAAGGCGATTAACGAGGCTGGTAGTGATGATATAAATGTGCTTATGGACTACATTCCCAAAGAGACGCAAAACTATATTCGCTCGATTTTGTCCGTGAATGTGGCGTTTAGCAATATTAACGAGCTAAAGACGCTCGATAAAGAGCATTTCCTCAATCGTGGCTCGACTGTTACCCTAGCGAGTGTGCGAATCCCCGCTGGAACGGATTTGGAGTCTATTTCCAAAGGTGCGGGAATGAAAGTCGATGATTTAAAAAGCTACAATCGGCAGTTTAAATATGGATTTTTGCCACCAAATGGAGATGAATACGATGTGTATTTGCCCTATGAAAAACTGCTAAGTTTTAAGAAAAATTTTAAGCCCAGAAAGGCGGATTTATCGAAGTTTTATATCGTGTATCGTGTGCAAAAGGGCGATAATCTTTACAGCATTTCGCGCCGATACAATGTCAGCATTGACACGATTAAAAATACAAATAACCTCAAAAAAACCAAAATCGCTATCAACCAAAAGCTAATGATTCCACTCAAAAATCAAAAGCAATTTGCGTATAGGAAATAGATTCGCACATTTGGATTCGCGCGATTCGCACGGATTCGCAAGGCTTTGCGTGGATTTATATAAGATTCGCGCTCGAAATCATTGCGCGAATCCGCGCTGATTTATAGCCACGAATCTCACTTGATTATCTCAATGCACAAATTATAAAACATAAAGATTCCTAGCACTAAGACGCAGAGTGCGCTGAATTTGACGAGTTTATCGATATGCTCTTTTAGGAAAATGCGAAAGACGCTTCCGCCAAGCGAGTAGGTGCAAAGTGCGATGATTTCTAGGATTGCAATCATTAGCGCAAGGATTGCGAGGTGAGATTTTTGCAAGAATTGTGGCAAAAGCGCGACCATAAAAATCCACGCCGATGGGTTTGATAGGCTAGTCAAAAATCCTTGCGCAATTAGGGCGAATCTGTCCCTTTGGCTCGTCTTTTCCTCCCTTAATTGCGCTTTTTGTTTGAAAAGCATAAACGCTGTGTAGAATAAAAACAAAATCCCAAATAATCTTAGCGCGTAGAATGCGTTTGGAAATCGTGCGATGAGATTCGTGCCATATCCGCACACCACGACTACCACGAGTAGCCCCGATAGCGCACCGCACATAAATGGCAGAGAGCGTCTAAAGCCTATGCTAATGCCAAGCGAGAGCGTGAGGCTCATACAAACGCCCGGCAGAAAACACACGGAGGCAAATGTGATGATAAAAAGCGCGTAGTCCATTTGTATCGCTCCTTTGTGGCTTGTAAAATATGCGAAATTATGCAACAAAATTATCCATAAAGTCAAATAGATTCGCGCTTTTTAGATTCGCCTATAACATTGCCTAAGATTCGCGTGGATTCGCCCTAAAATGCGCCAAAATCCACGCTTTTACAAAATGCGCCAAAAATGCTACAATCGCGCAAAAATTTTTCATCACAATTTTTAAGGAAATCACTATGAATCTAATGCGAATCTTGCTTTGCGCTTGTGCGATTTTATCGCTATTGGGCGCAGAATCTAGCACCGCTCAAGGCAAAGCCCCCGCCCCACAAATGCCACTGACTTCGCCCACGCCCATAAGCGCGACAACGGCACATATCGCCTACAACGGCACGGCGTATATTTTTACCACAACTGAGGCGAATCCAAAGCCTTTAAAATTTGGTGAGAAAAAAATCGCGTGGCTAAATCACCCCGCCAAAGAGGGCGAAAAAATCGCCATTGTCAGCGTTCCATATCGCGCAAATATCGGCAAAGCCACGCTTTTAAGTGGGCTAGTTTTAGAAATCAAATCCGCGCCCTACAAGCAAGAAAAAATCACCATTACAGACACTTCCAAAGTCCGCCCAAACAAAGCCCAGCAAAAGCGCGTGGCGGACGAATTGCAAGAGGCAAACGCAATCTATCGCACAACCACGCCCAAACGGCTATGGAGTGAGCGATTCGCGCTTCCAATGGAAAGCGTCATCACTAGCCACTATGGCAACGCACGAATGTTTAATAATGAACTGCGCAGTTATCACGCAGGGACGGACTTTCGCGCGGCTATCGGCACACCTATTAGGGCGATAAATGACGGCAAAGTCGCACTTGCAAAAGAGCGATTTATGTCAGGCAATAGCATTATAATCGACCACGGCGAGGGCATTTACAGCGCGTATTTTCATTGCAGTGAGCTAAAAGTTGCGCTTGGCGAAAATGTCAAAAAAGGGCAAATTATCGCGCTAAGTGGCGATACAGGGCGCGTAAGCGGGGCGCATTTGCATTTCTCTATAATGGCACAAGGCGTAAGCGTGGATTCGCTGCATTTCATTAGCACGATAAACGCGCTGTTTGAATGAGTGCAATTTGTTCTGGGGTATGTGATTTCGCACTTGTAAAAAATCGGGCATTCGCAGACTATTAGTCTAGTCTCACGCCCAATTTTTTTACAAATACAAAAGCCATACCGCCATTACTTCGATTGCGATTCGTGCTTTGCACGAATCTAACAAAAAATCAAATAAAAAATCCTTATTCAAAGTTTTTGCTACTTTTGGCTTTTGCCAAAAGTAGAATCTCTCTACCCTTTTGTCATTGCGAGATTTTGCGTTAGCAAAATCGTGGCAATCTATTTTAAATTTATTGATTGCTTCTTATGGATTGCTTCGCTCGTTTCACTCACTCGCAATGACGGGTTAGGGTGTGGATTGCTTTGATTTGGGGTAGGCAAATCTACTTAAAAGTTTTTGCTTCGTTTGGCTTTTGCAAAAAATAGATTCCCTACTCTCTCGTCATTGCGAGGCGAATCGTAGATTCGCCGAAGCAATCCAAATCACGCGAATCTAAAAAGCCAAATCCCACTTCAAATTTCAAATTTTACGCATTTTTAAGTCAAAATTTATTAAACTTGCGGTTTTAATTTTTGGCGATTTGGTGCGATTTATCATTTTTAAAACACAAATTTTGACGCATAAAAAAATAAGGAAAATTTGATGATTGTAAGTTTTCGGGGCATTTTCTGGGCGAGATTAAATGCGCTTTTAAATGCGCATATAGGCGTGATTTTGGGCGTGATTTTAGCTACTTTGATATTTAGCGGTTGTGCAAATACCAGCACTTATCGCGGTGGCGTGGGCGCGTATCAGGATTACGAGGGATTCAAGGACTATCTCAATCGCTATTCGCCAAGCGGTAGCGGGGACAGATACGCTAGTGGCAACACTTACAGCACGCAGGACGGCAGAATGCGCTATGATTCACAAATCCCGCCTAGCGAAAGTATCCAGCCAAATTTGGGCGATGCCAGAGACAGCGAGGCGATTCAACGCGCTACGATGAAGCCATATCAAATCAATGGCAAGTGGTATTACCCACAGCGCGTGGAAATCGGCGAGAATTGGGACGGAATCGCTAGTTGGTATGGACCTAATTTTCACAACAAAAAGACTTCAAATGGCGAAATTTATAATATGAATCTCCACACCGCAGCCCACAAAACGCTACCGATGAATACCATTGTAAAGGTTTATAGCCTTGATAGCGGTAGGACTACCATTGTGCGTATAAACGACAGAGGACCCTTTGTCGAGGGGCGAATCATCGATTTATCCGCCGCTGCCGCACGAGATATTGATATGATTAAAACAGGCACAGCGCGGGTAAATATCGAGGTAATCGGCTTTGGCGGAATTGTCTCAGATGATGCGGCAAGTAACTCTACGATTATCAAAGATATGGTGAATTCTAGCGAGTTTAAGGACGAGTTTAAGACAGGTGTGAGCGAAAAAGTCATCACAGGCGGGATTTTCTCCGTGCAAATTGGCGCATTTAGAAAGCAAAGTGGCGCACAAACCTACCAAGAATCGCATCAATTTGACAATTATCGCACGATTATAAAAGAGGGCGAATTTGAGGGCGCACCGATTTATCGCGTGTTTATCAGCGGATTTAAAAGCGAGGCAGAGGCGCGAGACTTTATCAAATCTAAGCGAATCGAAGGATTCTTTGTGCGCGATTAAGGCGCGATTCGCGTAAGATTCGAGCAGGATTCGCATTTGATTCGCGCAAAATTTTCGCAAAAAAAGGAAGCAAAATGGAAGCAAAAACATTAAGTCGTAAAACAAAAGAGACAGACATAAAAGCCACGCTAAAGCTCTATGGCAGCGGCGAATCGCAGGTTGAGACAGGCATTGGATTTTTTAATCATATGCTTGAATCCTTTGCAAAGCATAGTTTGATTGATTTGGAGTTAGAATGCAAGGGCGATTTGGGCGTGGATTCGCACCATAGCGTGGAGGATTGCGGGATTGTGATAGGCAAACTTTTGGGCGAATCGCTCTATCCTGTGAAAAATATCGAGCGATTCGGCTTTGCAAGTGTAGTGATGGACGAATCGTGCGTGGAATGTTCGCTTGATATTTGCAATCGGGCGTTTTTGCACTTTGAATCGCCCTTTAACGCGCTAAAATCAGGCAAAATCACTCCGCAAAAAGTGGGCGAATTTGATTGCGAGTTAGTCGAGGAATTTTTCCGCGCAGTGGTGAATAACGCCAATATCAGCGCACACATTGTCTTTCGGCGCGGGAAAAATGCGCACCACATTATTGAGGCATCGTTTAAATCGTTTGCAGTGGCGTTGCGCGGGGCGATAAAAATAAATGAGCGCGTAAAAATTCCAAGCACTAAGGGGAGTTTGTGAGTAGAAAGATAGAAAAGATTGAGTTGCTGTGCGTAGATACGGACGGGACGCTTACAGATGGCAGTCTAATTTATGGCAATCTAAATTCGTCTTTGGGTGCATCTTTCGCACTTGCAGAAAATTTTGAGCGTTCGCAGACCTCAAGTCTAGCCTCACGCCCAAAATTTTCTGCAAATACAAAATCTCCACCGCAAATACTAGAATTTGAGGATTTAAATCAAAGCAATTCAAGCGATTTCACCGAATCGTCATTGCGAGGAAGCGTTAGCAACGAAGCAATCCAAAATACAAACGAATCGCGCGATAGCGCAACCAAATCTCGCCCGATTCGTGGTGCAAAAAATCGGATTCAAACGAGCAGTAGTGCGAGTGCCGATTTTTTGCTAGAAAAGGACTTGCGAGGCTCTCCCCCTAAAAGCGAAAAGCGGCAGCTTTTGGCGCGTAGGGGGAGCGGGGCGGGGGGTGCAGCCCTTTTGCGAAAAGATTCGAGCGATAAAGATTCAATAGATTCAAAGGCAGATTTATTTATTGAATCACATAAAAAAATAGATTCTAAATTCGCATTAGATTCGCGCGATTTGGATTCTTCGCTACGCGCTACGCGCTACGCTCAGAATGACGATAGCGTGGATTGCCACGATTCGGCATTCGCCGAATCTCGCAATGACGGCAATATAAAAAACGCAAATTCTAGTATTGTGAGCGAGAAATCGGGGTTGCGCAGTTGTGAGCGAGGAAATAGAACTAATGGTTCATTGACGAAGCGAACAACAAGTCTCCACGATTTATCGCCACAAGACGAATTTGTAGAAATCGCTAAAGTCTTTAATGTCAAAGACGGCTTAGCTTTAGCTTATTGGGTAAAAAAACTCAATCGCAAAGTCGCCATTATCACGGGACGAAGTAGCGAAATCCTCCGCGCTAGGGCAAAAGAGCTAGGAATCGATGAATTATTGTTTATGGGAATCCGCGATAAAGGCGCAAAAGTCCGCGAGTTAAAAGAGCGATTCGCCCTTGATTCAAGCCAGATTGCCACAATCGGCGATGATTTAAACGACATTCCAATGTTTAAGGAATCGCATTTTAATTTCGCGCCAAGCGATTGCGCAGAGGCGATGAAAACCCTCCCGCACACCACGATTTTAAACGCCAAAGGTGGCTGTGGCGCGGTGCGTGAAGCTATTGAGATTATCCTAAAAAAAGAGAGCCTTTATGAAGCGTTTGTTTCGCAGTTTGTTTAAATACAACCTCATCAACACGGGCAATAGCGTATTGCTATTTTTCTTGCTACTGCTGATTTTTAGCGTGGCTATCGTGTTTTCCTTTGAGACGAATCGCACACCGCCACAATTTAGCGAAAATTCTATGCCAAAAATCGAAATCAACAATTTCACCGCTTATGAAATCACTAGCGATTCGCTATTATCCAAGCTAACCGCGAAAAATGGCAAACAATTTGAAGTCGCTACAAAAAGCGCGAAAGGCGCAAATAGCGCGAAAAAAGAGCAATTTGAGGAGCTAAGCGACATTACTTTGGAGCGCAAGGGCGAATCTTTTGATTTGCTAAAGGCAAAAAGCGCGAAGCGAATGGGCGATGAGATTTTTTTCGATAATGGCGTGAGTGATTTGCGGGACGGCTATGAAATGTATAGCGAAGTGGCGCATTATGACTTGAAAACGCGCAAACTTACGGGCAAAGAAGGCTTTTTTATTAAGAGTAAAAGCGAGGATATAAAGGGCGAAAATATCCGCTATGATTCGCAAAATGGCGTTATTAAGGCGGATAATATCAAAGCAACAATCAAACTAAAAAGCGATAAAAGATGAAAAGATTCGCGCTTGTATGTGTCGCATTTGTCGCATTAAATGCGCTATTTGCTGAAGAAAACATACTTGAAGTAAGCGCATTGCATTTTAGCGCAGATGAAAAAAGCGGGATTATCGAGCTAACCGACAGCGTGGCAATCAAAAAGGGCAAAGATGAGCTATATGCGCCAAAAGTTGTGATAAACATTGACAAAAACCGCACACCGCTGAAATATTCGGCATTTGGAGGCGTGGATTTTGCCATTACGACAAATGACAATCGCCTTTTAAAAGGCAGAGCCGATGAAGTCTTTTATGACCCCAAAAGCGGCGAATATCGCCTAAAAGGCAACGCAAAAGTTAGCGAAAATGACAAAATAAACTCCGTAGTGGGCGAGGAAATCATCATCAATAATTCAATAGGCTTTGTAAATATCACAGGCAGACAGGGCAAACCCGCCAAGCTCATATTTCAAATGGAGCAAAAAGATGGCAAGTAGCATAAAAGTGCTTGAATCGCGCTTTGTGCAATCCTGCACGAATATCGCAAACGCGCCTCAAATCTCCAATGCCGAAATCGCCATTTTGGGTAGAAGCAATGTCGGCAAATCCTCGCTAATAAACGCACTGCTGAATAATAAAAATTTGGCTAAGAGTTCGAGCACACCGGGAAAAACAAAATTAGTGAATTTTTTTGTATCAAAATGGCAATTAAATTCGTATCAAAAAAATTCGTCTTTGGGTATGCAATTTCGCACTTGTGAGAATTTTTGTGGAACAACAGACCATCAGTCTAGTTTTATCCACAAAAATTCTCACAAATACAAAAGCCATACCGCAAATACTAGAATTTATAGTTTAAATCAAGGCAATTCAAGCGATTCTAATGAATCGTCATTGCGAGGCAAATCTACGCCTTTTCGTCATACTGAGCGTATCGAAGTATCCAAATCGTGCGAATCTAATGCAATGCAAAGCACAATGACCCAAAAGCGAATCAATGAATCATACAAATTCGCCCAAAATCAGCGAATCGTGGGCGATTCGCAAGTCGCTAAAATGGATTCTTCGCTACGCGCTACGCGCTACGCTCAGAATGACGATAGCGTGGATTGCTTCGGGCAAAGCCCTCGCAATGACGGCAATATAAAAAACACAAATTCTACGAATCAAACGCAAAAAACAATCGAAGGGATTGCGGTGGAGGTTGCGGAGTTTTTGCCAAATTTCGAGTGTGAGACTGGACTAGGCGTCCGCGAACACTCGAAATTTGGCAAATCTATGCAAGATGCACCCAAGCGCGAATTGCCCACACAAGAATTTGTAATCCACATTTTAGATTTTCCGGGTTTTGGCTATGCTAAACTCAGCAAATCCGAGCGCAATTCGTGGGATAAAAATCTAAGCACATTCCTAAAAAAGCGCGAATCTATTAAGCTCTTTATCCACCTAATTGATTCGCGCCACACGAATCTACCGCTTGATAATGAGATTCGCGCATTTTTACGCTCGATTGTTCGTGCCGATGCCGATATTTTAGAAGTTTTTACCAAAGCGGACAAACTCAAAAAAAGCGAGATTCACGCGCTAAAAGGGCGCATTTTGGTTTCAACGACAAAAAAAGATTTAGGGCAAGGCGATTTAAAAGACAGCATTGAATCCCTGCGCCACGCGATTTTACGCACAATGTATCACATTTAAAGGCAAAATATGAAATTTGATGAAACAAAATTTAGCATTACAAAGCCTACCTTGCGCGACATTCCCGCGATGCGTAATCTTATCTTGCCTGAAGTGCAAAGGGGCATTATTTTGGATAGGACAGAGGACGAAATGGCGACTTCGATTCGCTCTTATAGTGTGGTGCGTGCAAATTTTGGGGCAGATTCGGGCAAAATCATCGCATTTTCCGCGCTACACATTCACTCAATGAATCTAGCCGAAGTGCGCTCACTCATCGTAGGCGAATCTTATCGTAGGCTTGGCATTGCCACCGCGCTTATTTTGCGCTTAATTAAAGAGGGCGAATCGCTAAATCTAAAAGAGATTCTCACGCTGACTTACCAAAAGGAAGTTTTTAGTAAAATCGGCTTTAAGGAAATCGCCAAAGATTCCTTGCCAAATCAAAAAATATGGGCGGATTGTGTAAAATGCAAAAAGTTTCCTATATGCGACGAAATAGCTCTTCTCAAAACTTTGTAGATATTTGCCTAATCATCGGCTTTCTACTTGTTTATGACGCACTTAGCTCTATGCAAATCATTTTGCCACCGCTTTTTGGAATTCTATTTTTAACATTCGTCAAACTCTTTGAATCCGAGCGATATTACTCGCTTTTTGCCTTTGTCATCACACTTGGCATTATGGAGTCAAGCAAGGGATTCGCCCCGGGGACGCTTTTTGTGGTGTATTGCTTGGTGTATATTTTTGTGTTTGATAGGGTTGAAAAAATGTTTAGATTCGTCAATCTCTTTGAGCTAATCTACATTCCAATAATTTATATTTTGCTTTTAATCATCAACTCTTTTATCGCATTTGGCGGTGAATCCAGCTTTTTAAGTTTGATGATTTTATGGTATATTTTCGCTGAGACTTTGATAATGGTGGGACGATGGATTCTAGGTATAAAATAGCTTTAGGCTTTATTGGCGCAGTGTTTTTTGTGATTTTGGCGCGATTTTATTATTTGGCGATTTTAAAGCACGAACATTTTTTAAATCTCTCACTTAATAATATCATTCGCACGGAAATGCAAGTTCCCGCGCGTGGGCAGATTTTGGATAGAAATAATAAGCCACTAGCCGTAAATGAGCTAGGCTATGCCATTGCGCTTAGCCCATATTTGGGGCGCAAAAAAAGTAGCGAGGCATTGGATAATGAAATCGCGCGAATCGTAGCGCATTTCCCAGAATTTGACGCGCAGGAGCTAAAAGAATCCTATCTCGCGCAGTATTCGGCATATAATCACAGCTACATTACAATCATAAAATATATCTCTTATGAGGAAATGCTAAAAAGCTACACGAGCCTTAGTCAAAGCGATAATTTACGCATTTTAAACGCTACCAAGCGACATTATCCAAATGACACTATGGCGTCCCATATCATCGGCTACATTGGCGCGGCGAATCAGCAAGAGATTTATGATAACGAAATGGCAAAATATACGGGGCTTGTGGGGAAAATGGGCATCGAGCGGTATTATAATGACTTTTTGCAGGGCAAATTAGGCTATGTCAAAACCAAAGTCGATGTGCTAAATCGCAATGTGGCGATTTTGGAGGAAGTCGGCGCAAATAAGCGATATGATATGAATTTGGCACTTGATATTGATTTACAAAGGCATTTAGATTCGCTCTTTGAGGGCAAAGCGGGGGCTACTATCGTAATGGACGCCACAAACGGCGAGATTTTAGCGGCGGGAAGCTACCCTGAATATAACTTAAATGATTTTGTAAATGGTATGAATGAGGAGCAATGGAGCGCGATTCGCGATAGTCCAGCCACACCCTTGCTAAATAAAATGACAAATGGCGCGTATCCGCCCGGTAGCGTTATAAAAATGGGCTTGGCACTTAGCTTTTTGGAATACGGCGATATTGATGAGCGCACGGTGATTGAGACGCCACCATTTGTGGAAATCGGCGGAGTGAAATTCCGCGATTGGAGTCCATCGCACGGAAGCGCGGATTTAATCAAAGCCTTGCGCCGTAGCGTAGATGTGTATTTTTATCGCCTAAGCTATAAAATTGGCATTGAAAATATGGCAAAAACGCTTAAAACAATGGGATTTGGGCAGAAAACAGGCATTGACATAATGGGCGAATCGCGTGGAATCCTCCCTACGCCCTATTGGAAGCTAGGCGTTCGCGGTGAGCCGTGGCGAATCGGCGATACAATCAACGCATCTATCGGGCAGGGATTATTTTTGGCAACGCCCATACAAATCGCGCGATACACGGCACTGATTGCCACAGGATATTTGCCTACGCCCAGATTCGCGCAAAAATTAGGCGATGAGAGTGCTACGATTCCCGCCAAAGATGTCCTAAGCGAATTTCAAAAAAGCAAGTTAAACGCCCTGCGTCTAGGAATGTATCAAGTCTGCAACGCCGATGACGGCACGGCGCGATACACGGGAATGTCGGCGCGGGTTACGATGGCTTGCAAAACAGGCACGGCGCAAGTGGTGGGAATCCCAAAGGACATTTTACAGCGAATCCCTGAGCGCGAAATGGAATATTATCATCGTTCGCACGGGTGGATTACGGCATTTATGCCCTATAAAAATCCAAAATATGTCATCACTATCATCGTAGAGCACGGGGGCGGAGGCTCAAGCAGCGCAGGACCGATTCTCGCGTCTTTAGCAAATAAGCTAAAAGAGTTGGGGTATTTTAAGGAAGTGGGTGTGAAGTAAAGCGCGAATCTATGCTCCCACCTCGTCATACTGAGGGCGACAGCCCGAAGTATCCAAAACGCACAAATCTAAATTATTATTGAATCAATGATTTAAAAGCGAATCAATAAAATTGCCTTAGATTCGCCTAAAGTGAGTGATTCGCACTTGATTCACAATTCGCTAAAATGGATACTTCGCCTTTTTTTCAAAGGCTCAGTATGACGAAAGGCGTGAGTTTTTGCTTAGTTTGGCTTTTGCAAAAAGTAGTGTCTCTCTACTCTCTCGTCATTGCGAGTCGTTACAAACGCCGAAGCAATCCAAAAAATAAAGCCAAGTGGATTTCTTTGTCAGCTTCGCTTCCTCGCAATGACAATATGGCAAATTTTTTGTCATTGTGAGGTAATCTTTGATATATAAAGCAATCTAGTTCACTCCGTCATTGCGAGTGAGTGCAACGAACGAAACAATCTATTTTATTGAATCACGCTATTGCCAAATTGTGATTCGCAAAAACAACGACAGCCTATATCGGCATATCGATATTTGTGTCATTGTCAAGCATTTTTGTTGGGTTTTGCTCGGCTTGGTCGAAAAATTCTTTGTTGCTAAAGCGCGTGTATTTGGGGTGCATAACGATTTTGATTGTTTTTAGTTCGCCGTTGCGGTGTTTGCCGATGATTAGCTCGACTTCCTCGCTTTCGCCCTGCACGATTAGCGTCTCTTTAAATTCCTTGCCGTTTTTTTTCGCTTCCTCCATTCGCTTTTTTTGGTCGCGAATCTCATAGATTTGCCCACGATAGAGAAATAGCACTATGTCGGCGTCCTGCTCGATTGCGCCTGATTCGCGCAAATCACTAAGCATAGGACGCCTATCCTCGCGGGATTCAAGCATACGATTTAGCTGACTAAGCGCAAGGATTGGGATTCCAAGCTCACGAGCGAGATTTTTAAGCCCACGCGAGATTTCGGCGATTTCCAAATGCCTATCCTTATTGCCGATTCCACTCATAATCTGCAAGTAATCTACCACCACTAAGGACAAATCTGGCTCTTTTAGCTTTAGACGGCGAATCTTAGACTTCAAATTAGAAATATTTAGATTTCCACCATCATCGATAAATAGCTTCCACTCCGCGCTTTTGGCGCACACATCGTTTAAAAACTGCCAATCATTTTCGCTCAAATCGCCACTGATGAGCTTTTGCAATGGGATATTTGTCTCCATCGCATAAAGCCTAGTTAGCAACTGCTCCGCGCCCATTTCAAGGCTAAAAAGCGCGACTGCCTTTTTTTTCTTTAGCGTGGGTAAAATCGCATTTAGCGCAAACGCCGTTTTGCCCATACCCGGACGCGCCGCTAGGATTATCAACTCGCCTTTTTTAAAGCCATTTGTCGTGCGATTTAGCTCTTTAAAGCCCGTGTTTAGACCGATTAGGATATTGTTACCGCGCTCTTTTATCTCAAGCAATTGCTCAAGCATAGATTTGGTAACTTCATCAAATCGCCTGAAATTACCGCCGCTCGTGTTATTTTCAAGGTTAAAAACCTCACGCTCGATATTATCGATAATCTCAGCGGAGCTCATCATCGTGTCTTTGCTTTTTTCTTGGATAGAAACCGCCAAAGTGTGGAGTTTGCGCTTTAGGGAGAGATTGCGAATCTCATCTATGTAGCCTTTAATATCCACGATTGCCGAAGTGGCGGCGATTTCAAGGAAATTTGCCTTAAAAGCCTCAAAATCCTTGCCCTTTTTGCCACAGCGCGAAAGAATGTAGTTATCATCAAGTGGCAAGTCCGCCTTGTAAAGTGCGCTCATCGTGGCAAAAACCGCACCATTTTGCTCGTAGCTAAAATCTTTCGGGCTTAACTCACTCTCAATGTCGCCAAAGACATTTGGATTGTAAAGGATTGTCGCCAAAAGTGCGCGTTCAAACGACAAACTATCTACTCGCTCCATTGTGATTCCAAGCTAAATACTACGCCAAATTATGCGAATCTACCACGAATCGCAACTACGCCTTATAATTTTTAATGGATTTTTCTAAAATCTCTTGCGCCTTTGCTTTGCCCTCGAAATTCTTTAGCTTTACCCATTTGTTTGGCTCTAGCATTTTGTAAGTCTCAAAGAAATTTTTAATGCGCGACAACGACAGCTCACTTAAATCGCTGTAATCCTTGATATTGCTGTAACTTGGGTCGATTTTATCAAGTGGCAATGCCAAAAGTTTCTCGTCCATTCCGCTCTCATCTTCCATAATCAAAACGCCTATAAGCCGACATTTTATAACGCTACCTGCTTGGAGCGGATATTCATTAAGCACCAAAATATCCATAGGGTCGCCGTCATCTGCCAAAGTCTGCGGAATAAAGCCGTAATTCGCAGGATAATAAACCGCGCTATACATTACTCTATCCACCATAATCGCGCCTGTGTCCTTATCTATCTCGTATTTCACGCTTGAGCGATATGGTATCTCAATCACCGCATTTACGAAATCTTTACCGCCATAAGTTAGTTTGCTTAAATCCATAATTTTCTCCTTTTAAAATTTAATTGTGCGATTTGCAGTGGCGAAATCGCCTTTTAGATTCGGCTTGGATTCGGGCTTTAGATTCGAGATTCGCGCGAATCTTTGGCGAATCTAAAGCCGAATCTGCCACGAATCAGATGCGCGAATCTCGCGAATCCCACGAATCTACGCCTTGCTTTTTATAAAAGCCTCCATTTCCGCGACAATCTCATCGATTCCCCGCTCACCATTGATTTTTTTCAAAATCCCCAAATTACCATAAAATGCCTGAATGGGCGCGAGTGGCTCTAAATACACTCGCATACGATTTTTAAACACTTCTGCATTATCATCGCTCCCACGCGCACGACCGATAACCCTATCAAAAGCCACACTCTCGCTTACCTCCACTTCAATGACGCTTGATAACTCAATCTCGCTTTGTGCCTTTAGCACTTTGTCTAACGCCTCCATTTGCTCCACAGAGCGCGGATAGCCGTCAATTAGGATAATGTCTTTGGGCGCGTTTTTTAGCGCATTTACAATCGTATCCACGACTATTTCAAGCGGAACTAGATTGCCCTTTGAAGTGTATTTATCGATTGTTTTTCCAAGCTCCGTTTCCTTTGCGACTTCCTCGCGCAACAAATCGCCTGTGGAATAATGCTTTATGGAATCGCTATTATTTTGGGCGATGATTTGCGCGTCTGTGGTCTTGCCACTGCCGGGCGCACCGATAATCAAAAACAACTTTTTCATTTTTTTAACCTCCTTTTTTGGTTTTGCTTATTTTGATTTTTGCACCTTAATGCCTAGCTCTTTTAACTGCTCGTCCGTTACTACGCTAGGCGCACTTGTGAGCGGACAAATCGCCTTTTGCGTTTTTGGAAAAGCGATGACATCGCGAATGCTAGGCTGTTTTGTAAGCAACATTATTAGCCTATCAAAGCCGATTGCAATGCCTCCGTGCGGTGGCGCACCATATTGCAATGCCTCAAGCAAAAAGCCAAATTTTTGTTTTGCCTCGCGCTCATCGATTCCCAAAATCTCAAAGACTTGTTGCTGAATCTCATTGCGATGAATCCTAATGCTACCGCCACCTAGCTCAAAGCCATTTAGCACGACATCATAAGCGCGTGAAGTCATTTTCAGCGGGTCGCCTTGCTCCAAGCCTTTTGGCATCGTAAAAGGGTGATGAAGCGCGTAATATCGCCCATCGCTAAACTCAAACATAGGAAAATCCACCACCCAAAGGAAATTTAGCTCATCTTTGTTGATGAGATTCATAATATCGCCGCATTTTAGGCGCAATCGCCCCATATAATCAAGCACAACATTTGCCTCTCCCGCGCCAAAAAATACCAAATCGCCCTCTTTTAAATCAAGCGCGTTTTTAAACGCTTCCCTGCGTGATTCGGCTATGAATTTTATTAGCGGTCCTTTTATGTCTAAAGTGCCGTTTTCGCCTTTTCGCACTTGGATATAAGCCAAACCTTTCGCGCCAAATTTGCGGACAAAATCCTCCATTTCATCTAACATTTTGCGCGTGAAAACAGAGTCGCCATTGGGTACTTTTAGTGCTTTGAATCGATTTTTATCTAAATCGGTCGCAATATTTTTAAATGTGTCATTTGTCGAATCCGTAAAAAACTCGCCCACATCGCAAAGTGGCAATGCGAATCGCATATCGGGTTTGTCGCTACCATATTTCTCCATCGCCTCTGTGTAGTTCATTCGTGGAAATGGCGTTTGAATCTTATGCCCACACGCGCCAAAAATATCACTTAGCAACTTTTCAGCCACGCCGATTACGGCATTTTCATCGCAAAAACTCATCTCAATGTCAATTTGCGTAAATTCTGGCTGTCTATCGGCGCGTAAATCCTCATCGCGGAAACATTTTGCGATTTGAAAATATCTATCAAATCCGCTCATCATTAGTAATTGCTTGAATAATTGCGGACTTTGGGGCAGTGCAAAAAATTCGCCGTTGTAGATTCGGCTTGGCACTAAAAAGTCTCGTGCGCCCTCTGGCGTGGCTTTTGTAAGGATAGGCGTTTCTACTTCCAAAAAGCCCATAGATTCAAGGCTAGTGCGCGTTTTTATGGCGACTTTGGAGCGCAGTGCGAATGTATCGTAGTTTTTTTTAGAGCGCAAATCCAAATAGCGATATTTTAGCTTTAACTCTTCGCTGATATTATCCGCGCCTATGGCGATAGGTGGCGTTTTGCTTTTATTTTCAATCACCAAATTTTCCACCACTACTTCGATTTTGCCCGTTTTTAGCTTGGGATTTTCTAGCCCCTCGCCACGCGCACGAACTTTGCCACTAACGCTTAGCACAAATTCATCGCGGATTCCTCCAGCCTCCGCATAAGCGGGAGAGCTTGGGTCGAAAACTAATTGCACTATTCCGCTAAAATCGCGCAAATCAATAAAAATAATGCCTCCGTGGTCGCGGTAGGTGTTGCACCAGCCACAAAGACGCACTTCCTTGCCTATATCACTCACGCTAACTTCACTACATAAATGTGTCCGCATATTTTTTCCTTTATTAAAATGATTTTCGCGCCTATATTTGGACGCCAAGAGCTTTTCTTAGCTCAAATTCTAATTCCACTGGCTTTAGCTTTGTCAAAAACGCATCGGCTTTCAGCGACTTCGCCAAAGAAATATTTGATTCGCTACTCATTGAAGTATTGACAATCACGGGCAAATGCTTATACTCATCGCTTTCTTTCACTCGCTTTAGCACTTCAAAGCCAGACACCACAGGCATTTCCAAGTCCGTGATGATTGCGCCAATGGTGCTTATGTCTTTTTCGTTATGCAAATAATCAAGCAATTCCTTGCCGTTTGGAAACGAATAATAATGCAGTCCTAATTTTTCTAGCAAAACCTGCATTGATTTTGTGATAGGCTTTGAATCTTCTGCTAAAAGTATGACTTTATCGCTGTCAATTTTTGCGATTGTCTGCATATCAAGGCTTTCTTGGTCTTTAACCATTGGAAAAACCTCGCCTAGCATTTTTTCCACATCTAAAATCTGCACGATTTTGCCATCATCAAATTTCGTAGTCGCAACGACTTTGCCGTCTTTTTGAAATCCATACTCGCTTCCTGTAACGACATCGTCCCAATTTCGCTGAATGATTCGCTTAACGGAGTGGATTCGCAGTCCCACCGTGTAGCCACTAAAATCACAAATGATGATTAAGTATTGATTTGAATCCACCGCAAAAGCGTGTAAATCTTTTAGCGTGTCCTTAGGGTCGAAATATAGCCACCTGCGCAAGTCAAGCAAGGGTATGGATTCGCCCCGCATTGTGATAAATCCTAGCACGACATCATTATCCTCGCCCTCAGTTTTGGTAAGCACATCGGTGTAATGCACGACTTCGCGCACTTTAAAGACATTTGTCGCATATAATTCTCCCTCTTCTTCGAGCAAAAAGCACAAAAATTGCACTTCATTCATCAAATGCAATTCCGTTGTTTTAGCTATATTTTTTAGCACTTTACACACCTTTCCATTAAAAAATTTTGGTATTATACAAAAAATCTTTAAATTTTAGCGAGAAAAAATGACAAACGAACAATATTTGCAAAAAGTTGAGTTGCTTAAAAAAATGGCATATCATTACTACACGCTAGATTCGCCTATCGCAAGTGATGAGGAATATGACAATTTATACACCGAAATTGTTGCTTATGAGAGCGCGAATCCTACCCAAATCACGCCAGATTCGCCCACGCAAAAAGTCGGCGATGAGATTCTTAGTAAATTTGAAAAATCCACGCATATTGAGCGAATGTGGAGCTTGGAAGATATTTTCAATAAAGATGAGCTAAGCGCGTGGATTGAGCGAATCTATAAAAATATAAACGCGCTATCAGTGGAAAATCCGCGCCTTGCGGATAAAGCCAAAAATCTAGTATTTATGTGCGATGCGAAATTTGATGGCGCGAGTATGAATCTGCTATATGAAAATGGCGCGTTAGTTAGTGCCGCAACGCGTGGCGATGGTAGTGTGGGAGAGCAGGTGCTGCATAACGCAAGGGCGATTAAGTCTATTCCGCAAACTATCGCTTATACGGGCAAAATTGAGATTCGCGGGGAGATTGTCATAGAAAAGGCGGATTTTGAGGCGTTAAACGAATCGCGTTTGCAAAATGGCGAAAGCGTCTTTGCAAATCCGCGCAACGCCGCAGCGGGTAGTTTGCGGAATTTGGATTCGAGCATTACTAGGAATCGCAAACTTACTTTTATTCCTTGGGGCTTTGGGTTTGTGGATTCGAGTTTCTCGTCATTGCGAGATTCCACGCAAAGCGTGGAATCATGGCAATCTACTTTTCGTCATTCTGAGGCGACAAAGTCGCCGAAGAATCCACAAGATTTAACGCAAGATGCGCATTTTTTGGATTCTTCGCATACAGCTCAGAATGACGATAACAACAGCTTTTTTGCGAATCTCACCACTATTAAATCACTTGGCTTTAGGGATTCGCTTTTAAGCAAAATCTGCGCAAATATCGATGAAATCGAGGCTTTTTATAATCACTTAATCGCAATGCGCGACAAATATCCCATTATGCTTGATGGAATGGTAGTGCGAATCGATGATTTGTCCTTGCAAAACGCGCTAGGATACACCATAAAAAACCCGCGATTCGCCGTTGCCTACAAATTCCCCGCCATTGAAAAAACCACCAAAATTTTGTCCGTGAGCTTTCAAGTGGGGCGCAGTGGCGTTATCACGCCTGTGGCAGAGCTGGAGCCTGTGAATATCGAGGGCGCAAATATCACCCGCGCGACTTTGCATAACTTTGATGAAATCGCCAAAAAAGACATTCGCGTAGGCGACAAAGTGCTAATTATCCGCAGTGGCGATGTGATTCCTAAAATCATTAAGCCTATTGTTGAGACGCGAAATGGTAGTGAAGTCGCAGTAGAAAAACCGCGCTTTTGCCCTGTGTGTGGGAGCGAATTGCTAGTAGAGGATATTTTGATAAAATGCCAAAATCTAAGCTGCAAGGCGCGTGTGATGAATTCTATCATTCATTTTTGCTCCAAAAAAGCGATGAATATCATCGGTATGGGCGATAAAATCGTGGAATTTTTGTTTGAAAACGGGCTAATTAGTAATATTTTGGATATTTATGCGCTAAAAAGTGCGGATTTGGAGGGGAAAGAGGGCTTTGGCGCAAAAAAAATCAAAAATCTTTTGGACGCCATTGAGGGAAGTAAAAACGCGCCCTTGTGGAATCTGCTAAACGCGCTTGGAATCGAGCATATCGGCGAGGGGACGAGCAAAAAACTAGCAAGTGTGCTTGGGGAGCGAATCTTTAGCGCGAATCGCGAGGAATTATTGGCGATTGATGGCATAGGCGAGGAAATGGCGGAATCTATCGTGCTATTTATGCAGACAAATGCGGATTTTATCGCAAGATTGCGCGAGATTATAAAGCCTACAATGCCAAGTGTTAATCGTGCGGAAAGTGGCGAATCTGGCACGGATTCATCGCGCTTTAGTGGCGAAATCATCGTGCTTACAGGGACAATGAGCAAAAGCCGTGATAAAATCGCCTCTATGCTAGAATCAATGGGCGCGAAAATCACAAATAGTGTTAGCAGAAAAACCACAATGGTAATCTATGGCGAAAACGCAGGAAGTAAGCTAGAGAAAGCAAAAGAGTTAGGTGTGAGGACGATAAGCGAGAGTGAGTTAAGGGCGTTAATAGCGCAATAAATTTATATGCAAAGGCGCAAAAAGTCTTTGTGTTGCGTTGTTGCGCCTTGCAATAAATTTAAAATCTACTGATATATAACTTCCACGCCTTGCGGTCGCTTAAAGTGAAAATGCTCATCGCTAATTTTTGCATTGAGCGCGACATTTTCAAGCGTTATAATTATGTCATTATCTAATTCATCTTTATATAAAATCTTATGCGGTTTATCGCCCTTTAGGACAATGCGAAAGGTTTGATTATTCACTACACTTTGCCACTCATCGCCGTTTTTTCGCACGGAATTTAGGATTTTCATAAAATCTATATTCATTTTGTCGCTGATGATGATTTGATTGAACTCTGGCTCATAAATCATCACGCTTTTGCCATTCACAAAGATTTCCTTTTTCATCGGCACTTCATAACGCCAATGTGCCTTTGAATCCGCCCTCGCCACCAAATGTCCGCTGTATCGAATCGCGCCCTCATCGCCCTTAATCTCTTGTGTAAAATCCGCTTTTATGCTTGTGATATTTTTTAGCGATTCGGCATTAAGATTCGCCAGATTCGCGTAACATAGCGCAAAAATGGCACAAATAAGTTTTAGTTTTTTCATCGACATTGCTCCAAATATAAAAATTAACGGCGTAATTATAGTGCAAAATTGCGTAGCTATTTTGAATTTTGTGGTAAATCTTTACAAAAATTTTATATTTTGTGCGAATCTAAAGATTTTTTACGAAAAATAATGCTAAAATGCGGGATTTAAAACTTAAATTTCAAGGATTTGGGAATGGAATCAGGCGTTTCACTCGACTCACGGCTTTGGACGATTGCAAGTCTCATCAACTCTAATCACGACTTTATCATCGGTTTTTACACGGTGCTGGTGTTTTTAGTGGCTTTGCTAATCGCTAAACTCGCCACACGCAGACTTGAGCTAGTGCCTAGCGGATTGCAAAATGTCGCGGAGGCGTTTTTAAGCGGTATCATATTTTTCGCCAAAGACGCTATCGGCGAAAAACTAGCGCGAAAATATATCCCGCTTACCGCGACACTCGCGCTAATCGTATTTTTATCCAATATGATAGGCATAATCCCGGGCTTTGAAGCCCCTAGCTCAAGCTGGAGTTTCACGCTCACACTCGCGCTAATCGTGTTTTTCTACTATCATTTTGAGGGCATTAGGGCGAATGGATTCGCGCATTATTTCGGGCATTTTATGGGTCCCATAAAGTGGCTTGCTCCGCTAATGTTTCCTGTGGAAATTATCTCGCATTTTTCGCGTATCATTTCGCTATCTTTTAGGCTTTTTGGTAACATTAAGGGCGATGATATTTTCCTACTTGTAATGCTAATGCTTGTGCCTTGGGTTGCGCCACTTCCTGCGTTTGCAATCCTCACATTTATGGGCATTTTACAAGCATTTATCTTTATGATTTTGACTTATGTTTATTTAGCTGGTGCGATTATTTTAGATGAAGAATCGCATTAAAAAACGGCGCGAAAATGTAGATTCGCCCATTGGTGCGAATCTGCCAAAAACTGATAAAAATAATTTTTGGTATAATCTCTCAAGTGTCGCTGTCATCATCGAAGTGCTTGTGGGCGCGATTTTAGGCATTGCGCTATGCTTTGGATTTTTCTTTGCATTTTTTGTGGTGCGCGGGAGCGTTTTAATCTCATTTGGCATATTTTTGATAATCCTAATCTTTGCGGCATTTTTCGTGCTAATGCTGAAATATATGTTTATTTTAGTAATGCTAAAGATTCGTGAGATAGGGATTTTAGAGCGAATCGCACGGCGATAAAATAGGTAAATAAAGACTTTTGCATTTGGAGCAATGAATCACCACGCTTTAGGGAGCAAAATGGACACCACAAATACGGCTCGTTGCGATTGGAGATAATGTTTTGATTCGCTAAAAACGCGATTTTTAAAGTTTTTATAAAATTTTTGGGGCTTTGGGCGAATCGATGGTGGGTGGGGTTTTGATTAAATTTAGCACTTTAAGCCAAACATAAGCTACAAAGCGTTACAATCACGCGCTTCAAAAAGGAGTATTTCGGCTTTTTAAGCTACCTAGCGGTAGCGTTCGCGCTACTTGGCTAGGATATATGCGACTATCTTATCTCTTATCTTTTGTAATTCATTTTCATCTATTTTACTAAAACGACTTACGATTCGCCTTGTGTCAAACACACGCATTTGATTTAGCAAAGTAAAATGTTTGTGTAAAATCTGCGAATTGCCCACTTACAATAGCGTTATGTAGGGATTATTGAATTTTTCCGTGCGGTTTTTTGCAAAGAAAATATAAGCAAAATAAATAAAATCGTATAAATCGAAAAAGCAAAATTTAAAAATACACCATTGCAATTATTATTGCCAAACAAACTCGCTACACCAAAAATATACTTTGGATTATACGATACAAGCCAAGCGCAAGGCACGAGACTTAGCAGAGTAAAAAAGCCTAAATATCTTATTTTGCCAAAGGCGGTAAATATTGAAACAAGACCAAATATAGCCCAAAAAATTCCATACCAAATATTAGGATTGCCATAATATTTAGCAAAAAACAATGTCGTTGCAAAACAGCCGATTAAAATCACTATGCACGAAAAAATCCTAAGTAAATCTGTGTGATGGTTAGAAGTTAGTCGATAAAGTTTAAGTTGCCACAAATCTATCCACTCTTTGCTAAAGTTTTTTGGTTTTTTAGAATCTAACTCGATTTCTTTAAAATATAATTCTATTTTATGATAATTTGAAGCGTCCAAAAGATTATTATCTTTTATTAAAGCATTTTTACAAATTCTAAATGAATCTCTAAAACCATTTGCAAGTTTATCTTTAACTTTTATGTCCAAAAACAAAACTTTATGCGGATATTGTTCCCATTTTTCTTTAACAATTTCCTTGCACTCATCAAAGTTAAAATTTAAATTAGAATTTACAAGATTAAGATTTTCTTTAAAAATAGTTTTATTGAAAGTTGGTGGTTTTTTAAATGTTGCTTGATAAAAACAAGCAGTTTGATTAAATTTACTTGAACGAAAATCTGCATATATAAAAACAGCGTTATCAAAATAAGCATTATTGTAAAAGGTAGTATGAGAAAAATTTGCAAATTTACCAAATTTAGCACCATTAAAAATTGTAGCACCATTTTGATTGTTTGTGCCAAAAGTGCATTGAGAAAAATTTGCTCTACCAATCAATTCTCTCTGTATAGGGTTTATTTTAAATAAACTGCTATTTTTATAATGACTTTTACTAAAATCAATAGTAATTCCTTTGCCATAAATCTCAAATTCAGTGTTTCGTTCAAAAATATTTTGTTTGCAATTTGCTTCAAAATTATTGTCAGCAGAGCCAATAATAATTTTAGCATCATTTTTAAAAATGCTATTGCTAAAGCCAAAGTTATCACATTGTATCTTAATATCTACTACTTCGCTACAATATACCATATCCCAAACAAATGAATCTATACACAATTCTACTCTAAAAGGCACTCTAATGGCTAATCGCCCATTATCAAAATATAAAAATTTGCTTACATTGCGTTTATCTGTCCATACATTAACCACACAATCATAAAATGCCTTTGTGCTTGATATATCACTGCATTTAACCTTTAGGTATTTATTGCTAGTAAGTATATATTCATCGGGTTCATTGCTAATTTTAATATAGCTATCTACCGCTGTATCATAATTGCAAATTGTAATATATATAACCTTATTATTATTCATAAAAAAATCCTTAAAAAATCGTAATTACATAATCCAAAATCTTATTTGCCTTTTAATTTTCTTTCCAATTTTTTAAAATCGCATTTTAATCCACCCCTTATATTGCTATCATAATCACAAATATATTTTAGCGTTTTCATATCAAGCCCAAGCACTTTTAAGCAAATATGATAATCCAAAATATCCACGCAATCTTTGATTTGCGAAGTGGCAAAAAAGTTGTGCTGTGTGTTAAATACACTTTTCATTTTATTCCAATGATTTAAGGCTAATTTTTGCCACAAGTCATTATATTTCTTTATTAAATCCACATTTGGCAATCTAAAGCTATTCATAATATCTTTATTGTTATGTCTGCCGTCCCCATAGATTCGTAGCCACCAATAATAAATATTCGAGTTAATAAGGCAAAACATAAAATATTTATTGCTCACGCTAAATTGCTTTATTTCCGTGCTTTTATACGGAATCTCTAAAAACGCATTATACCAATAATTGCCACTCGTGCGAATGTATAGCGATTCGTCGCCACCAAATAAATTACCAAGTTTATTTGGTAGATTTTTTAGTTGATTTAGTAATTTTAGATTCGTAGTTCCGCCTATTTTTGGGATTCTGTGCCTTTGAGTAAAATTATTGCCAAGTTCATCGCCAATCAGCAATAAATCATCTATTTCGCTAAATTCTAATTCCTCGTGCGCAATTTTTTGACGCACAAAATTGCTTGTCCTAAAAATCGCCTTTTGATTCGCATTTTTACAATCCGCAAAAAGAATACACACACTTTGCGACATTTTATCAAATTGTGGTGCGCCGTCTCTATCATAAGATGATATTTGTATGTGTTTGTAGTTTGAGTGCAAAAGATTTCTTAATCTACTTTGTGCAAGTGAAAATAAAAGTGCATAGCTTGTAACAAAGCTAAAATGCGCCTTTGGTTTAATTAAATTGTGTGCTAGTTCCGCAAAATTCGAGCTAATCTCGCCAAAATACGAATTAGGATATTTAGATTCGATATACTGCTTTACTCCTATTTTATTGAGATTGCCATACGGCGGATTGCCAATGATTAAATCAAATCCCATAAACTCGCCGTTTGAATCTAGCACTTCTGGGAATTCAAATCGCCATTCAAATGCGCCCTCATATTCCTTGCCACTTAGCGCAAAATCTAACTTTTTGCGTAGCTTCATAATGTTTGCATAAGATTCGAGGGCGGATTCTTGCTCTTTTTCATTTAGCGACATTTCATTGTCAAAAAGTTTGTGAAATCCGCCATTTAGCCCCGCTAAAATACTCTCATCATCAAGCAAATAAAATCCATAACGCGCGGTGTGCTTTTCGATAGCCTTTTCTAGCGCAATCTTTGTTTTTGAATCTTTTAGCACCAAATTAAAGGACTTTTTGATATGCGCGATTTTTGCCTCTATGTCGCTTTTATGCACTTTTAAAATCGCTTGGTCGGCGTTTTTGTAGTCAAATACGAGCTTTTTATACTCGGCGATTCTATGTGCGATATTTGGAATATGATTTAGCGAATCGCGCAAATCAAAGCGCGAAATTAGGCTATTCCCGCATTTAATATTTATGTCAATATTGGGCAGAGTTTGCATTTGGTGAATATTATCGCTTAGATTCACGCTGAATCCCTCGCTCGAATCCCTTAAATAATAGCTATTTTTTAATAGCTCAATCCAAAGTCGCAGTTTGCAAATCTCCACAGAGTTTGGGTTAATATCCACGCCAAAGAGATTATTTTCGATGATGGATTTTTTAAGATGAAATAATGCCTTTTGAATCGACTGATTAGCGTCATTGGGCTTTGTGGGCTTTTTATACTCGAAAATCCTGTCATCTGTGATATGGATAATAATTTCATCGCTATCGATTTGCAATTTATATTCGCTTAGCTCATCGATAAGCCCTAATTTGTGGTAGATTCCTATCATCTCACAAAGCGCAGATACGAGAAAATGCCCACTTCCCACCGCAGGGTCGCAAATGCGAATGCTTTCTAGTAGCTCAATATATTTATCTTTAACCTTTTTTGTGCTGTCATTGTTAGAATCTCTTACAACCCCGTCATTGCGAGAATCTGTGTTAGCAGATTCGTGGCAATCCACACTTTGATTTTGGATTGCTTCGGTCGCTTCACTCCCTCGCAATGACGAAATGGAGGCGGTTTGATTTGTGTGTTGTCCTTGTGATGACGAATTTGGCGCGTTTCTAGCGAGTCTAATTTCACGGCGGATTTCATCTTCTATGTCTTCTAGGGTTTTGCATTGCCATTGTGGATTTGCTTCGTTAAACTTCTCTAAAACCACTTGCTCTAGGCTCACACGACACATATAGCTTGTAATAAAGCTAGGCGTGAAAAAACTGCCCTCTTTGTAGCCATTTAGCTTTTCAAACACAAGCCCCAAAACGCTAGAGCTAATTAGCTCTTTTTGCATTGCAATTTCGCCACTGCTTTCATCAGAGCCAAAGTCAAAGGCGTCCAAAAATTCAAATATATAAGCCAAAAGTCCCACGCCACCGCTTTTTGTCTTGCCATATTTGTCTTTTATCTGCGTGGTGGCGAAATAATTTAGCCTCGCATTATTGTCAATAGCGGAAATATCTAGCAACTCCTCGCATTCGTGCTTCTCAAAAAGCGATGAATTTAAGTGTGGTAAATAAGCAAGTGGCGAATCGCTAATCTCCCGCTCATTGTGCTTTTTAGCGAGAATCTTAAAGAAAAGATGAGACATTACTTGAAAATCTGGCACTTTGAAAAGATTTAGAAATTTTAGGTTTTTATCATCGTTAAATCGCACGAGATTCGCCTCGATTAGCTTCAAAAACAAAATGCGATTTAGCCACAAAACGATAAATTGCATTGCGGATTCAAAGTCTGTGTTTTCTTTGGGGAGATTGGCTAAGATTTCGTTGTATAGCGTGTTTGCGCCGTTTTTGGATTCTTTACTTGGCAGAATTAGGATTTTGCCTTTTTCATCGACTTCGCTAAGCCCCAAAATATAGAGCAATTCCCTATAAAATTTCTCATTTAGGATATTTGCGTCATTGGGATTAAATTCGCCAAAGAGAAAATCTCTATGCAGTGCCTTAAAAATAGGCTTTAACGATGAAAATGACAAATTTTCACTAAAGATTCGCCCCAAATCAAAGCAAAAATAGCCCATACTAAAATCATTTGCTTCTAAAATGCGCCTTGATTCGCTGTAAAATTCCTCTGTGTTGCCTTTGAAAAGCGAATTTGGTGCGCTAAATCTATCATAGAGATTTTTTAGCGCGTGGTTTTTATAAAATGTCCGCTCAAAATCATTTGCTTTAAATATATAAAAGCGATAAAAATCCGTGATGATAAGCGATTGAATGCTTAAATTGCCGTTTTCACGCTCTCTAAAATAATATAAAATCGCCTCGCACAAGGCTTTTGCGTGTGGATTGCTTGGGCTAAACATTTCCGCGCTATTAGGCTTTTTCGCCTCAATGATTGTGGTAACTGCGCTATCTTTTTTCAACACCAAATCAATCTCGCTATTGCCCTTTTGTTTGTGCTTAATATCCGCGCTGAATCCTAACGCCGTAAAAAACGGCTTTAGTGCGTTTGCCACGATTGAATCTTCATTTTGATTTGCATTTGATTGCAAATGCGCTTTGTATGCGGTGAGTGCGTCTGTAAAAACGGCAAATTCCTCCTCGCCCACTATCTTTTTAAAATAAAAGATAGAGAAAAAGTCCTTTGATTCTAGCTCGTTAAACATTTGCTATCCATTTGAGTTTATTATTACGCGGATTCGTGGTGTGAATCGCAATTCGCGGAATTTTGTCGCCAAAATAGCGCAAATCGCATACCCCAGAACAAATTGCCTCCCTACCACGCGACATTTTTATTGCTTCCTACTTTTATTATATTTACCTCATCGTCCCACAGCACGAGTCCGCTTTTTATGTCGCTAAGCGTGAGTAAAAAATAATAGTCGATTCGCTGTTTTCCACTGGATAATTTCGTATTTTTTTGTATGATTTTGCCCGATAAGGATAGCTCGGGGGCAATTAACTCACCTTTTTCAATCGTGGTGTATTGATTAAATTCATCATTCTCACGGGCTTTTCTAGCGGTGTGAATCATCTCATCGCTATTTGCGCCCATAGCAAGACTTAGGATAAATTTGCCACTATTGCGCATCTCACGCGTGATTTTGCGTGTGAGCTGTTGCGTGTCAATGTGTTGCATAGTGTCGTTAATCACGGTTGAAATCACAAGCACTTTGGGCTTATCACTACTAATATTTTTGGCATATTTGCTAGAAATCAGCGAATCAATGCTTTTTTGCGCCGCGCCTTGAATATCGTGGTAATCTAGCCCTGTGGTGGTGTATTCCTTTGAATCTGAGAGATTCACATACTCTGTCTTATCCGCACAGCCTACAAATGCGATATTTGCAAACGCCACGAATGCCACGAATCTACTCATCATTTTCATCATCATATTGTTGCTCCTTATTTAAAGAATGAATTAAAGTGCTAATTATATCATTTTGAATGATTCTTATGTAGATAATATTATCGCTATTAGCACAAAGGCTTTTGCACTCGCTATCAAAGGCGAAATCTTTTAGCTTATATGTGCCGTTATTTAGGCTAAAATCGCCGTTTTGATTAAGAAATCGCATAGCATAAAAGCGTAAAGGCAAGATTCGTGCACTGCGAATATCCGCATTTGTCGTGGCGTAGCTGAAAACCGCCCCTGCGAGTGAGCCTAAAAAACCTAGCTTTTCGCCTAGCGCATATTGCAAATATGCCTTATAGGACGAGCTTAAAAGCGTGGTAATGATAATGTAGGGGAGTTCTATTTCAAATTCGTTTGCCACAAGTGGGGAAATATCAGCGATTTGAAAGGCTTTTGAATCCTTTTGCGCGATGCTTTTTAGACTTTTGGCATTATACGCCGTAGAATATTCATAAGATTCGCGCAAAACGGGCAATGCTACATTAAAACTTAGCACATTTGCATTGACAAAAAATAATGGCAAATCAAAGCGAATCTCTTCTTTTTTTGGAATTCGTCCCTCTTCGATGATAATCCAAGTGTAGAATTTTGTGCGCTCGGCTATTAAATTACGCTTACGATTTTCTAAAATCGCAATATCGCCTAAAATCGCTTTTTGCGCCGTAATGGCGTAAGATTCTTTTAGCAAATCACTTGCCTTATCAAAATCCTTTTGCGCTAGAAAAAATATGCCTGAGAGGTAGCTAATGTATGGATTTACATAACCTTCAAAGGCGCGATAAGCGCGGAGATTTTGATAATGTGAGCCATAAATCGCACTAGCTTGTTCGTAGGATTTGTTTAGATTCACATTTTGCGTTTTTTCGTTATACTCGCTTTTGCTTGTATCTATGCTCTCATCGCGCTTTGCGATATAGTCCGCAAAATAATCCTTAGCGCGTCTTTGCCTGTCATTTGCGCGATTAAATTCAACTCGTGCGCTTTGAAAATCGCCATTCATAATGGCATTTAACGCCTTGTAATGGTTGATAAACACGCTCTCATAAAACGCTCCGCCATACTCAAACATACCATTGCTTAAAAGCATACTTGCAAAACTTTTAAATCCGCTATTAAAGGCATTGTCGCCACTCACACCCTCGAAAAATACCTCTGCGCCGTTTAAATGTTCATTTGCATTTTCAAATTCGCCCACCTGATAGGCTAAGATTCCACTTTGTAATGCCCACAAAAAGTCATCATCAGCGTATTTTTTGGCATAAGAGTATGAATTGCTAACGCTTTTGCCCTCGTAATACAGCACTTCCAAAGTCGCTATGTCGCCATTTGACGCACACGCGCAGAAAAATATCGCATTTAGCGCAATGATGAAATTTGATAGCGATTTTTTAAAAATCAACGCCCTAGCCCTTAAAAATTGTGATAAAATTTCGCAATTATATTAAAATTTTGATTTAAGAAAGGCACAAAAATGAAAGTTTTGTTATTAAAAGATGTAAAGGCTTTGGGTAAGGCTGGGCAGATTTGTGAGGTAAAAGACGGTTATGGTAGGAATTTTTTAATCGCTAAAAATTTGGCGGAACTCGCCACAAATGAGACAATCAACCGCTACAAAGCGCAAGAAAAAAAGCGACTAGAGGACGAAGCAAAAGTGCGCGAGGAATTGCAGGATTTGGCAAAAAAATTGCAAAATTTGACGCTACCCATTAGCAAAAAAGTCGGTGCGAATGGTGCGCTGTATGGGGCGATAACCAAAGATGAGATTGCGGTGGCTTTTAAGGAAAAATTTAATATCGACATTGACAAAAAGGCACTTGATTTAAAGACGCCTATCAAAAGCACGGGAATCTATGAGCTGGACTTAAAGTTAGGCTTTGGGATTCACGCGGTGTGTAAGGTGGATATAAGCGCGGAGTGAATCCAAAAAGGTTGTCAGCAATCACACCACAAAAATGCGAAAATACCTACATTTTTCCCTTTAACGCCATTTGTCGCAATAGTGATAAATTCACTTTTTAGACTCCATAACCCAATCTTAAGGCGAATTTTGCTAGGATTCGCACTTTTTAGATTCGCTTTAGATTCGCTAATCGATTCATAAAATTCGCGCGATTCGCATAAAATCACGCGAATCACAAATCATTTTAAAGGACACAAAATGTTTCACGCAACTACGATTTTAGCATTTAAGGGGGCGGACAAATCCGTAATCGGCGGTGATGGGCAAGTAACCTTTGGCAACTGCGTCTTAAAGTCAAATGCCACAAAGATTCGCGCCCTATATGACGGCAAAATCCTAAGCGGATTCGCGGGTAGCACGGCTGATGCGTTTAGCTTATTTGATATGTTTGAGAAAATCTTAGAGAGCAAAAAGGGCGATTTGGAACGCTCAGTAGTGGAGTTTAGCAAGGAATGGCGCAAGGATAAATATCTGCGCAAATTAGAGGCGATGATGATAGTCCTAAATCGCGCGAAAATCTACATTTTAAGCGGTAGTGGCGATGTTGTCGAGCCTGAAGATGGCGTCATTGCAGCAATCGGTAGCGGTGGCAACTACGCGCTATCCGCCGCACGAGCATTGCACCGCAACGCGAATCTTACGCAACTCTCCCCGCGCGATTTAGTAGAAAAATCCTTGCAAATCGCAGGTGAGCTTTGTATTTACACAAATACAAACATAAAAATACTTGAATTAGGAGACTAAAATTGAGAGATAATAAAAGTCCAAAAGAGATTGTAGAATATTTAGATGAGTATATTATCGGGCAGGACAGGGCTAAACGCGCCATTGCGATTGCATTGAGGAATCGCTATCGTAGAATGCAGCTGCCAAAGGAAATCCAAGATGAGATAATGCCAAAAAATATCCTAATGATAGGCTCAACAGGCGTAGGAAAGACTGAGATTTCAAGGCGAATGGCAAAGATTTTGGGTTTGCCATTTATCAAAGTGGAGGCGAGTAAATACACCGAAGTGGGCTTTGTGGGGCGCGATGTCGAATCTATGGTGCGTGATTTGGTAAATGCGTCTATGAATCTCATAAAATCCGAGTATATGGAGAAAAACGCCGATAAGACGGAGGATTATATCCTTACAAAAATCACTAGCAATTTGATTCCACCATTGCCAAATACCGCAAGTGAAAGCAAAAAAGAGGAATACAAAATTTCCTTTGACAAAATGAAGCAAAAAGTCAAAAGTGGCGCGGTTGATGAGCTAGAAATCGAAGTAGAGATTACCGAAGCCCCGATAAATCCCTTTCCAATGCCAAATATCGGCATTGTGGAGATTTTCCCCAAAGCGCAAAAAATCAAAAAGATAAAGACAAGCGTAAAAGACGCCAAAGAATTGCTAAAAAATGAGGCGATAGAAAATATCACAAATATTGATGAGCTAAAAATCGAGGCGTTGAAAAAGGCAGAGGAGAGCGGAATCATCTTTATTGATGAGATTGACAAAACGGCAAGTGATAATAGCAACTCGCGCCAAAACCCAAACAAAGAAGGCGTCCAGCGCGATTTGCTACCTATCGTGGAGGGTAGCCTTGTAGATACGAAATATGGGCAGATTAAGACGGATTATATTTTATTCATCGCCGCAGGGGCGTTTCACCTAAGTAAGCCAAGTGATTTAATCCCTGAATTGCAGGGGCGATTCCCCATTCGCGTGGAGCTAGATAGCTTAAGTGAGGAAGATTTATATAAGATTCTTATCCAAACCAAAAATAGCATTATCAAGCAATATATTTATTTGCTAGAAACGGAGGGCTTGAAGCTAGAATTTGACGATGAGGCGTTGCGCACGATTGCCAAATTTGCCCATATCGCTAATGAAAAGACAGAGGACATAGGCGCAAGGCGACTGCATACGATTGTAGAAAAGGTGCTAGAGGATATAAGTTTTGATGCGCCAAATCTTAAAGGACAGAGCATAAAAATCAGCAAAAAAGACATTGAGGAAAAGTTAGATTCGATAATACAAAGTGCGGATAGCACAAGGTATATTTTGTGATTTTAGAAAGAAATTCGTCTTTGGGTGCATCTTTAGCACTTGTAGAAAATTTTGAGCGTTCGCAGACCATTAGTCTAGCCTCACGCCCAAAATTTTCTCCAAATACAAAATCTCCACCGCAAATACTAGAATTTGATTCGAGAGCAGATTCAGCCGAATCGTCATTGCGAGGCGAATCTATGGATTCGCCGGAGCAATCCACAAAATCTACACCCATTCGTCATTCTGAGCTTTTGCAAGAAAGCGAAGAATCCAAAAAAAATAATAAATCCACCAAATGCGGCTTTATCGCCCTAATCGGTCGTCCAAATGCTGGTAAATCCACGCTTTTAAACGCACTCATAAACGAAAATCTCGCGCTCACTTCGCACAAAGTCAATGCCACACGCAAACAAAGCAATATTATCGTGCCTTTTAAAAATGCGCAGATGATTTTTATCGACACGCCGGGACTCCACAAAAGCCAAAAATTGCTAAATAACCTTATGATTGATGAAAGCCACAAGGCAATCGAATCTAGCGATATTGTGGCATTTTTGGCAACTGCGAGTGATGATTTGGCGCATTATGAGGAATTTTTAGAGTTATTAAAAGCCAAATCCGCGCAAAAAAAGCATATTTTGCTTTTGAGTAAAATCGACTTAGTCAGCAAAGAAAATCTGCTAAAAAAGCTAAGCGCGTATCAAAAATATAGCAAAAATTACGAGGCGTTAATACCCATTTCTGCCACAAAGCGCGTGAATCTAGAGGGTATTTTGGGCGCGATTTATGAGATTTTGCCACACTCGCCGTTTTTGTATGACAGCGAGATTATCACCTCCACGAATCTGCGTGAGATTTACCGCGAGAAAATCCGCGAATCGCTTTTTAATTTTACCAATAAAGAGATTCCCTATAAAAGCGAAGTGCGACTAAAACGCGTAGATGAGGGCAAAATCACAAAAATTTACGCCGAAATCATCACAGAAAAGGAAAGTCAAAAAAAAATCATCATCGGTAGTGGCGGAAAATCTATCAAAAATATCGGTATTGACGCGCGAAAAAAGATTGAGGAATTTAGCGGTGGTAAGGTATTTCTAAGCCTAAATGTCGTGTGTGAAAAAGGCTGGAGCAAAGACAAAAAAATGATAGAAAAGATAATGGTGGAGTAGGAAAGATATTTTTAAAAGGTAAATTGCCCTTTTGTTTGCAGTATTTTTGGATTGCTTTAATTTTGCTTTCGCAAAATCTCGCAATGACAGAATATATGGCAATTTTGCGCTCATAATAATAAATTTCCACTGCGTCATTGCGAGACTTGCCTTTGGCAAGGCGAAGCAATCCACAAAAAAATAAAAACTTACAAACCCACAATTTTATGCTACAATTCCGCCCTATAGATTCGCGCTTTTTCGTTGCAGATTTACAGCAAATCTATAAAATTTAAATTTCAAACAAAAAGGAGATAAATATGCAACAACATATATGGGGGGGAAGTAAAATATTCACACACTCTAACTCCACAAAAAACTCACAAACTTCCCAAAATAGTATTTTATCTAGCACTTTTATTTGGTGGTGCAAATGTAGCACTTGCCGAAGAAAGCGGTGGATTCATAGGAATCGGCGTAGGCTATGGCGGAATAGTTGAAAAGATGATAGAGCATACTTTGGATATCAATGACAATTATACTAGCAATGGCTTGAGCTATGGATTTGTGGTTGGATATAAGCAGTTCTTTAATGACTATGTCGGATTTCGCTATTATGTAAATACAGATATTTATCACAATATGAGTAAGACTAAAGGGGATGACGAAGTATATAAGATTATCGTGGTAAATTACGGCGTAAATGTGGATTTGCTGTATGATTTTGTGGTTACCGAGATTGCAGATTTTGGTGGATTCGTAGGTATAGGGCTTGGTGCAAATACGCTAACGGGCAAATGGATTAAGGATTTAAAAGATAGTCATAAAAGGCTGTGGGGAGAGGAAACATTAACAACTACAGGCTTTGATGTGTGGCTAAATGTAGGCTTACGGACAAATATTGCCAAATATCACGGCATAGAAGTGGTGGCTAGAGTGCCATTTTTACCCGTCACAATGGATGTTACTGGCAATTTTGAACACACTTTAGGACAAGAATATAGCGTCCTAGCGCGATATACTTTTAGCTTTTAGGAGCACTTGAATCGCTTATCTTGTCATTGCGAGGCGATTTCATAGAATCGCAGAAGCAATCTATATATGTTGTTTTTTTGGATTGCTTCGATTTAGGCTAAAGCCCAAATCTCGCAATGACAAATCTTATAAATGCGGAGGTGTTTTTGGGCGATTTTAATGGTTTTTGAGCGCGAAACTCACACAAAATCAACACTAAACCTATAAATAAAAGTCAAAAACTATTCAAAATCCAAAAAAAAATATGTTATACTCTCACTTTAACTTACACTAAAGGTCGTTAATATGTTACAATATTTTAAATCAAATAAGAGAGAGAGAGAGAGAGAGAGAGAGAGAGAACAGTGTAATCTTAAGCCTAGCTTAAATTCAGTAAATGATAAGAATTTAGGTGATTTAATACTAGATTCGAGCGATTTAACGCAAGATTCGATAAATTCAGCCCCATTATACCCACGCAACACAAACAAATCTAACATAGCTTTATGTAAAAGCGGAGGTCTAAAATGACCAAGCGCGTTTATATTTCACAGACAAACACTTACAAAGAAGCTGTGGCTAAAAATTATTTGCAAGATATTTCACTAAAAACACAAGAGCTAGATGATGGCATTGCTATGCCTTACGACAAACAAAAAGGCGGTATCTATGATAGTAAAAGCCTAAAATTAGTTGCTACAATGAATATAGAGAAACAATGTCAAAATATTTGCTTAAATAAAGGCTACAAAATTACAAACCAAAGCGATGAATCTGTCATTTTTGGTGGGCAGAGTTACACGGCATTTGGGCATCTTTTGCTTGAGGGGCTTTCAAGGCTTTGGTATATCATTGCTAATCCGCAAGATAAGCGAAAAATTATTTATATAAAATGTGGCGATTGGGGCGAGAAAATAGGGGCACAAACAAAACTATATGATTTTTTTCAACTTTTAGGGGTCGATAAAAATCGTATTGTCATCATTGAAAAACCTACGCAATTTAAACACATTACTATCCCTGAAATAAGCTACTTTTGGTTTCGTGGCTATACAAAAGAGTATCCGCTAATTTATCGCTACCTTGTAATGGGGGCGAATCGACTTTGTAGTAAAAAACAATCATTTGATAAAATCTACCTAAGCCACGCACAATGGGGACACCGACCCGAACAACACTTTTTAAACGAACAAATTTATGAGGAATTTTTTAAAAATCGTGGTTATGAAATCATCTATCCAGAGGAATTTTCTGTTACGCAAATGGCATATTTAATGAATAATGCCAAAGAAGTCGCTACAACTATGGGTTCTAGTTCTCATTTTGCATTGTTTTGTAAAGAAAATACACGCTTTATTATATTAACTAGAGATTGTAATACACAACCACCACTAATACCACAATGCCTTATCAATCAAGCAATGAAGTTAGATTGGTTTATTATCAATGCAAACAATAATTATTTGCCATCCTTTGACCAAAATACAGGTTGGGGAGTAGTGAATTTTGCTTTTACTGATGACTTTAAGGAATTTTGTAAAGATTATTTTGACAATGATTTTAAAGAAGAACTCTCTAAGCAAGTTAATGATTTAGATTACTTTAAATCTTTTGCTAAATTTTATTCAAATCCCAATTACTTTAATAGATTTTTAGCAAATCTTACACCTTTTGATTTTGTAAATAAAATGTCTGAAGTATTTTTTGGAGTTACGCTAGATAAAAATACTTTTGCTCACAAAAAGCGTAAAGAAAAATGGCATAAGAGACTTTGGCGACATTTGCGAATGATGAAATTTTAAGAATATTACAATTTGAATTGCCACAATTTCACGCTTTAGCGTGAAATCTTATAATAGCGGAATATTTTAGACACCACGCCAAGTGTGGAAGTAGCTTTATAGACAACTTCGTGAGTTTTTTGTTTTGCAACCAGCTTGTGTTAAACACGAGACTGCAAAACAAGACCAAAGCATCTATTTAGCGCGGTTTTGTATGAAAATGGCGTAAATGATTACCTAAGACACAAAATTGCACCCGCTACACATTAAATCTAAAGTGCATTATATCCCCATCTTGCACTATGTAATCCTTCCCCTCGCTACGCATTGCGCCGTTTTCTTTCGCGCCGTTTTCGCCTCCATATTTCACAAAATCTGCGAAACTAATCGTCTCTGCGCGGATAAAGCCTTTTTCAAAGTCATTGTGTATCACGGCGGCGGCTTTTGGGGCTTTCGTCCCGCGCGTAATCGTCCAAGCGCGGACTTCTTTCACCCCAGCGGTAAAGTAGCTGATAAGATTTAGCGTCTCAAAGCTAATGCGAATCATCTGCTCCAAGCCACTTTGAGCAAATCCCAGCTCACTTAAAAACTCCACGCGCTCCACCTCGTTCATATCAATCATCTCTTCTTCTAGCTTCGCGCACAGCGTAACAACTTTGCTATTTTGCGCCTTTGCGTAGTCCTGCACCGCCTTTAAGTGCGCGTTTTCACCGCCCTCATCGATATTTGCGCCATAAATCACAGGCTTATTACTTAAAAAGCGTAAATCCCTATCAAGCGCAATAAACTCCGCGCTATCCTTGTCTGCAAAGGTTTTGACGCTTTTGTTTTGCTCTAAATGCGCCTTTAATTTTAGCGCGACTTCTAACATTACCGCGCTATCTTTACTTGCCTTTGCAGCGCGGGTTAGTCGCTCGATTCGCCGCTCTAAGCTCTCTAAATCCGCCAAAATTAGCTCTAACTCAATAATCTCAATGTCGCTTATCGGGTCGATTCGCCCCTCTGTGTGCGTGATATTGCTATCCTCAAAGCAACGCACGATATGCAAAATCGCATCGACTTCCTTGATATTGGCGAGGAATTTATTCCCCAAGCCCTCGCCTTTACTTGCCCCACGCACAAGCCCCGCAATATCGACAAATTCGATGACGGAGTGCTGAATCTTCTGCGGTTTTACAATCTCGGCAAGTTTGGTAATGCGCTCATCTGGCACAGGCACAATCGCCTTATTTGGCTCGATAGTGCAAAATGGGTAGTTCGCGCTCTCGGCATTTTGCGCCTTTGTGAGCGCGTTAAAAGTGGTGGATTTGCCGACATTAGGCAGTCCTACGATTCCTACGGATAAGCCCATTATTTTGCCTTATTCGCTTTAGATTCGCGCTTTAGATTCGCGGATTTTGTGGCTTTTTGATTCGCGCTTTTTAGATTCGCGCCACTTTTTATGCCCGAATCTGCGATTTGCAAAATAAAATCAACCACGCTTCTAACCCCTGCTCCACTCGCGCCATAAGGATTTATGTCCCATTCTTTTTCCACAAATGCAGGTCCTGCAATGTCGATATGTAGCCATTTGTCTTTGAACCCATCGCGGATAAATTTGCTTAAAAATAGCCCCGCCGTAATCGCCCCGCCGTAGCGCGTAGATGAGCAGTTTGAGACATCGGCGTTTTTGGATTCGATAAGTTTTTCTAAGTGGCGGTTAAAAGGCAGTCTTGCGCAGAGTTCGCCACTTTGCAATGCGACTTTTTCAAAGTCTTTTTTTAGGTTTTCGTTATGCCCTAAGATTCCGCTTGTGTATTCGCCCAAAGCCACCACACACGCGCCTGTGAGCGTTGCTAAGTCGATGATAATATCTGGCTTTAAATCCTGCGCGAAAGATAGGCAGTCCGCCAAAACGAGCCGTCCCTCCGCGTCTGTGTTTTTGACCTCGATACTCACGCCCTCACGGCTTTGCAAAATATCATCGGGGCGATATGCGTCCCCGCCGATAGCGTTTTCCACTGCGCCTACGATTCCTATAACCTCAACGCTTGGCGCAAGTTCCGCAATGGCTTTCATCGCACCGATTACTGCGCACCCACCGCCTTTGTCGGCTTTCATCGTAGTCATATAATCCGCTGGTTTTAGGCTAAGTCCGCCTGTGTCGTAAGTCAGCCCTTTGCCGACAAGTGTGATTCGCGCCTTAGCATTTTTGGGCTTATAGGCTAATTTTATTAAGCGCGGTTCATTCACACTCGCCCTTGCCACCGCTAAAAGCGCGTTTGCCTTTTGCTTTTGTAGGTATTTTGTATCGCCGATTTCGCACTCTAAATTTTTAGAATCTTTTGCCAAAACTTCCGCGATTTTTGCCAAATCTTTGGGAGTGCAGTCCGCTGGGGGCGTATTTACGATTTCGCGCACGAAATTTATAGATTCGGCGATGATTTTTGCCTTTTTGATTTCCGCCTTAAATTCGCTTGAATCTACCAAATATACGCTCTTTAACTTCGCCTTATTTTTTTTTGATTTATATGAATCAAACTCATAGATTCCGCATAAGATTCCAAGCGCAAATGCGTAGTTTTTCGCCGAATCGCCAAAACCCTTTATCCTAAATGAATCAATATGCTTTAATTTTCGCGCTAGATTCGCCCCTGCCTCACGGATAGAATCAATGCTAAAATCGCCCACGCCCAAATAAAACGCATTGTTTTTTTGCACAAAAATGCCCTGCCCTGCTTTGCACTCAAAGCCTTGCAGTTTAAAAATCTCGCGGATTTCCTTATCTATCTTGCTATTTTTATCCACCAAAATCGCTTCAATATCTGCCTTTGCGTTTGTCGCCACTGCTAAATTTATCATATTTTTATCCTTTCTTTATTTTGATTTTCTTTATTTGCTAGTTCGGTTTCTAATTTGCTTAGTCGCTTATCCACGCGCTTTGTCTGCGTTTTGAAATAGTAAAATACGCCACCGCAAAATACCACCAAAAACACCACGAAAATGTATGGGTGGCTTTTTAGCCAATGCAATAGATTCAAAATGTGTTCGCCAAAAAACCACGCCAATAGGATTGTAACCGCCGCCCAAACCCACGCGCTGATGAGATTGATAAGCGCGAATTTTATTGCGTTATATCGCGTAAGCCCAATGCTTATGGGGATAATCGTCCGCATTCCATACATATATCGCTGTAAAAAGATGATATACCACCCGTGCTTTTGCAGGAGTAGGTGCGCTAGGGCGAGTTTGCGCCGTTGATTTTTGAACTTTTTTTGAATGTAGTCTTTGTTGAATCGCCCAATATAAAAATATATTTGGTCGCCTGTGAATCCGCCCAGCCCTGCGACAAAAATGGCGATAAAGACATTTAGGTGTCCCGTGTGAGCGGCGATTCCAGCGAAAATAAGCCCTAACTCGCCCTCCAAAATACTCCAGCAAAAAAGTATGAGATAGCCCCAATCTGCGACATAATTATCCCATAATTCGATGATAAACTCTTCCATAAAATCCCTAAAGCTCTAATGCGCAAAATACCTTTGTCTGCTTTTCTATGTCTGCTACCGCGTCAAATTCAAGTAAGCGCAAGATGAAACAAGCCTCTACGCAATGTCCGCCGATTGATTCGATGAGTTTGATTCCAGCTTTTGCTGTGCCACCTGTGGCGATTAAATCATCGATTAGTAGCACTTTTGCGCCCTTTTTGTCGCGGAATGCGTCTATGTGAATCTCAACCTCGCTAAATCCGTATTCCAAAGCGTATTTTTCAGAGACCGTGGTGTAAGGCAATTTGCCCTTTTTGCGAATCGGCACAAAGCCGATTTTTAGGCGCGAAGCAAGTGCCGCCCCAAAGATAAATCCGCGCGATTCAATGCCTACGATAAAATCTAGCCCATAGCCCTTGTAGCGCGACTCCAAAAACGCCATCAAATCCTCAAAAACACTAGCCTCATTGATGATAGTTGTAACATCGCGGAATAAAATGCCCGGCTTTGGAAAGTCTGGCACATCTCGAATCGCCCCTTTTAAGCGCGTCTGCAACGATTTTAAATCCATAAATTTTCCTTTCAAATTTAATTAGCTAGGCGCACTTTAGAGCAATGCCTCGATTTTTTGCTCTAACTCGCGGATTCGCGTCTTATACTTGTCGCACTCGATTTTATACTGCGAATTCCGCGCTTTTAGGGCTTTAATCTCATTTTTCATCGTATTCATTTCCTCTGTCAAAATGTCGTTATTGCCTAGTGCGCGTTGTAGTTGTAGCTGGTGCTTACGAATCAAAATCTCCGCCTCGTGCAAAGTCAGCTTAATAGACGCGGAAGTTTTCTCCTCTTTTTGCGCGATATGCTTGTAAAAAAAGGTCTTTGTAACCATAAAAAGCACAAACAAAATAAACGCCGTAAGTAGAAACCAAGTCGCAATTTGGGTCATTTGCCGAAATCCTGTGATTTTGATAAAAGTGCGATTGTAGCAAAAATATGCTTAGTGAAGATTAAAGATTTGTAAGATTTAGCACCCACAAATATCACTGCTATACTCATTTGCTAACGCCCATTTCATTGATAATTCTATCAAATTCTAAGAAAATATCTCCGTCCATATCAATAGAAAATTCTTGCTCACCAAAGGTAATTTTGGCATTCATACTATCACATAAAACTTCTTTATTGTTGATTGTAAAGTGTGATTGTAGGGGATAATAGTTGCCATATTGTTCCTCATCGCTTATATATTCGCTAATATTTTGGATTTCTTTGTCCTTACAATAGAGATAAAAGCCATAATCTAGCAAATCCCTTACATTTTTTGTGCTTCTTATTGCAGGTAAAAGCTCTACTTTACGCGGATTATCCCAAAATCTAATTCTACGAGTTCGCTGAAATGTTTCTCTTTTTTCATTAAGAAATTCAAATAACCCCTCTTGTTTTATTAAAAGCTGTTCCCACCAATTTTTTTGAGAAAAATCACATTGTCCAATAATTTCTTTCATTTTAGAATCTAAATTATCAGTTTTAGATTCTAAAAGCAAATCTAAAAAAGTTTTAAAATAAGGCTCTTTTGCGGTGTTTTTCATTCCGCTTAATAGCCAATTTATTGCTTCTCTATCTCTATAAATTGCAGTAGGAATATTGCCATAAAAATAATTTGTTTCATAAAATCCGTAATCACCAATACTTAACAATGCTCTCTGAAATAGCCCTAAATGATTATTTAAAAATTGTTTATCAAATATTTGCATTGTGAGGTTTGCATATTGATTAAATCTTTCAAAATTTGGATTTGTATATTTTGATTTAAAACCACCTAAAAACCTAATTTTACTTTTTTCGTAAAAACGCATATTTTTATCGTAGCTTTTATACCCAAAGAAATCGTCACTAAAATCAAGTAAAAAATCTACTCTACCTGCCAAAACTCTATTATCGCTTGCTTTATCAAAAATTTCTTCCCAATTGTCCGCAGTTTCATTATTTCTATAACTTAAAATAAGTCTAGCCTTTCTTTTTTCAAAATCATATCTTTCATCTATTTCGTTAGGATTGTCGCATAAAAATTGGTAAATATCATCACAACCTTTTGATATTTTTCCAAATACAGAAAAGAAATACTTTGTGTGTTCTGGGTCATCCAATGGGTGATTTTCTATCAAATTTTTGCAAACTCGTAAGTAATCTTTTAAGGATTTTAAATTAGTATCAGTTGAATTTTTTACAAAAAATAAAGTGGCAAAGAAATAAGAAATATCAACATAACTCATTATAGTATCGCTAAAAAATACAGATTCGCCCATTTTTAGCAAATTTGGCAAATCGCCTTTATATGCGTTATACATTTCTATAACTTTGTTTAGCAATTTAACATTTTCAATATTTTGCAATGGTGCATAAAAATCATCAATAGAGCGATTTGGATTTTGGATAACTTCTCGTATGTTGATATTTTCGTTGATATTTTCATTGTTTTCAAATTTAAAAAAGAGATTTGCATAATGCAAAAAATTTAATCCCTTTTTATCAAAGCTATCTACATCGTTTGAGTCAAAAAAATAATCACTCCAATCGTTGTCTATTGCTCGAAGCAACTTGTCATCTTTGCCAACTTTACCTTTTTCTATAAACGATTTAAGATTTTCATATCTGCTTAATTGTTTTCCCCTAGCATTCATTTTTATGTATAGTTCTTCACCAAGCCTAAAATCTCCCATATCCATATCAAATTCATCAAAAGTTATATTATCTAAGTTTTTTACTAATTTTTCAAAATTCTTTCTGTTACTAACCCGTTCATAAATTAAATCAAGCATATTAAGCATTGCTTTGATTGTAGGGTCATTGTATAAATTTTGTGTATCCTCAAAAGCACCTACATTTTTAGCAATAGCTTCACTTGGCTTAATCGATAAATCAAAGTATTCGCTTAAAAGATTTTGACAAAATTTTTTAGAACTTTTGCGAATGCTATAAGAAAATTTCCCTAATTCTTTAATGATTGAATCTAGCAATCCTGCTTTTTTGTAGATATAAAAATGCAAAAGCCACAATGTCGTAACTCTTTGTTGTCCATCAATAAGTAAAAACTTATTGTTTTCTTTGTATCCATAGATAAAATCAATATGCAGTGTTTTTTCTTGTTTGCTATCATCAAGCACAACAAATATTGCGTCTAAAAATTCATTTGCGACACTTATTTGGGATTTTCGCCCTTGTGCATAATCGCGTTGTAGCATAGGGATTTCGATTTTGTCATATTTATTGAGCAATCCTTTAAGATTCATTATTCACTCCTATATTTAGCTAAAAGTTTATTGATATATGCAAGGTAAGCCTTTCTATCTTGCTCCCCAAAGAAATCTTTGTGGCTCAAACTAAGCCCCTCAATATCTTTTGCAAAAACTTTTTTTGTCATTATGGGGATAAGTTTGTCTCTTGAGCCTAGCTTATAAATCTCTTTATGTTTTTCGCTAAATATCAAATTCCCTAGCCTAGAGTTTGATTCTTTATCTAGCAGTGCCAAGTTTGAAATGCTATTGAGTGTATCATCATTTTTGAAATTTTCATCTATTTTTTCAAATAACAACCTATTGAAATCATTGTTTGTTATACTATCTGTTATTTCTTGTTTTAAATCACTATCATCAATATATTCTAAAACTTCTTTTAGCCAAATGGATATTTCATCGTTATTTTTATCTTTTATTGCTTTTGCAATGCTTTTTGAGTTTTGTGCGTAAATGTGCTCTAAACTCCATTGCTCTAGCACAAAACGATTAAATTTAAAAAAGTCCCTAGAACCCTCATCTAAAATCATATATTCTAAATTAAACAATAAAAGTAATAAATGGATTTTCTCTCTTACCTCTTTTTTATCTGTATAACTTAGAGATTCAATATTGTCTATATAGCCACTCACTTGATTTTTTATGATTTTCAATAACTCGGCAGAAAATTTTTCACTATCTTGAAAAGCTGTCCATCGTTCATAAATATCAAATATAGAGCAATTTGAAAGGGTTAAAAAACCAAGATAATGAAAAATTTGTCTATTTGTAATATTTCCACCTTGCTCAGAGGCAAAACTGCTAAGTGTTTTTATAGCAGATTGTAATTCTTTCCATCTTTCATCCAATTTTTTATCTTTATAATTTTTGTAGAAATAGTCAAATAAATAGTGTTTGTTCTCTGTTTCTGAGCTTTTGTTATCTGGTTTTGGAACAATAGCTTTTAAATAAGATTCTATTCTTAAAATATCATCTCTTAAAATTGGCTTATTATTTTCATCTTTTAAAATATCATTTGGCATTACTTTGCTCAAAACGCAATATCTAAAATCATCTTTTTCTCTAGCTTTAATTTCGCTTTCATACCAAAATTCAGCTCTATCTTTTATCTCATCATTATCTAAATTTTCATTTGCACTTAAAAAGAGTGCTTTGATATTTTCTGCTTCTAAGAGTGGAATTTTTCCAATATTTAGGCGGATAAATACATCATTTTCCTTTTCTTGCGCTTCATACCAAAGCACTTTACATTTATCATAAAGTGTATCTAAAAACTTTTTCCTATCGCTTATGCCTTTATCGTTAAAGAATTTACTAATTATTTCATAAGCCTTAGCAAAATGAAAGAAGTCTATATTTTCGTGTTTTTCCTCCATTTTATCAGTAATATTTTTTAAAAATTCCGCACTATTTACGCGTGTTTGATATTCAAGCGTGAATAAATCTTTGTTATCTAAAAATTTCACAATCAAAAATATAGTAGTAAGTCTTTGTTGTCCGTCAATCACATTGTATTTTGGGCTATTATTTTTCACAACTAATGGTTGCAGACAATAAAAACTCCCCTCTTTCTGCTCGGTATTTGCAAAATCCCAAATATCCTCCAAAAGTGCTCCAACTTCTCTATCTCTCCAACGATAGCCACGCTGATAGCTTGGGATAAAAAATTTGTAATTTTCTAATTCTCTTATGCTTTTTAATGGACTGCTTTGGGACATTTGCAACCTCCTTTTTTCTAAACTAGAACGAAATTATAGATTTTATCTACTTATATACTGCTTATCCCATAATATTTTTTTACAAACCTACACAATCCTACTCCCACTCTATCGTGGCTGGGGGTTTGGAGCTTATGTCATACACCACGCGATTTATACCCTCCACTTCGTTTATTATGCGATTACTCACACGCTCTAAAAAGTCAAAATCAAGCCTAGAAAACCTCGCCGTCATTCCGTCAATCGCCTCCACCGCACGAAGTGCGATAGTATTATCATAAGTGCGATTATCGCCCATCACGCCGACACTCCGCACATTTAGCAGCACACAAAACGCCTGCCACAAACTATCATATAGCCCATTTTTGCGCAACTCATCAATATATATGCTATCTGCCGCGCGTAAAATCGCCAAATCATCGCGCGTAACCTCGCCCATAATGCGAATGGCAAGTCCGGGTCCGGGAAATGGGTGGCGCATAAGCATAGACTCAGGCATTCCTAGCTCACGCCCGAGCTTACGCACCTCGTCCTTAAAGAGTTCGCGCAACGGCTCAATTAGCTCAAATTTCATCCACTCGGGCAGTCCGCCGACATTGTGGTGGGATTTTATCGTCTTGCTAGGTCCTTTTACGCTTACCGATTCGATGACATCAGGATAGAGCGTGCCTTGCGCTAGGAACTTGATTTCGCCATTTGTGTTGTGCGCCTTTGCCTCGCGCTCAAAGACTTCGATGAAACTTTCGCCGATAATCTTGCGCTTTTGCTCTGGCTCGATTATGCCTTTTAGTCGGCTTAAAAATAGCTCACTTGCATCCACCGTGATAAGCGGGACGCGCAGATTCTCTTTAAACATTTGCTCCACAGCCTCGCGCTCACCCGCACGAAGTAGCCCTGTATCGACAAAGACGGGGATTAGATTATCCCCTATTGCGCGGTGTAGCAACGCCGCGACAACGCTTGAATCCACGCCACCTGAAACGGCACAAAGCACCTTGTCATTTTGCGCTATTTCGCGCACTTTTGCGATTTCTATCTCGGCAAAATTGTGCATATTCCACTCATTATTTGCCCCACAGATTCCAAGCGCAAAGTTGCGTAAAATCTGCGCCCCGCACTCGCTATGCACCACTTCGGGGTGGAATTGAATCGCATAGATTTTGCGCCCCAAATCCGCAATAGCGCAAATCTCGCTATTTTCACTTCTACCAATCGCGCTAAAGCCCTTTGGCAAGGCGATGACTTTATCGCTATGGCTCATCCACACGATAGAATTATCCTTTATGTCCGCAAAAAGCGCGTTTGATTCCACCACGCTTAAATGCGCTTTGCCAAACTCTTGGGCGTGGGATTTTGCCACTTCGCCACCAAAAAAATGCGCAATATATTGCATTCCATAGCAGATTCCAAGTATGGGGATTCCTAACTCAAAAATACCCGATTCAGGCTTATAGGCGTCCTTTTCATACACACTTGCAGGACCACCGCTAAGAATGATTCCACGCGGATTTTTCGCGCGAATCGAATCTACGCTTTGAAAATAGGGCATTATCTCGGTATAGACGCCGATTTCGCGTAGCCTTCGCGCGATTAGCTGGGTGTATTGACTTCCAAAGTCAAGCACGATGATTTGGGGATTAAACATAAGAAATTCCTTGCATTTTAAGATGCGAAATTTTAGCCTAAAATTTCACAAATAATTCACAACCCTTTAATTATAATTTTCGCTTTAAATTCAAAAAATGGAGAAAAATGATGAAAAAAATCAAAAGATTAGTGGCGATATGGACGCTTTTAGTGAGCGCGAATGGGGCTTTGGCAGATGACTTTCTAATGTATCCGCAAAATAGCTTTAGTAATAATACCTTTGCGCCACGAGGATTTATGCAAAATAGCGAGGAAACAAAAATGTTTTACGGCAATATTTTGCAAATGGCGACATTTCACATAGGCGCGAACTTTTTGACAAGCCGACTAAGCGGTGCGCCAAGCCAAAACATAGCTGCGGATAATAAAAAAGTCGCAATGGATTTGGGCGTAAGCGTGGGGTGGAACTACTTTGAGGCAGAGGACGAGGAAATCGACCTTGGCTTACGGCTAAAATATCTATACAGCAAAAGCGACTACAAAACGCATAGCGTGGGACTTGTGGGCTATTTGCACCCATACACTTACCCTATAATGTATAATTCGCCCATTATTCAACCGCTATCTTTTTTAATCGGCGGTGGCTATACGACTAGCAAAGCACCAAATGGCACTAGCTTTAATGGTGGATATGTGGAGGCTGGAATCGCGCTGTTTAAATACTTTCCGCTGAATCTTGATATTATTTATCGCGCAAGTTTTTATGGCAAAAAAAGTGGCATAGGTGCGCAGAATACGCATAGTGTAAGTTTAATGTTTAATATCTTGTAAAAAGCGTGTTTGGCTTTTTGATGATTTTGCGGGATTCATCGCGCTTGATTTAAATTCGTATTTAAAAATTTTGGGAGATTTATATGAAAAAAATATTAGTTTTAGTGGTTTGCTTATTTATCGGCGCGGATTCGCTTTTTGCGCGACCGCCTACGCGTCCAAGCGAAAAGATGAAATTTCTATCTGGTAGCATTTTGCAAATGGCGACATTTCACATAGGCGGGGATTTTTTAATCTCGCGCCTAAGCGGTATGCCAAGCCAAAACATAGCTGCGGATAATAAAAAATTTGTGATGAGTTTAGGCGGGAGCGTGGACTGGAATTACTTTGAGATTGAAGATGAGGAAATTGATTATGGTTTGCGCCTAAAATATCTCTACACCAAAAGCGACTACAAAACGCATAGCGTGGGCGTTGTAGGATATATGCACCCATATACCTACCCGATTGTGCGAAATTCTAGGCTGATTCAACCGCTATCTTTCCTAGTGGGTGGTGGATACACGATTAGCAAAGCACCAAATGGCACTAGCTTTAATGGCGGATATGTGGAGGCTGGAATCGCCCTGTTTAAATACTTTCCGCTGAATCTTGATATTATTTATCGCGCGAGTTTCTATGGTAAAAAAAGTGGCATAGGCAATCAGCTCACACATAGCGTTAGCTTAATGTTTAGTGTGCTGTGAGGGCGGATTCTACTTTTGGCAAAAGCAAAACGAAGCAAAAACTTTTGGTTGATTCGCACTTCGTGCGAATTTAATTTTATTTGGATTGCTTCGTGCGAATCTGCGATTCGCCTCGCAATGACGATAAGATTTTTAGATTCAAGCGATTTAGGGCGAATCGGCGCGAATCTAAGCGCATTTTATCGCCTTGCCTTATTTAAAAGCACCTTGCCAAAGAGTTTGATATAGATTTTGTATGGGCGAATGTCGATTTGAAAATTACGCCGAATGCGTTTTATAAGTGGAATTTTTATTTTAGAGCAAAATTCCGCGTAAGTTTTAGAAGCTAAAATCATTCGCAAATTAGGATTAAAACGCAAAATTTCTTCATCAAAATTATATGAACGCACCAAATTCTGCAATTGCGTAAAATATTTATCCTCCGCGCCTTGTGGCATATTTTGTATGGAATCGATTTTGATTTTATTAGACTTTAGTAAGTCGAACTTTGCAAAATGCTCCAATGTATAGGCAAAATTAGCGTAAAATTCATCATAAGAGTAGTGATAATGTTTCATTAACGAATCTTCCCTTTGGCGGTAGAAATATCGTGCTGTGCGTGTATATGCAACTTTACCAGCGATAGCATTTGCAATATTACCAAAGGCTATATCCTCGCCAAGTCTCGCATTTGGGAAACGCAACGATTCTAACAAACTAGCGCGATATAGCGTCCGCCAAACTTCTATCTTACCACCTTTGCGTGTTATGCCACCCTTTGATTTACCCCTGCGATAGGCAAAAATGGACTTATCATAAGATTTATCGCTAAAACGATAGATATTGTAGCTCTTTACTATCGCGGTTTTGTGCGATTCAAGGCAGTAGATAAGATTTGCAAAATAATCTACTGCAACTACATCATCGCTATCCACAAAGCCGATATACGCGCTTTTGCGTGGCTTTAGCGTGGTAAAAATATAATCTAGCCCCGCATTTCGTGCCATTGCCACGCCTAAATTTGGTTGCAATAGCAAGATGAATCGTGCGTCATTTTGAACATATTGAGCGGCGATTCGCGCGGAATTATCCGTGCTACAATCATCTATCATAATTACCACAAAATTTTTATAAGTTTGGGTGCAAATCGAATCTAGGCATTCCTTTAAATATTTTTCGACATTATAAATGGGGGCAATGATATATAGGCGATTCGCGCTGTTATAGGGGGGGGGCAGAGAGAATTTGTGGTAAATCTATCATTTTGCTATCTTTTTGGCTTTTAAATTTTGGTGCGAATCTTATCATAGACTTTGCAAACCTCTAAAATCTCGTGCTTTTTGGCGAAATGCTTAGATTTTCTAGTGTGGTAAAATCGCCTAATTTGTAGGATTCAATCGCGCACCTGCCTATCATCGCGGCATTATCGCTACAAAATTCTAGTGGCGCAAAAAGGATTTCTTTATTAAATTCGGTTGCGAGTTTTTGTAATGCCTCGCGCAGGGCTAGATTCGCACTTGCACCGCCTACTACGCCAAAATGTCGGATTGTGGATTCGCCACTAGATTCGCTTGATTCGCGCTGTGATTCACATTCGCGTTTGGATTCGCACTCAAAATAAAGGCGCGTTTTTTGGATAATGTGGGCGATTGCGGTTTTTTGGAATCCATAGCAAATCTCATTTATTTGGCTTATTTTGGCGTGGGATTGGGCAAATTCGCCTAAATCGTTGTGGGAATCTAACTCTTCGATTTTTAATCGCACGGCGTTTTTTAGCCCTGAGAAACTAAATGCGATATTGTTGCGTTGCGCCGAATCGTTTAGTGGCACGGGAAAAGTTATGTTTTTTTGCACCGCATTTTTGGCGCAAGACTCCACGACTGCGCCACCGGGATAGCCTAGTAAAAGCATTTTTGCCACTTTGTCAAATGCCTCGCCAAAGCTGTCATCAAGCGTGGTTGCGATGATTTTTAGGCGCGTGTGGCTTTGCGCCTCGATGATTAGGCTATGTCCGCCTGATAGCAGTAAAATGGGTAGCGGGAAAATCGCTTCGCGTCCCAAAAATAGCGAGTAGATATGCCCTTGCAAGTGATTTACGGCGACTAGCGGGGCATTTAGCGCGAGGCTAAGTGCCTTTGCCATCATTACGCCTTCTAGCAACGATACGCTAAGCCCCGGCTCGGTGGTTACGGCGATAGCGTGGACTTGGCGTAAGTCAAAGCTATCGCTTAATCTTTGCAGTATTTTTGGCAAATGCACGGAATGCAAACGCGAGGCGATTTCTGGCACTACTCCGCCGTATTTTGCGTGGCTGGTATCTTGTGAGATTTTTTGGTGGAATAAAATTTCGCGCGTTTGAATGCGTGTAAGCGCGAGTGAGCTGTCATCGCAACTGCTTTCAATGCTTAGAATCACGCAATAAGCCTTGAATGCAGATTTTGCAAATCTACCTTGCTTGGTAAATTAGGGTTTAAGGGTAAGGGGGATTCTACTTTTTGCGAAAGCAAAACGAAGCAAAAACTTTTAAGTGGATACTTCGGCGACTTTGTCGCCTCAGTATGACGAGTGGGACAAGGATTCGCACTTCGTGCGGATTGATTTTTGTTTTGGATTGCTTCGTGCGAATCTACGATTCGCCCTCGCAATGACGGAGTTTTTACCCACCCCCTAGCCCCCTCCGCAAGGGAGGGGGAATTTTTAAGGTTTGGATTCTTCGCTTCGCTCAGAATGACAATTTTTTGCGCACTTGATTCCACGCCTTGCGTGGAATCAACAACGGAAGGATTTTCGGTTTGGCTTTCGTAGTTTTTGGCAAATTTTGGGCGTGAGACTAGACTAATGGTCTGCGAACGCCCGAAATTTGCCAAATCTGCGGAATGCAATTCTAAAGGCGAATTGCTCACAGCTTAAATCTCGCAATTTTACTTTTTAGCACTTTTATATCCATTCCCAACATATTCGCCGTTTTTGCCTCATCGCCACCATTTTGCAACAATGCCTCTTTGATAAAATCTCTCTCCATTTCATCAAGCCTATTTGTGTCGTTTTTGACATTGCGGTGCTCCAAAAACAAATCATCTTTGGTAATTTTCTCACCCTCACTTAGAAAAACCGCGCCTTCAACGACACTCAAAAGCTCTCGTATATTGCCGTGCCACGGATATTCTAGCAATGTTTCTCGCGCCTCTTTGCTTAGCTCTTTTTTGCCAAGCCCATAATGCGCCGCAATCTTTTGCTTGTGCGCCTCCGCAATGCTTAAAATCTCATCTTTGCGCTCACGCAATGGCGGAATCATAATAGGAATCGTATTTAGCCGATAAAACAAATCCTCTCTAAAAGCGTGATTTGCGATTTTATCGCTAAGATTCGCATTTGTGGCAGATATGAATCGCACATTGATTTTAATGCTTTTTGTGCCACCAAGTCGCATAATTTCCTTTTCTTGCAGGGCGCGAAGTAGCTTTGCTTGGAGTGCGAGTGGCATTTCGCCGATTTCATCTAAAAATAATGTCCCATTATTCGCGCTCTCAAATAGCCCTTGTTTGGGCGCGGTGGCGTCTGTAAATGCGCCTTTTTCATAGCCAAAAAGCTCAGATTCAAGTAGATTTTCGGGCAATGCAGCCATATTGATTGGCACAAATGGAGCACTTGCTCTAGCGGAGTTTTCGTGTATGAATCTAGCAAAGACTTCTTTTCCTACGCCAGATTCGCCAAGTAGTAGCACACTTGCATCGCTTTTGGCGGATTTTAATGCTAATTTTTTGACATTAGCTAAATTTTTGCCATCCATTTTGATTTCGCCTCGAGGTTTTTGCGCTACTTTGGAAGTGATAGCTTTTGCCGCGCGTGTGCGCTTTATCGCCTTTACAAGCAAGTCAATATCAAGGTCGGTTTTTATAAAAAAATCTTTGACAATATCAAGGCGCAACGCCTCGATAGTGAGATTCATCTCCGCATACGCCGTAATGATAATCGCCTCATATTTTCCGCCAAGACGGCGCAAAAACTCAATGCCATCAATATCTGGCATTTTAATATCCGTAATAATCAAATCGCAATCAATGCTATCAATGTGCTTGAGCGCGTCTTTGGCATTCCTAAAGCTCGTAATCTTAAACTCATCATATTTGCCAAGCGTCATCTCAAGGCTTTTTCGCATATTTACATCATCATCAACTATAACTATATTCATTTTTGTCCTATAATGTGGATTTTGCCGTCTTTTCTATCAAGTAAAATGCGTTGCGCTGGGATTTTGTAGGTGGTTTTCACGCGCACTTCGTTATTGATAGATTTTATATCATCGCGGATTTTATTATTTAGTGTGCGCTCAAAGCACGATAGAATCGCGTTTTTATTAAGTCTCAGCGTTTTTATGTGCGAATCGTTCGCATTTGATTCAATATCGCAAGTCTCCATAATGCGCGGATTTTGCGTAATTGTGAGGGCTTTTGCGACTTTAAATTCCTCGCCGATTAAGATATTATCTTTCATAATGGCGCGATAAGAGATGATAAATTCGTTTTGATTCGTGGAATCTGCGCTAGATTCTACTAATCCTTTGTCATCAATTTTGCTTGTTTTTTCTCGCAAAAGGGCTGCACCCCCCTCCCCGCTCCCCCTACGCGCCAAAAGCTGCCGCTTTTCGCTTTTAGGGGGAGTGCCTCGCTTATCCGATTCTAGCAAAAAATCGGCGGGTGGCACTACTGCACCCTTTGATTCCGATTTTTTGCACCACGAATCGGGCGAGATTTTGTTCGTGCTTACGCACAGATTATTTTTCGTAGATTCCGCGCTTTGCGCCGAATCTAAAAACATTAAAATCACCAAAATCCCTAAAAATCTATTCATTATTTTCGCTTGATTCCCCGCTTGATTCGCCTAAATCGCTCAAATCTTCAGCAGATTCGTCTAAATCTTTTTCTTCTTTTTGACATTGTGAGATATGCACGACTTTATCTTTTTTATCTAGTGAAATTAGCTTCACGCCCATTGTGTTGCGACTTGTATCGCGGATTTTATCGGTCTCTACGCGAATCATTTTGCCTGAGCTCGTCAAAAGCATTAAGTCTAAATTATTATTTTCAAAACTTAGCACATTTACAAGATTGCCCGTGCGCTCGGTTAGTTTCATAGCGATTACGCCCTTGCCACCGCGATTTGTGATACGATATTCACTCGCCAAAGTTTGCTTACCGATGCCTTGCTCACTAACGCTAAAGATTTTATCATCTTCGCTCTCAAGCATAATCGCACCCACCACAAAATCATCTTTGCTTTTAAAGGTAATACCCTTCACGCCACGACTGACGCGCCCTTGCTCACGCACGATATTAAGCGGAAACTTAATGGCATAGCCTTTATAAGTGGCGATTAGGATATTTTGTGTGCTTGGCGTGGTGATTCGCGCTGTGATTAGCTCATCGTCATCATCTAAATTTATCGCGCGGATTCCCACACTGCGGACATTGCCATATTCGCTAAGATTCGTGCGTTTTATGACGCCTTTTTTAGTGAAAAACACTAGCGATTTATCCGCGCCAAAATCGGTGGTTGTGATAGTTGCCATAATCTTTTCATCTTGCTCTTTATTGATGAGATTTACAACCGCCTTGCCAATAGCCGTGCGTGAGGCTTCTGGAATCTTATATACTTTTAGCCAATAAAGCACCCCGCGATTTGTGATAAACATAATCGTATCGTGCGCGTTTGCGACAAAGAATGATTCGATGAAATCATCATCGTGCGTATTGCCACTGATTTTGCCCTTGCCACCGCGATTTTGCTTTTCATAAGTTTTAAGCGCAACGCGTTTGACATAGCCTCTGTGGCTCATCGTAACTACCACAGGCTCATTTGGTATCAAATCCTCAATGTCAATCGCCTCATAATCGTCCTCAATTTGCGTTAGGCGGGGCGTAGAAAATTTGTCCTTAATCTCTTTTAGCTCATCTTTTATAATGCCATTTAGCTTATCTTGGCTTTTTAAAATGGCACTTAGTCGCTCGATTTCAGCGAGTAATTGCTTATATTCAGCCTCGATTTTATCGCGCTCTAGCCCCGTTAGCCGTTGCAATCGCATATCTAAAATCGCCTTTGCTTGTGCCTCGCTTAGATTAAAGTCATTCATTAGCCCATCTTTTGCCACCTGCGCGTCTGCGGAGCTACGAATCAGCTTTATAACTTTATCTATCGAATCAAGCGCGATTTTTAGCCCCTCTAAAATGTGCGCTCTCGCCCTTGCCTTATCTAGCTCAAAAAGGCTTCGGCGAATCACAATGGTTCGGCGATGATTTAAAAATAAATGTAGCAACTCTAAAAGCGTGAAAATCTTAGGCTCTTTGTTGTTTATCGCAAGCATTATAATGCCAAAAGTCGTCTCCATTGGCGTGGTTTTAAAGAGATGATTTAGCACAATCTCGCTGAGGGCGTCCTTTTTCAGCTCAATCACCACGCGAATCCCGTCTCTATCGCTTTCATCGCGCACTTCATAAATGCCATCAACGACTTTTTCTTTGGCGAGTTCGTTGATTTGCTCCACCAAACGCGCCTTATTGACTTGGTAGGGCAGTTCATCGATTATAATCACATCGCGCTGTTTGGTTTTCTCAATGTGCGTTTTGGCGCGAATCTTTATTTTGCCTCTGCCTGTGCGGTAAGATTCCCTTATGCCTTGTTTGCCAAAGATAATGCCACCTGTGGGGAAATCTGGTCCCACGATGAAATCCATTATTGAATCCAAATCCGCGTTTTCATTATCCACCAAGTAAATTAGCGCATCAATCACTTCATCGATTCGGTGTGTGGGGATATTTGTCGCCATACCTACGGCGATTCCGCTTGAGCCGTTTATCAAAAGATTCGGCACACGCGTAGGCATAATATCTGGCTCTTGCAGTGTATCATCGTAGTTTGGGACAAAATCCACCGTATCCTTGTCAATGTCGCGCAACAATTCCTCAGCGACTTTTGTCATACGCGCTTCGGTGTAACGCATAGCCGCCGCGCTATCGCCATCAATCGAGCCAAAGTTGCCCTGCCCATCGACTAGCTCCAATCGCATAGAAAAATCCTGCGCCATTCTAACAAGCGCGTCATAAACCGCTATATCGCCGTGCGGGTGGTATTTACCGATGACATCGCCCACGATTCTAGCACTCTTTTTATACGCCGCGTTAGAAGTTACGCCTAGCTCGTGCATTGCATATAAGATTCGCCTATGCACGGGCTTTAAGCCATCTTTTGCATCGGGCAATGCGCGTCCTGCAATCACGCTCATCGAGTAATCCAAATAGCTATCCGTAATCGAATCCTCGATTTTCACATCAACAATGTCGGTATTATTTAACAAATCGTCCATATTTTAAGCCTTAGAGTTTGATTTTAGATAAAATAAATTTGGGATTTTATAAAAAAAATGCTTAAAAATAATTTTCAAAAATTTTGCGCTAAAATGCGACAAAATTTAAATTTTTAGAGGTTTTTTGATGAGTGATTTTTTGGTGAGAGTCTATTACGAAGACACGGACTGCGGGGGCATAGTCTATCATACAAACTACATAAAGTATTGTGAAAGGGCGCGTAGCGAAATCTTTTTTAGCGCGGGGATTTTGCCAAACACTGAGCGCGTGGGGCTTGTGGTGCGAAAGCTAAATGCGGATTTTTTAGATTCGGCGAAATTAGGGGATTTACTAAAAGTCAAAACGCGCATTGTAAAGCTAGGTGGTAGTTCGCTAACACTAAATCAAGAGATTTTTTTAGATTCCACTTCGTCATTGCGAGGCGTTGCAAACGCTGAAGCAATCAAAAAAAATAAAATAGATTGCCACGAATCGGCTAACGCCGAATCTCGCAATGACAATGTTGCCACCAAACTTATCTTTTCTTGTGAAGTCAAGCTCGCCTGTATCGACATAAAGCACAAAAAAATCGCTAAGATTCCAAGCGAAATTTTGGCGATTTTACAAACAAAATTTTAGGATTCGCAAAAATGACAAAAGACAATCAAAATGCTATACAATACCCCACCCAGTGGGAATATATTATTTTCTGCACGGACAAGGAATTGCTAAAAAGCGCGATAGATGAGCGATTTGGCGCGTTAGAATACAGCTTTAGCGATTCCAAAAAAAGTGCGAATTATTCTAGCCACAATTTCACAATCAATGTCATCAATCAAAGTGAGCGCGATGAAATCTTTAATATTTTGCGTGAGATTGAGTGTGTGAAATTTGTGCTGTGAATCGCAAATGCAACAAATAAAATACACGCAAAATCACAAAGATTCGTGCGATTCGCTGAAAAGATTTGCGCTCAAAAATACTAAAAAACAAAATTTTTTCAAAATTTTTTGGCAATTTTTTGCAAATTTAAAATTATTTTAAAAATTTTTGGCTAAAATTGCACTTTTTTATGCGGGAATGGCGGAATGGTAGACGCACCAGACTTAGGATCTGGCGCCGCAAGGTGTGGAGGTTCAAGTCCTCTTTCCCGCACCACTGCAATGATTCAACGATTTTTAGGACACAATTAAATGGATATTTCAGAGCAAGCAAATTTACCCACAAAATTCGGCAAATTCATAGTTCAATCTTTCAAGGAAACTTTATCTAGCGGGGACAAATCCGAGCATTTAGTCGTGCGAACGGCTGAAATGGGAGCGATTCCGCTTGTGCGAGTGCATAGCGAGTGCCTCACAGGCGATGTTTTTGGCTCAATCAAATGCGATTGTGGCGATGAACTCGCTATTGCAATGGAGCAAATCGCCAAACACGGCGGAATGATAATCTACTTGCGCCAAGAAGGGCGTGGTATCGGGCTTTTTAATAAAATCAACGCTTACGCCCTGCAAGATAAGGGTTTTGATACGGTGGAGGCAAATGAGGCGTTAGGATTTGCGAGTGATAATCGCGATTATGCCATTGTGGGCGAGATTTTTAAACATTTTGGCATAAAAGAAGTGCGCCTACTCACAAATAATCCAAAAAAAATCGAGGCGATTTCGCGCTTTGTGAAAGTGCAGAGAAATGAGATTTTCGCGCCGAAAAATGAGTTTAATGAAAAGTATTTGGAAGTGAAAAAACAAAAATTAGGGCATTTGCTATGAGGCAAGGCAATTTGTTCTGGGGTAATCATTTGAATTATTTTTGTATAAAACCGCGCTCAATGGACGCCCAAGTCCTATTTCGCTCGTTTCATACAAAAATAATCCAAAGCACTACCGCCATTACTTCGATAGTTGCTTCACTTCGTTTGCAAATTATACTAATTGTGATTCGCATTGCGAATCGACTACGAATCAAGCGCGGATTTTTAATTTTTCGTCATTGCGAGGCGATTCAACGAATCGCCGAAGCAATCCACAAAAAAAATAAAATAGATTGCCACGATTTTGCTACGCAAAATCTCGCAATGACAAGTGGAGATTCGTCATTGCGAGGGCAAATCACAGATTCGCACGAAGCAATCCACATTACTAAAATAAAGGAACACAAATGAAATTTTTTCTCACCCCCTCGTTTTTAAAAACCGCAAAAGCCCTTTATTTGTGGCTCATCGCGCTTTGTATCGGTGCGATTTTCAGCTCTGGGGCATTTAGCGCGAGTGTGATATTTCACGCAGAGGATTTGGGCGTCAGCCTAGCGCGATATGACGCTGGGATTTTGATGAGCGCGATTTTTGGCAAACTTAATGTTTTGTTGCTCGTCCTTGCCTTTGTCATCGCGTTTTATGAGATTTTGGACGCAAAACTAAGCTCAGTTAAGCGGATTCATAAGATTTTGCTAGGCGCAAGTGGCGCAATTAGCGTGTTTAGCGCGTTTTTATTTGCGCTATATTTTTCGCCAAAAATTATTGCTTTGCAAAAGCTAGGTGAATCTGCCACGCAAAGCGATGGATTTCTCACACTCCACGCGCAAAGTGAGTGGATTTTTCACATTTTGTTTTTTGCGCTGACTTTTAACTTTATCTATCGAATCTTGCGTGATTAAGGAGATTTAGCAAATGTTTCTTACCAAATATAGCGCAAATGGCAATGATTTTTTAATCACTACTGCCTTTAAAGGTGCAAATCGCGCAAATTTGGCACAAAAACTTTGCAATCGTCATAATGGAATCGGCGCAGACGGGCTTGTGGTGCTATTGCCACATAATCGATTCGCATATAAATGGGAGTTTTACAACGCCGATGGTAGCAAGGCGAATATGTGCGGAAATGCCTCGCGGTGCGTGGCGCATTACGCCCACCATAATAAAATCGCGCCTAAAAATCATAGCTTTTTAAGTGGCGCGGGTGAGATTAAAGTGCGCGTGGCGGGGAATGAAGTGGAAGTAAATTTAGGGAAAGTGCGAATCCTACGCGAAAATATTATAGAAAATATAATGGGTTTTAAAGATTCAGCAAAAAAACAAAATGTAAATTCTAGTATTGTGAGCGAGAAATCGGGGTTGCGTAGCCACGAGCAAGGAAATAAGACTAATGGTCTATTGACGAAGCGAGTGGCAAGTCTCCCCGATTTATCGCCACAAGACGAATTTGCGCTAAACTTTACCCTCTTAGATTCAGGCGTTCCGCATTTGGTGGCTTTCGTGCCAAGTGCGATTTTGGCTGATTTTATGCCGACAAAAGATTCGCCACGCGATTCGCAAACAGATTTGCAAAAACGCTCACAAAATTTAGCGCAAAATCTTGCATTTTTGAAAAATCTGCGTGAGAAATATAATGCAAATGTCAATCTCGCCACGATTCATAGCAAAGATGAAATATCGCTTTTGACTTATGAGCGCGGGGTTGAAAATATCACACTTGCCTGTGGCACGGGAATGTGCGCTATTTATTATTTGGCAAAAACGCAAAATCTTATTTATGACAAAGCTATGCTAATTCCGCCAAGCGGGGATAAAATCGCACTTCGCTTAGAAAATGACGAAGTTTGTTTTAAAGGCAAGGTAGTAAAAATTGCCGACATTGTGCTATAAACGCCTACAATCCGCCATTAGCACGAATCCTCCGCCTAAAATCACTGCCGAATCGCACTAATTTTTCGCGCATTATCGCCCCACCAAAAATTACGCAAATCCTACCCAAAAATCATCGCTAATTTTTTATAAATTTTTCACGCGATTCGCCCATAGATTCGATGAATTTGGGGCTTTTTTGTAAGAATTTTGGAAAATTTTACACAAAATTATGAAAAATTGACATAAAACAAATATTTTTTCAAAAAGTTTGCTACAATTCTTTCATCTCTTGGATTTACAAGAATCTTGCAAAATTTTAATCTATTTTGTAACTTTTTGATTTGTATAAGAGATATTCGGAGATAAATATTATGTAAGCCAAAGCTACGCTATTTTGGGATTTTTAGGGTTTTTTGGATTTGGCATTTTGGTTTTTATAATATTTCATCTTTAGTATCAATGTTTTTTTAATGAACTAAAAATGGAGGATAATTTATGAAACAAGATACGACAAATGGACAAAATGTCCTTGAGAGTGAGATTCTCACTGATAGCAGTTTGGATTCGAGGTTGCACGATTGCTTAAATTACGATGAAGTAATCGCGCTTAAATATAAAGAGCGACTAGACAAAAGAGTCGAAGTCAAGGCAAAGCGAAACGCGATAATCTTTGTCGTCAAAGGCAATAAGACTATTAGCAACGGAAGCAAAGTGGTGCTAAATGAAAATGAGATTTTGTTTGTCAAAAGTGGCAGTTTTCGCGCGATAAACGCTATCTCAAAGGCAAGTGGCATCTACAAATCATATTGCATATTTTTCTCAAATATGTTTTTGCTGAAATTTTTAAGCAAACACCAATACTTGCGCGATTCAATCGAAAATAGAACCAAAATGGGCGTCTATAAAATAAAATCTGACATTTACATAAACGAGCAGATTAACTCGCTGAGCGTGTATTTTGACAACAAAGACAATCTAAATACAAATGTTTTCAAAGAAATCATCAAGCTAAAAACCGAAGCGTTATTTTTGCTAATGATGAATCGCGAGGACAAGGTATTTTCTAGCTTTGTGTGGAGCATAATGAACTCCCAGCCATTCCTAAAAACGCTACTTGACAACAGCGACAAAGAGTTTGGCAGCGTGAAAGAAATGGCGGACATTTTTGATATGAATATCTCGCTTTTTAGCAAAAAATTTAAGACAAATTTTGGCATATCGCCCAAAGAATGGCTAGATAATGAGAAATTTGAAAAAGCGAAATTGCTAATTGAATTTAGCAACAAAAATGTAACCGAAGTCTGCAAAGAGCTAAAAATCCACTCGATTGCGTGGTTCATAGAGCGATTCCGCGCACGATACGGCACAACACCCAAACAACTACAAAAATCACATAACTTGTATTTTGGAAAATGATTCAGCTTTAATAATGCTGATATTTGATTCCATAAATTAAACTTTTGCGTTAGATTCGTGGAGATATTTATGGAATCGTTTTTGCATTCAAATCGCCTATGAAATCTTTTAATCTTTTAGTCGAGCAATTAGAGCAGATTCCTAGCATAGGGCGCAAGTCCGCGCTGAAAATCGCCTACACTCTCGCGCTTGAAAATAAAATCCTAGCTCTAAATATCGCTCATTGCATTGAGAGCGCGATTTCGGCGGTGAGCGTGTGTGAGATTTGCGGTGGTATGGCGGAGGGAGCGATTTGTGAGATTTGCGAAGATTCGGCGCGACTTTATCATCAAAGCCTTTGCATTGTGCAAAATCCAAAGGACATTTTGACGCTTGAAGAGCTAAATATTTTTGGCGGCAGTTATTTCGTAATCCAATCCGTGAAAGAGGTGGATTTCGCGGATTTACGCGCAAAAATCGCCGAGTATGAAAAGCGCGAGATTATATTCGCGTTTTCGCCCTCTCTAAGCGCGGAGGCGATGATGCTTTATATCGAGGATAAATTGCAAGGGCAAAATCTCACATTTGCCAAAATCGCACAAGGAATCCCCACAGGCGTGGGCTTAGATAATATCGATAAACTCTCACTCCAAAGGGCACTAGAAAGTCGCGTGAAAATTTAATACCTATCACACAAATACACATACTCACAATACTTACACGGATTCCTATCCTCGCATTGCGTAAAATTGATTTCGCCTTTTAGCATTTCAAGCGCATTATTCAAAATTTCATTAGCCTCCGCCTCTGCGTTTGAATCCATTATAAACTCTTTGTTATTTAGCAAATCGATATAAAGGCACTCAATCTCACTGCCACCAAATGCGCTTAGCTCTTGCTCAAAGGCGCGTTTATAAATGCAGAGTTGCAAAAAGCCCTCTTTTTTCACGCTAAAATCTTTTTTTAGCTTATAATCAATAATGCGAATCTTATCCGTGCCGTCCGCCATTTTCACTCTATCGATTCTATCCACCTTACACACAAAATCAAAGTCATTGATTTGAAACTTTTTGCTTTGCTCCACTGCCACAATCTCTGTGCCGTTTTGCAAGGCTAATTTTTGCGCCCTAAAAAACGCGCCTAATTGCATTAGCGTAATCTCTAAATCTAACTTACTATCACTTACATTTTGCGCCACCAAATGCGCGATTTTGCCCTCATCAAAGTCGCTTCCCATTTCGCGCAAAATATTGTGGATTTTCGTGCCTAAAAATTCCTCTTTGTCCTCACTATTGCGCAGTCCTCCACATAAATACGAAAAATAAAATTTGCGTCTGCATTCTAAAAATGTCTTTATTGCGGTTGCTGAAAGTTGTGTGAGTGAGTTTTTGGCGATAATTTCATCGCTAATATATTCTTTGACGCGCTCTTTAGGAAAAAATCGCCATTTTTTATCGCCGTCCATTTCGGCGAATCGCACACCTTGCAAGGCGCGTAAATCATTTGCTAAGCTAGATATTAGCGAGTTCCTGCAATAGGCGATTTCAACGCATTTAGTGCTACTAATTAGCATAAAATAATAATGCCTTTGCAAGTCCTCTTTATCGCGCAAGGTGGGCAGATTCAAGCTATTACGAATGCGCGTATTTAAAAACATATCATTATCATTCAAATGCGGAATAAAATCATCATTAAAATCCACGATAATCGCCCCATCAAAGCTCATCGCACGGCTTTCTAGCACACCAAAAACGCCCACTTTTCCGCCACTATTATCATTTAGATTCGCCACATTTTGGAGCAAAAATTCTATGATTTCATCAACGCTCAAACTCTCTAAAATATCGCGCATAGAGCGAATCTCTAATTCATTTTCTAACCTAAAATGCTCTAAAATGTGATTTAGCAATTCTTTTGTGCTGAGATTTTCTTTTTGGCATTTTTGGCGCAAATCGCGGAGCTTTTTTTGCAACGCATTGTCCTTAAAGCCCATAGCGTAGTTTAGATTGCGCATTTCATCAAAAAGGCGCAAATGTGTAGCGAAATTTTCATCAGGCAAAATCACGGCAAAATCGCTTGAATCTTGCGCCATTTTGTCATTTTCCGCGCTTTTTTTGCTTATCTTAAGCCATTCATTGACTTTGGCGACTACCAAAAGTGCCTGACTTATGCGTAAATCAAAGCTATAAAGATTTATGCTTTGCGTGGCGGAATACAAAGGTTCAAGGCGCGTAATCTCCCCGCTATTCACGCTAAAGCTATATTTATGCCCCCACTCTAGCGTCTGTCCAAGCATTTTTTGCAAAAGATTGCTATTATACTTCGTGGCGGTAAAAAATAGCGTAATGTTTGTAAATCCAGCGCACTCGCGCAAAATGCGCATTTCTTTCACACTCAAAATCCCATCAATGTAAATAAAAATATGCTCATAAGCGCGTAAAAACGCCTCATTTACGCGATATTCCCTAGCTTTATCATAAAGTCCGCGCGATTTTAGCAAGGCATTATATGTCCCATAAATGCCCTCCAAAATCCGCAAATGGTCGCTGTAATCGCCGTAAGTGTCATTTATATCAATGTCGCTAATTTTCACACACGCCGAATCTAGCTCATCAAAAAACTTAAAAATAAAATTCGAGCCTTCCAAAAAGCGCAAAAATGACTTGTCAAAGCCGATTTTGGATAAATCAAAATCGCGCGAATCTACGCTATGCGAATCGGTGTTTGGCGAATCTAATGCCGAATCCACCGCCGAATCAATATCTTGCCGAAAATCCTGTATCACCTTCCACAAAAAAAGTGCTCGGAGATTTTTTGGCAGCTTTGCACCATCGCAAATCACCACTTCGCCAAAAAAATCGCTAATGCTTTTGACAGGCGGTAAAAAGGGCGCATTTTGGCTTTTGCAAAAATTTAGCAACGCTCGGTGCGATGAAGAGACAAATAGATTCATAGATTATCTGCGATTATTTTGGCTACCTTTTCCTTGCTAAATCCAAATCGATTAAACACCGCTTCACCCTTGCCACTCGTGCCAAAACTATCAATGCCTATGACAAAATCCGCGAATCTATGCCATTCCAAACCGCGACTCGCTTCTAGGGCGAAAACTTTGGGCTTAGATTCGTGTGAATCGCTTGAATCTCGCCCTAAGATTCGCGCTATAAACGCGCTATCTTGACGGATTAGCAAGTCAAAGCAAGGCACAGAAACCACGCGAACGCTAACACCCTGCGCCTCTAAAATGTCCGCCGAATCTAACGCTAAATGCACTTCGCTACCGCTAGATAAAATCACCGCTTTTTTGGTGCGCCCACTATATAAATGCGAATCTTTGCGCGAATCGCCAAAATCTCTCACAATATACGCGCCTTTGGTGCAGTCCATATTTTGCGATTCGAGTATGGGTAGATTTTGGCGCGACAGCACAAAGGCGCAAGGCGCGGTATTTTGGATAAGCGCGATTTTCCAGCATTGCGCATTTTCATTGCCGTCCGCTGG
>JBNMKJ010000004.1:0-83444 GCA_050874285.1 Helicobacteraceae bacterium | reverse complement strand
TTGAATCAAAAAATGAAAAATTTTAAAAAATTGTAATTTTTTTAAGCTGAGTTTAAGAAAATTGTCTTAAAATGCCGAAAATTTTTTAGTTACTGCTTGAAATCTTAAACTTCGCTTAAAATGTTAAAGTATCCAAATCGCAAATATTTCGTCATTGCGAGGCGTTGCAAACGCCGAAGCAATCCAAGCCTTTTCATTATACTAAGCAAAAGCAAGTATAGCGAAGTGCCTAAATTACGCGATTTTTAAATTATATGAATCTTTGCCACTTTTTCGTCATTGTGAGAGTTACAAAGCAATTCGCAGCAATCCAAAACAAAAACGCCGTTATTACAAGGATTTAGTTTATGGATTGCTTTGGTATTTGCAACGCCTTGCAATGACAATGTAGTCGCACATACTAAACTACGCTAATTGCCCCGTCTTATCCTCATCGAATTTAGCACTACCAAAATCGAGCTAAAGCTCATACTAAGCGCGGCAAATAGCGGAATTATAAAGCCCATCATCGCAAGTGGAATTGTAAGTAAATTGTAGATTATGCTAATTTTTATGTTTTGCTTGATTGTGGCATAAGTCTTACGCGCGATTTTATGCGCCTCACCCAAGCTATTTAGGCTATCATCAAGCAACACTATGTCGCTAGATTCGATTGCTATATCGCTACCTGCGCCCATAGAAATGGCTATGTCGCTTTTGTTTAGCGCGATTGCGTCATTTATGCCATCGCCCACCATTACGATTTTGCGCCCTTGCGCGTGGAGTTTGTCAATAAAGTCGCTTTTGTCTATGGGGCTTTGCGTGGCGTAAAATTCAGCGATATTAAGCGATTTTGCAATGGATTCAACCACCGCGAATCTATCGCCACTTAAAATTGCCACGCGAAAATCTGCCTTTTGAAATGCCAAAACTATCTCTTTTGCATTATCTTTTAGCGTATCCTCCAAATCAAAAATTGCCACTAACGCGCCATTTACCGCGTAGTAAAATTTTGTGTGCGCGTCATTTTCGCGCTCATTTATCGCCACGCCAGATTCATATAAAAAGTCCTTATTCCCGCCTAAGAGATTCAAATCGCCACATTTCGCGCTTATGCCTTTTTGTGCGATTTGCTTAAAATTTTCAATCTTAGCGCGATTCGCTAAATCATCTTTTAAATATTCCAAAATCCCATTGCTAATAGGGTGCGTATTTAGCTTGATAAAAGCGCGTAGGATTTGCTTATCGTAAGTATTTATAATGCGCTCACGCACGACTTTGGGCTTTCCGTGCGTTAGCGTCCCTGTTTTGTCAAAAATAATCGTGTCGCTTTTAGCGAAACTCTCCAAAAATCGCGCCTCTTTAAAAAGCAATTTGCGCTTATAAGCCTCCGTAATACCAATAATCGTGGCAATGGGCGTAGCAAGGGCAAGTGCACAAGGACAAGCGATGATAACTACGCTGACAGAAATAATCATCGCGCGTTCAAAATCGCCCGTATGCCACGCCCAAAACGCAAATGTCGCCACAGCGCAGAGCAACACAAACGCGCTAAAATGATATGAAATCGCATTTGCCTTTGTCTCAATGTGAGGCTTTTTGCTGATTGAATCGTGGATTAGGTTTATAATATTATTAAGTGCCGAATCCTCAAAACTCCGCGTAGCACGATAATAAATGGTATTTTCCAAATTGATAGAGCCAGAAATCAAAGCGTCATTTTGCTTTTTAGATTCGAGTGCCGATTCGCCTGTAAGCATAGAGCTATCAATAATCGCGCTTTGTGAGAGCAACACGCCATCAATGGCGATTTTTTCGCCTGAGCGCACCAAAATAATATCGCCGACTTGGACTTCTTGCGGAGAAATCGCGCGAATCTCGCCGCTTTGCGCACCATTTGTCGCTACATTTACAATGGCTGGAATGCTTAGATTTAGCTTATCTATGCTATCCCCCGCGCTTTTTTTGGTGGTAATTTCTAAAAATTTTCCCACTAGCACAAAAGTGATAATCATCGTAACGCTTTCAAAATATGTCTCGCCACTGCGCGAAAATGCCGCGTATATCGAGTAAAGATAAGTTAGCGTTGCTCCAGTGGCGACAAGCAAGTCCATATTGATAAAGCCATTTTTTAGCCCAAAATAGCCACTGCGAAAAAATATAAATCCGCTGTAAAATAGCGTGGGCGTGGCAAGGGCGAAACTAGCTAAATTTAAAATATCCTTTATATCGCGCTCCATTCCCAAAAAATATCCGCTATACTGCGCTACCGCAATCCACATAATATTCATCGTGCAAAAAACGCCCACAATCATTCGCGTGTAGTAGCTTTTGCGCTCTTTTGCGTTGATATTTTCTAGCATTTCAGGGTCGTAGCCTTGCGCGTCATAGCCGATAGAACGAATCTTAGCGATAATCGCGCTTAAACTCACTTGCGCCCTATCGAAAATAATTTTTGCTTTGTTATTTGTAAAATTTATGTCAGCTTTTAAAATGCCCTCTGTTGCGTTTAAAATCTTTTGATTTAGCCACACACAAGCGATACAATGGATATTTTCGATGATAAGCGAAACCTCGCAAATGTCAGGCTGTGGCGGATTTTGGGGCGAATCTTTTTTGAGCGAATCATTGCCTTGCGAATCTCGTGGTATTTTAGGCGCGTTTTTGCGCCCCAAAACTTTAATATATTTTTTCGCATAAGCCTCGCTGTCAAATTTTGCTAAATCCACGCTTGTCTCTTTGGGTGGAGCAAGTTTGGTTTCGCCTATGCGCTCATAAAAATCGTCCAAATTGCACTCACACAAAAGCGTGAAAACGCCCTCACAACCGCGACAGCAGAAATATTCCTCTTTGCCATTTATGATTTTTTTAAAAAGGGCGGATTTAGCATACTCTAAATGACAATGAGAACACTTTATCATTTGGCTCACTTTGATTGCAACCTAAATTCGTCTTGTGGCGATAAATCGTGGAGACTTGCCACTCGCTTCGGCGATAGACACCAAGTCTTATCTTCTCGCTCGTGGCTACGCAACCCCGATTTCTCGCTCACAATACTAGAATTTATATTTTTGTCATTGCGAGATTTCGCGCGAAAGCGTGAAATCGTGGCAATCCAAAAGATTTGTGAGTGTAGCAAAACAACCTTCTATATTATTTTTGGATTGCTTCGGCTTCGCCTCGCAATGACAAATCATCTGAATCTGCATTAGATTCAAGCGATTCGCGCAAAATTTTATACGCGCTATCAATCTCACGCAACGAATCGCTATCAAAACTTTTATTCAAACTCTTAAAAATATTTTGCTTTTTTTCTTTGATTTGCACTTGATAGGCATTTTCCAAATCATTAAGCGTAAAATTTGCTTCCAGCCCTAGCAATTTAGTCGCGTCCTCTTTTGTCATCGCCACATTTACGCTATATTTTTGCTCAAAATCATCATAGATTTTATTAAAATCATCATTATTTAGCTCAAAAATCGCCGCCACATCGATGATTTTTTCGCGCTCTATTTCATCAAGATTCCCGTCCGCATAAGCTAGTGCGAGTAAAAATTCCACCACTTTCACGCGCTTTTTATACTCGCCTTTTGTGGATTCGGCAAAAGCATTTGCAAGTGCGTCCAAATCCGCGCCTTCGCCCACTTCATCAAAGATTGTTTGCAAACTGCCTCGCGCGTCCTTGTAGTCGTTGTATTCATTTAGCTCTTTTGCCATATCATCAAGCAAATCTTTGATTAGCTCTTTTTCTAAAGCACACACTTTGCCATCGCTTTGCGCGATTACTGCCAAAATCTGCACTAGGATTCCAAACTCCGTCTTTTTGATTCTATCCTCATCGGTTAGCTGAATGTAGGGATTATCTTGGGGTTTATACTCGCTTTTAAAACTCTCAATATCTTGGCTGGGGAGTTTGTAGGGATTTCGCATATAGTCATTAAAGCTATTATATAGCATATACAGCACGATTCCAGCGATGATTAAAAGTAAAATTTCCATTGCTTAGTCCTTTTGATTTTTGATTTTATTTTGTTGCTGCTTTTCGGCGGCTTGTTGTTTTTCTAAGATTCGCTCCTCTTCTAGGAATAATTTACGCTCATTTTTTTCCTTTACCATTGCTTTGTATTCATCGCCCTCTTCAAACGAACGCTCTCTTTTGGGGTTGATAAACAAAATCGCGCAAACAAATGCGCCCAAAATGCAAGCAAGCCAAAGGTCGCCTGTGAAAATCTGCCAACACAAAAGCACGGCGATACTTATGGCAATCTTTAGCGCGATTTTCATTTGTCCTTTTGCTCCCTTTTTGCGCCCTATTTTAGCGAATCTCGCAAAATTCGGGCTGAAATTTATGATAGCGAAAATTTAGCGCACTCTCATTGCGCTCACCAAAAGCCAAAAGCAAAAGCTGTGGCAAAAACAGCACGGGCATTTTGCCTAAATCTCTATTGGCGATTTTGGAGAGATTTTTGCGCTCTTTGTCAAAAATCTCATAATTTCCCATTGAAGTGCTAAGCACAAAATCGCTTCCACAATCAAGCGCGTTTTCAAAAAGCTGTGCGCTGTATTTGAGTGCTAAATCTCTATTTGGCAGGGCAAAAAAATCACTAATTTCAATAAAATTAACTCGCACTTTTAGCGCATTTAAAAATTTGCTAAGTGATTCGGCATTCTTTGAATCATTACAAAAAACTCCCACGCTAAAATCGCTTAAATCACTTTTTAGATTCGCCTTAATTTTATCAAGCGATTCGCATAAAATTTCCACTAAATGCGATATTTTTGTATCCTGCGAATATTTTAGGTTAAACCTTGTCAATTCGCTTTCAACCAAACTATAAAGATTTGGATTTTCATCAATTTGGCTTTTAGAAAATGTGATATTTTTGTAAGCGTCATCTTCTAAAATCAGCAAATCTCTATCTTTTGCCAAAGCGATATTATAGGCATTTGCGACAAAAAACCGCTTTTCATCGAGCAAAAAATTGCTCCCGTAAAATTCAAATTTCTCATTTTTTTGATTATCCACCGCTTCAATGCCGATTCGCTTTAAAAGCGCGAGGGCGGACGAAATCAGCGATAGATTATCGTAATAATGATAGACTAATTTCATTGAATTTCCTTTATAATGCTGTATTTTGTGGCATTTGCCTTTTTAAGTTTGCTGATATAGGGCAGTTTTGTGCTAAAAAGCTCCCTTTGCAAACTCTCAATCTCATCATCAATGCTTTTGTCGCTAGGAAAAATCAAATCTGCGGTTTTGATATGATTTGCGATTCCATTTTCTAAATCAAATGTCGAATCTAGCAACTCTCTTGCGTTATCTTGGTAATGAATCGCCATCCATTTGATAAACATAGCATATCCATCGCCGACATAATCCTCCAAACTAAGCGGAGAGATAAGATTTAGCAATATGTATTTTTTAAATTCGCGCTTGGATTCGTCATTCAAAAACGCAAATTTGTCCAGCTTTGGCTTATACAGCGCGAAAATCTCATCTTTGTTGATTAGCAAATCTTTTAGCGCGTATTTTTGACATAGCGAATCCATCTCTAAAATCTCCCCAAATTCCGCCCTCAAATCCGCTAATTTCACATTGCTAAAAATCGCTCTCCCATTTATGCGAAAGCCAAAAGATTCCTTGTCATAGGCGAAATTTTGCAGTTTTTTTTCTACCTCAATCATCAAATCTTTTAGTGAGAGATTTTCATCGATTGTGATTTGCACACGCTCATAATGCTCATTGTAATCAAAATGCGAATCAAAGCGAAAAACGCTTATTTCAAATGTCATTTTTGCCCCTTTTTATACGCGCTGTAATGGACTTCAAACTCGCTTAAAAGTTTTTTGACTTCATTTATGCCATTTGCCCAAAACGCGCTAGATTCAATGTCAAAACCAAAAATCGCAACCAAATCTTTGGGCGATTTTGAGCCACCGCTGGATAAAAACTCCGTGTATTTTGGCACAAAATCTTTTTTGTTTTGCTTGTATAATCCAAAAAGTGCCAAACTTAAAAGCTGTCCGTAAGAATAGGCATAGCAATAAAATGGCGAGTGGATAAAATGCGGTATATAGCTCCACCAAAGCGCGTAATTTTTGGTGAGTTTGAGTGAATCGCCAAACATTTTGGCATTTTCGTTTCGCCAAATTTCGCTTAGATTTTCCACGCTTAGTTCGTCCTTTTGTGCGTGAATCTTGCGCTCAAAATTTGTCATCACCACCTGCCTAAAAAGCGTAGAAAAAATATCCTCGATTTTCCCTGCATAAAGGGCGAGTAGCTCTTTGTCTTTTAAATTTTGCTTCATTTTATCAAACAGCAACATTTCGCCAAATACACTTGCTGTTTCCGCCGTTGTAAGCGGCGTGTCCATATTCAAATAGCCCACGCTTTTGCTTAGCTCTTGGTGAATAGCGTGTCCAAACTCGTGCGCTATGGTAAAAATATCGCGCCTACCGCCTGTGTAGTTTAGTAGCACAAATGGATGCGCACTTGGCGTTGCGCCGTGCGAAAATGCGCCACCTCGCTTATCGCCATTAGGGTGTGAATCCACCCAGCCATTTTTAAAGGCATTTTGCGCGATTTTGCCAAAAATGGGGCTAAAATCGCTATAAGTTTGCAATACCAAATCCTTTGCCTCAGCGTAGGGAATCTCCCCGCTTGGCTCAAAATTTAGTGGCGCGTATCTATCAAAATCTTTTAGCTTTTTTATGCCTAAAAGATGCGATTTTATGCGGTAATATTTATGCACGAGATTGAAATTAGATTCGACAATATTTATCATCGAATCCACGCTTTTTTGGCTTATTTGGTTATCAATGTGGCGGAACGATTCGGGCTTTTCATAGCCTCGCAATTCACGCGAAATCGCCACTTCTTTTTTGATGATATTGATTATGTAGCCCAAAATATGGCTTGACTTCTTAAGCTGTTTTGTCATCTCTTTTTGCGCACTTTTTCGTGTGGCACGGCTTTTGTCGTGGAGTTTGGATAAAATCTCTTCTTCATTTAAGGCTTTATTATCCAAATAAAAACGCATTTTACTTAAATGCTCATCAAAAAGCCGACTAAAAGCATTCGCGCCAATGGGCGAGAGTTTTAGAATAATTTTTTCCTCATCTTTGTTTAAAGAGTGCTTTTTTTGCGCGAAAATTTTGCTTAGATAGTATTTGTAGCGCGTGGATTTAGCGATAAGATTTTTAGCGATTTTATCATCGATTTTGGCAAATTCCACTTCAAAAAATATGATTAGGTTTTGAATCTCATTGATGATAAGCTCGTATTTTGCGTAAATCGCGCCTTTTTTGGTATCTTTGGCAAAGAGCAAAAAACTATAAGTCGCAATCCTAGCCATTCCCTCACAAATGCCCTCATACTCGCTCATAACGCTATCAATGTCAGTGATTTTATCCACTTTGGAATTATGCTTTTTCTCAAAAGATTCGGCGCGTTTTTTTAGATTTGTGGCAAACGAATCCACTTCTTTGGTGCTTTTAAAAAGTGCGCTTAAATCCCATTCATCGATATTTTGTTGATTTTTACTCATCTTAATGCTCCGTTAAAAAAATGCAATTATACCAAATCTACGCGCTTATTCTAGCCACTCTTTGATTTTGCTAACACAACTATCCAAAATCCCCTTGTGTGGCTCACTTTTAAGCCCAAAGGATTTATGCAAATCCTCTGCGATTTTGCGCTGCTCTGGGGTTAGCTTGTCGCTTGGATAAGTGATTTTGATTTGCACAATGAATCGTCCGCGTTGAGAGCTATTTAGGCTTTTTACGCCCTCGTTTTTAAAGACAAATTGCTCTTTATCTTTGGCGTTTGGTGGAATCTTTAGCTCTAATTCGCCCCTTAAAGACGGCACTTTTATGCTACCGCCCAAAATGATATTTGTAAAAAACACAGGAATCTCTATGTAAATATCGCTTCCATTGCGGATAAAATGCTCATCGTCTTTTACTTCAATGATAATGTATAAATCGCCACGCTCACCGCTTGGTAGCTCGTTGCCGTGATTTGACGCACGGATTCGATTATCTGTGTCGATGCCCTCTGGAATCTCAATAGTAAAACGCTCATCAATTTGCGTGAATTTTTTGCCATCGCATTTGGGGCATTTATCCTTGATAATCTCGCCACTGCCCTTGCATTTGGGGCAACTTTGGGCAAATGTCATAAAGCCACTGCGCGAATAAACCTTGCCTTCGCCCTTACACGCGCTGCATTTGTCCTTTGTCTTTGCGCCAGAGCCTTTGCATTCGCTGCAATAGGATTTATAAGAATTTTTGATTTCTTTTTTGCAACCAAAAACCGCCTCTTTAAAGCTAAGATTTAGCACGATTGCAAAGTCAGATTCAAAGGAATCGCGCCTATTTTGTCGGCTGAATCCTCCGCCAAAGCCACTTCCAAATACGCTCTCAAATATCGAGCCAATGTCGCCAAAAATATCGCCAAAATCTTTTCCGCTAAAGCCACTAAATCCGCTATTTTCTAGCCCTGCCTTGCCGTATTTGTCATAGATTTCTCTCTTTCCATCATCGCTAAGCACCTGATAGGCTTCGTTGATTTGCTTGAATTTTTCCTCTGCGTCCTTGTCGCCTTGATTCCTATCGGGGTGATATTTTAGGGCTAATTTGCGATAAGCCCTTTTTATCACTTCTTTGTCGCTTGTGCGCTCAATCTCAAGCACTTCGTAATAATCAAATTCTTCCAAAATCTACCTCGAATCTAAAAATTGCAAAATCGTAATTGTGGCAAAACTAAGCTAAATTTATTTATAAATTTCACGGAATTTTCCTTTGAATCGCCGATGAAACCAAAACCACTCATCGGGCTTTTCTCTAATGATTTTTTCCGTAAAATCGCTTTGCGCCTGTGTCATCGCCAAAATATCGCTCTTTGAATCCTGCGTGATAATGCAATCGCACACCTTTTCAAAGTGCAAATCATAAAGACTATAATCATCGCTTAGGCGCATATACGCGCAAATGATAGGAATCTTATATTTTCTAGCCAAAGTCGATGCTGCTGCGGTGTGCGAGACTTCTTTGCCGAAAAATTGCACCCAAATGCCCTCGCCTAACGCCATATTTTGGTCTATGACTAGCCCTATAATATTACGCTTATCTTTTAAAAGCGCGACTAATTTGCGCCCCACGCCACGCCTATCTAAGAAAGATGAGCCAAATTTTTGGCGCGATTTTTCCATCAAAGCATTTACTGAATCAAACTGCGTCAAACGCCCCACTACGCTTAAATTTATCTCTTTATGTTTATGTGCGACATATCGCGCCGTCCCCTCCCAGTCGCCATAATGCGCGGTGATAAAGACAAAATTGCTCTGCGCAATTAAATCATTGATTAGCTTTTCGTTATGGACGCGGAATTTGGCGATATATTTTTCCTTTGGCATACAAATAAGCCTAGCTGCGTTTAAAATCACAAAGGCGAAATTATCATAAGCGCGGTTTAAAATGCGATTTTTTTCGCTCTGCGAGAGCGAATCGCCAAAGGCAAAATTTAGATTCGTAAGGCAATCCCTCTCACGCCGTCTATCAAAAATTTTAAATAAAAATGATAGAAATTTGACATTGTAAAAAAAGATTTTGTCATTCATCAGCGACAGACAAAAGCCTGTAAAATAGGCAAAAGCTGTGATTAGCAAATCAAGGATTTTGTGGAAAAATCGCTTCATTGTAGCACCTTTTTTGCAAATGCGATGATTTGGCTAATTTGCGCTATTTGTGTGGAATCTGCATTAGATTTGTCATTACGAGAATTTACGAAAGTAGATTCGTGGCAATTTACCGAAATATCGTCATTGCAAGGGCTTTGTCCGAAGCAATCTATTTTTTGATTCGTAGATTGCTTCGTTGCACTTCGTGCGCCTCGCAATGACGAATCCCCACCTGTCATTGCGAGATTTTGCGTAGCAAAATAGTGGCAATCCACCCTATCGTCATTCTTAAGCGACTCAGTGAGCGAAGAATCCATTTTAGTGACTTGCGAATCTCCTACGATTTTCTTACTTTTAGTTTCGTTAGTTTCTTTTCGCAAAAGGGCTGCACCCCCCGCCCCGCTCCCCCTACGCGCCAAAAGCTGCCGCTTTTCGCTTTTAGGGGGAGAGCCTCGCAACTCAGATTCTAGCAAAAAATCGGCACTCGCACTACTGCTAGTTTGAATCCGATTTTTTGCACCACGAATCTGGCGAGATTCGGTTTGCACTTCGTGCAAATTATTTTGTTTGGATTGCTTCGGCGAATCCATAGATTCGCCTCGCAATGACGAATCGTTCGATTTACTTGAATCGCCCTGATTTAAATCATAAATTCTAGTATTTGCGGTGGAGGTTGTGGAGTTTTTGGCAAATTTCGAGTGTGAGACTAGACTTGTTGTCTGCGAACACTCGAAATTTGCCAAATCTTCGCAAGATGCACCCAAAGACGAATTTCCTACCAAAATAGAAAAGTGTTTCTCGCCACCCAACGCAAACCTTTTTATATCCGTGCTCACATAAATCGTAACGCTCGGCACTTTCATCACCCACGCACTGTGCGTAATGCCCGTGTCGCCGCCGATAACCAAATCTACACGCGCCAAAAGTGCCTTAATCTCATCAAAATCCAAATGTGGCAACACGCAAAAGCGCGAATCTTTGTCGCCCAAAGCGCGAATCTCGCTTTCTTTTTTATCCCAAATAAGAAAAATTGTTGCTTCTTTATAATCGCTCCACAAGCCCTGCGATAGTGCAAAAAACGAATCTAACGAAAATTCCTTATCTGCCTTGCTAGTCTCACACAAAAATAAAATCTTTTTGTTTGCTTCGTGTGGCGCGAGGATTTGGGCGATTTTTGCTTTTGCCTTAGGGCTTGAATCCATAGCGCGATTGCGCGAATCTAGCATTTCTAACCTAAAGTCGCCCTCCCAAGCCACTTCATCAAAAGCCACTCTAAAAAGCTCGTATTGTCGCTTTAAAATATGCTCGTTGTAGGCGATTGTAGCCTTTTTTGTGTAGAAAAAACTAGCAATTTTTTCGCGAATCGAATCTTTGTCATAGCCGATAAATTCATTTTTTTTCAGCATTTTGCCGATGAGAGCGGATTTTAAAAGCCCTTGCGCATCAATGACTTTATCAAAATGCCCTAATTGACGCGTTTTTTTGATGACGCTAAAAATTAGCTTTTTATCTTTTTTGCTTTTTCGCAAAGGCAAATCAATGATTTTATCCACTAGCGGGGAGTTTTCTAAGATTCCCCTAAATTGCGAATCTACAATAAACGAAATGTCGATTTTTCGCCCTTGTTGCGCAAATTTTGTGCGAAGCAAATCCAAAAATACAATCGTAGAGACTATATCGCCTAACGAACTTAGGCGGATTATGGCGACTTTTAACGCCGAATCTTTGCTTTTTGAATCTTGCAAAATTTTTGCTCCCTTACATTTCTAAAAATCTATTCAAATGCGATTTTTAGGCTCGAATCAGGCGAATTTAACGCCAAAATCTTTTCTTTTAGCAAATAAAAATCGCTTTTCACGCGCAAAATATCATTTTCAAAGGCAAACTCCACCGCCTTGCTACTCAAACTCGCCACTTCCGCCACGCTCAAAATGAAACTAAGCCACTGCAACACCTCGATTTCAGGCATTAGCTTATCAATATACAAAATTTCATCGTCCTTTGGAATGCGCTTGTCGCTATACTTCACAAGCAAACTAATTATCGCCCTATCAATGTGCGAATAGCCGTAGTTTAGGTTGTTTAGAATGAAATACGCGCTGTGATTATACATAGAATAAAATCCTAGCGAATCGCCGATTTTTGTCAGCCCAGCGGCATTTTCAAGGTGGAAGAGATATTTTCGCGGAATTTTGTGGCGCGATTCAAGCAAGTTAAAAAGTAGCACCGCATTCTTTTTTACCACGCTTTGCGCCCTTTCATTTAGGCAAAATCTATCCACAAGACTACGATAAGATGGATTAAATCCGTGTGGAAATAAAAAGTGCGAATTGCGCAATAAATCGCTTAAAAATACGCCCTCTCTCACGCCTACGCCACTTGTGATGACGGATTTTGCGCTAAATTTTTCTAACAGCATTGATAAAATCAGTGCGCCCTCGCGGATATTATCCTCCCTATCTTGTGGCACTTGCAAGGCGCGAAGCCCCTTAATATCACTTGAATAAATGCCCTCAAAAAAATCTCTGTATTTTTTCACCTCAAATTCATAGCCGTGTAGCGTGGCAATGGGGTATTTTTCCTTTTTCATTATCATTTTGGATAGGGCGCGAATCGTCCCGCCTATGCCAAAAACGCAGTCGTTTTTAAAGTCATTTGGAATTTTTGCAAATTCGGATTCGATGAATTTTTTTGCCTTTTTAAGCTCGATTTTAGCACCTGAAAACAGCTCTTTTAGGCGAATCGTGCCAATATTTAGCGAAATTAGATTTTGCAATTTGCCATCTTTGATAATCGCGCATTCCGTGCTACCACCACCTATGTCAATGGTTATGCCGTCTTTTTTATGCAACAGATTCGCACACGCCACACCACCATAAAACGCCTCTTTTTGCCCATCGATTACTTTGATTTTTAGCTTTGCCTTGCGCCTTGCGGCATTTAAAAACTCGGCTTTATTTGGAGCGTCCCGCAGTGCGCTTGTCGCCACGCAAAGAATTTTTCGCGCTTTGTAATTCCTAGCGATTTCCACAAAATCACTAATGGCATTTAAAGCGCGATTCATCGGCTCAGGCTGTAAGATTCCGCTATTTTCATAGCAATGCTCACTTATTCGCACCTTGCTTTTTACCTCAAAAATTAGATGAAATCCAAAGCGACTTGTCCGCTTAAAAACCGCCATACGCGCGGAGTTTGACCCTATATCAATAACTGCTGTAATCTTACTCATATTTGTCCTTTTTGCATTGTAAGTTTTTTTAATATGTCAATTTTAGCAAAATCTAAATTATAAGTTAAAAAATATATAATTGCGTCTAAAATTTTCAAAAAAAAGCGGGGATTTATGAGAGGATTTAAGATTTTTACAGGCAGTGCGCACCCTGCATTTGCTAAGGAATTGGCGAAGTATTTGGATATTGCGTTATCTAGCGCGGTAATCAATCGCTTTAGCGATGGCGAAATCAATGTAAAGATTAGCGAATCGGTGCGTGGCAGGGACATTTATATCATTCAGCCCACTTGCAAACCCACAAACGACAATCTTATGGAGCTTTTGATTATGGTAGATGCGTTTAAGCGCAGTTCTGCGCATAATATTAACGCTGTGATTCCATACTTTGGCTATGCTAGGCAGGATAGAAAGGCTGCCCCGCGTGTGCCGATAAGCGCGAAACTCGTGGCGAATCTCTTGCAAAGCGCAGGTGTGAATCGCGTGATTACTATGGATTTGCACGCAGGGCAGATTCAGGGCTTTTTTGATATTCCAGTAGATAATCTTTATGGTTCGATTGTGTTTTATGACTATGTCAAGGCAAAAAATCTAAAAAATCCTATCATCGCTTCGCCAGATATTGGCGGAGTGGCGAGGGCGCGGCATTTTGCGGAACATTTGGGATTGCCCTTAGTGATTGTGGATAAAAAGCGCGAGAGGGCAAATGAAAGCGAAGTGATGAATATCATCGGCGATGTGCGGGATAAAAGCGTGATTATGGTTGATGATATTATCGATACGGCGGGGACTATGGTAAAGGCTGCCGATGTGCTAAAGAAAAATGGTGCATTAAGCGTTATCGCGCTTGGCACACACGCGGTTTTCAGCGGAAATGCGATTGAAAAAATCGAAAACGGCGCATTAGATGAGGTCGCCGTCTCAAACTCAATACCTTTTGAAAATACCAGCAAAAAAATCAAAGTCCTATCCGTAGCACCGCTATTTGCGGAAGTAATGCGCCGAATCTACCACAATGAAAGCGTAAATTCGCTGTTTTTATGATTGACGCATTTGTAGGGCGTGGAATCGCCGAAAATGTGCGTGATTCGCGCAAATCGCTGTTAGATTCAGCCACAGATTCGTGCGATTCGGCATTAAATTCAACCCGCCTTGATATATTTTTGCACCAAAATCATTTCACACAATCGCGCAATCAAAGCATAGAGCTAATCAAAAGCGGTAGCGTGTCCGTAAATGGGCGCGTTATCTTAAAGCCGTCATTTTTGGTGGCGCACTCCAAAGGGACGACTAAGGCGCAAAATCCACACATTGAGATTCTAAAAAAGGACATTTTTGTTAGTCGCGCGGGGGAAAAGTTAGATTCGTTTATCAAAGCGCATAGTTTGGATTTTCGCAATTTAAGCGTCCTAGATATTGGTAGTGCGAAAGGCGGGTTTGCGCAAGTCGCGTTAAAATATGGCGCAAAAAGCGTTGTTTGCGTTGATGTGGGGAGCAATCAGTTTGATTCGGCACTGCGGAACAATCCAAAGATTTTTGTGTATGAAAACTGCGCTATTGCGGATTTTAAGAGCGAATCACATTTTGATTTTGTCCTTTGTGATGTGAGCTTTGTATCGCTAAATCACATTTTGCCCGATATTAAGCGACTTTGCGGGGATAGGGCGTTGCTACTTTTTAAGCCACAATTTGAAGTCGGCAAAAATGTCAAACGCAACAAAAAAGGCGTGGTGGTGGATAAAAGCGCGATTTTAAACGCGCTAGATTTATTTGAATCTGCCCTAAAATCAAATGATTTTAAGATATTATGCGCCGAATCCTGCGCGATTAAGGGAAAGGAAGGCAATGAAGAAATTTTCATCTATATCCAAAAATAAGCGCATTACAAATATCACTATTGGCAAGTTTGACAGCATTCATCTTGCGCATCTTGCGCTTATTCACGCTTTGGATAAAAATGGCGCGGTGATTATTATCGCATTTAAGGGTGATTTGGGTGGCGCAAATCAGTATATTCTCACACAGCGCGATAAAAAACGCTATATTTCACACCCCATTTACACCATAAAATTTAGTCAAATCAAAAATCTAAGTGGCAAAAAATTTATAAAATATCTACAAAAAAAGCTACCAAATTTACGCAAAATTATCGTGGGCGAGGATTTTAGATTCGGCAAAAATCGTGCGAACTCGGCAAGTGATATTCCAAAAATCTCAAATTTAGAAGTGCAGATTTTTAAGGAAATGCAAATAGGCGGAATCCCCGTGCATTCGCAAAATATTCGCGCATTTTTAGCTGACGGCAAAGTGGATAGTGCGAATCGGCTTTTGGGGAGAGAATACAGCATAAAAGGGCGCGTGGTGCAAGGGCAGGGCATAGGACGAATGCGCGTATTTGCTACGATAAATGCGGAGGTGAGCGACTATGTGCTACCGCAAAGTGCCGTGTATGCGACTAGGACGCGAATTAAGGGCAAGATTTATGATTCGATTTCATTTATCGGCAGACGCGTAAGTGCGGATAATAATTTTGCCATTGAAAGCCATATTTTGGGGGATTTTGGGTTTGAATCTCGTGAGATTTTAGGCAAAAAAATCGAAATATTTTTTATCCAAAAAATCCGCGATAACGCCAAATTTAGCGACTTAAACGCACTTAAAAAACAAATAGAAGTTGATATAAAAAAGGCAAGGGCGATTTTAAAATAGACAAATTTTAATGGTGTCGATTAAAACGAAGTAAAAATATTGTATTTTTGAAATATATCAAACTAGCAAATTTACTCACCATATTTTACAAAGCCCTTTTCGCCCTCTTTTTTGGGCTTTTTGGTGGCTTTGCTCTCGGCTTTTTCGTTGATTTTTGTGCTAAAAATATGTCGCTGTTGTGCGTCTAAAATCTCATACACGCTCATCATAAACTTATGCTCCGCGCAGATTCTATCATTCATTAGGCTTTTATCTTGGGCGAATTCAGGTGCGTTGCTTTTTAGCGATGAGTTTGCAAAATTTCTCATCATTTTTTCTTTATTTGCCCTCTCATCGCTATACCACTGGCGCAGGAATTTATGATGATTTTTGATAATATTTTTCAACGCGTTCTCTTGCTCTTTGCTTAGCTTTAGCATTTGCAATTCATCATATATATTTTCAAAAAATCCGCCAAACTGCTCGGCTTTTATCGCCGTAGTCGCCATAAAAATACACAAAATAGCTAAAAATCTCAAAAATACTACCTTTAAAAATTTAGTCTTTTGCGACATTGTAAGCGAAAATTATCAAATTTTTGTGAATTCAATATAATTCGTAAAAATAATAATGCGATTGTTTGAATCTAAAATCGACACGGCAAGTCCAAAATGTCAAGCGCAGTTTTCTAAACACGAGCTTTATTTGGCTTTTACGCATCGTCCCAATGTCTATTTGCCTAAAGCTACAAATGCCCCTCATTGCGATATATTTAATCATTTTGATAGAGACATTTTTGCGCGGATTCGCATTTTTTTATATCTTTAGAAAATATTTTGATAGGATTTTTGTGTGAATCGCGTAAATTTTGCATTTAGAAATTTGTCATTTGATGAATCAAAACAATCAACAACTTTCGTCATACTGAGCGTAGCATTTATGCGTAGCGAAGTATCCATTTTAGCGAATTGCAAATCAAGAGTAAATCTATGGGCAATTTGTTTAATTCGCTTTTAAGTCATCGATTTGCTATTTTTTTGGATTTGCTTGATTTGAATACTTCGCTATGCAAATGCTACGCTTAAGTATGACGGCATTTTTGCCTTTAGATTCAAGCGACTCTCGCGCGGAAGTATTTTTAGGCGATTTTGTGGGTTTTCGAGTGCGAGACTATGAGATAAGACTAATAGTCTATCGAATAGTCGAGCACGATGAATCCCGCAAAAGTGTCAAAAATATAATCGCGCCGTTAAATCGCGTATCTTGCGACAATTTTGTCGTTATATTTTATAAGGATATTTCCACCCTTTTTTACCTTGCGCAAAGCCTGTCCGCCGTCTTTTATGCCATAAAATGTAAGTCGCTTTTGCATTCGCCCTTCCACGCTCACACGCGAAATATCACGCGCCTTTAGCTCATCTGCGATTTCTTTGGCGAGGTAAAATTGATTTAAAAAAATCTCATCATCATTTGAAAAGTTGTAAATCTGCTTAGAAAACACAAGCAACCCAGCCTCCAAAAAAAGCACCGCCATAACGATTATAAATCGCCTTTTATAGCCGAGCCGAAATGCAGGTAGGCGCAGACGAATATCACTAAGCATTTGGCGAATCATAAGCGGAATCCCGCACAAACTCATAAACATAAAAATCTCTTTGTCAATATCTTGACGAATCGACAAAATCACGCTCACAAGCAGACTTGTCCCGCTGATATAAAGCAGTAGATTCGCCTCGTATTTGGCAAAATTGCGATAAATCGTGTAGATAAAATACACAAAAAGCAGTGGCGAGTAAAGCAATGCTAATTCGCTAAAAATATCCAAAAATTTTCCGCGCGGACGCCCACTAATGTCGATTCCATACATATATAGATTTAGCACAAAGCAAATAGTCGCAAAAATCAGCACATTTGCGTTTGCGCGTAGATTCGCCCTTATGCGCGGAATAAAATGCGATTCGTCATTGTCCTTAAATAGCTCGTAAAAAAATAATGCCAAAAATAGCATAAACGCGCTCTCATCGATAAAAACGGCGAGTGCGAGTAATGGATAGGCGATTTTTTTGCGCGGTGTCAGCTCTACAAAACAGATGAGTAGCACAAGGCAGAGCATTAAAATGGATTCATTTAAAATGCCACCTTGCATAATCACGCCGGGTATTATGGCGTAAATTGCCACGCACAGCACACTATCGCGCTTATATCGTAAAATGCGATTTGAGATGAGATAAATTAGTGTGAGGTTTAGCGCGTGAAAAATGAGATTGGGTAATTTTAGCGCGAAATCTTTGCCTAAATGCGCCTCGAATCGCGCTATGGAGAGATTTGCTAGTTTTGCGATTAGGACTTTGTTTTGCTCTAAAATTACTGCCTCTTTGTAGCTGATACTCGCGCCAGATATGAGATAAACTAGCGATAAAAGGCTAAGAATCGCGGTGATTAAAAAATAAAAGTCAAATTTGTCGAATGTGAATCGCCTCATTGAAATTATTTGAAGCGCATTTTTCTCACTCAAATTCATCGATTTGATAACCAGCCTCTTTTAGCATTTTGCGGACTTTTTCTTGGTGCTCTTTGCCCTTTGTCTCCACCGTCATTGTGATAATCGCATCGCCATAGTCGATAGTCGTGGAGATTCGGTTGTAGTCGATTTTGATGATATTTGCCTCCGCCTTGCATAAAACCGCTGTGAGCTTTTCCAAACTGCCCGGCTTGTCGATTAGCACAGTTTTAAACTGCAATCTGCGGTGCGATTTGACTAAGCCTTTTTGAATGATTAGGCTAAGCATTGTTACATCGACATTGCCACCGCTTAGGATTATGCCGACTTTGTCGCTAGGCTTTGGCGCAATCTTATGGTGCAAAATCGCCGCCACTCCAGCCGCTCCCGCGCCCTCCACGACTAGCTTTTGCTTTTCTAGCAAAAATAGCACGGCATTTGCTATTTCCTCATCATCGACCATTACAATGTCATCTACGCATTCTAAGATGAGATTAAAATTCTTTTCATTGACATCGCGGACGGCGATTCCATCGGCTATCGTATGCACGGATTTGGCGTTATGAATCTTTTTATCGTGGAATGAATCGAACATTGCCCTTGCGCCACTTGCCACTACGCCGATGATTTTGGTTTTGGGCGAAATATTTTTATACACACTTGCAATGCCAGATATTAGCCCACCACCGCCCACAGGCACGATGACATAGTCCAAACTTTGCTCATCAATCATCTCTAGCGCAATCGTCCCCTGCCCAGCTATCGTGTCATCATCGCTAAATGGGTGGATAAATGTGAGCTGCTGTTCTTTGGCGAGTTTGAGCGCGTGTTTATACGCCTCATCGTAATTTTCCCCTGCCAAAATCACTTCCGCACCCATATCTTTGGTATTTTGCACCTTTAAAAGTGGCGTAGCCTCTGGCATTACAATAACACAGCGAATCTTAAAATGCTTCGCGCTAAATGCCACACCTTGAGCGTGATTCCCTGCACTTGCAGCGATTACGCCTAGCTTTTTTTCATTATCACTTAGGCGCGAGATTCGGTTAAATGCGCCACGAATCTTATACGCGCCTGTTTTTTGGAGATTTTCTTTTTTGAGATACACACTGCAAAGCGCGATTTCACTTAAGCGCGAGGCTAGGCTAAGCTCGGTTTTTGCGATGACGCTTTTCACGCGCTCACGGGCGTCTTTAAACATTGCTAAATCCATCATTGTCTATCCTTTGATTTGTGAAATTCTTGTGAGATTATCGGCAGAGCGATTAAAATCCCTGATAAGATTATGAAAAAAATGCCAGAGATGATAAAAATATTTGGCAGTGAATCGCCAAGCACAATGCCTAAAATCGCGCTAAATACGATTCGGCTGTAATCTATCGGTGCTACAATTCCCGCAGGTGCGAAAGTATAGGCGCGAGTGATATAATACTGCCCGATTGTCCCCATAACGCCTACCACAGCGATAAAAAACCAATCCTTAAAGCTAAGCGCACTAAGCGAATCTTGCATTATAAAAATCATCACAAGCCCCATTAGTGTCGCCATAAGCCCAAAGCTAAGCATAATCTCCAAATCATCAAAATACCCTTTCAACGCGCGAATGCTTATAAACGCCAAAGACGCGAAGATTCCGCTGATAATGCCACAAAAAATATTTAGCAATGGCAAGTTTGAAGTATCTGGGTTGCTTATCAAAATCACGCCTACGAATCCCACGCACACACTTGCGATTTGAGCGATATTTAATCTCTCACGCAAAATCAAAAATGCAAAAATCGCCGTCCAAATCGGCGCAGTCTGCGCAAACGCCACAGTCGTCCCTAGCGGAATCGTCTCTACATTGTAAAGCATTGCATAAAGCGAAGTAGAGCCCACAAACGCACGAAAGAAAAGTTTGCCCCAGCCACCGCTTTTGTGGTGGTGGCGGTGCTTTGTCTTTTTAGCGCGAATCCACATTAAAAGTGCCACAAAAATCGTCATCGTAATGCCGCGAAAGAAAAGATTTTCGTGGATTGTGATATGATTTGAGAGAATTTTGAGCGCGGAATTCATCAGCGAAAAAAATAGCGCACCCAAAAACATATAAAACATTCCCAAAGCTATCAGTTTATTTCGTGTCATCTTGCTAAAATCGCCTTTGCGCAGTTTGATAAAGTTTTATTAAAGTCGCGGATTTTATTATAATTTGCATTAAAATGCAATTTTGGAGATTCGCGTAGGCGCGATTTAATCAAAAAAACATTACAATAATGAAGCGAGGTTAATTATGACTAATATGAAACTAAAAGATTCCATTATCACAAAAGTTACGCTTTTATTTATTTTTAGCTCGATTTGCTTTGTGTTTTTTGTGCTTTATTTTATCGCGGCACAAAAGATTCGCGATGAGCAAATCATAATAGAGCGATACAACACCACAATCACCATTATCGACAATCTAATCATCGCTGGAGAGGGCATAGATTCGCTAAAATCCTATCTAAATTCGCTGAATTTTTTTGAGGAAATGAGCCCAGCGATTCGCTCACAGCATAAAAACAAATATTTTGTGTTGCGTGGCATAAATAGCTTCATTGCTACGAACTTGCAAGAAATCGATTCGCATTTTTATATCGCACTGCACGATACGATTACGGGCGAAACTTTTCTTTTTAGCGATTATAGGGAAGTCCCAAGCTATACGAATTACTACATTATCGCGCTTATCGCATTTATCACGCTTGTATTTTTTTATATTATCGTGCTAGATTCGCTACTGCCACTTAGAAGTCTGCGTAAGGAAGTGTTAAAATTTTCGCGTGGCGATATGAATATCCAAACCATTGCCAATAATAATGACGAAATCGGCTCTTTAAGCGCGGAATTCACCCGTGCAGCGAAAGTTTTAGGCGATACAGCAAAAGCTAGGACGCTTTTTTTACGCTCTATAATGCACGAGCTAAAAACGCCTATCACAAAGGGCTTTTTAGTCATTGAAATGCTAGAAGATTCGCCTAGTAATGCCAAAGTAAAAGTGCGCCTTGATTCAATCTTTAAGCGACTAAATGAAATCATCAATAATCTTGCAATGGTGGAAAAAATCGATACGAATAACTACCAAGTGCAAAAAAGCGAATTTAGCCTTACGAATCTAATGCAAGAAGTCAATAAAATGCTAATTATCGAGTATGACAGACCGCGCAAAGTGATTTTAGAAAACCGCAATGCTATGATTGTAGGCGACTTTGAGCTAATGAGCTTAAGTGTCAAAAATCTTGTAGATAATGCCTTTAAATATTCCACTAATAAAAAAGTGCGGATTTTTGTGGAAAACGCCGACTTAGTGGTGCAAAATGAGGGTGCGCCGTTTAAAAATGACATTAACGAATATTTCAAGCCATTTTATGATGACGGCACAAATAACGCGCTTCGTGGGCTAGGACTTGGAATGTATATCATCAAACACACCATTTTGGCGCAAGGCTATGAATTTACGCATAAATATGAGCAAAATTGTCATTACTTTTACATAAAAAATTGTATAATTTCGTAATTTTTTGATTCGTGGCAATGATAAACCAATCAAGGGGGCAATTTTGAGATTAAGACGACTTCGAGCCAATGCGCGAATCCGTGAGATTTTACAAGAAAATCGCCTAAATATTAAGGACTTCATATATCCGCTTTTCGTCATTGAGGGCGAAAATATCGCAAATGAAATCAAATCATTAGAAGGAATCTACCAGCTAAGCATTGATAATATTTTAAAAGAGTGCGAAATTGCTACTACGCTTGGGATTCATCACATTATGCTTTTTGGAATCCCAGATATTAAGGACAGCATAGGTTCTAGTGCGCTCCACGAAAATGCCATTGTAGCAAAGGCGATTCGCGCAATTAAGGCGCGATTCGGCACTGAAATCATCATAAGCGCGGATTTATGCTTTTGTGAATACACGGAGCACGGGCATTGTGGCATTTTAGATGAGAGCGGAATCGTGGATAATGACAAGACGCTTGAAATCTTGGCAAAACAAGCTGTGATTTTGGCGCAAAGTGGCGCGGATATTATTGCGCCAAGTGCGATGATGGACGGGCAGGTTAGGGCGATTCGCGATGCGCTAGATTCAAACAATTTGAGCGATAAAATCATTATGAGCTATTCTACGAAATTTGCCTCTAAATTTTATGGACCGTTCCGCGATGTGGCAAATTCCGCGCCTAGCTTTGGGGATAGAAAAACCTATCAGCAAAATCCAGCAAATCGATTCGAGGCGATTCGCGAATCATTGCTTGATGAGGCTGAGGGCGCAGATATTTTAATGGTAAAACCAGCACTTGCTTATTTAGACATTGTGCGCGACATTAGAGAGAGGACGCTTCTGCCACTTGCCGTGTATAATGTCAGTGGCGAGTATGCAATGCTAAAAAATGCCGCCAAAGCGGGACTTGTAGAGTATGAGGAAATGTTGTGTGAGATTATGAGCGGATTCAAACGCGCGGGAGCGGATATAATCATCAGCTATCACGCCAAAGAAATCGCTGAGATTTTGCGTAAGCAATAGCAAATCAAATTGAAAGGACAAAAAATGGTATATTCAAATCGTATCAAAAGGCTAAATGAATCGCTAACAATCGCTATAAGCTCGTTAGCGCGGGATTTAAAAGCGCAAGGCAAAGATATTTTGAGCTTTTCAGCGGGAGAGCCAGATTTTGACACGCCAAAGGGCATAAAAGATGAGGCGATTCGCTCCATAAATAGCGGATTTACCAAATATACGCAGGTTTCAGGCATAAATGAGCTAAAAAAGGCAATTTGCGAAAAATTATCGCGCGAAAACGCCCTAAATTACGAGCCAAGCGAAGTGATTGTCTGCAACGGCGCAAAACACGCGCTTTTTAATGTATTTGCCGCGCTTGTGGATAAGGACGATGAGGTAATTATTCCTGCGCCTTATTGGGTTACTTACCCTGAGCTTACTAGCTATTTTGGTGGCAAAAATGTGATTATCGAAACTACTGAGGACAATGACTTTAAAATCACCGCAAAAGATTTAAAATCCGCCATTACCAAAAAAACAAAAATGCTTATCCTCACTTCGCCCTCGAATCCCACAGGTATGGTGTATAGCAAGGACGAATTGGAATCGCTTCACAGCGTCCTAAAAGGCACGGACATTGTCGTAATTAGCGATGAGATTTATGAAAAGCTAGTGTATGACGGCGTCAAATTTACCTCTACGGGGGCGTTAAACGATGATATGCTACAACGAACCATTACCATAAATGGACTAAGCAAAAGTTTTGCAATGACAGGGTGGCGCGTAGGATATGCCGCCACAAAGGACAAAGAGCTAGTTAAGCTAATGAATAACCTGCAATCACAAAGCACCGCGAATATCAACTCAATCACGCAAAGAGCCGCGATTCCCGCGCTTAGTGGCGAGTGTAATATCGATGCGGAAAATTTTATCCAAGCATTCCAAAACCGCCGAAATCTCGCCCACAAAATGATAAACGAAATCAAATCGCTTGAAGTGCGTCTGCCACAGGGCGCATTTTATCTTTTTATCAATATTAAAGCCGTGAATGGCGATTCGATGGCGTTTTGCAAGGATTTGCTTGAAAAGCAAGGCGTGGCATTAGTGCCGGGCGTGGCATTTGGTATGGAGGGATATGCGAGATTTAGCTTTGCGTGTGGAGAGGAGCAGATAATAGAGGGGATTAAGCGAATCGAAAATTATGTGCTAAAATTATAAAGCGCAAAATATACTTCATAGCCGTAATCACGCTGTAGGATAAGATGATATTTTATTTCGCCCACCCTTCAAGCGTTTTTATGTCATCATAGCTTGTCATATCAAGCATTATGGGCGTTATGCTTGTGTATCCTGCAAAAACTGCCGAAAAATCCGAGTTATTTTCCGCTCTCTCATTCCAAGCAAGTGGGTGCAATCCTAGCCAATAATATTCCTCACCGCGCGGATTTCGGCGCAGGTGCGCGTCATTGCCGTAGATTCGATAGCCTAATTGAGTGATTTTTATGCCCTTGTAGTCGCATTTTTTGACATTTGGGATATTTACATTTAGCAGTTTTCGCCCATTTAGCGGGAATTGTCCGTGTAATATTTTCTCCACCAAATCGCGCGAAATTTCACGCGCCAAGTCAAAATCGCTCACTACTACTTCGTTTTTGTCATCTACGATTTGTGATAGTGCAAGTGAGGGAATCTCTCTTATCGCACCCTCCATTGCCCCTGCAACCGTGCCTGAGTAGGTTACATCTTCGCCCATATTTGAGCCTATGTTTATGCCAGAGATAATCAAATCTGGCGTGATTCCAAGCGTATTAAGCGCGAGATATACGCAGTCTGCGGGTGTGCCGTCATCGAGTTTATAGAAATCATCGCTAATTTTGATGAATCGCAAAGGGCGCGTGAGCGTTAGTCCGTGCCCACAGGCGGATTTTTCACTCGCTGGTGCGACCACTATAATGCGCCCTAGTCCTTTTAGTGCGTCTATAAGTGCGCCTAATGCGATAGATTCGTAGCCGTCATCATTTGTAATCAAAATATTTTTCATTTTTAGCCTTTTAGTAGATATTTTCCTAGCAAATAATGCAAGTTTTTTGCGATTGCTTTATCTAGCGAATTAAGCGAATCTAAAAGCGTGATTTTAAGCGAATCTAGCGAATCTTGCGCACCTTTTAGCCCTAGCAGATTCACATAGCTGTTTTTATTTTCATCAATATTCGCGCTTTTGCCCTCAGTAGTGGAAGTTTTATCCAAAATATCATCGCGAATCTGAAAAAATAATCCTAATCTTAGCCCAAAATCATAGAGTGCTCTTCGTTCATTTTTAGGCATTTTGGCGATGATTGCACCCATTTCTAGCGAGGTGGCGATTAGATGAGCGGTTTTATTTGTGTGGATAAAGTCTAATTTATCTTTTGGCAATTTTGTATTTTCAAAATGGCAATCAAGTGCCTGTCCAAGCACCATTTTTAGCGCACCAAACGCTAAAGATTCGCTTAGCTTTCGCCTAATCTTATCGCTAAAATGCGCCGTAGCGATTAGATAAAACGCATAAGTATTTAGCCCATCGCCACACAAAATCGCGTCCGCCTCGCTGTATTTTGTATGCAAAGTGGGGTGATTACGGCGCAAAGAGGCATTATCCATAGCGGGTAAATCATCGTGGATTAGCGAATAAGTGTGGAGCGATTCGATTGCTAAGGCGATTTGAAATGCGTCCTCAAGTGCCTTTTCTTTCCTTGCCAAAACCACGCAAAATAAAAGCGCAGGGCGGAATCGTTTGCCACCATTTTGCACCATTTCCCAAAACGCGCCCTCAAAGTTTGGGTGAAAACTTCGCATAATTTTTGTGCTGTGCTTTTGCAGGTATGTCTCAAAATCGCCTAGCACACTATCAAATCGCTTCATCGAATCTCGCTTTTAAATGTGATAAAAAACTCAAAATCCTTGCGCGTTAGCAAAAATGAAAAATCTTTTCTACTTAGCAACACTCGCCAAATCGCGCTATTTAGCTCGGCTTTATTATGCACTTTGATTTGATTTAGGCGCAAAATCCTATCGCCCCTTTTAAAGATTGAATCAATGGGCGCACGAATGACGACTAATCGCTCATCAACGACAATGCCAAAAAAGTCCAGCAGTGTGCCACTCTCATTGAATCCGCGCTCTCTTTTTAGCGGCATAAAGGCAAATTCCATAATCACGCTGCCACGCCTTATGCGAATCGTAGCCCTTTTGCCAATCTCAAGCGTGGAGGCAATGTCAAAAAAGTCATCTTCGTTTTTTACGCTAATGCCGTTGATTGCCACAATCTCATCTCCTACAAGTAGCGATTTTGTGATATTTGCGGTTTTTTGATTCGTGCGATTCGCTTGATTTGCGCCCGAATCCACAATTTTTACAAATACAAATTCCACAAATGGATTGATAGATTTTACGATGAGTGCGCCATTTTTCGCCTCTATCTCAAAGCCAATGTCGCTATAAATTCGTGTGCCTTTTTCTGCCAAAAAGCGCGTGATATAGGCTCTGTCGATAAAGCGATTATCTCCCACACTTATGCCATAGCTTTGATAGCAAATGTCGCTAATGACGGCATTTGGCGGAATCTTGCGCGAAAATTGCGCTTTATTTTTTAGCGACTTTTGGTTGCTTGTGATTTTGCCCTGCATAATTGAATCACTTGTAATCGCCACAAGTGGCAGGTTTTGGACGCTTTGCGTGATAGCAATAATGTCATATTTGGGCGTCATTTTTTTGCCACTAAATAGCGCGAGTCCCACGAATCTATCGTAAAAAAGAATATTTGGATTTGTAATGCTGTCGATTCCCTCGCCGATAAATGCGAGATATTTGCCATCGCCTATGTGAAAAGCGCGAATCTTTTTGGCGATATTTTCACCATTTACGCTATTTTCTAACTCAAAAACCTGCGAAGTATTTAGGTAAAATTCCTTGCATTTGCTAAAATTGTATGCGTTTAAAATCGCCAGATTCGCGCCACAAATAGCACACAGCGCAAAAAATATGAATCGCGCAAATCTCTTTGGCGCGAATCCACATAAAGCGAATCTACCTAAAACGATTTTACTTAAACGGCGAAAAATCACCCAAAATCTCCATCGCGCTATTTTTCTTTGCGTTTTCTGCGTTTTTTAGAGCCTCGTTGATTGCGCCAATTAGCAAGATTTGCAGTGCCTCCAAGTCCTCTAAAAGCGACTTATCGATATTTAAATCCACCACTTCGCTATTGCCATTTACGCTCACGCTCACTAATCCACCGCCACTTTTTGCCGTGTATATGGTGTTTGCGTTTTTTTCCTCGATATTTTTGATATTGCTTTGAATCTGCTCTAGCATATTGCTAAAATCATTGGGATTAAACATTTTTGATTCCTTTATAATTGTGTGCTACGCGCGATAATCTCATTTTTTTCGCCAAGCTGTAAAATTATGGGCGCGTAATTTTCTAGCTCCGATTCATCATAACTCGCATAAGCCATAATGATGACTTTATCGCCCACCTGCGCCTTTCTAGCCGCCGCACCATTTAGGCAGATAGTGCCACTATGCGCAGTGCCTTTGATGATATAGGTGCTAAATCGTTCGCCGTTGTTGATATTTGCGATTTCTACCTTTTGCCCTACGCGTAAGTTAGCCTCTTGCAAAAGTGCGCTGTCAATGGTGATTGAGCCTTGATAATTCAAATTTGCGTCCGTAATCGTGGCGCGGTGTAGTTTTGCTTGTAACATTTCTATACGCATTTCGCTCCCCTTATTTGCGTTAAAAAATGGCGAATTTTAACATTAAATTGATTATACTTACTTAAAAATTTATTAAAAAGGTGGCGCATTTTTATGAAAGATAGAGTTTTGTTAGCGCAAGGCAACGGCGGAGTGGAAAATAGTGAGCTAATCAAAGTCTTTTTAAAGCATTTTGATAACGCTTATGGAAGCGAAGATGCTGGGCTTTTTGGCGAATCTAGTGTTAAATTGAGTGCCGAATCTAACGCAAAACGAACCGAATCTCACGCCAAAAAATACGCCACGAGCATTGATTCATTTACAATTATGCCTATTTTTTTTAGCGGTGGCGACATAGGCAAACTAAGCATTTGCGGAAGTGCCAATGATGTCGCCGTTATGGGCGCAAAACCCAAATATTTGAGTGCTAGTTTTATCATCGAAGAGGGCTTTTTAATTGCTGACTTGGAAAAAATCGCGCATTCAATGGCACTAGAATTGAAAAATGCGGATATTGCGCTAATCTCAGCGGACACAAAAGTCATCGAAAGGCGCGATAATAACGCGCCTAGTGGGATTTTTATCACTACTTCAATTATCGGCGAAATTTTGGTAAGTGGCATTAGCGCGAAAAATCTGCAAAAGGGCGATTCTATCATCGTAAGCGGAGAAATCGGCGCACACGGCGCGTGCATTTACTGCGAAAGGGAGGGCATAAATTTGGAGCATTCTTTGAAAAGCGATTGCGCGAATCTATGGGACTTGGTAGAGTTGCTAATCAAAGGTGGCGTTGAAATCCACGCTATGCGGGACGCTACGCGCGGGGGAATCGCCTCAAGCCTCAATGAGTGGGCGAGGGCATCAAATTGCGATATTAGCATTAACGAAAGCGCGATTCCCACAAGCAACGAAGTGCGTGGCGTGTGTGAGATTTTAGGAATTGATGCGATGAGTCTCGCAAATGAGGGCGTTTGCGTCTTTGCCGTGCCTAGCGAATGCGCGGGAAAAGCACTCGCACTTTTAAGGACGCATAATCTTGGCAAAAACGCAAATATCATCGGTAGCATAGATAGCGTGGGCGAAAATGCCACGAATCGCGTGGTGCTACAAAGCGCGTTAGGCATAAAACGATATTTAGAATATCCACAAGGGGAGATTTTGCCACGAATCTGTTAGATAAAGCAATTTATAGCATTTTTATTTTGAAAACGGCAACTTACCGCGTCATCGTTCCACTACAATTCGCATTTTGTTCGCATTTACCACGACATACAGCTCTTTAATGCCATTAAATTTATATCCGCCTTTTGCTTTGTAATCCTCAAAAAAGCGCACACGATACAAATCTAGCCCATTTGTGTTAGGATATGGCGCGATATTTATGTCGCTAAAATCGATTGTCTTGCTCTCATCTTTGGCAAATACGCGCTTTTTAAAGTCCCTAAACTGCGCGATTTTCATACCATCAAAGCGCGTAAAATTATTGTCATAAAAGCTCAAATACAAATCCAAGTCATTATTTACCCACGCATCTTTCCACACAAAAATCCCCTGCAATATCGTGGCAAGAGTGTCTTTAGAGACTTCTTTGACTTCGTTTGGATAGGTGATTAAAATCGTTTTTTTGTAATCAATGGTGGATTCATACTTTTTAAGCGTGGTATTATCGATGGCAATGCAACCGCGCGTATTATTATCGCGCTCCCCATTTAGTGGCATTCCGTGAATCCAAATGCCATAGCCCGTCTTTTTTTGCAATCTATCATAGAGATTTGGATATGCCGTTACAAAAGCTAGTGGTCCGTAATATTGGTCAAGATTCTTTAATTTTTCAGTCAAATCATATACGCCAATAGGCGTAGCTAAGTCGCCTTGCACTGCTTTATCATTGCTATTAGAGCCAAAAATTGCAGCTGTTTGATTTAGCAAATTTATAGTATTTCCATCGATTTTATAAAGAGCCAAATTCGCCTTTGATTTAGAAGCGACAAAAATAAAATCCATATTTTCAAAATATCCAAATCGTGTGTCTTTTTTTGCAAGATAATTGCTCCAATAGTTTTTGTCAAGCAAATATTTATCAAGCGCGGATTTTATGCCAGAAATGCCACCTTTGCGGTATTCATCGACTAGATTGTAAATCTCATTTGCGCTTGGATTCGCGCTACACACACCAAAGAAAATCAATCCAAAAAATACAAGTTTTTTCATCGCACTCCCTTACGAATCTGCATTTATTTTCAAAAAAATACGGAATTATACTATAAAATATAGATTTTAAGTAAAAAATAATCCAAATTATTATAAAATCCGCACTTTTATTTTAAAATTTAAGGATAAGCTAATGCAAGCAATATTTAAGAATGGAGGCAAACAATACAGGGCGCAAGTAGGGGACATTCTGCTACTTGATAGATTAGACCTTGAGCCAAAATCAAGCATTGAAATGACGGAAGTTTTAGCATTGGTAGATGGCGAGAAAATCACGCTTGGTGCGCCATTCGTGCCAAATGCTAAAGTAAAGATTGAGGTTATCAATCACGGACGCGGTAAAAAAGTCATCACTTTTAAAAAGCGCAGACGCAAGGACAGCAAGACGAAGCGAGGCTTTAGGCGCGACTTTACACGCGTTAGGATTTTAGAAATCAACAAATAAGGAGATTCAAATGGCACATAAAAAAGGACAGGGTAGCACCCAAAACAACCGCGACTCAGCGGGACGCAGACTTGGCGTTAAAAAATTTGGCTCGGAATTTGTCCGCGCAGGAAATATCATCGTGCGACAGCGAGGCACGAAAATCCACGCAGGTAGCAATGTAGGGCTTGGCAAAGACCACACGATTTTCGCGCTAGTCGATGGAATCGTCAGCTTTTCGCGCAAAGATAAAAACCGCAAAAAAGTCTCCGTTCTGCCACAAAATTAAGCGCGAATCTAACGCGAATCGCGTGGGATTCGTTGCTTGATTCAAAGACGAATCTGTAAGTAGCGAATCGCACGATTTACTTTGTGGATTCGCGTTTGCGCCTTAAAAACTTAAAAAGCAGGTTCATTTATGAAAAAATTTGCATTTTTTGTCGCATTGCTTTTGTCATCAATCACGCATAGTTTTGCTGAGAGTTATGAGGAGACTTTCGCGCGATTCGCGCAAATTTCAGGGCTAAATGAATCTTTTGATTTGGTAATCGATGAGCAGTATTTGGCAAATAGCTTGGAGCAACAAGCAGTCATTATGGGCGCGGATTTTAGCAAAAATACGAAAGCAAAGCTCGTGGGCGCGATTAGAGAGATTTTGCAAAAAGCAAAGCCAGAGTATGACAAATATCTTTTTGAGGCTTATAAAAAGCACTATTCGCAGGGCGAATTAGCCGAGCTAATCGCATTTTATTCCACGCCTATCGGCAAAAAAATGGCAAAATTGCAAAGCACACTCACAAAAGAGGGCGCAATCGCAGGTGAGAAAATTATCAGCAAATATCAACCGCAAATCATCGAAAGATTAGAAAAATTGCTCGAATCCGCCAAATGATTCGCAGTGCAAAAAAAATGCAAAAGTTAAAAAATGTTTGTAGATAGCGTAGATATTTTTATCACTTCAGGCAACGGAGGCGCGGGAGCGGTGAGCTTTCGGCGCGAAAAGTTCGTCATTCAAGGCGGACCCGATGGCGGAGATGGCGGAAAAGGTGGCGATATAATCTTTGCAGTCGCCCCAAACGCCGACACGCTCTCAAAATTTCGTGGCAAAAAGCACTATAAAGCGCAAAACGGCGCACAGGGTGGCTCACGCAACTGCACGGGCAAAAATGGCGCAAATCTCACCATACCCGTCCCGCTAGGCACACAAATACTTGACTTTGAAAGCGGTGCGCTAATCGCAGACTTAAACACGCAAGATTCCACAATCACAATCCTAAAAGGTGGCAAGGGCGGAATGGGCAATGCGCGATTCAAAAACGCCACGCGCCAAACGCCCACCTACGCGCAAAGCGGTATCAAAGGCGAATCGCGCCATATCAAATTAGAGCTAAAACTCATCGCCGATGTGGGCTTGGTGGGCTTTCCAAATGTCGGCAAATCCACGCTAATATCCACGCTATCAAACGCAAAGCCAGAAATCTCGGACTACGAATTTACCACTTTAATCCCAAATTTGGGCGTTGTGGAAGTCGATGAGTTGCACTCTTTTGTAATGGCGGACATTCCGGGCATAATCGATGGCGCAAGTGGTGGCAAGGGGCTTGGAGTGCAGTTTTTAAAGCATATTGAGCGGACAAAATTTTTGCTTTTTGTGCTTGATGCCACGCGCGAAAATACCGCTTTGGCGCAGTTTCAAACGCTCCGAAAAGAGTTAGCAAATTTCTCAGCCGAACTTTTTACGCGCGATTTTGGCATAGCGATTTCCAAGTGCGACATTGCAGAGCAGCTAAATCCGCATTTTACGAGCGATATGGTGGATTTGGAGGCGCACTTAAAAAAGCTAAATAATCCACAAAAATTTTTAACACACATTTCAAGTTTGCAAAAAATGGGATTAGATGAATTGCGATTCGCGCTGTTTGAGGCAATTCGCAAGGTGTAAAAAAGTTTTTTTATTTTAAGTGCGATAGCACGAAGCGTCCAAATCACACTCCACCTTGTCATTACTTAAGCATAGCGAAGTATCCAAACCACATTCCGCTTTGTCATTCTGAGGCGACAAAGTCGCCGAAGAATCCAAATCGCGCGAATCTAAATTACAAGCGAATCGCCAGTAAGATTCCACGCAATATTCCCCTACAATCGCCTACGAATCTTATCGGCTAGAGCGTTTAATATTCTATTTTCCTCTCTTTCTTGCCTTTCGGCTTCCTCTTGCGCTTCTTTTTCTATTTTTATATCCATTTCCAATTCCTCTATGTCCCACGGCTTTTTAACTACAATATTTGGTTTAAAATTAGATAAAAGAGAAAATATCCAATAATACAATATAGACGCTACTATAAAGGCAATTATAATTACAAAAAGAACCTCTCTTGCAATTTCAAACATATTTGGCGTCCCAAATTGATATATCAAAAATGTCATTAAAGTTAAAATTGCCATTGAAATATATGAAATCTTTTTGATGATAGGATAACAATTTGCAAAGAATATTTTTAAAAATTTAAATGAATATAAAATAATAACTACAATTATGGAAGAAAATAAAGGTATTACGACAATCAAAGTTACAAGAAATCTGACAAAATCTTCGTTATACATATTAGTATTTAACAGCCAAGATATGACATAGAATAAAAATATCAATGCAAAAGAAGTCTTAAAAATTGGAAATATTTGAGCCGTAAATAATCTTATAAATAAAATACACGCTAAAAACATCAATGGGATATAAATTCCTCCATATTTATCGAAATCTTTATCGCTCAAAATTAACATAAACGCCACTACAACCATTACTAGCGGCATAGCAAAATCCAAATAATCCTTAACCCACTGTTTTGCTTTCATTTTTTACTCCATAAAACAAAAATCTATAAAAATGTATTTTACCCCCCCCTAAATAAAATTTGGCTTAAGCGATTGCAACAAATCACATTTAGATTCCACCAAAAAAATATTAAAATTTTGGCTATAATTCCGCCAATATTAAAATTGACAAAGAGATAGGACAAGCAAAATGAGCGATAAAAAAGCCACAAAAAACGACATTGACAATAAAACCATTCTTATCACAGGTGGCACGGGTAGCTTTGGCAAGGCATTTGTGCGAAAAATCTTAAAGAACTTTAACCCTAAAAAAGTCATCATTTATAGTCGCGATGAGCTAAAGCAATATGAAATGGCACAGACTTTTGATAATAAAAAAATGCGCTTTTTTATCGGCGATGTGAGAGATTTATCGCGCCTTAAAACCGCGCTAAATGGCGTGGAGATTTGCATTCACGCTGCCGCTCTCAAACAAGTGCCGATTGCCGAATACAACCCGCTAGAGTGCATAAAGACTAACATAAATGGCGCAAGTAATGTCATAGAGGCGTGTTTGGAAAATCAAGTCGCCAAAATCATCGCGCTATCCACCGATAAAGCCGCAAATCCTATCAATCTCTACGGCGCAACCAAACTCTGCTCGGACAAGCTCTTTGTGAGCGCGAATAATATCAAAGGCGTTTTGGCGTCCAAATTTAGCGTGGTGCGCTATGGTAATGTCGTAGGCTCACGCGGTAGTGTCGTGCCGTTTTTTAAAAGGCTGGTGGCTGAGGGTGCAAGTGCGATTCCTATCACTGATGAAAAAATGACGCGCTTTTTTATCACGCTGGATTCGGGTGTGGATTTTGTCATAAAATCGCTTTATCGAATGCAAGGCGGGGAGATTTTCATACCCAAGATTCCTAGCATAAAGATTGTGGATTTGGCAAATGCCCTTGCGCCAAAGATTCCGCATAAAATCACGGGGATTCGCGCTGGAGAGAAACTAAATGAAGTGATGATTCCACGCGATGACGCGAGGCTGTGCGTGGAATTTGATGACTTTTATTTGCTAAAACCCACAATCAATTTTAACACGCCCATAAATTACGAAATCACCGCACTTGGTGAGCGTGGAAAGGCTGTGAGCGCGGACTTTGAGTATAGTAGTCATACGAATAAAAGGTGGCTAAAAGGCAAGGAAATATTAAAAGTGCTAAATTAGCGCGTTGTATCTTTGACGCTTTTGCGGGATTCATCGCGCTCAACTGCTCAATAGACTATCAGTCTTATTTCGCGGTTTCGCGCTCGAAAACCCACAAAATCGCCTAAAGCTACTTCCGCGCCGAATCGCGCGAATCTAAAAAAACAAAATCCACACAAAGTGCAAATCTGCTCCACACCGTCATACTGAGGGCTTTAGTCTGAAGTAATCCGCTCCATTTTTCCGTCATTGCGAGGTGATTCGCACGAATCGCAAAGCAATCCAAAAAAATCCAAAATAGATAATTTTGCTACACTTGCAAAATTATTTGGATTGCCACGATTTTGCTAAGCAAAATCTCGCAATGACAAGCGGTAGCGATTTGTGCAAATCTATTTTTTGTCATTACAAGGCGATTCGCAAAAATCACCAAAACAATCCACATAATTTCATTATTTTTAGATTCACACTTCAAATTTCGCTATAATCATATTTTTTGAATCTTACTTAAAAAAGGAATCTCTATGAATCTCTTAATGATACTTTGCACGATTTTATCTGTGGGCGTTGTGGCGTATTTGGTGCTTAAAAATTATAATCCCATTTTTGTCTTTTTTGTCTCGGGGCTTGTGATACTAATCGCTGCGTTTTACCTCACAGGCACACCCATACCAAATGCCAATCGCAAGGTAGATGAAATCACATTCCTTACCAATCTCCTTGATAGCTTTGGCTTTATCACTGCGACTTTTAAGAAAAATCTCGCTGGTGTGGGGCTTATCATAATGTCTGTGGCGGGATTTGCCGCGTATATGAAACATATCAACGCCTCTGCCAAACTTGCATATTTGGCAAATAAGCCACTAGGAAAGATTCGCAATAAATATTTAGTGCTAAGCGGAACTTTTATCGTGGGTATGGCACTAAAAATCGTCATTTCATCTTACGCTGGGTTGCTTATACTTTTACTTGCTTGTATTTATCCTGTGCTGATTGCACTTGGGATTCGCCCCATTACTGCGGCGTCCGTGCTGTCTTTAATCGCGCTAGATTATGGTCCAAAGGACGGCAACTCCATAAATATGGCGGATATGGTGGGCGAAAAAGATAATGTCGTGGGGCTGTTTTTGGATTATCAACTCTATGTCGTGGTGGCGTATGTGGTAGTAATCGCGGTTTTGATTCCATTTTATTACGCGTATATGGACAAAAGAGACAAGCTAAAGGGCATAAACAACGAAGTGATAGAGATTCCAGAGATTGTAAATCCAAAATGCCCGACATTTTATATCCTCCTCCCTTGGCTACCTATCGTATTTTTGTTTAGCGCGTATTTTTTGAAAATCAAGTTAGATGTCATCACGGCAAATTTCATTAGCATTGCACTTGTATTTGCAATCGAATTTATCCGCCACCGCGATGCAAAGAAACTCGGCGAAGATATGATGGTGATTTTACGCGCAATGGCAGATATTTTCATCACCGTGGTGGCTATCATCATCGCTGCGGGAATCTTTGCAGAGGGCATTAAAGCACTTGGTGGCATAGGAATCATCGCCGATATGGTCTCAAATATGGGCGCATCAGCCATTATCCTAACCATAACGCTACTAAGTTTCATCGTGTATTTTGCCACAGTGATTATGGGGAGTGGAATCGCCGCATTTAACGCCTTTGGCAGACTTGCCCCAGATATTGCCACAAAGTTAGGGATTCACCCAATGGTGCTAGTTTTACCCATAGAAATCGCCTCGTGCTTGGGACGCGCGGCTTCGCCTATATCAGGCGGGATTTTGGTGTTAGCAGGATATACCAAAATAAGCCCAATTGCGCTTGTCAAACGCTCTACGCCATTGCTACTTGTAGGAATGGTGGTAAATATAATGGTAGCGTATTGCTTTACAATTTAGCCTTTATGTGCGAGTGTGGCGTTTGCTCAATTTATATTTGGGTGCGTCTTTCGCGGATTTGGCAGATTTCGAGCGTTCGCGGACGCCTAGTCTAGTCTCACGCCCAAAATCTGCCAAAAACCACAAAACTCCCACCGCAACTACTTCGATTGCGATTGCGCTAAAGCAAATCAACTACGAATCTAGCGCAAATCTATATTTTCTCGTCATTGCGAGATTTTGCATAGCAAAATTGTGGCAATCCAAACCTTACCTTGCCATCATTGCGAGGCGATTCTGCGAATCGCCGAAGCAATCCACTTTTAGCATTTATTCATTTTACCCACTCACAAGGACAAATCTATAATTCACACATTATTGATTCAAAAAAGCCAATTTACAGCTAAACTTCACTAAAATTTTGCAAAAAAATAAAAAGGACAAAAAAACAATGACAAAAATTTTTAGCAAAATATTTTCCAAATCACACGAACCAAAAATCATAGCATTTGATAGGCGCAAACTTTTTGGCGACATTATGGTGTCAATCCCCGCGCTTTATTTGGCTAAAAAGCTCTATCCTAGCGCGAATCTCACTCTTATCACAAATGCGCGTGGCAAAAATCTCTGCCAAAATTTTAATTTCATCGATAGGATTGTGGAATGTGAGGCGCATAGCGATTATTTTGGCTTGATTATTGATAAAATCGCCCCTGATATACTCATTTTGGGGCATAGGACAAGCAAAAATATCACAATGGCAAATCAAAGCAAATGCCCTAAAATCATTACTTGGCTACACCTAAAAAGTATGTTTTTGCCAAAATTTCGCCACCCTTTGTATTTAATGAAAGGCAAAAGAAGTGAGCTAAAAAGTTGTATTGATTTGATTCGCGCGATAAATCCGCGCCGATTCGATAAAATCATCGGTAAAGTTGCATTGCAAAATCTCCCCATTCAAGTCCAAACTTCGCGAGAAAATGTCGCATTTGTCGATAAATGGCTGTTAGATAGGGGGGGGAATTACAAGTTAACCATCGGTATTCATTGCTTTCGTGGCAAGGCGATTTTCAACCTTGCCATAGATGACTGGATTGCGCTTGGCAAAGAGATTGCAAGTGAATCTAGCGATATTTTGGTGGTTTTTAGCAATCACAAGGGCAGTGGCTACACATTTGCGCCATTTAGACAATCAAATATAAAAGTTTTTGTCAATGACGATGATTTGCTAAATTTGGCTGAGCTAACCAAGCGATTTGATTTGCTTTTGTGTGCTGACACGGGCAATGCGCATTTGGCAGATAACCTAAAAGTGCGCATTTTAGAGCTGATACACGCTAAAAATGTCTATCGCTGGGGCTGTGGAGCTTATGGTAATGAATGCGAAATGGTTGCATTGCCAAATGCTTGGGAGCAAAACTACGAATCTTACAAGCAGATTTATTTTAGCAAGGCAAAGGCGTGGATTCGGCAACTTTTGGAAGAATAACAAAAATAGCACAATGAACTATTTATGCCACTTTATGCAGTGAAATCGCTCTTTGCCACGCACGATTTTGGCAAGTTTTACTATCTCCACTCGGCATTTTTTGGCAACGCGCTTTAATCGCACCTCATCGCGCTTTGCTATTGAAAATAAAAACTCATATTCCTCACCACTTATGGCATTTGCGCGATTTACACGCTTACAAAACCTAAACCCCACGCGATTTAGCGCACTTATGCGATTTAGCTCGTTAAATAGCCCATCTGAAATATCCATTCCGCCACGCACAAAGCCCAAAATCTCATAGATAAATTTCGCGTGTAGCGTAGGTGTGAAAAACTTCGAGCTACGCGCGATTTTCACGCCACGATATAAATATCGCATATCTTTTAGGGCGCGTCCCAGCGGATTTTTGCGCGATTGCGTGTGAAAAACTATATCGCCCACCTTAAAATTACTCCGCAATATAGGGCGTTTTGGCGCAGTGCCTATCATCGTAATGGCGATATTTAGCTTACTATCCTTAATCGTGTCGCCACCGATGATTTTGATGCCAAACTCTTTGCACACCGCGCTAAATCCGCGTTGCAACTCGCAAATGTCCTTTGCGCTCATCGCCTCGCTTAATGAAATGCCTAGCAGTGCGTATTTTGGCTTTGCGCCCATTGCCAAAATGTCGCTGATATTGACTAAAAACGCCTTTTTTGCGATTTGAAAGTAGCTAAATTGTGGCACTAAAAAATGCACTCCCTCGCAAAATAAATCCATAGCATAGACTTTCGTGCTTGATTTTTCCGCCACTGCGCTTGATTTTTCCGCCACTACCGCGCCGTCATCGCCGATAAAGCGCGTGATTTTATGCGTATTTAGGGTGCTAATAAATCGCGCTTCCCTATCCATCGCCAAATCCTAATGCGCGTGAAATCTTACGCAACGCGCGAAAAAAGGCGAATTGTGGCGCGAAATAAAACAAAAAAAGCGCGTATCGTAGCCGTTTAAATCCGCGTGGCACAATATGAGCGATGATTTTTAAGTATGGTGCGTATTTTCCGCGTTTCTTTAGCAGTGCGATAAAGCGCGATTTGGCATTCAGCGGGTCGCTACTAAATGCCAAAATATCGCAGGATTCAGCCAAAAAATTTGGCAAAAAAATAGATTCGCAGAGTTTGGATTCGCTATATTCGCGGGGTTTGGCGTGATTTTTCTCACTAAGATTCGCACAAAAATTTGCAAATTCCAAACTCATCGCACACAAACTATACGCGCAAAAATACGCCCACGCCTCGCTATCCGTGCTAAAATGCGCCCTTAAATCCGCGATAAATGGCGGAAGCGATTTTGCGCTATTATTTGTCGTGCTATGTTTGCGAATGCGGTAATTGTAGAGTTTGCAAGGCACAATCGCAATGGATTCGCACTGCGAAAAAAGCAAAACGCCAAAGAGATTATCCTCAAAAATCACACCCTCCAAAAAGCGCAGATTCGCGCACCTAAGGTAATCAAAGCGGATTAGCCCCTGCCACGCCCACCAAAAAGAATTTATGCGCTTTTTTTGCGCTTGGATAAGCCACTGCTTTGCGGTGATTTGCGTTTGCGTGGCAAATCCAAACAGCTCCATCGTAGTTTTGCCCTGAATCCTGCCACTATCCTCATAAATCTCATTCCAATCAAACCAAATAATATCTAAGTTACAATTTGATTGTTGTGCGATTCGCACCGAACCCACGCACTTTTCTAGCAAATCCACTGCCCAAAAATCATCGGAATCTAAAAAGATAATGTAGTCGATTTTGGGTGGGACTAGATGTGTAATATTTGTGTGAATAGTTACTTGGTCATTGCGAGAATCGGCGTTAGCCGATTCGTAGCAATCAAAATGATTTGTAAGTATAGAGAAGTAATCATCCATTTTTGATTTGTTTATTTTGGATTGCTTCGTTGTATTCGCTTCGCTCACACTGCCTCGCAATGACGAATCACACTCACTTGTCATTGCGAGATTTTGCGTAGCAAAATCGTGGCAATCTAAAAAAGATTTATCATTACGAGAATCGTCGTTAGTCAATTCGCGACAATCTATCTTTTTATTTTTCTGGATTGCTTCGTCAGCTTCGCTTCCTCGCAATGACGAAAGAGGGATGCAATTCGTGGAATCTTGCAATGACGATTCCATTTCGCCATTAAAGTAAGCGATTCCCGCATTCCTTGCACTAGATTGTCCTCCATTTTCTTTATCAATTAGGACGAATCGCGAATCTTTCGCGACATATTCTAAGGCGATTTGCAAACTTTGAGAAATATTATTTTTGCTCAAATCAGCAATTCTAGTATCTTGCGCGGGATTCGTGGGTTGCGCCGAAAAATCCAAATGAGATAAGGCTTGTTGCCTATCGATTGAGGATTTTTCAAGCTCCCGCGAATATTGTGTAAGAGACGAATTGCTTACAAAATCCGTGCTTCCGTCATTTACTAGCACCGCGTGAAAATCTCCATAAGTTTGATTCGCCACCGAATCCAAACATTCACGCAAATATGGAGCAGTGTTATAGATAGGAATTACGATGCCGATTGTGGGTAAAAATTCATCATATATCGTAGCGGATTTTGGCATATTAGGCATACTACCGCGCTCCGCGCCGTTTTTTGTTTTCCTTTTTTAGCTCATCGATTAGGACTTGGAATGGCGAAAATACGCGCTTTAGGATATTTATCGGTGCTTTTGCGGTGTCCTCTAAAAGCGAGATTTCCGTCTGTGGCGATTCCAAAGTGCCTTTGATTGTCAAGTCCGTTGTGATTTTGCCGTCCTCGCCTAGTAACAAAAAGCCTATGATAGGTATTTTGTTAAGAATCGAGCTTAGCGATTTGATTGTGGATAGCTCTAAGCGGACATTTAAATCGTGCGTTTTTAAGTCCATCACGCCGTTGCCCGTAATATCAACCGAACTTCCATTGATATTTATGCTCTCAATCGCCAAATAATTGCTGTCGATTCCCACGCGCACTTGGGCGTCATCGACTTCATAGCCACTTGCACTAAAGCCGGGCAGCTTGAAAACCACGAGCGAGGGAATCGCATCAATGAAAGTCAATATATTTTGCAAAGTCGCCATTTCCTTGATAGTCGTGTCAAACGCGCTTATATCGCCCACGAATCGCCCATCGCGGTAGATTCCAAAGACGCCAAAAGTTCCGCCCTCCATTATGTCCTTTTCAAACACAGCATTTACAAAATCCGCGCTAAAATTATTCGCCTCTATGCTGATAGTGCCGCTATCAAGGATAATATTTGCGATGCCATTTTTGTTTTTACCATTTGCGACAAAGCCGTTTTTGGTAACCTTTAGCATTGATTCGCCAAAGGGAATATCATAGTCAAAAAGCCCAAGAGTGAGATTGTTGCCCTCGATTAAGAGATTCATAGTCGAATCATTTTTGCCTAAATTGCGCGCATTTTTGGGCGAATCTTTACTCGAATCTTTTTGTAAATCGCTTGAATCTTCGCGCATTTGCTTAAAAATCGGTATATTTGATTCCAAAATCTCATCGATATTTATAAATTTATCGCTAATATTTAAATCAATGTCGCCCTCATCAAGCGCGATTTTTAGCTTTATCTTATTTGCCTTATCGGTGAAATTTAGCTCATCATCTTTGATTGAACCCTCGATTTGCAGGGTGCTAACGCGATTTTTATTGAGATAATAAAGCGGATAATTTAGCTTATCGACTTTCGCGCTTAGTAGAATGGAATCGCTATTTTGCGGGATTGTAAGCGAAATATTGCCATTTTTCATATCTAGCAATGTGAGAATAGGCGCGTAAGGCACGAGCTTTGATAGATTCGCGCTGATATTTACCGCGCCGTTTTCTCCCGCATTTACGCTAATATCAAGTGGCGCGACTTTCGCGCTAAAAGTTTGGCTAAAGTCCATATTCGCGCTTAATGCGACTTTGCTAAGATTTAGTATGTCTGTGTCGCCACTTTTGATTTTAAATATGCGCGGGTTTAGATTCATATCGATTTTTTGGCGATTCGTATCGACTTTTAGGCTAACTTCGCCGTCCATTATGTCGCTAATGCCGACTTGCGCTTTGTTTATGCTAACCGAATCAGCATTTATAGCGACATTTGCGTCTTTTATAAGCGTTTTGATTCCTGCAATGTCTGTGAGCGAATTTTTTATTTTTATGTTGCCCTCAGCTGTGGTTTTTGTCTCTAATTTGCCTGTGGGAAGTAGGACATTTAGCGTGAGCCGTCCGCTATTTATGCCATTTATTTGGCGCACAGGAATGTCAATGTCATAATTTTTCAAAATCTCTAAGACATTTGAATCCAAAAGCGCGTCTTTTAGGTTTAGCTTTATGCTTAAAAGCGTCTGTGGCTCTAAAAATCCGCTTAGCTCAACGGCGGCTTTGGTGATTTTCGTGCTGTTTGTTGTGGGCTGTTTGGATTCGCCGTTTGGATTCGCGCTATTTATTTTCGCGCCGTATTCGGCATTTTGCACCAAAAAGCTAAGACTGCCTTTATCGAAAATCACCGCCACTTCAGGCGCGGTAATGCGCTTTAGATTGTCATCAAAATTCAGCTTTACATTTTCTAAAATGCCACTTGCATAGAGATTGTCATTTACGATTTTGTTGATATTATTTAGCGATTTGGTGTAAAGATAGGCGCGTTTTATGGTGATTGCGCTAAATTCGGCTCGTTCATACATCCACTCGTGCACATCATCATCAAGCATTTTTATATAAGGTGCTAAAATGTCAATAGATTCGAGCTTTGTCGAATCAAGCACCACGCTTAAATATTTGAAATTCGTCTCGCCTTGATAGCTGATGACATTATCGGTGCGGTTGTTTATGTAAGATTCCAAGTCAAAGGCAAAGATTCCACCGCGCTCCAAGTATAAAATGCGCCCTTTTATGTCTAAATCCTCGTTTTTGACTTTTAGCGTTTGTATCTCAAGCATTATGTCGCCTACTTCGCTAGTGAGCGAAAAATCCGCCAAAATATATGGAATATCTACCTTGAAAGATTGCCCATCGAAAAATACAAAATATTTTTCGTCCTTTGCTTGAATAAGTGGCAAATCAAGCCTCTCAAAAAACGATGACAAACTCACAGCATAGCGCACGATTTGGGCAATGTCGCTCATTTTGGGTGGCTTTGAATCTTTGGATTCGCGCTTAAAATTTCGCAAGTCGATATTTTTTACTTCTAAGATTAGTTTTTTGTTTAATTTTAGATATAATCCGTCAATTTTTATGTTAGCGATTGAGAGGCGTTCGATGCGAAATCCATCGCTTAGCACTTTATAAACCATAGCAAGGCAGAGTATAACAATGAGTAAAATTGCGACTTTACTATATATCTTTTTTAATCTATTAGGCTTTTTTTTCATATCACTTTTTTATTATCTAAGTTTGGAATCGTCATATCCTAGCGTCATCAATGTGCCAAGAGGTGATGTTAGCGCAATTATAACACATTTTAGGAAAAATAATTTAGATATAAATCGATTTGATAAATTTTTGTTGCGATTTTTTGGGCATCCGCAAAGCGGGTGGATTGAGATTGCGCCAAGCGATTCAATCAAGCGCACGACTACAAAAGGTAGCTTTTTATATCAGCTCACAAGCAATAAAGCCGCGCTAAAAGCTATCACTTTGCTACCCGGGGAAACTATGCACTTTTTTATCGAGCATATTAACGAGCAATTAGGACTAGACAAACAAGCCCTGTGGGACGCGTATAATGAATTTGCAAAATATCCTGACGGCGTGATTTACCCAAATACCTACAAAGTGCCACTTGAAATCGGTCCGCGCTATTTGATGAATCATCTCATTTCTCAATCAATGCGAGAGCATAAGAAAAATGCCATAAAAATTTTGGGGCGATATGACGAAAAGCAGTGGTTTAACTATGTAACGATTGCCTCAATCGTGCAAAAAGAAGCCGCAGACATTAGCGAAATGCCTCTGGTGTCAGCTGTGATTTATAATCGCCTAAAAGCAAAAATGCCCTTGCAAATGGACGGCTCACTGAATTACGGCAAGTTTTCGCATAGTAAGGTTACGCCAGAGCGGATTCGCAATGATAAAAGCGTGTATAACACCTATCTAAATCGCGGGATTCCGCCATATCCTGTGGGAAGCGCGAGTTTAGATGCGATTTTGGCTACGATTCGCCCTGCGAGTGTGGATTACTTGTATTTTGTGCGTGATAGAAGCACGGGGAAGCATAGTTTTTCTAAAACTTATAAAGAACATAAGAGTAACTTTTAGGCAAGGTGGGGCAATTTGTTCTGGGGTATGCAATTTCGCACTTGTAAGAATTTTTGGGCATTCGCAGACAACAAGTCTAGTCTCACGCCCAAAAATTCTTACAAATACAAAAGCCACACCGCCATTACTTCGATGGTTGCTTCACTTCGTTCGCAAATTCTACGAATTGTGATTCGCGTTGCGAATCGACTACGAATCGGCACGAATCTAATAAAAATTTGCAATATTTTTCGTCATACTGAGCGTAGCGAAGTATCCAAATCGTGCGATTTTAATCAAACAAAAGACGCAATGACACAAAATAGTGAATCATACAGATTCGCTCAAAGTAAGCAAGTTGCAAATGATTCACAAGTCGCTAAAATGGATTCTTCGCGCTGTCGCGCTCAGAATGACGAATCTTTAGATTTGCCAAAGCAATTTAATGAATCGTGCGACAGCACACCGAATCTCGCCCGATTCGTGGTGCAAAAAATCGGATTCAAGGGTGCAGTAGTGCCACCCACCGATTTTTTGCTAGAAAAGGACTTGCGAGGCTCTCCCCCTAAAAGCGAAAAAGCGGCAGCTTTTTGGCGCGTAGGGGGAGCGGGGCGGGGGGTGCAGCCCTTTTTGCGAAAAGAAATAGGCGAATCTAAAAAACAAATTATCACATTTATGCAAAAATTCACAATAGCAATATTGTGCCTATTTACGCCCCTATTTGCCAATGAATCCTTTGAACCCAATACCAATCACAGCATAACCATTGTAAGCGAAAATGACGCCTACTTTGAGCCATTTATCAAAAGCGATGAATACTACACCGCAGGGCATTACATAAGCTATCTAAGCCCCGAGTTTGCGGATTCGTGGGTGAATAAAATCGCTGGATTCGCGCATATCTACAATAAGCATTTTTCGCGCTTTTCAGTCGCGCTAAAGCAGGAAATCTACACGCCTGAAAATAAATACATCTATGATTTTACCCCGCCTACTAATGACATTTTGTTTGGCGCGGCTTTGTATGCGAATCTGTCCTTTATAAGCCGAACGCGCGATTTTATGGAGCAGTTTAGCTTGGATATAGGCGTTGTGGGACCTTATGCTTTTGGCAAGGAAGTGCAAAACGGTGTCCATCGCATTACGCACAATAGGGAGGCGTTAGGCTGGAATGTGGGTGCGCTAAAAAACGAGGTGCTGGTGAATTTGCATTATGGTTTTATTTGGCGGTGGGTGTTTATCGAGGACTTTTTTGATGTGCTACCGCAATTTCAAATATCGCTGGGAAATGCCTACACAGCGGCAAGTGCAAGTATTAAATTTCGCGTGGGTTATGGTATCAAAAACGACTTTGGCGCACAAAAGCTAAAATCGCGCTTTGTCCAAAATATCGCTGGTGATGGGCTAAAAATCTACGCCGTTTTTGGCTTAGGCGGAAGCGCGGTGGGGCGCGACATATTCGTAGAGGGCAACATAGGTAAAAACGCGCCCAAAAGCCCCGTAACAATCAATCGCTTTTTATACGAAATCGAAGTAGGCGCGATGATAGGCTGGAAATATCTATCATTTGGCTACATTTGGAGCAACGAATCGCCACGATTTAGGGAACAAAAGTGGCATCACAAATACGGCTCGTTGCGATTGGAGATAATGTTTTAGTGGTTCGCCAAAACGAGCAAATCCCTACTTCGCCTTTTCTAAATACTCGCCTGTTTCGGTATTGACGCGAATCACTTCGCCTTCTAATATATGAAATGGTATCTGCACCACCGCGCCTGTCTCCAAAGTCGCTGGTTTTTTGCCACTGCTTGAAGTGTCGCCTTTGAAATTCGGTGGCGTTTCGATGATTTTTAGCTCGACTACTTGTGGCACAGAGACGGTTATCGCCTTGCCATTATGAAACATCACAGAGACAGCCGCGCCGTCAAGTAGCCACTTTGCCACATCACCCACTTGTGATTCGCTTAGGCTGATTTGCTCATAAGTAGCCGAATCCATAAACTGAAAACTTGTCCCATCGTGATATAAATACTGCATAGCGCGTTCTTCAAGCTGTGGCTCATCGCATTTATCTCCCGCGTGAAAAGTCTTTTCGATGACTTTGCCGTCCAAAAATGACTTGATTTTCACACGCACAAAAGCTGGACCTTTGCCCGGCTTTACATGCTGATATTCTACGATTCGATACGGCACACCGCCAATCTCAATCTTTAAACCTTTTTTCAAATCGCCCATTGCTATTGCCATTGTCTATCCTTTGAATTAAATTTTATTATCACTACCCAAAATCTTAATGCGTTCAACGATTAGATTTCTCATCGCCTCTTTTGCGGGAGTGAAAAATTTACGCAAATCAAACTGCGTATTGTCGGTATTTGCGACTTTTCGCACCTCTGCGATAAATGCTATGCGTAAATCTGTGTCGGTGTTAATCTTATTGATTCCGCCACGCACCGCCTCTTGCAAAAATGAAAACGGCACACCTTTGCTACCTTTCAAATCGCCACCTGTGGCTAAAAACGCCTCCTTGATATAATCTGGAATCGCACTTGCGCCGTGCAAAACTAGCGGAATGTTAGTTAGCTTTTTGACTTCCTGCAAACGCGCAAAGTCAAGTTTTGGCTCACCTTTGAATTTAAATGCGCCGTGGCTTGTGCCGATTGCTGGGGCAAGTGAATCCACGCCACTTTCTTTGACGAAAATCTCCGCCTCTTTTGGGTTGATAAGCACGGCGTCTTTTTCGCTGACGCTGACATTGTCCTCGATGCCCATTAGTCGCCCTAGCTCCGCCTCTACGCTCACGCCTTTTTCGTGTGCCATTTTAACGACTTTTGAAGTGATTGCCAAATTTTCATCAAATGGGTGGTGCGAAGCATCAATCATCACGCTTGTAAATCCTGCCTCTACCGCATTTTGGCACGATTCAAAGCTCGTACCGTGGTCTAAGTGCAAAACCACAGGAATGTGCGGATATTTCGCAGATAGGATTTTCACCATTCCCACCGCCATTTCAATGCCTAGATATTTTATCGCGCCCTCACTTGCCTCGACAATTATGGGCGACTTGGCAATGTCTGCCGCCTCAAAAATGGTGCTTAACATTTCGTAATTTACGAAGTTAAATGCGCCCACGCCGTAGTATTCTTTGTGTGCTTTTTGTAGAATTTCGTTGCCTGAAACTAGCATAATCTATAACCTTTATTTTTAAATCAAATTGCCATTGCGAGTTTAGATTGCTTTGGCGAATCTGCGATTCGCCTCGCAATGACAGATTTATTTCATCTCAATCTTAGCTTTTTTCTTTAAATCTTGGGCTCTTTTAGCGATGACTTCTCTAAATTTATTTAATTTCAAGTCATTTTCAAGTTGCGGTTTAATATCATCGTATTTTACCACGCCTTTGGGCTGAATCGACTTTAGATAAATGATATGATAGCCAAAGTCGGACTTCACAGGCTTTTTAGTAAATGTATTTGGCTTTAGCGCAAATGCCGCTTTGGAAAACTCCGCTACCATTTGTCCCTCACGCGCAAATGGTGGCAACTCACCGCCCTGCTCTGCGCTACCTTTATCCGCTGACTTTGCCTTAGCTAACTCGGCGAATTTGCTCTCTGCATTTTTACCAGCCTTGTTTAGCTCGGCGATTATCTCTTTTGCTTCACTTTCAGTAGCTACTAAAATATGCCTTGCCTTTGCCATCTCAGGCTGAATCAGCTTGTCTTTATTTGCGTTGTAGTGCTTTTTAATCTCGCTTTCGCTCACTTTGACATCTTCGATTTGCTTACGCATCCAAAGCTCCAAAATCATCGTGTCTTTGAACTCCGCTAACGCGTCCTTATACTCTTGCGTATTTTCTAACTTGTCCTTTTTTGCCTCGCGTGTGAGCAGTTTGCGCTCGATTGCTTGGTCGATTGCCTTGTCTTTCATCTCTTTTGGCAGTGTGGCAAAGTCCAAATTCGGCATTGCTTGGCGCAAAAACATTAAATCTTTATCCGTGATTTCCTCGCCATCGACTTTGGCATAAACCTCAGCGTTTGCGCTCATAACAAGCACACTTGCTAATCCTAACAAAACTAAAAATTTTCTCATCTGAATCGCTCCTTTGAATTTATGGTGTTTAAAAAATGCGGATTCTACATTTATCCATAATTTTTGTCAATAAAATTGAAAAATAAAAATTGTCATTGCTCAAATCGGCATTGCTAAATTGCGATAAATTAAAAAATCCTGTCATTACTTAAGTGTAATGACACATATCCAAAGCACACAAATCAAGCATAATGTCTTAGGAGCAAATTAAAACAATTCACACCTTTCGTTATACTTAAGCGTAGCATTTGTGTAGCGAAGTATCCAAACCTTTTTTGTCATTCTGAGGCGACAAAGTCGCCGAAGAATCCAAAGGGCGCGAATCTAAATTGTGGGAGGAATCAACGACACAAAAGCCAATTAACCGCAGATTCGCCTAAAGTCCGCGATTCGCTTTTGCTTTACGATTCGCCCAAATGGATACTTCGGGCTAAAGCCCTCAGTATGACGGCGTGTAGTATGTGTTTCGCTTGAGCAATGACGGGTTTTTCTTTTTTTATGACAAATTTTTGGGCTGTTTTGGACAAATTTGCGCCTTAGAAAATATTTGACAAAATTTGCGTGAAATTATAAAATTCGCTTTCATAAAATCAACTTTATGGAAAATCATAAAAGTCGATTTTGTGGCTTGTTCTTTTGAAAATGTAATATGCGCAGGATTTTTAGGCGATTTCGTGGGTTTTCGAGTGCAAGACTATGAGATAAGACTAGTTGTCTATTGAATAGTCGAGCGCGATGAATCCCGCGAAATCGTCAAAAAGACACAGCATATTTTTTAGGGGCTGATTGGCGTTCGACTAGGATACAAGCCGTTAGATTGCATACCAGTTTGATAAACCTGTAAAATTATCACCTTAAATTTAAATGCAAACAACAGCAAACTAGCTCCAGCCTACGCGAGAGCTGCGTAGTCTTAACTCTATTTTTCGGAGCGGGATTTTTGCAAAGTCTAGCGATTGTGAAAATCTCTAATCTTTAGCTAGATGCGCTTTTATCGATATTTGGGGCGATTAAAGGCAAAGATTCACTCAAATTGCTTATGCGTGGCTCGAATCACAGCGCGTAAAAAGACTTATGATTCGGCTTTTTAAGTATGTCGAGGTCTATGGGCGAGTGTTTTAGGACTGGGGTTCAATTCCCCACAGCTCCACCATTTTGCTTACATTTTACTTGCTTTTTTAAAATATATATTTACACAATTTCATTACCACGCGGATTATCACTACGCTGACGCAAATATATTTTTTTGATACATTTTAATATCAATTCCTACTTTTTTAATTTATTTTTAAGGATTTGTTAATTATTATTCGAGCTGTAAAAATGATTTTGATTCTTACATAAGGATTTACGGATATGAAAATAAAGGGATTTTTGGCGCGTGTAAGCGTTGTTTTGGCGGTTTTTCTCTCTCAAAGTTTGGCAGATTCAAGCAATGAAATAGATTCAAATAGCGGAGTAAATTCAAATAATGAATTAGATTCGAGCAAACAAGTCAAAAAAAAGATTCTGCCCCCCCCCTATTTGCAAATCTTGCGAATCGCGCAGGTGGTTTCAAAAGATTCAAAGGATTCGCGTGATTCAAACAAACCAAGCAAATCAACCACAGATTCAAGCGAATCGGACGATTACGAAACTATCGACATTGGCACTTCCATTATTCGCGCTAAAGCCGAATATGAGACTTATCAAAGCGGTAGTAGCGTGAGTAAGCAAGTTATAGATTCCACACCTAACGGCAATGGCGATATTACAAGTATTCTTAAAATGCTCCCAAATGTGCAGTTTTCTAGGCAACAAAATCGTAGTTCTACGCCGGGCGAAATCGACCCAGCGGATATTCAAATAAGTGGCGGACTTTTTTATCAAAATAACTTTCAGCTCGATGGCTTTAATATAAATAATGACTTAGACCCCGCAAATGGTAGTAGCTATACGGAGGCTACGGCTTTGCCCGGGCGTTCGCAAGGATTTAATATTGATACTAGCCTTTTAGATTCTATAATGGTAATTGATTCTAATGCTAGTGCGGCTTATGGTGGATTCACAGGTGGCGTTGTAGAGGCAAATACCAAACGAGCGACTAAAAAATTTGGCGCAAATATTAGCTATCAAATATCGCAAGGCAATGCGAATCCTACTAAACGCTCACTTACACAATATCACATTTACGCGCCCACCGAAACAAATTACCAAAATTTTCTAAACTCTACTAGCGCAGGAAATTAACCCGAATTTATCAAACATTCAATCCGCGCTAGTGTGGAATCGCGTTTTGTTGATAATGCTGGAATCGTGGCTAGTTTTTCTACGATTCAAAGTTTTATTCCGCTAAATTCTTACGCTGGAAGCAATCTAAATATTACGCTAGATGACAAACGCAAAACACAAAAACGGCAAAGCTATAATCTTTTTCTAAAAGGGCATTATGATATTTTGGATAATCTCACGCTAGAGGCGCAATACGCCTATATGCCACAATATAATAATTATTTCATTGTAAATACAAAAGATTCGGGTTTTGATTTTTTGACAGGTGGGCATCAAGGCGGTTTGAAAGCATCGTGGAGTAATGCGGTAGGATTTTTTAGCACTCAAGCAAATGTCAATTATATGGACAACTCACGGATAAATAGCGCACCAAATATGATGGGCTGGAGGGCAAGTGCGGAGAAAAATTGGACTACTAATTTACAAAGTGGCACGGTTAGCGAGGGAAGTTACGGCAATGTCAATACAAAACAGCTCAATGCTACACTGAAAATAATGCAAAATTTTGACCCGATAACGCTAGGAATTTGGAGTCATAGTTTTAATATGGGCGCAGAGTATAATTATACAAATGCGTATTATGAGAGAAAAGAGGATATGTGGTTCTTTGGTAATGCCTTTATGCGACCGCTTAGTGCTGGGCAAACTTGCTTGGTTGGTGATATTGCGTGTAGCAATTCACCTGTATATTTTCAAGGCACAAGCGGAGGGCAAAATTGGCAAAATAATAATGGACAATATGCCTACCGCACGAGTTTTTATAAAGCTGGAAAAATAAACCTTGACAATCACGCCCTTAGTGCATTTGTAGAAGATGATATAAAAATGGATTTTGCTAGTGGTGGCGATATGAATGCACGAATTGGCTTAAGATTAGATTATGATACGCTTATGAGTAAGGCGACATTTGCACCTAGATTTTCGCTAAATTATATTTTTCCTTGGAGCAAATGGGAAAGTGGCAAAAATTTTACCACACAACTAACCTTTGGGGCGAATCGCTACTATGGACGCAATCTTTTTGCGTATAAACTAATGGATTCGCGAAGTGCCTTACAATATACTTTGCAACGCAATTCTTATATATCTTGGGACAATGCCACTATTACTCAAAACAAAAATGATACAAATTTTAAAAAGATTCGTGTGCCTTATTCTGATGAATTTATGGGTGGAATCACGCAAAAAATATATGCGTTTGTCATAAGTGCAAAATATATTTATCGCGCAGGTAGAGATGAGATTCGCCGAATGTGCCAAGCACCTGATGGCAGTATTAGCGCATTGAATTGTGCTAGTAACACTTACATTGAGGGCGTAATAAATACTCGCGATTTGCGCTATGTTTATACAAACGAGGGACGAAGTGCTAGTGATATAGTCTCGCTAAGCATTAGCAATGAGGGCGGATTAGACTTTGGCGAAGTGAAAAATAATATTTTATTTGCATTTGATTTCACAAATGTGCGCAGAAATTATGATGACTATAATGTGTCTATGAGCGCAGATGAGCTAAATAATGAAATGATTTGGTATGGCGGACAAGTCGTGCGATATGTCGATAAACCCGCTACAAATTTCGCGCAACCCTACACTTTTCGCTTAAACACCACAACTACATTTCCTATAAAACGCACTAAATGGCTATGGAATAACTTTTTTAGCTGGAAAAGTGCATATTATGCAATGGCAAGTATCGGGCAACGCACACAAAAATGGACTGATTTAAAAGCGCAATACCCAGTGATTACCGCTGCATTTGAAAAATATCGTGTGCCTTTTAGCTTTTCGTGGGATATGCGAGTGGGCTTTGAAGTGGATATTTATAAGGGCAACACGCTTTATTTGAATGTGGATATTATAAATGTCTTAAATAATAAAAATCTCATAATTGCATCGGCTACTTATGCGGATAATGCAGGGGCAACTGCTGTGCCTGTGTATGAAGTGGGGCGACAATTTTGGTTTCAAGTGGGATATAAATTTTAAAAAGGGCAGACAATGAAAAAACTTATAATTTTTATGTGTTTTATATTAGCTTGTGGCTATGCAGTGGAATTTGGCGAATCTGGTGAATCTAATAAATTAAGCGAATCTAATTTACAAGATTCGCCTAAAGTTAGTGAAATCGATAAATCGTTAGGCGATTCGCCCGAATCTAAAATACCCATAGATTCTAGTCTAAATCGCAATGCTCCATTTGCAGGAATCGAGCTAGGATATACAAGATTTAAGTATAAAGAAAATGGCAAAGTCGGCACAAATGCCTTAATAAATCCACTAACAAATGGCGTATTTAATGTAGGCATTTTTGTGGGTTATAGATATTTCTTTAGTAGCAGCATAGGGATTCGTGGATATGCAAATATGAATTATATCTATGATAAGAAAAGCAATTTTGGAGAAATAAAATGGCTAAATTTAGGCATAAATGCAGATTTTTTATTAAACTTTTATGCCTCACAAGATTTTGATTTTGGTGTGTTGCTTGGACTTAGCTTTGGTGGAGATATATTTTCTGGCAATGGAGTTAGGCACATAAAAGAAAGCATAGATACTTACTCAGCGAATCTATCTAGCCCAAGTGTGAGTGTGAATGTAGGGATTCAAAGTGTAGTGATAAATAAAATAGGCATAGAATTTGTAGCTAAGATTCCGCTTATGTCGCATTACTTTTTAAATGCTGGTGATGGTAAGCTAAATTCCATTACTAGAAAATTATCACAAAACTACTCTTTAAATGCTAGAGTAGTTTGGCAGTTTTAGGCGAATCGCACACGATTCATATAAATTTTTACAAAGGATAAAAAAATGAAACTCACAATACCAAAAATCACAAAGAAAAATTGGATGCAGATTCACACTTATCTAAGTCTATTTTTTCTACCTGCTTGTTTGGTTTATGTAATCACAGGCGTGGGGTATATCTTTGATTTTAAAGTCGATGCGGATTCCAAAATCTATGAATTTAGCATTGATGAAATGCCACCCAAAGAGCAAATGCAGGATTTTATAATCCAAAAATTGCGCGATAATAATCTACCCATTCCTAAAAATACAGAATTGCGTTATCATCGTGGTTCGCCCACTATGGGCGGTTTAAAGTATAATGTCATCATTGGTAAAAATCGCAAAGATGAGCTAGTAATGCACGTAACAAATCGCGGACCCTATGGCATTTTGCTACTAATGCACTGCGCAAAGGGGCTTTACTACTTTGATATTATCGCTGTGGCGTTTTCCGTGTCGCTAATATTATTCTATCTCTCAGGGCTAATTGTTACGCAATTTTGCAAGAAAAATCGCAAGGCTGGGCTAGTGGCATTTCTACTTGGTGGCGCAATCACGGCAATGGCGGTAATTTTTAGCGTGTGGTAGTTTTGCGCGTAAAATAAGATATAATTTCCCATAAATTTTTTAAGTCAAGGAATCTTATGGGCAAAAAGCCACGCATCACGCAACGAGCGCGAAAAAGGCGCGTTTTTAGCGATTCGCAAGGATTAAAAAGCACTAGCGATTCGCGCGTGGCAGATGATTTTAGCGCAGTTGATTCACGCACTGATTTTGACACGCAAGGCAGTGCCAAAAGCGACATAAAAAATCTAAAAACCCAAAACGCCCAAAATATTTCGCCAAACTACAAAAATTCGCGCATTTTACGCACTTCTAGCAAAAAAGATTCGCGTAAAGCAAATAAGTGCGATTCGCATAAAGCGCAGGATTCAAGCGAAATCCGCCTTGATTATCTGCCGAATCCTCCGCTAAATACCGAGCTTTCGCGCCTCATAATTCCCAATCACGCGTTTTATTCCATTGCGGACAAAGAGGCGACAGGTCGCATTGAAAGCGCAAGGGCGACACTAAAAAAGCGTTTTGGTAAAAATTCCGTTTTGCCATTTAATTTTAGCGCGAGTGGCTTTGTGGAGCTGTTTTTGGGCTTTAAAAAAATTTATTTTCTGCCTACGATTCACTATGAGATTCGCCACGCGCTAGAGATTGTGCGCCCATTTACCGAGCAAGTCCAGCTTAGCGCACCTGCGAAACTGCTAGAGAGCGACATTTTGTTGCCAAATGACAAGCAAAAAGATGAGATTTTGATGATTGCGCCGTTAATTAACGAGGACATTTTTAGCCTCAATCAAATCCCTGAGATTCGCAACGCAACCCTTGCGCTAGACATTAGCTACGCCCTCGCGCTGGGGCTAGAGGAAATCTATAATATCGAGTGCCAAAAGGCGCATATCGCCCTTGCAAACGCAGTGCCTTTGGGGTTACCAAGCGGTTTTGGGCTGATTTTTAGCGATAAGATTCGCACTTCGAGCATTTATAGAAATGGCGTGAGCGAGGCGTTTTTAGGCGCGATTGATGAGCGGAGATTGCAATTTAAGCGCGTGGATAAAAATGCGAATCTAAAATTTTTCGAGGCACTAAAATCGCATTTTAACAAGCACATTGATTTATTTTCGCGCGATTTTGTGCCACACACGCTGCCACTGCGCTTTCGCCATATTAACACGCGCTATTTGGTTGAGCATTTATATTTGGATAATATTTTCTTGCAAAATGCTCAAGACTGCGCGTTAGGCTTAGTCAAGCCTTCGCATACGCTTTTATCACAGGGCTTTAGCCCTATGCAATCGCGTGAGCTATGCGCTGTGAGCTTTGAATCGCTCGGAGATATGGAGCTTTTGGCACAAAAATTGTTTGAAAGTTACAGAATGATTCGGCTAATGGAGTTTTAAAATGGAACTAAGCGAATATCTATCAAAACTAAGCGCGATAAAAATCGCCGATAAAGCGCGTGTAGGCGAAAAATGCGTCTGCATTTTAAAGGCAAAAGGGCGAATCTTGGCGGAAAATATAACCTGCAAGATTCCTGCCCCGCGCTTTGATAACTCCGCAATGGACGGCTATGCACTGCGATTCGAGCGAGGAACAACGCCCTATAAAAGCTACAATATCAAAGGTAGCATTTTTGCGGGAGATTCGCGTGAGTATATTTTGCAAAAAAATGATACATTTAGCATAATGACAGGCGCGAAAGTGCCTAAAAATTGCGATTGTGTGATTCAAAAAGAAAAGGTGGAGATTCGCGGAAATAGCGTCATTTTAAAGGAATCGCCCCAAAAAAATCAATGCATAAAATTTAGCGGAGAAGATTTTAAAAAAGGCGAGGTTTTGCTAAAAAAAGGAACGCTTTTAGATTCAACTGCCATTGGAATTCTCGCAACGCAAGGCATTAGCAAAGTGCGCGTAAAAAAGCGCGTGAAAATTATCATCTTTGGCAGTGGCAATGAAATCGCGCCACTAGATTCGCCCCTAAAAAATAATCAAATTTATGATATAAATTCGCATTTTATTCGTGCAAATTTTAATGAGCTAAATTGCAAAATTACCTACGGCGGAATTTTGAGCGATAGCCAAAAAACGCTCCGCACTGCGCTAAAAAACGCCACAAAAAAATATCACATTGTCATTACAAGCGGTGGCGTAAGTGTAGGCGAAAAAGATTATATTCACGGAATCTTGCGCGATTTGGGCGCGGAGATTTTTGCGGACGGCGTAAATATCAAGCCCGGACGCCCTGTTGTGCTATCAAGTTTGAATGATAGCTTTATTTTGTCGTTGCCCGGAAATCCCATAGGCGCGTTTTTACAGAGCTATTTTTGTCTGCCGATTTTGGTGGCAAAATTTAGCGGGGTGGAATTTAGCGATTTTGATTCATTGCTTGAAACGCGCCAAATCACTAACGGCGCGGATTTTAAATCCACAAAAGGCACGGCGCAAATTATGCTTGGCACTATCAAAGATAGCGAAAAAGGCGCGGAATTTTTCGCTTACGCTTGGGGCAAATATCAAGGCGCACAAGTCGCCCCACTGCTAAAAAGCAACTACCTAGCGATTATTAGCGACAAAGATTTTATAAAAAAAGGCGAAAAAATCAAAGTTTTGCCCTACAAACCGCGATTTACAGGGCAATAAAATTGCCAAATCGCCCTTGCGATTCGTGTGGATTGCCACGATTTTGCTTTCGCAAAATCTCGCAATGACGATTTAACGCACTCTACCCGTCATTGCGAGGCGATTCATTGAATCGCCGAAGCAATCAAATCCACACGAAGTGCGATTCAACACACGATTTACCCTTTAAAAAAACTACCACAATAACTAAAGGCAAAATTTTGCAAATTTTGGCTATAATGTCCGATATAAATAGACTCTAAAAATGCGGAGTGAATAAATGAAAAAAATTCTATTTGGCGTTAGCGACACGGAGGAATGCCGACACGCGGTGGATTGCCTTGTGAAGCTGTTTAGCGGGGTGGCGGAGTTTGAGATTTCGCTTTTGCGCGTGGTTAGCGAGGTTTTGGTATATGCCGAAACTGGCGTTTATGATTACGAGAATATCGCCGCAACGCAAAATGCCGAATCTGACGCGCTTTTAAAGGAATTTGAGGCGAAATTTTTGACGCACAATATCAAAACGCACAAGATTGTGAAGCGCGGAAATGCCGCCGATGTGCTTTTGGAATTAGCGCAAAATCACGATTTGCTTGTGATTGGCGAAAGTGAAAGCTCGATTTTGCATCGAATCTTTAATTCGCACCAAGATTTATTTATCTCAGCATCGCCCATTCCCGTGCTGATTGCGAAATAGTGGGCGACAAAAAGGAGGAAGTTATGAAAAAGTTACTATCCATTTGTGCGAGTGTGAGCGTCCTAGCCGTAGGTGCAAATGCCTTTGAGTTTGGCTATATGGGCAATCGCAGCTTTGGTATGGGCGGAGCTGGTGTAGGCGTGGCAAACTCCGCTTGGGGACTCTACTACAATCCTGCGTTACAAGGCGTAGATAACACCTACAAAATCGGTTACTCGCTAGGTGGGCGAATCAAAGAGCACGGCTTAAGCGAACTAAAAAACTTTGACTTAGGCAATATCAATCAAGGCTCAATAGATACCATAAACGCGCTATTAAATGACAACGAAGTCGCCATAACTAGCGAAAATGGCGTTGTTTTGCAAGTGCCTTTGAAAGTCAGCGCGAGATTAAGCCACAGCATAGGGCTTGGGCTTTTTTACACAAAACGAAGCGCGGTAAATTTCACAGGCTACCTAAACGCGGGGACAACCGACATAAATAATGTCAATAACGCCTTTATGGTGGTAAATACTTTGGATACGGTGGAAGTGCCACTAAGCTACACTATGCAAGTTTATAGCGGATTTGGGACTTTTCACGCTGGAATCGCGCTAAAATACATTTACGCAGGGCATAGCGCGTCCAAAACCAAGCTCACAAAGGACACCGACATAGCAAATCCATTTAATGACATTTTCAAAACGCCCACAGGCGCGAGGACGCACACTATCGGCGTGGATATAGGCTTAGCCTACGCACTGCCAAAAGAATACCTTGTCATAGGCGTTGTAGCAAAAAATCTAAATTCGCCCACACTAAAGGCGAATCATTTGACTGACGCAAACGGCGCAGTGGCAAATGATGACAAGCTAAAAATGGATGCGCAATATCGCTTAGGCATTTCTACAAGGGCGATTCCGCTTACGACTTTGGCAATCGACTTTGACTTAAAGCCAAATTATGAATTCGGCGGATTCAATACCAAAGTCGATAATACGGCGAATTCTATCGGCGTGATTTGCAAACAGGTGCAATATATCAGCTTTGGAGCTATGCTAAATGCGGGGCTTTTGGACTTGCGATTAGGCGCGGCAAAGGACATTAAAGAAAAGGGCGCAAAAGACGGGTGGCTAGTGAGTGCGGGAGTAGGCTTTGGCTACTTTGACTTTTCGTTTTTCTCAAGCACAAAAATGTCAAAACTCAGCTTAAAAGTGCCTACCGAATTTGGCTTTAAGCTGGGTGGTAGCTTTAGTTTTTAAGGGAATACAATGGGCAAAATAGATGCGGTAAAATCTAAAATCAACGCCATAACGGCGTTAATGGTTGTATTTCTAACGGCACTATTTGCGGTGATTGGATACACTTTCATTCATCGGCGTGAGTTTGATTTTATCGATGGGTGCATTGTTTTTGGTGTTATGGTTTTGTTGATTGTAGTCTTTTGTGGAAGCCTATTGTGGATAAGCAAAGAAATTAAAAATTTGGAGAAAATGTAATGATTGGCTTGTTTCTTGTAATATTTGGGATTTTAGGCGTTATATTTTGTATGTTTTTTACAAAAAAGGTATTGTTTTCAGATGACTAGGACAAATCCAAAAGCAAAACACAGGAGGTAGATTATGAAAAAACTCATAGCATTTACGCTACTTATTAGCAATCTAATCGCCTTAGAGTTTGGGCAGATGGGCAATACTCCCGCGTCTGTGGGCGGAGCTGGTGTGGCTTATAAGAAAAATGCGTGGGCGGTGTATTATAATCCTGCACTTTTAGGGGCGAATCGCCAAGCGAGTATCGCATATAGCTTTGGCGTGGGCTATACAGAAAACAAAGATGCTAATATTTCAAAAGTTTCATCTATGATGGACACTATAAAAAATTTAAATGCAAAAATAGAAGAAATGGGATTTACTACACACGCAGGTGTTAGCAATCAGCCTGTGGTAGTAACCTTTGGGGCTAGAAATGGCACTGCTACACAAGCAGGAACTTGGAATTTTAAAGATGTAACTATTTTTGATTTAGGCTATGTTTTAGGGCATTTAACAGGGAAAACTGACGACACAGGAACTAGCGATGATTTAAAAAATTATTTATGCAAAAAAGCAGGTAAAGAAGGTGATACTAGTTGCACCTTAGATACAGTAGCAACTGATTTAAAAGATATGACAGATAAATTAACTGAAATTAAAAACGAATTGCAAGAGGCTATCGATACCACCACAAAAGAGCATCCAAATGACAGCACAAAACTTGGTATTCTAGGAAGCCTTGTTAGTAATATTGACGCTGATAAGATTACAGGCTTAATTGACGGCATTAAAGACGGTAATATTGACATTGAAACTATTATAAAAGAAGTGGGTGGCAGTGTTAAAATATCCAAAAATACAAATCCTGTCGTAGAGGAAATTTTTACATTGTTAGATATGATAGAAAAAAAAACCATAGGTGTTGCTAATATCAGCTCAAATAACGGCATTGCGTGGCATATCAAGGGCAATAAAAATCGCGGTGCGATTGGTATGGGACTTTTGGTTAATATCTATGGATTCTCAAGTATGGAAATAGACAAAACACACAGTTTAATCATAATAAAAACAAAAAATAACAATCAAGATAAATACTTTAAAGTAGGTATTAGTGGTGATAAAATAGAACTTAGTAGCTCCGATGACACAAACTTTAATTCATCGTCTATTTTTTCGCCGAATGCTCAACATTCTATCAATGCAAATGCTTTGGCAATCACAGAGATTCCTATTGCTTATGGACATACACTTCCATTACCTTTGGGAGAATTGCATTTGGGCGCGACTTTGAAATACATTTTTGCTACAAGTATGGATAATTCTATGGCAAATATTACACTTCACTATGATAGTGAGGGCAAAATTAAGCCAGATTTTGATTTTGGGCTTGGGAACACTAAAGATAATCTCCGCTATACGCATACTTTTGGCGTGGATTTGGGTGCGCTATGGACGCTGGATTGGCTATCTACGGGCATAGTGGTGAAAAATCTAAACGCCCCTACGATAAGGACGGCAAATGGCAAATATCGAATCCTCCCGCAAGTCCGCGCTGGTGTGAGTGCTGAGATTTGGAAGCTGACATTTTTAGCCGACATTGACTTAACGCCAAATGACACGCTAGAGCCGGGCAAGAAAAATCAAATGATAGGCGGTGGCGTGATACTTGATTTGAATTGGGTGGATTTCCGCTTTGGCGTAATGGGCGATATGCACAAAAATCCCTACGGACCGATATTTACCGCAGGGCTAAATATCGTGCATTTCCTAGACTTTACCGTGCAAACAAGCACGAAACTCATAGATACAAGTGGAGTGAGCGATAAAACAGGCGGAATCAAACGAATGCCAAATTATTTTAAGGTGAGTTTTGGCGGACGATTCCAGTGGTAGATTCGCACTAGATTCGTGTGAATCTCTTTGTCATTGCGAGGGCATTGCCCGAAGCAATCCAAAAAACAATATAGATTGCCACGACTTGCCTTTGGCAAGTCTCGCAATGACAGGGTGGAGGCGAATTCGTCATTGCGAGGCGAATCTATGGTCTGCCGAAGCAATTTAATCCCAACTTCATCGTCATTGCGAGTGCGACAGCACGAAGCAATCCAAAAACCAATATAGATTGCCACGACTTGCCTTTGGCAAATCTCGCAATGACAAGGTGGAATGAATCGTCATTACGAGGCGCACGAAGTGCAACGAAGCAATCCAAATAATTTTGGATTGCCACGAAAATTCGCTACACTCATTTTCTCGCAATGACAAGGTGAGGCGAATCATAGATTGCTTTGTTCATTACACTCACTTGCAATGACGAAAAATATTTTCACCAGATTCGTTAAATAGTGCTGGATTATTACTCAAAATCTCCAAAAATGTCGTGGCGTAGCTACCCTTTGGCAGAGTGAAATTAAACTCGCCTTGCGCGGTTTCTTTTTTATAGCTAAACTCCAAATCCTGCGGAAATACCCACGCCACGCGCCTATCGCCGATTTGCTTTTCTAGCAAATTATCATAAAACGCACTCTCAAAAATCCCCGCGGTTTCTGTCGCTCTCATCATTTTTTTGCCATACAAAAGCCCTGTGGGCGCGATTTCTTGCTTTAAAAATCGCTCCGCACTAGATTCGTCCGCCATTTTTAGTTTGCCAAAGGGATATTCGCTCATTATATCGCCACGCAAAATCTTAAAAAAATGCGCCTGTTTTTGCAAACCTTTAGCCTCATCAAGCGAAATTTGATAGCGCGTGGTGGCGATTTGTGGCGCAAAAGATTCCACCACTTTACAAAACTCCACGCGCTTTTTTAGCCACTCATTAAAAAGGTGGCTTTGGTAGGCACTAATCAAAAACTGCGCCATTTTTTTATCACGCAATTTTAGTTTGCCCTCCAAAATCGCCCTGCCCTGCGCGAAATTATCGCCATTTTTGCCAAATCTTTGCGTCCCAAAATAATTTGGCATTCCATTTTGCGATATAATTTTAGAAATTTCTTGTATTTTTGTGGCATTGATTTTATCTAATTTTTTAACGCAAATATAAAATTTATTGCCACGCAAATGCCCTAATTTAAGTTTATTTGTATGATATGTCGAATTTAAAATTTTGATATTTTCCGCGCTAAAATTTTCGATTTGTTTAGCAAATTTCTTGTGAATCGAAATATATTGAATGCTAAGTGCATTTTTATCTTTTAGCCCAGCATAGCCAATATCTGCGCGTTTTACACCCAAAATCTTGCTAAAAATATTTAGCATCTCGCTCGTGCTTAAGCCCTTTTTTCGCACTTTTAAAATGATATGCTCCCCGCTCCCGCAAAATTCATATAGCGGAATTTCCTCCACGATAAAATTGCGCGGATTTTTGACAAAATAAAAGCTGACAGGGGCGTGATTTAGGTAGTTCATTTGGCACTCTTTTTATTGAAAATGTGGGCTAAATGCAGATTCGTGCATTTAGCCCAAAAGAATCGCGCTTACCCTTTTGCGATTTTTTCAATTATCGCGTTAAACACCTTGCTTGGTCGCATTATGCCATTACACTTATCATCATCTAACTTGTAGTAGCCGCCTAAATCCACCTTTTTGCCTTGTGCGCCGTTAAATTCCGCGCGGATAGACTCTGCGTTTGATTCTAGCTCACTCGCCACCGCGCCAAAAAAGCTAGAGATTTGTGAATCTGCGCTTTGATTTGCTAAAGCCCTTGCAAAATACATTGCCAAATAAAAATGGCTTGTGCGGTTGTCGTCCTCGCCGACTTTGCGTGATGGGGCTTTGTTGTTATCTAGCCATTGCCCTATCGCGCTATCTAGGGCGTCTGCTAGGACTTTTGCCTTTGCGTTGCTATTGCGCTGTGCGTAAAATTCTAGACTTGCTTGAAGTGCGAGAAACTCGCCCAAGCTATCCCAGCGCAAGTGGTTTTCCTCTACGAGCTGCTCGACTTGCTTAGGCGCACTTCCTCCAGCCCCTGTCTCAAACATCGCCCCACCATTTAGCATAGGCACGACAGATAGCATTTTCGCACTTGTGCCAAGCTCTAGAATCGGGAATAAATCGGTGAGATAATCGCGCAATACATTGCCCGTAATGCTTATGGCGTTTTTGCCTGCGCGAATCAATGCTAGAGATTGCAAGCACGCTTCTTTGGGGGCGAGAATCTCCATAGATTTACCCTTTTCTTTGAGGCGACTTCGCACAATATCTGCCATTATTTTATTACTCGCACGATTTTCATCAAGCCAGAAAATCGCCTTTTCGCCCGTGATTTCCGCTCTCTCAATGCCTAAATCTATCCAATTTAGCACCGCGTCAATCTTTGCTTGATTTGCGCGATAAATGTCGCCTTTGCGCACCTTGTGGCTTAAAAGTGTGTTGCCACTCTCATCAACTATGCTAAACTCGCCATCGCTTTGCGCGATGAAAGTTTTATCGTGGCTACCGTATTCTTGCGCTTTTTTTGCCATAAGTCCCACATTGCTTACGCTGCCTAGCTTGCTTGGCTCTAGCGTGCCGTTTTTATGCAAATCCTCGATTACGGCTTCATAAATCGTGGCGTAGGTTTTATCGGGGATTACCGCGTTTGTGTCGCACTCTTTGCCCTCGCTATCCCAGAGTTTCGCGCCGTTTTTTAGCATAGCGGGCATTGAAGCATCGACAATCACATCGCTTGGAATGTGGAGATTTGTGATGCCTTTGTCAGAATTTACCATTGAGATTTTGGCGGATTTTTGCAAAATCTCGTTATAAAGGGCGAGAATCTCATTCTTTTTAGGGCTAGATTCGATTTTGCTTAAAATCTCCGCCACGCCGTTATTTGGATTTACACCAAGCGCGTTTAGCTCATCGCCAAATTTGCTAAAAATCTCTTCAAAATAAGCCCTCACTGCGTAGCCAAATAGCACAGGGTCGCTTACTTTCATCATCGTGGCTTTGAGGTGGAGAGAAAACAAAATTCCCTCTTTTTTGCATAGCGCAATTTGGGCTTTATAAAACTCATAGAGTTTCGCGCTATCCATAAATGTCGCGTCCAAAATCTCATCTTTTTCTAACTTTAAGTTTTCTTTCAAAGTGGTCGTGTTGCCATTTGAATCCTTAAAAATGATTTTGGCGTTTGTGGGCTTGGCAATAAGCACTGCCTTTTCGTTGTCAAAAAAGTCGCCATCTTTCATATAGCTCACAATGGTTTTGGAGTTTTTGTCAAAGGGAATCGCGCGGTAGGGATTTTTTCGCGCATAGTCTTTGACTGCCTTTGTGCTGCGTCTATCGGAGTTCCCTGCGCGAAGCACAGGATTTACCGCGCTTCCTAGCACTTTTTGGTATTTTTCTTTTATCGCTTTTTGTGCGTCATCTTTTGGCTCATCGGGGAATTCTGGCACAGCATAGCCCTTGCTTTGGAGTTCCTTAATCGTTGCTTTTAGCTGTGGAATGGAGGCGGAAATATTAGGCGTTTTGATAAGGTTGCAATCCTTTTCTTGCACGAGTTTGCCAAGTGTGCCAAGTGTGTCAGGGACACGCTGGGAATCTTTTAAAAGTTCGCTAAATTGTGCCAAAACTCGCGCGGAAAGCGAAATGTCGCTTGTATCAATAGTGATTCCAGCGTGATTGCAAAATGCTTTTGCAATGGGGAGGAATGAATAAGTCGCTAGGGCTGGGGATTCATCAGTCAATGTGTAGGTGATTTTCATAGCTAATCCTTTGATTTAAAAATTTAAGTGAAAAATTATAGCAAAACAAGCGCAAAATCTAAGATTCGCACCTAAAGATTCGCAATTTTTTATAGCCCAAAGTGGCAAAAATGGACAAAAATGCAAAATGTGCAAAAAATAAATTTTATAATTTTATTGCTTTGTGTTTTACCATTGCAATGACTAAAAAAGGCAGTAGATTGCTTCGATTTTCTATGAAAATCTCGCAATGACGGATTTTGCCCACGCAGTCATATTAAATCTTTAAAATTTGCTTCGCTTATGATTTAGATTTATTTGATTTGGATTGCTTCGGGCTGTCGCCCTTGCAATGACGGATTTTTATATTTTAACAAATCTAGCGCGGAAGTATTTTTAGGCGATTTTGCGGGTTGTGCAGTTGCGAACGAGGAAATAAGACTTATTGTCTATTGACGAAGTGAGCAACAAATCTCCCGCAAAAGCGTCAAAAAGACAAACGCGCTTTTAAAACCTCGCATCACTTAGCACTAACGCAAATAACACCCTTACCCCGCTTTGCTCCAAGCATTCTCTTGCCTCATCAATACTCGCCCCGCTTGTGATAATATCATCGATTAGCACCGCGCTAATGTCGCGCTTACCGCTATAAACAAAGCCTTTTTTGTGATTTTGTCGGTATTTTAGGCTTTTTCCAGCGTAGTGGATATGATTTTGCGCTTTTAATGCACCAAAAAGTGGCGTGAAATTTTTGGCAAATTCCTTGACAATCACGCCCGAATGCGAGTAATATGAGCTAACGCTATCATCAAGCCCTATGCCATACACACCACGAAAATCGCCATTTATGCTTTGAAAATATTTCTGCGCTTTTTTGGCTAAAAACTTATAGATTCGACTGCCGATTAAATGATATTTGCTTTTTAGCAAAAACTCAATGCTTTGGTATTCATAAAAGCTAAAAACGGCGAATCCATCGGCGTAGTGGCGTTTTTGCGGGGCGAGTTTTAGCAACGAATCGCAATTTTTGCAAATCACACTTAGGCTAAAATCCTCGCACATTAGGCATTTCATCGCGGTTTATCCAAAAATTAGCGTGATTTAGATTCGCAAGATTCGTTAGATTCGGCTTTATGAGATTCGCGCAAATTTAGCGATTTGCCTAAATCAATTTCAGCGCAAATCATCTCTAAAATGTCCTCTTTTGGCTTATTACAAGGGATTCGTAGGGTTTTTATGCCAAGCGATTGCGCGGTTTTTATGATTCGCCCTTGCACCGCCAAAAGATACGCAATGCCACGCGATTCGATATTGTCATTTTCTTTTTGTGCCAAACGCGCCTTTAAAATCGCCCCATTTGTCTCCAAAATCACCGCCAAATCAGGCAACTTCGCCACCGCGCGATTGATTTGCAAAGCCAAATCAAAATCCAAGCTATCAGCGTAGGCAACGCCAGAAATGAGGCTTCTATCGCTGATAATTAGGCGATTCGCGTTTGGGGCGATGATATTTTGCGCGTGATTCGCCCTATCAGCGAGAAAAAGCATACATTGCGTGAGATTGCTTAAATTGCCGTGCAGGGCGAGATTGCGGATAGTCGCGCCAAAGTCGCTATCGCTTGGCTCTTTGGTGAAAATGGCGTCCTTATAACGCTTACGCAAAAGCGCGATTTGTGTGCTTTTGCCTGTGGTGTCAATGCCCTCTATGGCAACATATTTGCCCTTTTGCAACGCCCTATCGCCCATTTATTTGTCCTATAAATTCATTCACGGCTTTTGGCACGAGGTGGGCGATTTTCCCATTGTGGCGCAAAATGCTACGCACCACGCTAGAGCTGATAAAGGCATTTTGCAAGGACGGCATTAGGTAAATCGTCTCTAGCAGCGGGTTTAGCGATGAGTTCGCATAGCCGATTTGCAGCTCGTATTCAAAGTCGCTAACCGCGCGAAGTCCGCGAATCAAAATGTTGCAGTTTTTTGAGTGTGCGAAATCCGCGAGTAGATTGTCAAATGGCTCTACGGCGACATTTTGCATATTTGTAATGCTTAGATTTATCATCTCTGTGCGCTCTTCCACGCTAAACATAGGGCTTTTTTCGCTAGAGTGCGCCACTGCCACGATGATAGAGTCAAAAATTTTACTTGAGCGCGTGATAATATCCAAATGCCCATTTGTGATAGGGTCAAAAGTCCCCGGATAGATTGCGATTTTTTTCATTTGGTAGCCTTTTGTGCGAATCTTAACGCAAAATTATGCTCTATCTAGCATTTTTACAATCATTATAACAGATGCAAAAAGTGTCAGCAATGCCAACATACCGACAAAGATTCCTATCATTTACAACTCCTCTATTTTATTTAAATCCTTAATGACTATTCGTGCAAGGATATATAAAATCACAAAAAGTATCGCTAATCCCACCACAATGCAGATTCCCTGCAATAAATCTATATTTTTATAGTTGATTACCGAATATCCAAAGATACCAAATATTGCCGTCAAACAAGCCAAAATCAAGGCTTTTATAATGTCTAATTCTAATTTGATTTTTTCTTTTTTACTCATTATTTACTCGCTTTTTAACATTATAACAAAATTTTAGATTCCAAAGCATTAGCATTTATTTTTCGCCACTATTTTTGTCATTTTCGCCCCAGCGTGAGAATAGATTGTGCCTTATGCCTATGCAATCCAGCCATTTTCCGCACATAAAGTCCTCCATAGCTTCCAAACTCTCGCTATTTGCGTAGTATGAGAGCATAGGCGGGGCGATTATTGCGCCAAACTGCGTGAGATTTAGCATATTTTGTAGCATTATGGCGTTGAGTGGTATTTCGCGTGGCGATAAAAGCAAGGTTTTGCGCTCTTTTAGCGCGACAAGGGCGGCGCGAGTGATGAGCGTGTCGCTAATGCCACAGGCGATTTTCGCCAAAGAGTTCGCACTGCAGGGTATTATGAGCGTGGATTCCACGCCAAAAGAGCCAGATGATATAGGCGAATCCAAGTCGCTATCGTTGCAAAGCGTGATTTTCGTGCGATTTTTAGGCGAATCGCCCTGCGAATCTACTTCATCGAGCATATTTTTTATGCGCGAATCGCTTAAAATATCTTTTATTTTTTCCTCGTATTGTGCCACCATTTTTGCACCCTCGCTAAATACCACAAAGATTTCGCTATTTTCTGCAAATCGCGCTAAATGTGAGATAAAGCGAATCCCAAGCCTTATCCCACTCGCTCCCGTGATACCCACTATAAATTTTCGCTTGTCTGTATAAATTTCTTGCATTTTTACTCCATAAATTTTGGCGATTCACATAAATTGCGCGAATCTAATCTCATTTATTCAAAATCACTATTGCGCAATCCGTGCATATAAGGGTTTTGTTTCATCATTTTGTGATTATCGCAACCGCTTTGTTCGCCCATATCACAAGCTAAGCTAAAATATTCCAAAGCCTCTCTATAATCCTGCCTCACGCCTTTTGCATTGTAATAGCATTCGCCGACTATGCCACAAGCACTCGCCATTTTATCTTTGTCGCACAGCTCTTTAAAAATGCCAAAAGCGCGTTTATAGTTTTGCTCCACGCCCTGTCCGTTTGCGTAGCATAGAGCGAGATTGTAGCAACCTGTTTGTTGGTAACCAATTATGCCAATCGTTCCTTCATAACATAATTTTTGAAAAGCCCTAAATGCTTTTTGCAAATCTTGATTTGTGCCTTTGCCCTCTTGGTATAAGATTCCTAGATAGTTACAGCTTTTGCTGTCATTTAACTCGCAACCCTTTTTAGCCAATTTAAAGGCAAATTCATAATCCTGTGGCACTTTGATAGATTCGCCATTATATCCTTTGTAAAAATCTTGTGCATAATCACCACAACGATAGTTAGAAAAAGCACAACCTTTATAAAAATATTCTAGTGCAAGTTTTTTATTTTGAGCCACACTTTCGCCATTATAATACATTAACCCCACTCTTGCACAGCCATTGACACCTGCCATATCTGCTAAATCTTTATCTTTGTATGTTTGCGCTAAATCGCAACCTTTTTTGCGATAAAAAAAGCCTAGCTTTTCATCTTTTTTGACACCATCGCCACTATAATACAAAACACCTAACGCTTCACAGCCATTAGCCGAATCTAATTCACAAGATTTTTTAATATATTTTAAAAATATATTAAATTTATCATTCCCCATAAGTTCTCTAGAGGACTTATCAACTTTGGAATTTGTGCTATCTAAAACTGAAACGGCAGATAGCATAGCATAGAAAAAACACCCATCGCCATAATTTAAGTTGCAAGATTTTAGTAAATATTTTTGCATCAAATCCGTTGTTTCTTTTTTGTCCGAATCGACCTTTGCACCATATTCAAAACAGCTTACTGCATTATTGTTTTCGCACTCAATTCTTAATTGCTCCAAATTTGCCAAATATTCTCTATCTAATTCCACTTGTTTTGCTGATTGCTGACTTGATTGTATAGAACACGCGCTAAATAAAAGCGTGATAGTGGCGATTAAAATGAAAAAATTTTGCGTAGATTTAAACATTTTATTTTCCTTAATCTTAAATCTAAAAGCCACATTTTAGCGTAAAATTCGTTAGATTTATAGATTCGTGCAAATCATAAATTATTGAATTTTTGGATTGCTTCGCCTTGCCTTTGGCAAGGACTCACAATGACAAAAGGTGGCGATTGTTTCGGTAGCGTTGCGACTCTAGCAATGACGAGATTCACACGCAAATCTAATCCCCCATTTTCGCGCTTTTTGAATCCAAAATGATGACATTTAGTTCGCGGTTGCTTTGCGTATTTTGCGCACGAATGCTTTGATTTATCGCGCCGTCCTGCATAGCCCTCACGCTAAAATTTATGTTAATATCATTGTCCTTGTAGCCCACGCTTAGAATATCGCCCTTGCGCACGATGATTTTGGGCGTGATTTTGGAGGCGACTATGCTAGAGCCACCCGAAATAAAGCTTTTTGCCTCATACTGCCCCAAAATCTCCGCACTCACAGGCAAAGATAGATTTTTCGTAAGCGGAATGGGCGTGATTGTGGTGTTGTTTTTGTCAATCACCTCGCCACTTTTTATGCTCCCCACGGCATTTAGGCTATCAATGGTGGCGTTAATCTTAAAGTTGAAAAATACCTTTTTATTGCGCTCATTGTGGCGAATCTGCACTTCAAAATTCCCGCTAATTTTGCGCAAATCGCGTGTGTCAAAAATGATTTTTTCCAAGTGATATTTTGCCAAATTTCGCTCAATCACGGGCGTAATCTCAAGGTTGTTGATTTGAATATTGTAGTTTTTGTAGTAATCCAAAAATCGCTTTTCCACCGCGCTTTTTATGGCATTTATCAATGCTGGATTATTTGCGTCAAGTGCGGTTGAATCAGATTCGGTGGTGGATTGCTTCGAATCAAGATTCGCCGAATCTGCGCTTGGATTCGCACTATTTTCCGCGCCCAAAGCCACGCTAAAAATCGCCCCAAAAACTATCAAAAAAATTATATTTTTCATTTTTATGCCTTTACCACAAAGCTAGATAAAATCTCGCGCGTAATGCCACCGAAATTTATCTTTAATTTGCTATTTATGCCCTCATTGCTTACGCTCTCCACGCGCCCCGCGCCAAAAATCTTATGAATCACCAAATCATTTTTCTTAAATCCACTACTTGCGCGTTCAAATTTCACACTACCTTGCACTAGCCCACATTCACGCAAAAAGCGCGATTTGTCTAACTGCGTCCTTTTGCCTTTGTAAAAGCGCGATTTCACACACGAAATCACTAGCTCACTTTTCGCCCTAGTCATCGCCACATAGCCAAGTCTGCGCTCTTCCTCAATATCTGTGCTATCCCCAATGAGCGGGAAAAATCCCTCTTCCATTCCAATGACAAATAAATGCTCAAATTCTAATCCTTTGCTAGAATGCACACTCATACAAAAAATGCAATTTAGCGCATCCTCATCGCTATCGCTACTTAGCGAAATATCATTTAAAAAATCCTCCAAACTCGCCTCAGGATTTTGCACCACAAAATCACGGAAACTCCCATATAGCTCGTCAATATTCGCCTCTCTGTCAATCTCATCTTGGCTCTTATCAAAGGAATCTAAAATATTCACACGCTCTTTAAATAAATCCAAAAAGCCCATTGTCGAATCTTCTAACTTTTGGCGCAATAATTCAAGCAAATCAAAAATCCCGCAAATCGCCTCAATATGTTTTTTAGGCAAAGGAATCTCACTAGCGCAATTTGTAATCGCCCCAAAAATCGAAATGCCCTTGCTTTGCGCAAATGCTTCTAGCTTATCTTGCGAAACCTTGCCTATACCTCGCTTGGGGCGATTGATGATGCGCAAAAAAGAAAAATCATCGTTTGGATTCACCACAAGGCGAAAATAGCTCAAAATATCTTTTATCTCGGCGCGTTCATAAAAGCGCGTAGTGCCGATTAGCTTGTAAGGAATATTTGCCTTATTTAGCCCATCTTCAATGCTTCGGCTAAGCGCATTTAGGCGGAATAAAATGGCGATTTCATTGGGTTTCACACCAGAATCTAGCAATTTTTTGATTTTGGTGGCGATTTGGGCAGATTCGATTCGCTCATCTAGGGATTCGAGTAATTGCACTTCTTTGCCGTGTCCCCTTGTGCTTTGCAATTCTTTGCCTAAGCGTTTTGTGTTGAAATTTATTAGCTTATTTGCCAAATCCAAAATCTCAAAAGTCGAGCGATAATTTTTCTCCAAACGAATGACTTTCGCACCATTAAAATTATCTTTAAAATCCAAAATATTTTGGATTTTTGCGCCTCTCCACCCATAAATGCTTTGGTCATCATCACCCACCACGCAGATATTATTATGCGCAGTGCAGAGCTTTTTTAAGAGTTTGTATTGCAATTCGTTTGTATCTTGGTATTCATCAACCATAATGTAATTATATCGATTGCTAATTTCCTCGCAAAGCGTGGGATTTTTAGCCAAAATCTCATAAGTCAAAAGCAACAAATCATCAAAATCCACCATATTTTTTTCCGCCAAATAGGCATTATATGCGCCATAAATTTTGGCAATCTCTTTGTAAGTGCTATCTTGCGCTTTGTTTAGAGCCTCTTTGGGGCTAAGTAGCCAATTTTTATAGCGCGAAATCTCTGCGCCAATAAGGCTAGATGAGACGCTAGACTTAAAAGCGCGTAAAATGCGCTTTCTATCGTCATTATCAAGCAAAATAAAATTTACCTTGCGATTTAGCAAAGCAATATTCATTTTTAAAAATAGCAACCCAAATTTATGAAAAGTGCAAAGCAATGGCGGGGCGCAATCAGCGCGTTTGATGAGACTAAGCGCACGAAAGCGCATTTCTGTGGCAGCTTTGTTTGTAAAGGTAAGCGTCAAAGTCGCGCTAGATGGAATGCCTACCTCATCGATTAAATACGCTAGGCGCGTGGTAAGCGTCTTTGTTTTCCCGCTACCCGCACCTGCTAAAATCAATAATGCGCCGTCTAAATGTGTGGCAGCTTCGCGTTGTTCTTTATTTAGTCCGCTTAAAATGTCGCTCATTTTTGTGTGCCTTGTGGATTTTGCGCGTTGTCTTTTAGCGATAAATCTTTTTGATTCGCCGAATCTATGGGATTCGCGCCGTTTAGATTCGCTTGATTCGTAGGATTCGCACTTGAATCTATGCGATTTTTTCTACTTCCGCCATTTAGATTTACGGGATTGGGTGCGTTGCTCGTGGTTGCGTTGTTTTTTGCCAAAATCTCGCGTGTATCAATCTCAAAGTCAAAAAAGTCCGACTTAAAGCCCTGCTTGGTAATCGCACCAAATTGCATTGAGGCTAAATTCAAATTCCCCATTGCTTGATGAAGCAATCCTAGCGCATATCGCGCCTCAAAATTCGTGCCATTATCCATTCGTGAGAGCTGAATCAAAGCCACTGCGTTATCATAATATCCTGCGCCGATTGCCGCCACCGTGGCGTAAAAATACACCTCCGAGCTTTGCACTTTATAGACATCGATTAGCTCATTGTAGTAGGTAAATGCGCGTTCAAAATCTAACAAATAAATCGCATTTAGCGCGAGTGCCTGTAAGATTCCGCTCACATCATCGCCGTTATTATTCAAAAGCCGATGATTTAAAATCTCATCGACATAGCTATTTGCGCCCACCAAAAACGCCATATAGATATAAATCTGCCTTGCGAGGCTGGGTCCCGTATAGACGATTTCTAAATTCTGCAAATCATTTTTGAAAAATTCAAAGAGATTTAGAGAAAATGACTTTATGTTTTCGTTGTAACGCGATGAGATTTTCCCTAAAATCATCGCAACAATGTCGTTGTTTGAGGCGATTATTAGCTCATTAAAGGCGTTTGTGATGATATTTTTATCCCTTGTGCCAAGCGCGTAAAGTGCGTTTAGCGCGAACATTAAAGGCGTGGCTTGTGTGTGGCTGGGATTTTGCGGAGTGATTTGCATTGTGGATTGATTTTCTTGCAAAGTCTGCAAGGTGGATTCCTCATTTTTGTGAAACCACTGCATATCATCGGTAAGATTCCCATTTGCAAAGCCAAGCAACGAGCGATAAAAGCCCTCTTGCGTGGGCGAATCAAAGCGAATCTCCTCTAAACTCGTGGTAATATCATTTAGGATTCGACTGCCGTCTTTTTGCGTGAGTTGCGAACTCATAAGCGCGAAAATCCCGCTAAGCAAGTCATTTGAATCCAAATGATAAGCGCGTAAAAAATGTCGCCTTGCATTTTCAAAGTCATTTAATTGCGCATAAATTAGCCCCAAATTATATTGCAAAATTTGGTGATTTGGGTATTTTTTAGACGCCTCGCGCATAATATTTAATGCCTCATTTATGTTGTAGCGCAAAATTTCTTTCAATCCTTGCGTAATGCTTTGGTTGATTCGCGACATCATTACGCCCCGTGCCAAGCTCGAATCCGCCTCTTCTAAATTATTCATACGCAGTCGCAACCCGCCGTCATTGATAAGCGAAATGGCGTTATTTATGTCAAATACGCGAAATGGCGCGAAATAAAAGATGATTTTATAATGCCAAAGATTTGTGATTTGCTCGTTATTATTGCGATTCCAAAAACTTTTTTGCGCGATATTTATGTCAAAAAGCGAATCTTTTAGTTTGATTTTTATGGGATAAAATTTTACCAAATCCTTTGCCTCAAAATTTTTCATTAGCGTATTATAAATCTCCGCGCTTTGCGTAAAATGCGAACGCTTTAGCTCAATTAGCGCTAATGCCATATTGCCTTGTAAATTCATTGATTCGGCACTCGAATCAAGGCTACGCATATAATCGCTAATGTATTGATATGCCAAATCGAATTCGCCCATTCGCGCATACAAAAGCCCGATAGTAAAGCGATTATCCATATCGCTAATGTCAAGTAGCTTTTTTAGGGCATTATATTCATCATTAAAATTCAAATAGATTTTCGCACTCATTAGCGCGGATGGCGTCTCATAGAAATTGGAGCTAGGATTATTAAGTGAAGACAGCGCGTTAAAATAATTTGCGCTGTAATAATTTGCCAAAGAATAAAGATAGCTATAAAGTGGCTTACCCGACCACTCAATCATCGTGCCTTTGGCGAGATTCACATAATAATTATATCGATTAAAATCCCCTAGTTGATATGAAATCTGTGCGGCATTTATAGCGGCAGCGGCGATATTTTCGCCACTATTGATTGTATCATCAAAGGCATTTAGGGCGTCTTTTAGATTGCGCTCTTTTAGCTTTGCCACGCCCAAATTAAAACTAGCAAAGCTCTGCGAAAAAATCGAAATATTATTATAAACATCTAACGCCTCCGTGATATGTCCGCTACTATAAAGCAACGCGGCTTTTTGGATAAGGCTTTGCAACTCGCCACCCTCGATTTTACGCATTTTTGTGCCCTCGCGCTGTTGCGTTTGCGCGACTTGTGGCTGTGGCGTGTAGATAGGCGTTAGTGGCTCTTCTTTGTTTAGTGCGATGATTAGCACGATGATTAGGATTAGCAAAAGCAGCGCAACGGCGATTGTAGCGTATAAAATGACTTTATTTTTAAAGAGTTCTTTTAGTTTTGCAATAAGTGCGGAAATCTTACCAAAGACGCCACTTACCGCGCCACCAATCGCGCCACTCGCATTTGAAAATCGCGTCTTTAGTGAATCTATGCCCTTTAGCGAATCTTTAAATTTATCGGCAAGATTCGCACCTGAATCCGCGCCGTTTTGGGCGTTTTCATCTAAGTGAATGACATTTTTTTCATCGGCGTTTTGTGCGTTTTGCTCGGGCATTGTGCGTTAAATCCTTACAAATATTTTTTTAGCGCGGTGGGAATGTCAATAGTGCCGTCTTTTTGTTGATAATTTTCCATAATCGCCACCAAAGTCCGTCCTACCGCGAGTGATGAGCCATTTAGCGTGTGCGCTAGGATATTTTTTTTATCCGCCTTGTAGCGAATCTTTCCGCGTCTGCTTTGAAAATCGCGCGTATTTGACACAGAGCTAATCTCGCGGTAGCAGTTTTGATATGGCAACCACACTTCAATATCCACCGTGTTACTCGCGCTAAAGCCTAAATCGCCACTGCAAAGCTGAATAAGCCTATGTGGCAATTCTAGCTTTTGTAAGATTCCACTTGCCACTTCCACCATAAAATCCTGCATTTCATCGCTCTTATCTTGCGCGGTAATCGCCACTAGCTCGACTTTGTCGAATTGATGCTGACGGATAATGCCCCGCGTATCGCGCCCAGCACTTCCAGCCTCTTTGCGAAAGCAGGGTGTATAGGCGCACAATTTAATCGGCAACAAATCAAAGGGAATAATGCAATCGCGATACATATTTGTTAGCGTGATTTCGGCAGTGGAAATAAGATACAAATCATTCGTAGGATTCGGCGTGGATTCGGTGCTTGTATCGATAAAACTTGCGATTTTAAACATATCATTTTCAAATTTCGGCAACTGCCCCGTTGTCAGCAACGAATCGCGATTCACAATCACAGGCGTGGAAATCTCCTCAAAGCCAAAGGAGGAATTATGCGCTAACATAAAATTTATAAGCGCACGATTTAGCTTTGCCGCGCCACCACGAAGCAACGAAAAGCGCGATTTGGCGAGTTTTACGCCCACTTCAAAGTCAATCCATTTATTGCTCTCGCCTAACTCATAATGCGCCTTTGGGGGAAAATCAAAATTTTTTGGAGTGAGAATTTTTTTAATCTCTACATTGTCGTTTTCGTCCGCGCCAAATGGCGTTTTGCTATCAGGAATATTTGGAATCTCCATTAAAATCTCATTTGTAGCGCACTCAATCTCTCTAAACTCCGCCTCCGCCTTTGCAATATCGCTTTTTAGATTCGCTAACTCGCTTTGCAAATCGCTTGTATCGATTCGGCTTTTTTTACCCTCAAAAAATTGCTTTGACTTCGCATTTTGTGCCGCTCGTAAGCTCTCTAAAGATTTTAGCGAATCTTTATACGCACCAAGCCTCTCACGCAATAAATCTAACTTTGCGCTTTCGACTTTTTTAGCCGCCAAAAGTCGCTTTATTTCATCAAATTCATTTAGCAAACGCTTTATATCAATCATCATTTCCCCTAAAAATCGCTTGTAATTTTTTAGATATTATACTTAAAATTTACTCTAAAATCTAAAATCTTATAACACTAAAAAGGTAAATCACGCCAAAATTATTATACAATACGATTTTTAAATCTCGCGTAAGGAATCAAAATGCTTGACTTTTCGTTTGGCGAAATCCTAGTCATCGCTATGATTGCGGTGATTTTCTTGGGTCCAGATAAATTGCCACAGACTTTTGTAAAAATCGCAAAGTTCCTACGCGCCGTGAAAAAGACAATCAATGACGCCAAAGATACGCTAGATAGGGAGATTCATATCACAGAGATGAAGCAAGATGCGCTTGAATATAAGAAAAAATTTGAAGATTCGGCGTTGAAGTTAAAAAGCGAAATCATAGAATCAGCGAATTTAGAGCCGACAAAGACGGCGTTGCAAAACGAGCTAGAGGGGCTAAAAAATGAGATTGAATCGCTCAAAGTCGCCGATAAACTTAATGAGCCGTTAGAGAAAAGTAGCGTGAGTTTTGATGACATTGAAAGCAAGGGCAAGGAATTGCAAAATCGGCTCAAGCGCAATCTAAAGCCTACAAACGAATCTAAAAAAGTGGGCGAGGCAAAAGATTTGCGCGATTTGGGTGAATCTAAAAAGGCAAAAAGTGCGAAAGTTGCCAAAGATTCAAGCAAATCCACCGAATCTAAAAAAATAAAAAAATCCAAAGATTCCAAAAATAAAAGCGATTCCACCCCAAAAAAGCGCGAATCTAAAATCGAATCCAAACGCGAATCTAAATCAAAATCTAAAAAATCTAAAAAGAGTAAAAATGCAAAATAAAATTTTTTATAAAATTTGCAAGAAAAGCCAAGCAACAATCGAAGTAATGGCGGTGTGGCTTTGCACGGCGATTTGCTCCTTGCAAGGAAATAAGACTAATCGTCTATTGACGAAGCAAGGGGCAAATCGCCGTGTGAATTGCATACCCCAGAACAAATTGCCCTCACACAAGGATAACGCCTATGCTTGAAGACCTAAAACCCCACTTAATAGACTTACGCAAACGGCTTGTAACCTCTGCATTCGCGCTAATCATAGCATTTGCGATATGCTTTAGCTTTAATGAAGCCATTTTGGGCTGGATGCTTGAACCTCTCATAAAAGTCCTGCCACAAGGCTCAAAGCCCGTATTTTTGCAAGTGGGCGAGGCATTTTTGACGGCAATCAAAGTCTCATTTTTCGCCGCTATCATTCTCTCGCTACCCATCATCTTTTGGCAAATCTGGCTTTTTATCGCACCGGGGCTTTATTCAAACGAAAAAAAGCTCATCTTGCCATTTGTGCTTTTTGGCACGGTAATGTTCCTAATTGGCGCGTTATTCGCCTACTACATAGTCTTTCCGCTGGGGTTAGATTATTTAATCAATTTTGGCAATTCCAAAGATTTTGTCGCAACGCCCAGCATAGGCTACTACACGGGCTTTTTTGCCAAAGTGATGATAGGCTTTGGAATCGCCTTTGAATTGCCTGTGGTATGCTATTTTTTGGCGAAATTAGGGCTGATTAGCGACAAAACTTTAATTAGCTTTTTTCGCATCGCAATCGTGCTAATCTTTATCCTAGCGGCATTTCTCACGCCACCCGATGTTATCACGCAATTTTTAATGGCAATCCCGCTCATCTTGCTCTATGGCATATCCATAATCATCGTCCGCTTCGTGAATCCCGAGCCACAAGATGATGAGTAGTTTTGCGCCAAATGCGATGAGTGCGGAAAATGCGCCGTTGCAAAAAAATCCGCGAGATTTGAGTAGCTATGATTACGCGCTAGATTCGCGCCTCATCGCCCAAAAGCCCACTCACCCCAAAAGCGCGGCAAAACTGCTAGTCTATGATAGGGCGAATGATAAAATCACGCACACGACATTTGCGCGACTTTGGGATTTCATTCCGCCAAAGTGCCTAATCGTGCTAAATGACACCAAAGTCATTCGTGCGCGAATCTACGGCGTAAAGCCTAGTGGAGCGAAAATCGAGCTTTTATATCATAGCAAATGCGATGAATCGGGGCGATTTTGGGTGCAGATTCGCGGAAAAGTTAGGGTGGGCGATTTGGTGATTTTTAGCGGTAGTGTGGTGGCAAAAGTGGTGGAATTGCACGAAAATGGGCTTAGAATCGTGGAATTTTATGAATCATTGCGCGGTGGAAATTTGTGTGATTTGCAAAATGTAGATTCGAGTGATTTGGATTCGCATAATTTGGGGCAAAATGTGGATTCGCGCGAGTTAGATTCGCCAAATTTAGATTCGCAGATTTTAGATTCGAGCGATTTTAAAAAAATGGATTTTGTCGCGCTAATGGCGTTTTTGGAGATTCACGGGCATATTCCGCTGCCGCCCTACATTAAGCGCGATGATAGCGAGTCAGATTCACAAGATTATCAAAGTGTGTTTGCCAAAAATATCGGCTCAATCGCCGCGCCTACGGCAAGTCTGCACCTAAGCCAAAGCGATATGAAAACGATTGCAAAGCGTCCGCATTGCTTTGTGAGCCTACATATCGGGGCTGGGACATTTTTTGGCGTGGAGACACGCGACATTACGGCGCATAAGATGCACAAAGAGAGCTTTTTTATCGCGGGTGATTCGGCAAAGGCGATTATGAATGCGAGTGAAATTTTGTGCGTGGGAACGACTGCGACAAGGTGCGTGGAATATTTGGCAAAAAACTTGCAAATTTCTAATGGTAATTTCAACGGTGCGTGTGATATTTTCATCAATCCACTAAATCCGCCTATCAAAACCTCGCATATTTTGACAAATTTTCACTTGCCAAAATCCACGCTTATTATGCTTGTAGCAGGATTTATCGGCATTGAAAAGGTGCTAGAAATCTATCAAATCGCCCAAGATTTAGAATATAAATTTTACTCCTATGGCGACGGTATGTTAATATTGTAGGTTAATATTATGAAAAATATAAGTAATTTGCTAGATTCACACAAGCAATCTTTTGAGATTTTTTGCGATGAGCTATTGCTATGGAGTAAAACGCACAATATCACAGGCTACAAAACTGCAAATGATATTATGCAAAATATCGCTGATTCACTGCGTCCGCTGGAATTTATAGGCGATTTTACAAATGCGCTTGATATTGGCAGTGGCTGTGGATTTCCTGCGATTCCTTTGGCGATTTGCAATAGTGATAAAAATTTTGTGCTTGTTGAGCCAAATGCAAAAAAAGCAAGTTTTTTGAAAATAATTTCGGTGCGCTTGGGGCTAAAAAATGTGGAGATTTTAAAAGAGCGCGTAGAGAGTGTGAATCTCATGCAAAGTATTGATTTAATCACTTCTCGTGCGGTAGATAAAGCGAAAAATATCATAAAAATGTCCGCACATTTATTGTCAAATAACGGATATTTTTTGCTATATAAAAGCGCGAATGAATTTGGTAGTGAGGTGCAACGAATCAAATCGCAAGGCGAAAAATTTTCAAAAATATTTTATTTTTATAAAAATAAAAGCGAGGCATTAGAGTATGCAAAAAGCAAATAAAGCTAAATTCAAAAAGGGCGAGGTAGAAAAATGGCAAAATTACTGATATTTTTAGGCATAATCATAGCGATATATTTTCTATTTTTTAGAAAAAAATCCGCAAGTTCAGCGAATCAAGCGCAAAATAACGATGAAATTTCCTTTGAAATGGTGGAATGCGCCACCTGCAAAACCTACATTGCAAAAGATGAGGCGATAAAAAAAGGCAATAAATATTTTTGTAGCACGAAATGCTTGGGCGAATAGGGTGTAGGTGCTTGGTGATTCGTAAATTAAATGCAAATTCACCTAACTTTAAGTGAATCTATCCAAAATTAAAAGTTTTTACTACTTTTGAATGTCACCAAAAGCAAAGTTCTCTACCACACCATTGTGAGATTTTGTATAGCAAAATCGTGGCAATCCAAAAATTAAAAACGAAGCGTGGATTGCTTCGTTGTTTTCGCTACCGCTCAAACTACCTCGCAATGACAATTCTCACGCCACCTCGTCATTGCGAGGGAGCGTAGCGACCAAAGCAATCCAAGTGTTTAATACAATAGATTGCTTCGATTTTCTAGCAAAAATCTCGCAATGACAACTTTGCATTTCTCTATCATTGCGAGGGCTTTTGCCCAAAGCAATACATACACCTTATCTCGTAATACTAGGCACAACATTTATGTGCAATAGATTATCCAAAATCTACCAAAATTCTTAATAAAATTTTCACAAACGATTCAAATTTAAATTACTTTTAATATATTTTGTATTATATTTCGGCTGTGTATTTTTTCAAAATTTCAACTATGGAGGTAATAAAATGATAGGTAAAAATTACACAAAAAGAGTTTCTACTTTGGCTTTTAGTTTGGCGTTTTTATTTGTGAATCCAGCGTTTGCGCAAAACGATTCGGAAAATTCCACTTTAGGGGGGGGGCAGTAGCCAAGATTCCGCCCAAAACACTACCGATTCAAGCGATTTAAACAAATCTACCGAATCCACACCAAAACTCACACAAGTCTATGATTTAGGACGAATCGAAAAAACCGTGCAAAGTGCAGTAGATTCAAACACTAGCGCAAGTGTAGTTACACTCCAAGATATTGAAAATTCTGCTTCAAATAATATCGCCGAAGCATTGCGTTATCAAAGCGGTATGTTTTATATGCCACCGGGTGGCACCAGTGGCGCACAGCGTGGCGAACCAGCAATTTATATTCGCGGTATGGGTAGTGGGCGAATCGGTATGTTTTTAGACGGAATCCCAGTGAGTGCGTTATATGGACGCACAGATTGGGGTCAATTTAGCACTTACGGCATTAGTGAAATAAGCATTTCTAAAGGCTACGCATCGCCTGTTTATGGAATGAATACACTTGGCGGTGCGATAAATATGGTAACTTCAAAGCCTATGGATAAATTAGAAGTCGGCTTAAAATATGGCTTTATCTCAAATAATGAGCATCAAGCCACGCTATCATTAGGGAGCAATCTTGGCGAGTGGTATTTACAAGCAAGTTATAGCTTTATCAATCGCGATTCATATAATCTTTCTAGCAAATTTAAACCTACAAATCTTGCTATCGAGGACGGTGGCGAGAAATTTAACTCATATTATACAAATCACACGCTTCGCGCCAAAGTCGGCTGGAATCCAAACAAAAATCACGAATATTCGCTTAATTTAATCTATCAAGCTGGAGATAAAGGTGGCATAACTAACACGCGACAAAGTTCGCCATACTGGAAATGGCCACATTATGACAAAATCACATTTTATCTTTTAGGGCATTCCAAAGTCCTTGACGCGCTAAATATTGACACGAGATTTTATTATGATAGCTTTTATAATGAATTAAATGCACTTGGAATGCAAAATAATGGAAATGCTGGTTATAGAGGCACTTCGATTTATGATGACTATCGAATCGGCGGAATCTTGGACTTTGGCTATGAATTTAACGAAGATATTAAGCTAAATATTGGCGCAAATCTTATGGGACAGCGACATCGCTCTATGGCTACTAAGGGGAGCGACCCAGATAAGGATTTGGAGGATTTGTCAAGTTCGATTTATTTGCAATATGCGCAAGAGTTTAACAAATACTTGCGTCTTGTGACAAGTGCGAGTTATGACAGAAACGATATGACAAAGGCAATATTAAATACAAGCGGTGGCAAGGGCGATAAAACTAATATGCAAGGCTGGACTTTGCAAGGAATTTTGTATTACAACGCAACTGACTATCTTACGCTACACTTTAATGCTGGTAAAAAGAATTATCTCCCTGATTTGAGTTCGCGATATAGCGAGAGAATGGGAAGCACAATACCAAATCCAAACTTGCAACCAGAATCCGCGATAAACTACGAGCTGGGCTTAAACCTAGATATTGATAGCACGAATTTTAGCGCGAGTGTGTTTTATAACGACTATATTGATATGATTACTGATATTACTGTTCCGCCAAATGGTCGCTATGGCACTTGTAGCAGTCCGCAAACTGGTAGCAATGGAGGTAATCAATACTGCTACTACTACCTAAATATCAATGAAGGATATAGCTATGGCGTGGAATTAGCCCTAACGCAAGGCTTTTGGGAGGATAGAATCCAGCTTGGCGCAAACTACACTTACACACAAAAAGTAACAAGCGCAGAATCTAATAACGGTGTGCGTATAGGTAAAATTCTAAATTATCCAAATCACATTGCAAATCTAAATTTCCTCATCACGCCTATTCCACAGCTTGACTTTATCCTTAATATGACTTATCAAAGTGCAATGTGGACAACGCAAACTACGAAAAATAAAAGCGTATTTCTTGCGGATTTAAAGCTAAACTATCGCATTATTGATGGACTTCAAGCCTCGCTTGGTGCGTATAATGTGCTAGATGCAAACTATTACTACCAAGTAGGCTACTATATGCCCGGTCGTAGAATCTTTTTAAATTTGGAGTATAAATATTAAAGCGATTCGTAAATAAATTAAGGAGTTACAATGAAAAAAGCAATAGCATTTGGCGTAGCCCTCGTAGTAGGGCTAACAAGCATAGCGACAGCAAAGCAAAATGAAAATGACTTAAGCATATATCGTAAAAAATATGCAAAGCCTATCTCACAATGGGAAAAGCCAAAGATTGATAAAAGTGTAAAGGGCTGGGAGGAATTCGCACCATTGCCTAAACAAGCTAAGTTTCCTAAAGATAATCCATTTTTACCCATAAAGGCGTTTTTAGGTAGGACACTTTTTAATGAACCACGATTATCAAAAAGTGGGCAGTTCTCGTGCGAAAGCTGTCATCATAGAGAACTTGCCTCAAGCGATGGTGTGCCTCGCTCACTAGGACATAATGGACTTTTAGGACGCAGAAATGCACCAAGCACACAAATGAGTGGATTTTTTCCTGAGCTATTTTGGGACGGCAGAGCAAAAAGCCTAGAGGAACAAGCACTAGGACCCATAACTGACCCTACCGAAATGGCAAATACACTTGAAAACGCTGAAAACGCAATAAAGAATGCACCTGAATATTACGCGCTATTTGTGTCGTCCTTTGGCGATGATGAAATAAAAAAAGTGTGGGCGCAGTGGTATCCTAAAATCTTTACGCAAGATAGCCAAAGTGCAGTGATGAGCCTAGCACAAAGGAATGCAAATGTGCGAATTGTTCCAAATTTGCAAGATATACAATATACAATAAATCTGCCTAATGCCACACCACGAATGCAAGAGGATATTAAAAATCAAATTGATGAGATATTCAAATCAAAAGCGTTTAATACCTTGCTGGGCGAGAAAAATACCACTGAAAATCTAGCTGACATTGTTTCACAAATCCCCAAAGATGAGATAGAAAAGGCAAAAAAGCTAATCACAATCGAAAATATTGCCAAAGCTATTGCGACATTTGAGAGAGGACCAAATATAATGGGTGCTAGGAATACGAGGTTTAATCGCTTTCTAAATGGCGACTACACTGCTCTAAGCGATAAAGAATTATATGGAATGGATATATTTCGTAATAAAGGCGCGTGTATGAACTGCCACTATGGGGCGATACTAAGCGATAAGAAATTTCATAATATTGGGTTAGACTTTTATGGACGCGAAGGGCAGGACTTAGGACGCTATGAAGTAACTAAAAAACGCGCAGATGTGGGAGCGTTTAAAACACCCTCTTTGATAAATGTCAGCAAAACCGCGCCATATATGCATAATGGAATCTCGCCAAATCTTATAGGCGTAATACAGCTATTTAACGCTGGAGTGCCTGTGCCTGTGGCAGAAAATGTCAAAAAAGATAAGCTACTGCCACAAAAATCACATTTAATAAAACCACTGAATCTAAGTGTAGAGGAGATAGAGGCGTTAGAGGCATTTTTAAGGGCGTTGTAAAAAGCGCAAGTGGCTTTTGTGTTTGCGCAATTTGTATTTGGGTATGCAATTTCGCAGATTTAGTG
>JBNMKJ010000003.1:0-90373 GCA_050874285.1 Helicobacteraceae bacterium | reverse complement strand
TATAAATAGAAATATAATTTTGGCACAAAATGATACAAATCAAAATGTGAATCCAAGCACTACGAATCCAAGCGCAGATTCCACCGAATCCAAAGCCGAATCCACGCGAATCCCACTCACTCACACTTATGACTTAGGACGCATCGAGCGCGTGGTAAAAACCGAAATAGATGCAAACTCATCTACCACGCAAATCACAGCCCAAGACTTTGAAAACTCCGCATCAAGCAATGTCGCAGAGGCTTTGCGCCTCACACCGGGCGTATTTTACGGCGCACCAAATGGCAGCAAAGCGGGAGCAGACATAAGCATTCGTGGCTATGGTGGCGATAGAGTGGGCATATTTATCGATGGGATTCCCACGCATTCAATCTACGATAGATACACAGACTACGGCATTTTCGACACTTATGGTTTAAGCGAAATTTCTATCTCCAAAGGCTACGCTTCACCGCAATATGGTATGAATACGCTAGGTGGCGCGGTAAATATCATCACTTCAAAGCCGCTCGATAAGCTAGAAGCAAGTGTGCGATATGGTTTCATCTCAAATAACGAGCATCAAGTCGGCGTTAGCGTAGGCTCGAATCTCGGCACATTCTACACACAGGCAAGTTACGGCTACACGCATAGAGATACATTTCCATTGTCTTACAAATACACGCCGAAAAATTATCAGACAAATTTAGAAAAGCGCAATAGCTACCTAAAAAATCACACTTTCCGCTTTAAAATCGGCTACGAGCCAAATGCGAATCACGAATATAGCCTAAATCTTATCTACACGAATCGCAAGGCAGGTGGTATGGGCGCAGATACGGACGCTGACAATAGCCTTTGGACTTGGGGACGATATAATACACTGACTTTATACTTGCTAGGGCGTTCGCAGGTTACAGACGCATTTAGTATCAATACGCGCCTTTTTTTATCGGTGGTTTGATAACTTCCTAGAAAATTGGCGACAAGTTGATGATAGTGCTTATGATGACCACAGCGTAGGCGGAATCCTAACCTTTCAATATGACTTTACACAAAATAATAATCTAAAATTTGGCGTAAATATCCAAAATGACAATCACATTGAGGATAAATTGCGATTCGCATATTTGACTAATGGCAATACTACTCCTACACCGCAAACACCGCTAAAATATGGCGATACTTTGCGTGATATTAGCACTAGCATTTTTGTGGAATACGCACATAAATTTAACAATATGTTTCGCTTAATGCTAAGCGGTAGCTATGATAGAAATGATATGATTTATGGACGCTCTAGAACATTAGTTAATGGAAATAGCCCGATGAATCAAAAAACAGGCGTAAATGTCAGCAGAAAGGCAAAATCTAGTTTGCAAGGTGGCACAGCTCAAGCAATCGTATTTGGCGATTGGAATGAAAATATTACCTCTTGGCTAACCTTTGGCTACAAAGACGCACTGCCATCACTTCGTAATCGCTACTCGGCAGGTAGCGGATTCCTAACGCCAAATAATAACTTACAACCCGAATCTGCCATAAATGTCGAAGTCGGCACAAAGCTAGATTATCAAACCGCATTAGGCACTTCCAAAGCTGAAATCGCGGTATTTTACAATGACTTAACAAATATGTTTGTAGTGGCAACCGACCCTACAAATTCCTGCCCAAATGGCACTCAATGCTCTAAATACGAAAACGCAAGGGAAGGATATAGCTATGGCGTGGAAGTTGGATTTACTCAAGGATTTTGGGAGGATAGAATCACTTTGGGCGCAAACTACACATACACGCAGAAAAGCACCACAGGGGAGGCTAGTAGCACAAAGGCAAATCGAATCCTAAACTACCCCGAGCATATCGCAAATGTGCTATTAGGAATCTATCCGCACTCAAAAGTGGATATACTCGCAAATCTAACCTATCAAAGCCCACAATGGAGTCGCTCTAGCAACACAGGCGCATACACAAAAAGCAATGAGATTTTCCTAATGGATTTAAAGGCAAATGTCCGCATAATCGATGGACTGCAAGTCTCGCTAGGCGCGTATAATGTCTTTGATTACAATTACTATCTAAATGCGGGTGAATATATGCCCGGTCGCAGATTTTTTGTGAGCGTGGAGTATAAGTATTAGGGGGAATCGGCTAGATTTGTATTGCGAGGCGATTTTATGAATCGCTGAAGCAATCTACGCGCCCCTTTCGTTATTGCAAAGAATTGGCATTTGTCGATTTGAAGCAATTCACGCCTTTTTCGTCATTGCGAGGGCTTTGCCCAAAACAATCTAAAGATAAAAAATCAGTATGGATTGCTTCGGCTTCGCCTCGCAATGACAATGTGTGATACATTACAAATACTTACAACGATGCAATTTATGTGTTAATTTCATTTTGCCCCACCCTGCCCTATTAAAAAATTTTACTCATCAAAAGTGCTACGAATTTCTTTTTCTCTATGTTGCGCTGGGGGCTGGTGGTGCAATTTTACTAAGTCCTCTGCATCGCTCTCATTTAGCAAAACCTCTGGCATATCGAGCGTGTGGGATTCGATAGAGATTTCGCTTTGCACATTGTGCCTTGTGCGCTTTTCCTCCATAATGGATATTTTTAGATTCCTATTTATTATAAGTAGCGCGATGATAAATGGCACTAGCCCTGCGCCAAGCGCGATAAGATTTTCCATCGTGGTAGATAGATTGAAATAAAAAAATCCTGCGATTCCTGCAATCACAAGCACCAAAATAAGCATTATCATAAATTGATAACGGCGGATTTCCTTTTTGATAAGCATTTTCGCGCTAATCTTTTTGCTAAGCGACTCCAAAACGCCGCTGTCTATGATAGTATTGACATTTGCTTCTAATTTTTTAAATCGCTTTGCTAACTCGCTATCGGCTTTTTTGCTTTGTGCCTTTTTTGCCAAGTCGGCTTTTGAATCTGCCTTTGATTGATTTAACGCGCTTTTTAGCGATTCGACTTCGGCTTTCATTTCTGATTTAAAATTCTCTAGCGATTCCTCGACATTTGAGATATTTTCCATTAGCTCAAATAGCGTGTCTGAGAGCGAATCCAGCCTATCTTGTTCTTCCATTTGCGACCTTTTTATTTGTAATTTTTGAAAAATTAGTTAAAATTATAGCTAAAATTTTTCACTTAAAGGCGAGTTAATTTAAATGATAGATTCAAACAAAGCAGATTCAAGCGACAAAAGCGCGATTACGGGCAAAGTGTGGCGTTTTGGCAAAAATATCGACACGGATTTAATCATCGCGGCGCGTTATCTAAATACCACCGATGAGCGCGAATTAGCAAAACATTTGATGGAGGACGCGAGGGCGGACTTTGCGCGAATCGTAAGCAGTGGCGATATTATCGTGGCTGATGAAAATTTCGGCTGTGGCAGTAGCCGCGAACACGCGCCCATTGCCATAAAAGCCGCTGGAGTGAGCGTGGTAATTGCGCCATATTTCGCGCGAATCTTTTATCGAAACGCCTTTAATATGGGGCTTTTGGCGTTAGAATGCGCGGAAGTGGAGCAAATAAAAGAGGGCGACATATTAGAGATTCGCGTGGAATCTGGCGAAATCTTAAATAAAAGCACGGGCAAAACGCTACGATTCAACCCCATTCCGCCCTTTATGTTAGAACTTTTACGCGCTGGTGGGCTTATGAAATACGCGCAAAGTAAAATGAAATAAATTTTAAAGGAATCGACAATGAAAAGCTACAATATCGCGCTTTTAAAAGGCGATGGAATCGGCGTTGAAGTGGTAAATGAGGCGTTAAAAGTGCTAGATTCGTTGCCAAAAGATTTTGCGCTAAATTATGATGAATTTTTCATCGGTGGCGCAGGATATGATAATCGCGGAAATCCACTGCCCGATGAGACTCTGCAAGGTTGCAAAAAAAGCGATGCCATTTTATTTGGTGCAATCGGCGGAGAAAAATGGGATAAATTAGAAAAGCATTTGCGCCCTGAGAGCGGACTTTTGCGACTTCGTAAAAATCTAGGCGTTTATGCGAATTTGCGTCCTATTAAAATCTATGATTCGCTTATGGACGCCTCGCCACTAAAAAAAGAGCGAATCCAAAATAGTGATTTTGTCATCGTGCGAGAGCTAATTAGCGGAATCTACTTTGGCGAACCGCGTGGAAAAAGCGAGAGCGAAGCGTATAACACTATGCGCTACACGCGAAGCGAGATTGAGCGAATCGCGCGATTCGCCTTTGATTTGGCGCGAAGTCGGCGCAAAAAGCTAACTTGCGTAGATAAAGCAAATGTGCTAGAAACAAGCGTCCTTTGGCGCGAGGTTGTAAATGAAGTGGCAAAGGATTTTAGCGATATTGAGGTAGATTTTTTATATGTGGATAATGCGAGTATGCAGATTATCCTGCGTCCAAGCGCGTTTGATGTGGTTTTGACGGAAAATCTTTTTGGCGATATTTTGAGTGATGAAGCGAGTGTGATTGGTGGCTCTATCGGGCTTTTGGCAAGTGCAAGTATCGGCGAAATTAGCGAGGGTGAATTTAAGGGCAAAAAAACGGGGCTTTTTGAGCCTATTCACGGCAGTGCGCCAGATATTGCAGGGCAAAATATCGCAAATCCGTTAGCCACAATCATTTCTAGCGCGATGATGTTAGACTTTTTAGGCGAATGCGATTCAGCACAAAAAATCACAAACGCCGTGAATGCCGTGCTAAATGAAGGACACCGCACAAAAGATTTAGATAAAGAAAATTTTATTTCTTGCTCCCAAATGGGCGATTTAGTGGCGCAAAAAGTGCAAAAAATGTAAATTAGAGTAAAATGCGATAGATTTAGGTAAATGTAAAAGGCGCGTAAAATGGATAAACATTTAGTGGCAAGTGTCTATGAAATGCGTGGAATGCGCGAAAAAGCCGTAAGCATTTATAGAGACATTTTAAAAGAAAATCCTATCGACAAAAAGGCGGAGGATAATTTACGGCGAATCGCCACGCGCAAAGTCGCCACAAAGGGCATTAACGCCGATATGCTTAGCTTTTTCAAAAAAGCGCGTAGCAAGGCGGAACTCTACGAATTAGAAAGGTGGCTTTGTGGAAACTAAAGAGGCGATTTTATCAACTATAAATGAAATGAAAGATTACGAGCCAAACGCGCTAGGCGATGAATCAAAACGCGATTTTAGGGATTTCGATTCAGCAGATTCGCAAGGCGTAGATTCGCGGATTTCACGCGATTCACGCACTTTTAGCGATGAATCCGATTCAAAGCCAAATCTTTTTATTGACATAAAAGAAGAGGCGGATTTGGTGAATGATAGCGACATAAATGACGAAGTTTCATTGCTTTTGCGCCTAAAAGAAAAGTCGCTCGTGCTTTTTGAGGGGCTACGCGCCGCACAAAATAAGGACGCCGAAATCAAGCTAGAAATGGTAATAAGCTATTTGGAATATCAACTCTATATCATCGAGGATAGGCTAAAAAGCCTTGAAACTCGCGATGATTAGGGTGATTTTAAGTGAATCTAAAAAAATAACGGAGGCGTAAGATGACAAAAATTTTGATGATTGAAGATGATGAGGAATTAGCGGATATTTTGGGCGAATTTCTAAAGAAAAATGGCATTAGCGTGAGAAACTACACCGACCCGCTTTTAGGCATAAAGGCGTTAGAAAACGGCGATTTTGACTTAATGCTTTTGGATTTGACTTTGCCAAATATGGACGGGCTAGAGGTTTGTAAGCAAATCTCAGCGGACAAAAATATCCCCATTATCATTTCAAGCGCGAGAAGCGACACAGAGGACAAAATTACGGCTTTGGAATTAGGCGCAGATGATTACTTGCCAAAGCCCTATGACCCAAAGGAACTTTTGGCACGAATCAATAGTGTGCTACGGCGATATAACATTATCCCTACGCAGAGCGATTCTACAAAGAGCGTATTTTTGGTGGATAAGGACGGAATGAATGTTTATTTCAAAGAGCAAAAATTAGAGCTGACAAGGGCGGAATTTGAGATTTTGACGCTTTTATTAAGTAAGCCAAATTTTATCTTTTCGCGCGAAGTCATCGCCGAATCCTGCAAAAGTATCAAAAAAAGCGATGATTCAAAAAGCATTGATGTGATAATCGGGCGATTGCGCAACAAAATCTGTGAAAATAGTAAGCAACCCAAATACATACTTTCCGCGCGTGGCAAGGGGTATAAGGTTAGTTTGTAGTTTTTGCTTGGCAATATTTTGCTAAACAAAATGAGTGCGGTTTTGCGCTAGTATCAAAATGTCACGCTAATCTCACTTTTTATTTCCACTTTTTCATCGCAATTTGTGCTTCTCGTTTAAGTGTTTTTTCCTTGAGTGATTGCCGTTTGTCATATAGCTTTTTGCCTGAGACGAGCGCGATTTGGACTTTTAGGCGATTTCGTTTAAAATACATTGTGAGTGGCACGATGCTAAAGCCTTTTTGGCTCACGCTCCCAAAAAGTTTGCTTATCTCTTTTTTGTGAAGTAGCAATTTTCGTGTGCGTTTTTCATCACCTTTAAAATGCGCGTTTGTCGTTGCTAGGTGGCTGAAATGCGCCCCAAACAAAAACGCCTCGCCTTTTATGATTCGCACGAAACTATCCTTTATACTTACGCGATTTAGCCTAGCGGACTTTACTTCACTGCCATTTAGGGCGATTCCCGCCTCTAATGTGCTATGGATAAAGTAATCAAAATGCGCCTTTTTATTATTTGCGATGATTTTCATTTGCCTATCTTTTTATAAGATTTTTGTCTTAGTGCCTTAGCCTAAAAAATGTAGAGCCACTGCCACTAAAAAAGTATCCATCTTTGGCAAAATCGGCTAATTGTGGGTAAATCTTACAGGCTGGAGTATATAAATCGTTTAGAAAATTTATGATATTTTTTTGTAGTAGCGTTGTTGAATCACTAGCTAATAATTCTTTTGCATTTTTATAAAAATGTGCCTCTCCACGCGCAATCATAGCACGATATTCATCATAAACTGCCTTTGTAGAGCATTGAATGGGCGGAATAAAAAACTCTAATTTAGGCGCGTTTTCGCTAAAAAATTCCACACCTTCGCCTATGCCAAAGACATTTGCGCTACTAAATCCAAGCACAAAAAAGCTCACATCTGCACCCACGCGTGATGCGATTTGCACCAAGTCTTTGGGTGTTAGATTTAGCTCTAAAATCTCATTCATCGCTATTAAATAACTTGCGGCATTAGAGCTGCCACCGCCAAGCCCTGAAAATGGGGGAATTTTTTTATCGACTGCAATGTGAAAGAAATCTAGCATTTGGATTGCTTCGGCGTTTTTAACGCCTCGCAATGACGAATCTATGGATTGCTTCGGCGATTCGCACGAATCGCCTTGTAATGACGAATCTTCTAAAAATTCTCTCAACGCCTCTTTTGCCCTAAAAATCGTATTTTCACTCATTTTGCAATCAAAATTTCCGCTGATTTTAAAACTATCGCTTTGCCGAATCTCTATCGTGTCATAAAGATTCGCATTCTCAACCTTTACGAATCGCGAGGCAATCTCGCAGTAATTATTCAAAAATCCTGTAATTTTAAGGCAAATATTTACTTTTGGATAAGCGCGGATTATCATAGCTCACACCATAAAAATATCATTTTTTTGATATGATTTTGCCTAATTTTGCGATACTATCGCCCAAATCTTTTTGCGATGCTTTTAGGTTTTCCCCTGCCACAGCGGCTTTTAACTCGCCTCGCAATATGACTTTGTCCTGTGGCGCGTCAAATCCAAGTTTTACAATGCCATTTTGCACCGATATGACTTTAATCACAATGTCCTCGCCGATGACTATTTCCTCGTCCATCTTCCTTGATAAAACTAGCATAAATCAATCCTATTTAAAATATATTCTACGCGTCCGTAAAAATCAAGTCGAATTATAGAAAAAAAATCATCAAAAATCACAATATATTTTTGATTTTTTTGGATTCGCGCCTCACTAAAAATCGTGGAATCTGCCCCCAAATGCAACTTTTTTCCGTGCAAAAAGTCATTTTTTAGTGTAGGTAAAGATAGCTTTGGATAGGCAATAAAATCTAGCGGATTTAGCATTTTATATGATTCAAAGGCAAAATCGCCCTCAGCCACGCGTTTTAAAGCGGATAATGCGCCCTTAACGCCTAGTCGCTCAGCGATGATTTCCCCTAGTGAGCGGATATACGCGCCCTTGCTAACGCTCACTTGAAAGGTTAAAAATGGGTGATTGTAGCGCAAAAGTGCTATATCAAAAATCTCCATTTCGCACACACCAAGCGTAAAATCCGCATTTTCACGCGCCAAATGATAGGCGCGAATCCCACCGACTTTTTTCGCGCTAAATTTGGGTGGCGTGTAAGTAAGTTTGCCTTTTAGCGATTGAATCGTAGATTCCACGCGCTCTATGGAAATCTCGCCTACTTCACTCACGCACGAAATGCCTTCAATATCAAGCGTGGGTGATTCCGCGCCAAGCCAAAGTGTGGCGATATAGACTTTTGGGCTTAGATTAAAGTGGCTAAAAAGCCTCGTGTGCTTATCACTTGCCACCACAAGCGTCCCACTAGCAAAGGGGTCAAGCGTCCCGCTAAAGCCAAGCGTTCTATTAGAAAAGCGTTTTTTTAGCGTAGTGAGAAAGGCGTTTGAGCTAATATTTGGCGGTTTGTGAGCAACAAAAAGCATATTAAAATTCGTCTTGTTGCGATAAATCGTGGAGTTTGGCACGAATCGCACTATCAAAATCCGCGATAAAATCCACAAAAATATCGCGCAATGCCTCTAAATCCGTGATTTTCACGCATTCATCAGCGGCGTGAATCCTATCATTGACTAGCCCAAACTCCACGACTTCCACGCAAAAGGCACTAAAATACCGCGCATCGCTTGTGCCACCCTCAGTATTTGGGCGTGGAGTGATATTTATCCGCGATTTTATAGCGCGGCAAAGCGAATCTAAAAGCGCACTTGAATCTGTAATAAACGGAAATGAACTCTGCGAAAAACTCAGCTCATATCGCGCAATCCCCGCATTTTTTAGCAAAGATTCGACATAGTTTTGAATCGCGTCTTTATCGGTGAGTGGGTTATTTCGCACATTAAACATTAGCTTTAATTCGCTAGGCGTTACATTTGTAGCCTCGATACCGCCACGAATATCAGTGATAACGACTTTGCTAGGCGCGAAATGTTTATCTCCGCTATCCAAATCTTTGCTAGTGATTTGTGGCAAAATGGGCGCGATTAAATCCAGCGGATTTACGCATTTATGCGGATATGCGGCGTGTCCTTGAGTGCCATAAATCTTTAGCACTGCGTTTATTGAACCTCGCCGTCCGATTTTTACGCTATCGCCTAGCTTTTTCTCACAAGTAGGCTCAGCGACTATGGCAAAGTGTGGCAACAAAGCGCGTTTTTTTAACTCATTTAGCATAATTTTCGTGCCAAAAATGCCATCGCCCTCCTCATCGCTAGTCAAAAGCACCGACAAAATGCCCTCAAATCGCTTGACTTTTTTTAGCGCGGATACAAACGCCGCCACGCCACCTTTCATATCCTGCGCCCCTCTGCCGTAAATGACGCCGTCCTTGACTAGCGCGTCAAATGGCGGAACGCTCCAGCCGAATCCTGCGGGGACGACATCAATATGTCCAGCAAAACAAAGGTGGATTTTTGTGGCAAATTCGGCGTCTTTTTGCGATAAATCAGGGAGACTTGCCACTCGCTTCGTCAATGAACTATCAGTTCTATTTCCTTGCTCGTGGCTACGCAACCCCGATTTCTCATCAAAAATACTTCCGCGCGAATCGCTTGTTGATTCGTCATTGCTAGATTCCACGCAATTTACGCTATTTTCTGTCATTGCGAGACTTGACTTTGTCAAGTCGTGGCAATCCACATTATTATTTTTTTGGATTGCTTCGGCGTTTGCAACGCCTCGCAATGACGAATTATTCGTATTATCTTTACCACAAGCCACATTTGCGTTAAAATCCTTATATAAAAATAAATTTTTTACTCCACCTTCCTCAACCTCAATCGCCTCAAAATCCGCTAACTCCGCCTTAATAATCTCATAGATTCCACATTCATTTGGCGTAACGCTTTGCCTTTTAATTAGCACTTTTAGTAACTCTGCAACTTCCATTTACGCCCCCTTTAGCGCGATAAAAGTGGCAAAATTGCCAAAGCGAAATACCACCTCAACCGCGCTAAATCCAGCATTTTTCAGCATTGCCACATTTTCATCTTGCGTAAATGGAATGAGGATATTTTCTAATGCCTCGCGCTTTTTAGAAATCTCAGTTTTTGAATAGCCATTTTTTGCCTTAAAATTATGATAAATGTCAATTAGTCGCTTATCTAGCCACTTATCCTCGCACACTAATTTTTCGCTCATTATAAAAATACCATTTTTTTGCAGATTTTCATAAATCTTTTTACAGAGCGATTCGCGCTTTTGGGGGCGGATAAATTGCATTGTGTAGTTTGCAATAATGGTGTCAAATTCGTCTTGTGGTGTGGAATCAAATGCAAAAAACTCCAAAATATCCGCCTCTACAAAATCTATTTTTGCGCCATACGCCTTTGCTTTCGCCTTTGCAATTTCAAGCATTGCGCTTGATTTATCCACGCCACAAAGAATCTCACATTTTAGATTTTGCGCCAAAAAAAGTAGCAGATTCCCCGTAGAGCAGCCCAAATCACAAATCGCCCTCCGCCCAGCTAGTAGCTCAGCAATCAGCGCGATATTATCATTGTAGTAAGGCACGGAGCGTGGTAGCATATCATCAAATACACTCGCCACTTCCTTGCTAAAAGAAAATTTCTCCCCTAAATCATTCTTAAAAAGCCTATCGCGCATAAAAATCCTTTTGTATTGCACTCATCTAAAATCGCATTAAACGCACAAATCTACCGCAATGTTTTCGCAAAAAATGCGTCTATGTCGATAGATTCGCCATCGATTTGCTGATACATAAGATAATTTGCCATTACGCTAAATCCATAAAAGCGACTTTCTTCATAAGGGATAAATTCCATACTTAGCCACGGGTCTAGCGGATTTTTCGCGTTAAAATTTTTGGCGTCCTTTAAAAAACCGCGTATAAAAGTCGGTCCGCCGTTATATGCGTAGCTCACAAACAGCGGGTGGGCGAACTCTTTTTTCAAATGCGCCAAATAATAATCCCCGAATCGTAGCGCGATTCGCGGGTCAAACATACTCTCATAAGTGATATTTTCCGCCTTCAATGCTTTGGCAAAATTCTCCACATTAAAAGGCATAATCTGCATCATTCCAAGCGCGTAAGAGCGCGAAATTACGGACGGGATAAACGCGCTTTCTTGCCTAGCCACCGCATATACAAGGTTTTCATCATCAAAAGTCAAATTATCCTTATAGGGCTTTACAAAGAAACTTTTTTGAAAGTTAAAATAGCGATTTAGCGTGAAAACCAAATGTGGCACACTCTCTTTGTGGTAGAGCAATTTTGCGACTTTTACAAGCGACTCTTTATTTTGAATATCTATGATTTCGCTACGCATTTTTTGCCACGCAAACGGGTCGCTTATATCAAAAGGCGCGTTTGCTTTTTGGGCGATTTCTTTAAAAATCTCGTTATTTTCGTCAATTATGTAGTATTTTGGCTTGACGCCTAGCTTTTGGACTGCGTAAAGCGAGTAGAGATTAAAATGTGTGCTTTCGGCTAGTAGTTGCAAAAATTCATCGCTTTTTGCCATATCCTTCAGCACTTCATTGATTTTATAAAGCCAAAATAGCGACTTATCACGCATTAGCTTAAAACTCGCATTATCCGCGGACTGCTGAAAATACGCTAACGCCTTTTTCTTGCTACCATTTTCTAGCTCATTTAGCCCAAGCGCAAACGCACTCCAATCATTCACGCCCACAATATTTTCGCGCAACAGCGCACGAGTGAATTTGGGATATTTTTTGCTGATGATTAGATGATAAAGCGATTTGTCAAAATTTTTATTTGAGAGATTTTTTAGATTTTTTGGGGCGGTGTTGAAAATCGCGCCTTTATTGCCAATAGTGTTGTAAATGGCGTTAAAATCCTCGCCATTTGAATCTAAAATCTTTTCTAATATTTTGGTACGATTGCGCAAAATCTCCACGCGCCGTTTGGTTATGGGCGATTCGATTCGCTCAATGTCTTTGGGCTTTAGATGAATGGCGTAGTTTAGCGAAAAGCCCATATTAAAGCACTCATCATCGCTTACAAGTAGCTCGTGTAGGCGTTTGGAGCGACATTTTGCGTCCTTTGGCGCATCGCTTGGTAGAGTTTTGGCTTTGGACTTTAAAAGGCTCATAATTTTGTAGCTTTTATTGTCAATTAAATTATATAATTTTAATGCGTCATCTTGGCTTATTTTGCTATTTTCCTCCAAATACACATAGATATAAAAATCCCGCGCTATGCCTTTGGGCTTGGATTCGATAAATGCCAAATCCATAGCCTCCAAAGCAAATGGCACAAAAATAAAAATAGCAAAAAACTTACATATTATTGGCATAATTATACAAAATCCTTACGAAAAATAAATCAATAAATTTTAGCGCGATAATCACAATAAATGGAGCAATATCGATTCCTCCAAAAATAGTCGGCACTACACGGCGAATCTGCGCATACAACGGCTCTGTAATCGTGTATAAAAACTGCACGATTTTATTATAGGGATTTGCCTGAACGAGGGAGCAAATCGCCGCAATTATTACTACCCAAATATATAGCGTTAAAACAAGGTGCAAAATCTGCGCCACCGCGCTTAAAAATGTGCCTAAAACCATTTTTTAATCTCCCTCAAATCGCAAGATGATTTTCAAATGCGCCCTTAAATGCGGATACAAAATATCCAAATGCGGTCCATTCCCCGCGCCAGTGAGTAAAAATCGCAATGGCATAAAAAGCCCCTTGCCTTTTAATGGCTTATCATCAATCTTGCAAGATTCGCCTAATTTCGCCTTAAGCGCGTTAAAATCCTGCAATGATTCGTCATTAGATTCGAGCAAATCCAAAAGCGTGGATTTTAAAATGGCAATTTCCGCGCCATAAACCCTAAAATCATCACTCAAAACTTTTGGGGCAAAAATGCGTTCGATTTTAGCGCGAATCTCATTTAGGGTGCTGGATTCTTCTAAAAAGATTTTGCCTAATGCGCCTAAAGAATCCGCGAATCGCTTGTTTATTTTTTTAGATTCTTCGCTTTCTTGCGAAAGCTCAGAATGACGGCTTGGGTTGTTGTTAGATTCTGCGCGTTGCGCAGAATCTACAACGGAAGGATTTTCGGTTTGGCTTTCGTAGTTTTCGGCAAATTTTGAGTGTGAGACTAGACTTGAAGTCTGCGAACACTCGAAATTTACCGAATCTGCGGAATGCAATTCTAAAGGCGAATTGCAAATTTTTGATAATAATTCACTAGATGATTCAAGCAACAACTCCATCTCACTCTCACTCAACCTTTTCAAATGCTCCCTATTTATGTGCCTTAATTGATTCATATCAAAGCGCACGGGCGATTTTGAGAGTTGCGATAAGTCAAACCACTCTATCGCTTCATCAAGCGTGAAAATCTCGCACGGCGGATTATTCCCCATTAAAAGCAAATAATTTAAAATCGCCTTTGGTAAAAAGCCCTGCTCTAGTAGCCATTTCACGCTAGATTCGCTTTCCCTTTTGCTCATCTTTTTGCCTTCATCATTTAGGATTATGGGTAAGTGGGCGTATTTGATTTCTTTGGTGTAGCCTAGCTTTTTATGGACTAGCATTTGCTTTGGCGTGTTGCTCGTGTGGTCCTCGCCACGAATGATAAAGCTAATATCATAAATCATATCATCAACCGCACACGCAAAATTGTATGTAGGAATCTTATCATCGCGGATAATCACAAAGCTATCGATTTCATTTTGGCTAAATTTGCACTCGCCTTTGATTTCATCGATAAAGCTAATGGATTCCGCACTCAAATCCCCACGCAAACGAATCGCAGGGTTAGGATTTTCATTTTTGCAAATCTCAGCCCACGAATCATCATAGCGAAACGCCCTTTTTTGCACCAATGCTTCCTCGCGCTTTTTATCTAAAAATTCCTTTGTCGCATAGCAATAAAATGCTTCGCCCTTGTCGATTAGCTGCTTTGCGAGTTCATTATGAATCTTAAAATTATCGCTTTGATAAACCAGCTTATCCCAAAAAAGCCCAAAGAGATTTAAAATCGCCAAAATCTCCTTATCCGCGCCAGAGATATTTCGCGCCTTATCGGTGTCCTCGATTCTAATTAGAAATTTCTCGCCTTTTTGCTTTGCGATGATAAAATTTAAAATCGCGGCTCGTAAATTACCTATGTGCATATCGCCCGTAGGTGATGGAGCAAAACGCAACATTTGATTCCTCCCTACTTCGCGTTGTCTTTTTGTGATAAATCGGGGAGACTTGCCACTCGCTTCGTCAATAGACTCCAAGTCTTATTTCCTCGCTCGTGGCTACGCAACCCCGATTTCTCATCAAAAATACTTCCGCGTGAGTTATTTTTAGATTTTGCAAATCGCGCAATCATTGTTTTTATATCCTTAAAAATTAAAATTTATCCGCATATTCCTCTTTGATTTTCACAAACTCATCGATATGCTCCACTAGCAAATCCACGAGTTTCGCCTCAAATTGGACGCCTTTATTTTTCATCATATGCTCGACTACTTCGTTTATAGGCCACGCTTTTTTGTAGCATCTATCGTGGCTAAGGGCGTCAAACACATCAGCGACTGCTACGATTCGCCCACATAGGGGAATCTGCTCTCCGCTCAGCTTTTGTGGGTAGCCATTTCCATTCCACCATTCGTGGTGTGTTAGGGCGATTTCGGCAGCCGTTTTTAGAATTGTCCGCTTCGACCAGCAAAGCATATCATAGCCCTTTTGCGCGTGGGTTTTCATAATCTCAAATTCCTCATCGGTGAGTTTGCCCGGCTTATTTAAAATCGCATCTGGAATCGCTAACTTGCCTATGTCGTGCATTGGCGAGGCGATTTTTAGCAATTCCGCTTGTTTTTTATCTAAGCCATAAAGATTCGACAAAAGATAAGTAAATTCCGCCACGCGCTTGATATGATTGCCCGTCTCACGGCTACGCCCCTCGCTGATTGTCCCCATAGCATAAAGGACTTCTTTTTGCACATCCTCTAGCTCTTGTTGCATTTGGAATAGCTCGGTTACATTGTGGAGGATTCCATAGGCTTCATTATAATATTCCGCGCCTTTTTTTGACTTAATACCCATTAGATATACTTGGACATAAAGCGGTCGATTTTGGCTGTCTATGCAATTTATATAAATTTTGACGAATCCTTGCTTTTGAAGTGTTTCGTTAATATTTTTGATTGTTTGTGGTATGTCTGGCGATGGTTTTAATAGCAAAGATAAATGTTTGCCTATCATTTTCTCTTGTGGGTAGCCAAACATTTCCTCACAGCTTTTATTTACCTCGATAAATTTCTCATCTTCGCCGATTCGTATCATCGCTGTGCTTCTATCTAATAGCGTTTGATAATTTGTTATGATAGTATCTTTTTCAGCGGAAACTTCCGTTAAAACATTTACGCTACGCTCTAGGCTTTGCCTATTCATCTCAAAGTCTGTTATGTCATCTAGTGAACAAACATACATCATCACTTCATCTTTGGCGTTTATGATAGGCTTAATGATTGCCTTTGCGTAGAAAAAGCCCAAATCAGCGGTTTTCTTTTTGATAACACCTTGAAAGGTTTGGCGATTTTTTAGCACCGCCCAAATGTCATCAATATTATTTGCTGAATCTTTGGCAATCAATGAGCCAAATTTCTTGCCAATGACTTCACTGCGCTTAAATTTGGAAATCTCTAAAAAGAGTTTATTTGTATCGATAATGTCTCCTTTTTCGTTGAAATATATCACAAACAAACTTTTTTCTAATAGCTCTTTATATTGTTTAAAAATACTCATAACTTCCAAATAATCATTATTTGAGACATAGCTTAGATTCCTAAGCCCATAAATTACTATATCAAGCGAATTTGTGCTTATTTCTAACTCGTGAATCGTGTTGTTTTTTAGCTCACTTATGCCCTCGCTTAAGCCTACAAGGGTGTTTGTGTTGTTTAAGACATAATTTTTGTTGTTGTAGTGATAAAATTCCCCAAATGTAAAAAATCCGCTCATCGGCGCGATATTGTTAATTAGCTTAGCGTTATAGTCAAGAATCGTATCCTTAAAATACCAATAACGCCCCATACAAGTATAAACATAAAAGCAGTCAAGGTTTTTACTAGCAAACTGCATAAGCCTTTTGCTCATCTCTGCCATATTATCAATCGAACTTGCCACGCCAAATTTAACTTTCGCGCCTTTTTTGAAATCGCCACCATAAATTAGCGCATTATCTTGCGTTTTGATAAATGTGCTACGAGCCACCAGCAAATCGCCATCGGCAAATACAAGTGGGAATTGATAGCCATTTGTAGGCAGAGTATCAGCGATATATTTCCCCAATAATCGTTCATAAATCTCTATCACAGGTTGATTGTTTATCGTGCGAACAAGCCCTCCCTCTTCGCAATCCGTTACCACCATATCAAGCCCGATTCGATTATAATTAAAAATCGAATCGCTATAAACCTGCAAAACCTCGCTATCTAGCACCGCAGCGGAAATTACCATATTATCAATGCCCTTATCGCTTCCCACAAAACAGCGATTAAAACTCACATCATCTCCAGCATTTCCCCCAGCAATCGTAATATGCGGAATCTTTTCTGTCAGGCAATCTAGCAATTTTGTCGTATTAAAAACAAGGCAGTTGCCAAAAAGAATAATTAGCTTGGTATTTTTGCTAACTTTTTTGGAGAGTTCATTTGCAATGGCTTCAGGCGCAGATGGCAAAAAGCTAAAAGTCTCAATGGTAGTTTTTTGAAAAATCGAAACGGCGATTGCGATTTTATTAGTGTAAAAATTCCCATCGCTTAACTCGCCAAATGACGAAGTTAGCAAAATCTTTGCTTGGGGGAGATTCATCATTATAAAATCCACCAAAATCTGTGCTTTACTTTTTAGTGTGGAGCTACAAAAAATCTGTATGAAAATATTTGGCTCGTCCTTTAGGTGGCGCAGTTTTTGCATCAAAAGCCCGTCATTTTCATAAATAAAATTTAAAACTCTCAAAAACTATGTCCTTTAGTTATTTTTGGCGAATCTAATATAAAAAATGTGCATTCCGCAATCATAGCGATAATTTATCTCCATTTTGTGAAGCATTATAATCTCTTTGACAATCGACAGCCCCAAGCCATAGCCTTGCTTGGTAATATCGCCACGATAAAACGGCTCAAAATAATACGAAATGTCATTTGCCAAAGGCGCACCTTTATTGCTAATCAAAATGCCCTCTTCATTTAGCTCGATATTTACTTCGCCGTTGTCGCCGTATTTTATCGCATTTTCTATTAGATTTTTGATTGCGACAGCAAACAAATGCAAATCGCCTTTAATCTTAACGCTTTTAATGATATTTAGGCAAATGGGCTTATCGCTTAAATCCCGCAACGCCTCAAAAACCGCACTTTCGCTTAAAAATTCATCATTTTTTAGCTCGAAATTTTCCTCTTGGATTCGCTCAAAATCTAACATATTTTGGCTAATGTGATTTAGCGAATTTATGTATTTTTTTAAGTCGCTTTTTAGCTCCTCGCCCTCTTTGATTTCTAGTGAGAGCTGAATCTTTGCTAATGGAGTGCGCAATTCGTGGGCAATATTGCGTGTGATTAGCTCACGCGCCTTTACCATTTTGCTGATTTTTTCATTCATCTCATTAAATGCCTTAAACAACGCGCCTATTTCATCTTTTGAATCGATTCGCAGTTTTTTGGCAAAAATCCCGCGCTTTAGCTCATCTATCGAATCTTTTAGCACATTTAGCGGACGCAAAACTTGATAAAAGAAAAAGAATAAAATCATCATAATCAGCACGGATTGAAACAGCAACATAAAGACTTTGTAGCGATTCCACGCGTTTTCATCTTTGGGGCGCACTAAATTTATGCCATTATCGTCCAAAAACGCCACGCCAAAGCCTACGAAATTATCATAGCTAAAGATTTTCACATTTAAAATGCCATTGGATTCGCTATAAAGCGTTTGGGCGTTTTTGGGTGGCGTGGCGATTCGCGTGTAGCCGAAATTCTCGCCGATTCGATATACTACGCTTAAATTGCCGTTAAGATAATATGGCGTTATGGTTTGCACCAAAACTACGATTTCATTTTGCAATCGTTTGTTTTCACTCTCGCGTATCACGCTACTTGTGCGAATCGAAAAGATGACATTCGCCACAAACAAAATAAGCGCGAGTAAAAGAAACTTATATCTTAAATGCAAAATCTACTCTTTTTTTGGGTTTTTGGCGCGAATCTAAACGCAAAATTTATAGCCTATGCCCCACACGGATTGAATGAATCGCGGTTCTTTGGCACTATCATCAATCTTGCTTCGTATATTTCTAATATGCGTATCAATGCTACGCAAAGTCGAATCTTCGCCCATAGTCGCAATGCTATTTGCGATTTGCTCCCTGCTCATCGGCTTTGGACGATTTTCGATTAAAAATAGCAAAATCTCAAATTCCGTAGGCGTCAAATCCACGCTCATTCCATCAACTACCACGCTATGCGCTTCGACATTGACTTGCAAACCGCCAAGCTCCATAGTTTTGGGCTTTAGACGGCGTAAAAGCGCGTTTATTCGCGCCAAAAGCTCCACAGGCTCATAAGGCTTTGCTAAATAATCATCTGCGCCGACATCAAACCCTTCCACTTTATTATAAACATCGCCCCTTGCGGAGGAAATGATAATTGGCACTTGGGTAAGTTTGCGAATCTTTTTGCATAGCTTTAGCCCGTCCATTTCAGGCAAAGTCAAATCCAAAATGATTAAATCAATGCTATCCCTCCCCTCCAAAATCTCTATCGCTTTCGCGGGTGAATGCGTAGCGATGACATTGTATTTGCTCTGCGTCAAATACGCCACAATCAAACTTTGCATATCCAAATCATCTTCTATTAGTAATAACTGATGCATAAATCCTCCTTAAAATGCGCGAAATAGCGAAATTAAACTCGCAATTATACTACAAATATTTTAAGAATTTGTTATGTTGAATTTATGTGTCGCTAACCAAATATAAATCTTTACCAATAGTGGCACAATTTTATTTCCCCAAGCAAAATGTGTTAAACATTTTATCTAGCATTTCATCATAGGCGTAAGGTTTTGAGATGGATTCAAGCGATTTTAGCGCGTCATTTATGTGGAGGCTAAAAATCTCAAAATCGCCTATATTTTCTTGCGCACCTTGAAGCGAATCTAATGCGCTCTCCACGCATTCCATTTGGCGCACCGAGCCTAAAATTATGCTTTCATCATTTTGCGGATTTATTGCAATCGCCCTTGTGATGCAACCACGAATCTTAAAGACACTTTCATCTTTTGTGCTAATAAAAATGGGCTTATAGTCCCTAAAATGCGCCAAATCCACCACTCTTTCTTTATCGCTTTTGTTGATTGCAACGATAATGGTTTTGTCATTTCCCGCATTTTCGTGCAAAATCTGCAATATTTCCTCATCATCAAACTTTTTGCTTCCGTCAAACACCGCCAAAATGATAGTGGCTTCACGCGCGATTTCCTTTGCCTTTTCAATCCCCAAAAGCTCGATAGCCTCGCTACTAGCGCGGATTCCCGCTGTGTCAATGATAGTTACTACCTGCCCATCGATTGTGAGCTGTGCCTCAATACTATCGCGCGTAGTGCCCTCAATGTCGCTCACAATCGCACGATTTTTCAAAAGCAATGCGTTTAAAATGGAACTTTTGCCGACATTTGGTCTGCCGATAATGGCGAGTTTATGCCCGTGCAATGTGTGTTGCATAGTTTTGGAATGCGCGAGAATGCTTTGTAGGCGCGTTTGCAAATCTTTGAGATTTTTCCTTAAATCGCGTGGAATCTCATCTTCGGCATAGTCGATTAACGCCTCGCTTTGGGCTAAAATCTCTAATAATTTGTCCCTAAAATCATTTATGATTTTTTGCAAATCGCCTTTTAGATTTTGCGCGATAAATTGCAAAGCCTTTGCATTGCGCGTGGTGATGAGGTTTGCGGTGGTTTCCACCTGCGATAAATCCATTTTGCCATTTATCAAAGCAATCTTGCTAAACTCCCCAGCACGAGCGATTCGCGCACCAAAATGCAAGGCGACTTCTAGTAATTTTTTTTGCAATGCAATTCCGCCGTGCGTTTGAAACTCCACAATATCCTCGCCATTAAAGCTGTGCGGGGCTTTGAAATAAACTACGATGCCTCTGTCGACAAGAGCGCCATTTTCATCGTAGAGATATTTTAAATGCGCGTAGCGTGGGCGAATTTCAGTGGATTTGGTAATGCGCTGTGCGATTTTTAGCGCGTCCTTGCCACTTAGTCGCACGATGCCAATTGCGCTTTCCCCTAATGCTGTGGAGATTGCGACAATCGTGGAATTTGTGGCGAAAACACTAGATATTTTTGTGGCGGAATCTTTAGTCGAATCACACGCCGAATCTTTAGCTAAATCGCACACCGAATCTTTGGCGAATCTTTTGGCAGAATCTTGCATTTTGGGGTGTTTGGCACTATTTTGGGCTATTTACGAAGGGGCTGAATCAAAATGTAATTTTCATCATTTTCGTTTGTTTTTAGCACCACGCTTTTTCCGCGCAACTTTGCACGAAGCTCTTTTAGCGCGATATAGGCGAGAATCCCATCAAATGTTTTGGTGGCAAATGGCTCATCGGAATCTTTTAGCTCATCGATTATCGGAGCTAAATAATGCGCCATCATCGCCTCTTGACTGGCTAAAAAGCTCTCAATCTCTAAGCGGACATTTATGCCATACTCGGCATTTAGCCAATTAAATAGCAAGTATGAAATCGCCTTGTAGCGATAGCCCCTCTCACCGATTAAAAGTGCGGCGTCCGCGCCTTTGAAGTGAATCAAAATGGTGTTTTTTTCAAATTTGGCAACCTCGATTTTGCTTAGCTTTATCGGCAGTAGCGCGAAAAGCTCGTTTATTTCTTTGTGGATTTTGTTGATTATGGATTCATCAATGTCATCTGTTTCGTATTTGGATTCAAAGCGCGAATCTAGTTTGGTTTCAGAGTGCGAATCGTATTTTTGCTTTGATTCGTATTTGGAGTCGTATTTGCGCTCAAATGCGCCTTTTTGCGCGAATTTAGATTCGCCTCTAAAGTCATTATTTTTGGATTCGCTCTTAAAATCGCCACGCGATTCGCCCCTAAAGTCGCCTTTGGATTCGCGCTTTAAATCGCCACCAAAATTATGGCGTTTGTTTTTAAGGCTCACTACGATTTTGGCGTCTTTTTTTCCTAGCCCCAAAAATCCTTTGCTGGGCTTTTCTAAAATCTCATATTCCAAATCTACGATAGAGCATTTCAGCTCTTTACTCGCCTCTAGCAAGGCTAATTCAATGGTGGGAGCGGTAAATTTTGTCAATTTTTATCCTTTTTTATTTTCTTTATTATGCTCGTGTGCCGCCCTATGCTCGGCGATTTCAAGCTCTTTTTTCTTTTCCATAACTTTGTTGATTAAGAGTTGCTGAATGATTGAAAAAATGTTATTCACAGTCCAATACAGCATAAGCCCCGCAGGGAATGTGATCAAAAAGATTGTAAAAACAAGTGGCAAAAATTTAAAGAATTTTTCTTGCATAGGGTCATTAAAAGTCGTGGGAGAGACTTTTTGCTGTAAATACATTGTTGCGCCCATTAAAATCGGCAATATAAAATATGGGTCCATCGCGCTTAAATCTTTTATCCACAAAAGCCACGCGGCATCTTTTAGCTCAACGGCATTATAAAGCACTCGGTAAATCGCAAAAAACACAGGGATTTGTAAGAGCAAAGGCAGACAGCCACCCATAGGATTGACTTTGTGCTTTTTGTAGAGTTCCATCATATGCAGCTGCATTTTTTGCGCATCGCCTTTGTATTTTTCTTGAATCTCTTTCATTTTTGGCGTCAAATCTTTTAGCCTTTGCATTGACACCATACCCTTATAAGTCAGCGGATAAAGGACGATTCGCACAATCAGCGTTAGCCCAATAATCGCCCAGCCCCAATTTGCAAAAATACCAAAAAGCCACGCCAAAAGCAAAAACAAAGGCTTTGCAAAAAATGTGATAATGCCATATTCCACGACATCAGTGAGATTGGGCGCGATTGCCTTTAAGTCCTTGTAATTTTTAGGACCGATATAACCGCTAAACTCCGCGCTATCACTCAAATAAATATATGACAGATGATTGCCGTCCTTGCCCGTATCGACAATGGCATTTACGCTTCCGCTGTCCGCACCGCGCTTTTGAAATAGCACGGTGGCGTAATATCTATCCACACTTGCGATAAAACTCGCATTTGAAAAGGCGGTATTTTCACCCTCTATATTATCGCCCTCTTCGATTTTTTCTAATGTCTCATCGCTTTTTTTGACAATCACGCCTTTAAACACATACGAACTTGAATCTGCCACAGGGCGCGAACCATTCGCTACATAGTAATTTAGCGGTTTGCTTAGCTCAATCTTTGCGTCATAGCTAAAGTCATCGTGGAATGTTAGGATTTTTTTGATTGTAACCGCGCCCACACCGCTAATCTCGCCTAAATTTTGCGTGAGCGTGATAGTTTTTGTGGAATCTGCATTTATTTCCACCTCTGCAATGTCCGCAGTATAGGGCGTTGTGAATGCTTTGGCATTGACTTCTTTATTTTGAAAGCGCAATTCAAGCGGTTTTATGCCATTTTCGCCAAATAGCGAAAGCGCAGAGCCGTCCTCATTGACATATTTTTTTTCTTTTAAAATCGCCTTGTGAATGCGCCCTAGCTCATCAATTTGCAAGTCGATTTTGGGCGATTGGATATGCGTGATAATTTTAGTCGAATCCGTGCTAATGGGAGCTTTAATATCGCTTGAATCAACGCTTTTAGGCGCGTTTGCTTCAAAATTTGGCACACTTGAATCTGCGCCCTTTGGCGAATCTAATGCCGAATCTTTGGGGCTTTGCAGCATATCATTGATATTATTCGCATTTGCAATCGTGGCGTTTGCATCGCCATTTAGCTCCGTCTTTGGCGCGAAAAAATACATATAAGGCACAAGGAAAATTAGCGATAAAATTATCGCAGTAAAAATGCGTGTATTGGGCGTGTTGTTGTTCAATTTTTATCCTTTTTTAGTGATTTTATGGCAAAAAATTTGTGCGTAATTTTAGCATTATTTTTGCGTTTTAAGCGCGTGAATTTTGGCTTTGAATCTAAAACGCCAAAATCTTTATCCACGCAAGGCACAAGCCAAAATGCGATATTTTGCGGATTTTGAAAGATTTGGCTTTGATTTGGCAGACTTTGGCGCGGAATCTTATGCGAAAATCTGCGCGTGTCAAGGGCGATTCGCGGATAGGAAATGCCGCCGCTAAAAAGCTGATTACACTTTAAAAGGCGTGTTAGCGACTTTACAAGCGCGGTGGCTGGATTTTGAAATCTAAAGCAAAGTGCCGCATACTCCGAGCAAGTAGGATAAAACCTACACGCTGGGGGATTTAGCGGAGAAATGTAGCGTTTGTAAAATCGCAAGGCTTTATCGCTCATAATGCGCCTTTGTGCCATTTGCCGTGCGAGTGCGACTTTGATTTATGTGATGATTTGCGCCAAAACTGCGCGGATTTTTAGGTGGATTCGTAGGCGCATTTTGCATAAATCGCATTTGCTTTTTTAGTGTGGCAAAAATGCTATCTTTTAGCGTAGCAAATGGAGTTTGTAGGATTTGTGATTTGGCAATAAAAATGCAAATAAGATTTGCGCGTTTGTCTTTTTGTGATAAATCGGGGAGATTTGTTGTTCGCTTCGTCAATGAACTATCAGTTCTATTTCCTCGCTCACAACTGCACAACCCCGATTGCTCATCAAAAATACTTCCGCGCTTGGAATCGCTCGAATCGCTTTTGCTCGAATCCACAATTCTAGTATTTGCGGTGGAGGTTGTAGAGTTTTTGGTAAATTTTGGGCGTGAGACTAGACTTGCTGTCTGCGAACGCCCGAAATTTACCAAATCTCTGCAATATGCACCCAAAGACGAATTGCTTAACCTAAAAAATTCTCTGCAAATTGCGCGTAATCGTCGCTTTATCAGATTCCTATCCACCGCAATGCCGACTTTTTTAGACACGCTAAAGCCCACCATATCGCAAGGAATCCGTCCAAATTTCACACAAAACTGCTCCGCCAAATTTGGCTTTAGCACACAAATATCAAGCGTCTCAGCGCGAAATTTATATGAGTTTTTATACACAAAGTCAAATTCTTTGGTGGTTTTTAGCATTTGCACGATTCGCCCTACCTAAAAAATGCGCTAATCGCGTTAAACTGCGAGTCGCTTTCTGCCTTTTGCGCGTCTTGCGCGGATAACTCGCTGTCCATTTTTGGTTTTCATTCGTGCGCGAAAGCCGTGTGTGCTTTTGCGCGGTTTGTTGTGTGGCTGATAAGTTCGCTTCATTTTTTTGTCCTTTAAAATTTTGAAATAAACTTGCGATTGTAGCAAAAAATCCTTAAAGCATTTTTGAGATTTGGCAAAAAAGTCTTAAGTTACTTTTTATTTGATAATCATAAAATAAGCGCAAAATTTAAATAAAAGGATAAAAAATGAAGCAAAAAATAGAGCGATTGATGAATTTAGCTAAAAAATGCCACGAATCTTTTATAGACACACAAAATGATAGCACATTGCGCCCATATCTCATCAAAGGCACTCTGCCGATACTTTATTTTGGCGACATAGAAGCGTATTTTAAATCGCAATATAAAATCATAACCGCAGCGATAAATCCATCTTGTGGCGAATTTTATTACGATGAATCAAATGAGCAAATTTCTTATAAGCGATTCCCACAATTTGAACGCATAGCTAAAGAAAATACGCTGAGTGATGAAAATGCCTTGCAATATTTATCCGCGCTAAATAGCTATTTCAAAACGGGCAATGATTTTAAGACAACTCCGCGCAATAATCTCTTTGCCCCATTTTGTGCGTCATATTATGATAATGCACCCAATAGGGCAATTCATACGGATACTTTGTCGCCGTTTGCTACATTTCCTACTTGGAGTAAAATGCCCTTGCGTATTCAAACTAACTTTAGCAACGCGGGGATTCACCTGTGGAATGAGCTAGTAGAGATTTTAGAGCCAGATATTATTTTTATGTCGCTAAATAAAAAATACATTAGCCACATTGATTTTTATCAAACTTTTAGGGATTATATCACTTACCACGACAAAAAATATAATGGCGAAACGCTGAAAATTCAATATGGATATATCAATCTAAATGGTAAAACGGCGCATATTTTTAATGAAAGTAGGACAAATAGAGTGCCGTTTAATGCCATTGGCAACGAGCAGTCCGCGCTTTTAGGTAAGAAAATCTTTGAGCGATTCACCAATGGGCTTTTGCAACATAGTGATTCGTGATAGTTTAATAGTAAAATAAAAATATTAAGAGATTTTTTAATTGCGCATTGCTAAAATCGCGGCATTAAATTATAATCAGAGGGATAAAACTATGAAAATACTAAAAAGATTGACATTGGCACTAGGAATCTTAATGTGTGTGGTAGGTATAGGAATGGGTGCGATGAGTAACGATGAACAGGAGAGAGCTAGGTATAATTGCTTTGAAAATAAGGATAAAGACGCGTGTCAAGCACTTATTGATAATGGTTTGGCAAGTGTAGAGCAGTGCGATAAAAGTAATTGTGCTTCTGTGGGGAGATTCTATCGTATAGCAGGGCATTATAGAGATGCGATTCCCTATTATGAAAAAGCTATTGCTTTGGGGAATGATAGTGGATATGCAGGATTGGCAACAACTTATTATGAATTACAAGACTACTATAATGCGAAGAAATATATTGAAATTGCGTGTAATACAGGTAATGGTGATTTAGTCCAAGCAGAGTCTTGCTACAATCTAGGGTTAATGTATGATTTAGGTAAAGGTGTGCGCCAAGACTATCACAAAGCGAACAAACTGTGGAAAAAATCTTGTGATATGAAAAATGGTGACGCGTGCAATAATCTAGGTGCGCTATATTACAACGGACAAGGTGTAAGGCAAAATCTCTCCATAGCCAAGCAATACTTTGGCAAAGCCTGTGATTTGGGTGAACAAGTAGGGTGTAATAATTATAAATTGCTAAATGAGCAAGGAATTCAGTAATGCCTAAGCAACAAATCTGTGAGAATCTGCACTTTGACTCTGCAAAAGACAAACTTATACTTACCATAAAGCAAGGAAAGTCATTTATCTTTGAAAATATCCTTGATAGCGCGTGTGAAAAATGCAAAAATCCACAAGATGAACTATACAATGCAATCCAAAAGAAAAATGATAAATATTTCATTAACAAGCCTTTGGAAGTGTGTGCTAAAAATACTAGCGATACAGAATCTAGAAAATCTGCACAAGAATCTAGCGAGTGCGACAAGGAATCTAATCACAAAATGATTTATTTGCAAGATGAGCTATCGTTTAAAAATTGCGTATTTAATGGTGAAGTGTATTTTAAATATATTGTGTTTGCTTCACAAAATTCCAAAGAATCAGCACAACCTCTGCGCCTAGATTTTCAACATTGCAAATTCAAAGACAGAGTGTATTTTACAAATTGTGAGTTTAATGGCAATGTGTTTTTTAATCACGCAAAGTTTTATAAATACGCAGATTTCCACGAGAGCATATTTAATGGTGTAGTGTCGTTTTATAATGCAGAGTTTAAATCCGCTCCAAACTTCTCTACTTGTGTTTTCCAAAACCTCCAAGCCACAAACTTTATCAATGTAAAAATAGATAGTTTAGATTTTGGCAAAATCAAAGAGTTTATCAATGAATATGAAAATGACGAAACTTATAATAAAGAAATAGAATTTTTGCAGGATTTAAAAGAAATAGATAGCATTGCTAATACTCACAAAATTCGCTATGCAAGCAATGCTCGCGATTCATTTCGCACGATAAAAAATGTGCTAATTGCAAATAATAATTTGCTAGACGCTTCTACTTGGCATAAGTTGGAGCTATATGCGAAAGAACACGAAATAGATTTGAAAGCCCCTAACCTTTTTAGCAAAGAGTGGATTGAGAAAATTCAGCTTTGCTTTTATCGCCACACTTCAGCACACCATACAGATTTGCTAAAGATTCTCTCTTGGTTTGTTGTATTGGTGGGTGGTTTTGCAACTCTATCATTTATGGCAAATTATTTAATTGACTTAGCAAAGTGGGCGAGTATTTTTTGGATTATTGCAGTATGTGTTATGTTTTTAAAGGCAAATCTGTTTAGTGTTTTAGTGTTGCTAAATTGTATTCCTTGCTTTTTGTTATTAGCTTGGAATCCAAAATATATCTTTGGTGTGGCAAATCTATTTGGCAACGATAAATGCCAAAGCGACATACTGCTTAACTTGATTTTATCGCTTTATAGCATTACTTTTATCCTAGTGATTTTCTCTCTACAAAAAACCGCGCGTAAAAATTCCATAATCCCAAGCTAAAATTATATTTTATGGCGATTCGCCGCGAATCGCCGTTATTTTTTAGCTTTTCACAGGCTGAATCCCAGAGTTATCGGCACTATCGCCGATTTTATCCAAAAATGCGATGAGTTTATTTGCTGCCTTTAGGTATTCCTTTGCGCCCAAACTATCTGGCTTGAAAAACGCGATAGGTTTGCCTAAGTCCCCACTCTCGCGTATGCTAGGCTCGATAGGAATCTGCGCCAAAACCTCGCATTTATTGACATTTGCAAGTTCGATTCCACCACCCTTGCCAAAAATATCATACACTTCGCCACATTTAGGGCAGACAAATCCGCTCATATTCTCAATAATCCCCGCGATAGGAATATTTAGTTTGTTAAACATATCCAAACTTCGCGCACTATCATCAAGCGCGACAATCTGCGGTGTGGTAACGGCGATTCCCGCGCTCACAGGCACACTCTGCGCCAAAGTCAGCTGCGCATCGCCTGTGCCCGGGGGCAAATCCACCACCAAAATATCTAGCTCCTCCCACGCCACATCGCTTAGCATTTGCTCAATTGCGCGGATTATCATAGGACCGCGCCAAATTAGGCTCTGCCCCTCTTCCGCCATCATTCCCATACTCATCACTTTTACGCCGTAACTTTTTAACGGAATGATTTTTTTACGCACTTCATCAATGCTTGGGCGTTGATTATTTAGCCCAAACATTCGCGGAATATTTGGTCCATAAATGTCGGCATCAAGCAGTCCCACGCTTTTTCCAGCTTGGGCTAGGGCAATGGCTAGATTCGCGCTTGTGGTGGATTTACCCACGCCACCTTTGCCTGAGCTAACCATAACAAAATGCCTAATATTTGGCGCGATATTTTTGCGCTTAGGCGAATCTTGGGCGATTTGGGGCGTTTTTATGTGAATCTCCACGCTTTTTGGCGCAAAAAGATTCGCAATAGATTCGCGTAGTTTTTCCGCCACTTCCTCGCTATTTGAGGGAATCTCAAGCGAAATCTTTATAGATTCGCCACTTACTTCAATATCTTTGACAAAGCCAAAATCTACAATATCGCGCTTAAAATTAGGATAAATTACGCCTTTTAATTTATCTAAAACTTCGTTTTTTTTCATTTTTATGCTCCTTTTGATTGTGCGAATCTGTCGGTAGATTCGTCAAAATTGACGGCAGATTCGACAGATTCGCCATTATATTCTTTAAAAATATTTTGAGAGATTTTATAGCTACAAAATTTCGGTCCGCACATTGAGCAGAAATCCGCGTCTTTAAATGCGTCCTGTGGCAAACTCTCATCGTGAAATTCCTTTGCCCTCTCACTATCTAAGGCAAGTTCAAACTGCTTATTCCAATCAAAGCCATACCGCGCATCGCTCATCGCGTCATCTCGCATTCGCGCGTTGATTCGCCCACGCGCTATATCTGCGGCGTGAGCGGCGATTTTATAGGCGATTATGCCCTCTCGCACATCATTTGCATTGGGCAATCCTAAATGCTCTTTTGGCGTTACATAGCAAAGCATTGCCGCGCCTTTCCACGCCGCCACACACGCGCCAATCGCACTTGCGATATGGTCATATCCTGCGCCAATGTCCGTTACAAGCGGTCCTAGCACATAAAACGGCGCGTCATTACACAGCTCACGCTCGATTTCCATATTGCGCTCGACTTGATTTAGCGGAATATGCCCCGGTCCCTCAATCATCACCTGCACATCGCGCTCATTTGCGCGAAGTGCGAGTTCACCTAAGATTTTTAGCTCACTAAATTGCGCCTCATCACTTGCATCATACAAGCAACCCGGACGCAGTGAATCGCCCAAAGACAGCGACACATCGTATTCTCTGCAAATCTCTAAAATCTCATCAAATGCCTCATAAAAAGGATTTTGCCTTTTGTGGTGCATCATCCAAGACGCCATTAAGCTCCCGCCACGCGAGACAATTCCCATTTTTCGCTTAGAAATATATGGCAAATGTTGTGATAAAAATCCGCAATGAATCGTAAAATAATCCACGCCCTGCTTTGCTTGTTTTTCTAGCGTATTAAGCATAGTTTTAATATCAAGGCTCAAAATATCGTCCTTTAAATCGTGCAAGATTTGATACATAGGCACAGTGCCGATGGGTGCGGGAGAATTTGCGATGACTGAGGCGCGAATCTCATCTAAATTTCCGCCCGTGCTTAAATCCATAATGGTGTCTGCGCCGTATTTTATGGCGGTTTGCGTTTTTATGATTTCATTTTCTATGCACTTTTCAATGCTAGAACTACCGATATTTGCGTTGATTTTGGTTTTTGTGGCAATGCCTATGCCTATGGGTTTTAGGTGCTTGTGATTGATATTTGCGGGGATTATTAGGCGTCCTTTTTTGATTTCGTTTTTGACGAGTTCAGGCGCGATTTCCTCGCTATTTGCGACAAATTCCATTTCCTTTGTGATAATGTCCTGCTTTGCGTAGTATAATTGCGTCATAAATTTCCTTAATTTTGAATTTTTAAAAGTTTAAAATTAGCGTAAAATTTATAAAATAAACTTTAAAAATCAAATTTTAGCAAATTAAAAAAAATAAAAGGCGAAAAATGAAGCAAAATATTTCTTTAATCATTATGAGCGCGGGTGAATCAAGGCGATTTCGGCAGAATTGTGCGGTAAAAAAGCATTGGATTCGCGTGTGCGAAAAACCGCTTTGGCTCTTTGTAGCGGATATTTTCAACGCGCGATATAAATTTGCCAAGACGATTATTACCGCAAACGCGCTTGAAGTGGCGTATATGAAGCGATTTTGCGATTATGAAATAATATGCGGTGGAGAGACTCGCCAAAAATCGCTCGAAAATGCTCTAAAATGCGTGGATAGCGAGTTTGTAGCGGTAAGCGATGCGGCAAGATTCGGCGTGGATTTTGAGGCTTTGGATAGATTGTTTGCGGTGGATTTAAGCGAGATTGATTGCGTGATTCCTACGCTTGGCGTGGCGGATACGATTTTTATGGAGGGCGAATCTGACATAAAACAATATTTGAATCGAAGCGCAGTGAAACTTATTCAAACGCCACAAATTTCGCGTGTAGCGACTTTGCAAAAGGCGTTTAAGCTAGGTGATTTTAGCGATGAATCAAGTGCCATAAACGCGCTTGGCGGAAAAATTATGTGCGTAGAAGGTAGCCCCAAAATGCACAAACTCACGCATTTTAGCGATTTGGAGCGAATCTTGGCTCATTTTGATTTTGCAAGTTTTGATTCGGCGCAAATGCCACAAAATCCGCCTACCACTCGTCATTGCGAGATTCTGCGCACCGCGCAGAATCGTGGCAATCCACACAATCAAAGCACAGCAAATCCAAGCACCATTAGAATCGGCTACGGCTTTGACACACATAGATTTTGTAAAGGCGATGAAATAACGCTATGCGGGGTAAAAATCAAGTGCGAGTTTGGCATTGAGGCGCATAGCGATGGCGATGTCGCGCTCCACGCGCTAATGGACGCATTGCTAGGCGCGGTGGGCGCGGGAGACATAGGCGAGTGGTTTCCGCCAAATGATGAGCGATTTAAGGGCGCAGATTCGATGAATCTCTTAGCGCAAGTGGTGGATTTCACGCAGGGTGTGGGCTTTGAAATAGTAAATGTAGATATGATGATTTTAGCCGAAATGCCCAAAATCACGCCACACAAGGACAAGATGCTAGAAATCTTAAGCAAAGCGTTGCGCCTACCCAAAAATCGCATAAACATAAAAGCCACCACAATGGAAAAAATGGGCTTTGTGGGACGCAAAGAGGGCATTTGCGCTAAAGCGGTGGTAAGCCTAAAAGAGATAAATTTGCACAATATTTAAAATATCTAAATAAAAGTTGGCATACTTATTGACATTTGCATAATAATTTGGCTAGAATTGGCATTTTTAAAATCACAAAAGGAGAATTTAATGGTAAAAAAATTATTGGTAGCAGGTTCTTTAGTAGTAGCTATGGTAATTTCAGGTTGTAGTAATAAGAGTGATGTAGAAGTGGATACACAAGCTACAAGCGGACAAGGCGCAGGAGGACCATTTGGACCAAATGGCATACTTCAAGGCGAGATTTCAAGTCGTGGCAATATAGGCGGTGGCGATAATTCGCTTTACTCTGTGTATTTTGGTTTTGATAGATTCATAGTTGAAGGTAGCAACAACATTGAGACAATCAAAAACAATGCAAGACTAATCATCAGCAGTGGCGCGATTGTGCGCGTTGAGGGCAACACAGATGAATGGGGTAGCGATGAATATAACTACGCTTTGGCTCTTAAAAGAGCGTCATCTGTAAAAGATGCACTTGTAGGAAATGGCGTAGCAGAAGCTAAAATCGACCTTGTAAGCTATGGCGAAAGCAAGCCGCTTTGCACCGAAAAAACACGGGAATGCTGGAAAGAAAATAGAAGAGCTGACTTTGTTTTAACACCCGGAACACCAGCGACACCTGCACAGCAACAATAAGTTTGGGCTTGGCTATACGCTTTAAGGGACTTTTTAAGAGGTAATGAATTTCTTTTTTTGTAGCCATATACGAAATGTAAAGTATATGGTAGCTTTTGGATTTGCCTTGTGTGCTATCTTTGCGGTGGCACTCAAGGCAGAGCCGTCTGCATTCGAGCTACAAAGTGGCTCTACCAAAAAAGAGATGCAATCTCTAAAAGGTAAAGCCGAAACACAATCTGACAAGATTTTTGAACTACAAAATAAAATCAAAGCATTAGAAACCTCTGTCGATGGCGTAAAAAGCATTTATGAAGGTCAAGCAAAAAATATCAATGATTTGACTAACAAAATGAATGCGCTAGATTCGAGCAATCTAAACAACGAATCTATTGCAAAACTCGAAGCGCAGGTAGCAAACAATACGCAAAATATCCAAACTTTGACAGAGAGTTTAAAGAGTTTGAGCGATTCTATTGCGCAGATAAAGGGTTTGCTAGGCGAGATTCAGCAAGTCGAATCTGACAAACTCAAGCAGGTAGAAGAGGCAAACAAAATTGCTAATAGTTCGTTCAAAAAAGACAAAACACGGCGTAGCGATATTTTCAAAGAGGCGCGGCGACTGACTTATTCAAAGAAATTTGACGAGGCTATCGCGCGGTATAATTGGTTTATTGAGATTGACTACAAAAAGGCGGAATCGCACTATATGCTGGGCAATATCGCCTATGAAAAAAATAAATACAATGACGCGATTTATCATTACAAAGAGAGTGCAATTCTTGATGATAAGGCAAAGTATATGCCCCGCCTTTTGCTAAATTGCGCGAATTCTTTGCGGGTGCTTGGGCGAGGCGATGATGCGAAAAATTTTTATAACTCGCTAATCACGCGCTATCCAAATAGCCAAGAGGCAAAGGACGCCAAAAATCAACTAAAAAAATAAGAGGACAAAATGAGTAAAGTCGAAAATAATCACCTAGTAAGCATAAATTATGTCGTTACGGACAAGGATAGCGATGAAGTGCTAGATAAAAATGATAAACCTTTTAGTTTTGTAATGGGGCAAAATCAAGTCGTGGTAGGCTTAGAAAACGCGCTTTTAAATAAAAAAGTCGGCGATAAATTCAAAGTCGAAGTCGCACCAAAGGACGCTTATGGCGAGAAAAACAACGATTTTTTTCAAGAAGTGCCAAAAGAGCAATTTAGCGGAATCACGCTCGTTAAGGGAATGACGCTTTATGGGCAGACAGAAGATGGCGACACGGCGCAAGTGGTGGTAGAGGAAATCGGCGAAAACTCCGTGATTATCGACTACAATCACCCACTTGCTGGAAAAACTCTGCTTTTTGAAGTGGAGGTTTTGGATAGCAAGATTCCAAGCGATGATGAGATTTTGGCACTGTCATCACACGCGAATCATCACCATTGCGGTGGTGGAGAGGGGTGTTGTGGGGGAGCGCACCATACCGAATCTGGTTGCGGTTGCCATTAGCAATTTGTATTTGGGTAATCATTTGCGTTATTTCGGCGACAAAATTTCGCTCAATGGACGCCCAAGTCCTATTTCGCTCATTTTGCGCCAAAATAACGCAAAGCACTACCGCAACTACTTCGATTGTTGTTATGAGCTAATTCGGCGAATCGCATACACTTTGCAATAGCATACAATCGAAGTAATTGTGGTGGAGGTTGCAGAGTTTTTGCAATTTTTTGGGCGTGAGGCTAGACTTGGTGTCTGCGAACGCTCAAAAAATTGCAAATCTATGCAAGATTCACCCAAGAACAAATTGAAAAAACGCTAAAATTCAATAAAAAGGACATAAAATGAAATACGCTTTTATTTTTCCCGGTCAAGGCTCACAAGCAATAGGAATGGGCAAAGATTTTTATGACGAATCGCCCCTAGCAAAGGAATTATTTGACAATGCGAGTGATATTTTAAGTATTGATATGAAAAATCTGCTTTTCAATCAAAATGACGAGCTGAATCTCACGCAATTCACGCAACCAGCAATCCTTTTAGTAAGCTATATCGCCTATAAACTTTTTAGCAAACAATGCGACATAAAGCCCACACTCGCGCTTGGGCATTCGCTTGGCGAAATCAGCGCGAATCTCATCTCAGGCTCACTTAGCTTTGAAAACGCGCTCCGCCTAGTCTATGAGCGCGGAAAACTTATGCAAACCGTGTGCGAGGGCAAAGACGCTGGAATGGCTGTGGTGCTTGGGCTTAGCGATGAAGTTTTGAGTGAGTTTTGCGAGAGCAGAGAGAAAAATGCGAGTGGTAAGATTTGGTGTGCGAATTTTAATAGTGATGGGCAGTGCGTTTTGGCAGGATATAAGGCGGATTTAATGATTGCTGAGGGCGACATTAAAAATCTTGGCGCGAAACGATTTTTGCTACTTCCTATGTCTGTGGCTAGTCATTGTCCGCTTTTAGAGCCGATGAGCGATGATTTTCACGCGTTAGCAGAGCAGTATTTAGAGGATAATTTTAGTTGTGCGATTATCGCAAACGCCACGCTTGAATCTTACAGCAACAAGGCAACTGCGGTAAATCTTTTGACAAAGCAGCTCACGCTACCCGTGCTTTACAAGCAAAGCATTCAAAAAGTAGAGGGCGAGGTGGATTGCTTTGTGGAGTTTGGCTATGGCGCGGTGCTAAAGGGCTTAAACAAACGGCTAAGCACTAAGCCTACGCATTCCATAGGCTCGATTCAAAGTCTAAATGCCACGCTAGAGGCACTATCGCAATGAGCGCAAAGACTATCGCCATAATCGGCGCAATGAGAGAGGAAATTACGCCATTATTAGAGCATTTTGGCGACTATGAGCGCATTGAAATCGGTGGCAACACATTCTACAAAATCACGCAAAACAACCGCAGCATTATCATCGCATACAGCAAAATAGGCAAGATTCACGCTTCGCTTACTTGCGCGGTAATGATTTTGCATTTTGGCGCGGAATGCGTGATTTTTAGCGGTGTGGCGGGAGGACTTCGGGCGGATTTGGCGGTGGGCGATACGATTTTAGCAACTTCGCTTTGTCAATACGATGTGGATATTAGCGCGTTTGGGCATCCGCTAGGCTTTATACCTGAGAGCAAAATCTTTTTTGAGACAAATGCAAATCTTAATGCTCTAGCCAAGCGCGTTGCAAAGGCGCAAAAGATTGACTTAAAAGAGGGCATTATCGCTAGTGGCGATTGTTTTGTCGCTGACAAGGCTAAAAAGCAGTGGATTATCGAGCATTTTAACGCCGCTGCGGTGGAAATGGAGGGCATTAGTATTGCCGTTGTCGCTACCGAGCTAAAAGTGCCGTTTTGCGTGATTCGCTCTATAAGCGATAGTGCCGATGGCAACGCGAATATTAGCTTTGATGAATTTTTAGAGCAATCCGCCCAAAAAAGCGCGAGATTCGTCCTAGCGATGATAGAGGAAATGTAGGAGGCAAATTATGAAAAAGATTATTCTGTGTGGCTTAAGTGTGATTTTGGTAGGAACTATGGCATTTGCAGAGACGATAGATAATAAATCTACGCAAGATGATGCTGCTACTATAATACTTAGACATAACAAAAGGTCGTTCTTTATGTTTATTGATGAATATGGAAAGGATATTACTGATGAGGTGCTAACAAAAGAGGTTTTAGATACTATAGAATTCACCATTGATAATGACAATAAAGATATGGAGCTAATAGATAAAGGCGACTATATCGAAATCAAAAAGAAAAGCAGTCCAAAACCTAGATAAATATAGCTTTAGGCTATAAGCAACGCGCCCTAAAATCGCACGATTTTTGCGCCAAATCCTCCCATATTCGGTGGCGCGTCCTCAAAACTCTTTACTTTCGGGTGTGCGCTCAAAAAGTCTCTCACCACCGCGCTAAGCACACCGCTACCGATTCCGTGTTTGATTAGCACCTCGCTAAATCCAGCCATTAGGCAATCAGAGATATACAAGTCAAGCATTTCAAGTGCCTCTTCAACGCGTTTGCCGTGCAAGTCAAGGCTTACGGAACAACTTTTCGCGCTTTTGCTGACGCTCACACTCTTAGCTTTTGGCGCGATTTGGGGTGCTAGTTTTAGTTTGGATAGCTTCGTGCGCACCCTCACGCCATTTTCTAGCTCGATTTGTGCGCTATCGCCCTTAATGCTTAAAATCGTGCCGACATTCTTGCCCTGCGCGATTCTATGCCCCACCTTAAAATCAATGTGCTTTTTCTCGCTCTCTTTTGGAATCGCGCTAAATGCCTTGTGCTGCGCGTTTAAAAAGCGATGAATCTCACGCGAATCATTTTGCTTTAGCACCGCCTTTAGTTGCTCTAATGCCTTGTTATAAATCGCCTCTAGCTCGGCTTTTTTCGCGCCTAGCTCGTTATTTTGCGCCTCTATTATGGCATTTAGCTCATCTTTTTTGCGCGTAATCGCCTCTAGCTCTGCGTCTATGCGCGATTGCTTGGCGGTTAGATTCGCCTTTAGGGCGGTGGTCTGCTCCAAAAGCGCGTTTAGATTTTCTAAATTTTGATTGTATTGCCTTTGCGCCTTTTCAATGATAAAGCGTGGAATGCCGTAACGCACGGCACTTTCAAAGGCATAGCTCTTGCCAATCGTGCCTTTTAAAAACTGATATGACGGGGCGCGATTTTTTTCATCATAAAGCGCGGCAAGTAGCTCCACGCGCGGATTATCCGCCATTTTAGACGCCAAAATCTTGTGATGCGTAGTGATAATGACTTTGATAGATTTTTCCTCCAAATGCTCCAAAAGCGCGAAATAAAGCGCACTTGCTTCATTGGCGTCTGTGCCGAGCTCTATCTCATCAATTCCTAGCAAAATGCTTGAATCACCACCATTTTGCGCATTTACCTGCGTCAAAATCTTACTAAATTCTAACATTCGTCCTGCGAAAGTGGAAATATCATTTTTGGAATCCTGCGGGTCGCTTATAATCGCCTCGATATGCCTAAAATACGGGATTTTAGAATGGTGCGGATTGATTTTAAAAGGAATTAAGAGATTCGCCAAAAAACTTGCACTTAGCACACTTTTTAAAAGCATAGTTTTGCCACCAGCATTTACGCCTGTAACGAGCATTATTTGTCGCTCAAAATCGATATTGCAAGGAATGGGATTGCTGATATTTGGGTGGCAAAAATCTCGTAAAATAATGTCGCCTTTGCCTTTTTTGTTATCATTTTTCACATTTGGGGCGATAAATTCAAAATTGCGCGTTTTGGCAAAAAACACCCGCGCCTGAAGCGCATCAAATCTATCAAATTCTTTATTGATAAATTTTAAAAAAGCTAAATTCTCGCCCAGCGTGGCAGAAATCGCCTTTTCAATCTCATAAAGCACAATCTCGCGCTCGTTATGCAATCTATCGATTCGCTCATAAATGTGCTGCAACGAATCGGGCAAAATATAAAAAAATCCAGCCTGTGTGCGCTGCAATATGCGCCCTTTTAGCACTGCGCCAAATCCAGCACTTAAAAGCAAACTCTCGCGCCCATCGATAAAATGTGCGCTTTTATCGATGAGATAGGGCGCGAGTTTGGGACTGAAAAGCAATTTTTCAAGCTGTTTTTTTAGCTCCGCGTTCGCGCTTTTGATAGAGTGATTTATTAAATCAAATTTATTATATAATTCGCCCTCTTGTCCGCTTTTCAAATTTCCGTCATTTTCAAATAGATTTGCGATTTTTGTAATGTCGCTAGGAATCGCTATTTGCCCCAGCATTTTAGGAATATGCGTGAAATTATCTAAATTTAGATTCTTAAGATATAGAAAATATTTGATAATTTTTACAAACTCAAACACTAAATCAAGGCGCAAAATGCCACTCTTTTTTAAAAGCAAAAGTTCATTATTTAGATTTTTTACGCTGGGTGGGGGCGTAAAAACGATATTGCTTAATTCATCGATTTTTTGCTTTGCCTCTTTTAAGTCGCCCTCAATCTTTAGTGATTCAAGCAAATTATGCGATTTATCACGCGAATCTTGCGATTTTGGCGAATCTAAAGGCAAATGAGACGCCGAATCTAAAGGCGATTCAAATGCCCTTGCAAAAAATCCCAAAAAATCCGCGCAAAAGCCCTCCAAATCGAGCTTTTTAATAATGTCGCTATTCAAATTACTCGCATTCCTTATTTGCCACGCTTTTTACTCACAATCCTCAATAGCGATGATTTTATGCTGATATTGTGAGCCGACTTTGCCTGTGAAACTGAGCGTCCCATTTGTAAAGGTAAAATCCGCGTTATTAACAGAGATTTCGCCACATAAAATCGCCTCGCCACGATGAAAAGAGGCGATGATTTCTGCGTCCGCGCGATTTTTCTTATCTAGCAAAAAAGTATAAATTAGCGCGATAACTACGCACACCGCGCATAATGCGCCCAAAATCGCGCCATTTTTCTTATCTAATTTTCCGCGCAAATTAAAATACAAAAATAGCCCGATGATAATCGAAACTAGCGCGATTAGTGCGATTTTCAAGTTTTTGCCTTTTTTTGCGAATCTTGCGAATCTTTTTTAGATTTTTCCGCGCATTTGATAGGTTATATCCCCTGCGCCAAAGCCCACGATTAGCCCCGAATCAAGCCTATCTAAAATATTTTCATTTTTTAAAATCTCAATTTTTGCGCCCTCACGATGAATGGAGTCCGCCATTATAGGCGCATATCGCCCGAAATATCCGTCAAAATCAATATCAATCGGCTCTTCGTAAGCACTCCACACGGGCAAAATCACAAGATTATCCACGCCACAAAACGACTCCACGAATCCATTGATATTATGAATCGTGCGCGAATATTTATGTGGCTGCCAAATCACGGTTAGCTTGTGGATATTTTTTAGCTTTGCGTAGTATTTGATTGAATCAAGCGTAGATTTAATCTCTGTGGGGTGGTGGGCGTAATCATCAATCATAATGCAATTTTTATCGCTATACACGATATCAAAGCGTTTTTTAATGCCTTTGAAATTTAGCAGATTTTGCGCAATTTCGCGCGAATCCATTTCATCTATCGCGCTTAAAATCGCCAAACTTGCATTACTCGCGGTGTAAAATCCAAAGCCCCACACGCGAAAATCGCCAATGAATCTGCCTTCATTATACAAGCTAAACTCCGTAAATGGCTCATCGTTGATTAAAAAATGCTTAATGTTTTTAATATCCTTGCTAGGATAAAGGCGCGTTGCGCTTAGATTCAAAGTCGCCAAAAAGTCATCTTCGGCGTTAAGGACGCGCTTTTTTGCTCCTGCCAAAAAGTCGCTGTAAGCCTTATGAAATAGGCTTAAATCATAATTATAATGCTCCATATGCTCTGGCTCGGCGTTTGTAACAATCGCGCAGTAGGGATTGCTATTTAAAAAACTGCCATCGCTCTCATCTGCCTCAAATATGATACTATCACTATTTACCGCGCGGACATTTGAGCCAAACTCTTTGCTCTCCGCCCCAATGATTGCGCCATAATCTTTGAAAATCGCGCTTAGCATTGCAGTGGTGCTACTCTTGCCGTGTGCGCCACACACGGAAAATACGCGCTTTTTTGCCAAAATAATCTTTAGCGCGTCCTTGCGTGAGAGAATGGGAATATTTTTCGCCTTTGCTTCGAGCAACTCGACATTATCATCTTTGATAATCGCGCTATGCACGAGCAAGTCGGGATTCGCCACATTTTTGCGACTATGTGGTATCGCCACGCTAACGCCAAGACTGCGCAAATATTTTGTCGAGCAACTCTCCGCAATGTCGCTTCCGCTAACTTCCACGCCCTGTGCTTGTAAATATCTAGCCAACCCCGAAATGCCGATTCCACCGATTCCCACGAAATGAATTTGATTTATATCCAAGATTTTATCCTTTGCAATGCGTTTTTGATAATCCCACTCTCATAAACAAGGGCGATTCGCACAAATCCACAACCTTGCCCCCTGCGCCCTAAAAAGCGTCCCGGTAGCACCAAAATGCCCTCATTTGCGTAAAGTTCTTTTGTGAATTCTATATCGTCATTTACGCGCAACCACACATAAAAAGTGTAAGGATTCACATTTTGCGCCAAAATCTCCCTTGCGATTTGCAGATTTTGCGCGTATTTTTGGCGGAAAAATTCCGCGCTTTTATCCTCGCTCCACGCCACTGCTGCGGCTTTTTGCAAAGGCAGTGGAATCGCACAGCCGATATAAGTGCGATAACGCGCATATTGTTTTAAGATTTGCGCGTCCCCAGCGATGAATCCACTGCGTAATCCCGGGGCAGATGAACGCTTGGAAATAGAATTGATACAAAGGATATTTTTAAAGGATTCGTTGCCCACCGCGCGACTTGCTTGGAGGATTGAAATAGGCGCAGAATCTTCATAAATCTCGCTGTAACATTCATCATTTAGCAAAATAAAGTCATATTGCAGGGCTTTTTGCACCCACGCTTCTAATTGCTTTTGCGTGAGAATCGCGCCTGTGGGATTGTTTGGCGAATTTAAGATGACTAATTTAGCGCGTTTTAAATCGCTATGGCTTATTTGTGGCACAAAATCGCTATCCAAATCCATATAGATTATGTCCGCATTTGAGGCGATTCCAGCACCCTCATAGATTTGATAAAAGGGATTTGGAAACGCAAGGACGCGGTTTTGCGGAAAAATCGTGCCAAAAACAAACTGCGGAAAGTTAAAAAGCACCTCCCTTGTGCCAAAAGTAGGAATGATTTGCGTGGAATCTAGCCCAATATCAAAACGGCGTTTGATGAAATCAATCTGCGCGTTTTTAAGATAGGATTCGCCCCCACTTGATGGATATTTGCAAAGCAAATGTGCCGAATCGCAAAGCGCGGTTTGGATAAATTTTGGCGTTTCAAATTGCGGTTCGCCAATAGTTAGCTTGATAATGTCCTTTTGTGGCGCAATGTCGGCAATTAACGCATTTAGCTTTTCAAAAGGATATGGCTCAAATTGCATTATTTTTTACCATTTTTAAAGTTACGGGAATTATTTGTATTGCGCGAATTTTTGGTGCGCGAATCGCGCGAATCCCTCGCATTTGTGCGCGAATCCCGTGAGCGCGAATTATTTGCATTGCGATTCGCGCTATGATTCGCACGATTTGCGCCACGATTCGAGCGATTCGTGGCATTTCTGCGTTTATTTGCAAAAGATTTGTTAGATTCGCCACCTTTGCGCACTTTATCGCCGTTTGATAAATCTAGTAAATATGATAGCATTTTACAAGCTAATTGCGTGCTGTCGATTTTGGCACTTAGGCGCGGGTATAAATCAAGGGCGCTATGGGAAATGTTGTAGTTTAAAATCGCGCTAATTATGTCTAAATCGCTGTCGTTTTTTGCGCTAAATTTGTTTGATTCGCCGAAAATATCGACATTCGCGCTTGATTCATCGCTTTCATCAAGCGTAAAAAGCTCCAAATTTGTCTTAATCTGCTCTTTGATTCGCTTTAAATCTTTGAATTCTAAAGGCGTTACAAGCGTAATTGCCACGCCTTTTTTTCCCGCTCTGCCCGTGCGTCCTATGCGATGCACATACGAATCGGGATTTAGCGGTAAATGATAGTTGAAAACATAGCCCACATCGCTAATATCAAGCCCACGCGAAGCGACATCAGTTGCCACCAAAATCTCTACGCGATTTTCTTTAAACGCGCTCATCGCGCTTCGCCTATCGCGCTGCTCCATATCGCCGTGCAGTGCGGTTGCCTTGTAGCCTTTGGACTTTAACAAATCCGCCAAAATGTCCGCTTCCTTTTTGGTGCGCGTGAAAACGATACATTTTTTACTCGCCACAAAATCCAAAAGACGCATAATCGCGTCATCGCGCTCATTTTCGTTGATAATGTAGTATTTTTGCTCAATGTCGGTGTTTGTAATATCGACTTTGGCGATTTTCACGCTTTTTGGGTTATTTAGGATTTTTTTGGCGAGATTTTTAATGGGCGTAGGCATCGTGGCAGAAAAAAGTAGCGTTTGACGCTCACGCGGAATAAAGCGAAAAATCTCCTCAATGCTCTCCAAAAAGCCCATATCAAGCATTTCATCGCTTTCATCAAGGACTATGAAACGCGGGTTGAAATTGGCAATCCTATCATTTCGCAAATGGTCTAAAAGGCGACCGGGCGTTGCCACCATAACCTTTGGCTTTTTTTGCAATAAATCGATTTGTCGCCTTATGCTCTGTCCGCCGTAAATGCAAATCGTTTTGGTGCGGAGGAATTTACCTAGCTTAAAAACTTCATCGCTGATTTGCATAGCGAGTTCGCGCGTGGGCGTGATGATGAGAGCCTCAATGTCGCTATTTTGCTCTAGCATATTTAGGATAGGAATCGCAAATGCCGCCGTCTTGCCCGTGCCTGTCTGGGCTTGGGCGATTAAGTCATGTCCCTCTAGCACGAGCGGAATCGCGCTTTGCTGCACGGGGCTAGGGTCTTTGAATCCAGCCTCCGCAATGCCCTTTAGGACTTTTGATTTTAGATTGAATGTCGCAAAATTAGAATTTTTACTCATAGATACTCGTTTTTATATTTGTGATTAAGAAAATACGGATTATAGCGAAATATATTTAATTTTTTGATAATTACGCTATTTTTGGCATATTATAAACACATATCTTAGCAAATTTTTAAATCTCACAAAATGATAGAAATTGTTGCTTATTATGCCTAAAAAATCTTTTTAAAAATTAGCAAATAAATTCACTTATAAATCCACAAAATTGCAAATTTTTGCGATTTTTAGGGTGAATATAAAGATTTTATAGTAGCAAAATTATCATAAAATACTTTAAGAAATTTTCTACTACAATATACTATTTATTTGATATAAAGGATAATTGCAATGTATTGGAATAGTGAGTTGCTAAATGCTGCTGGAGATGGCTCTTTAGAAAAAGTCAAGCAATGTATAGCAAACGGCGCGGACATAAATGTCAAAGATGAGCAATATGGGCAAACCGCTTTGAAATTAGCCTCAAGCGCACGGCGCTTGAAAACTATCAAAAATATGACTGACGATGATATGAATCGTAAAATCGAATCAAAAAAATATAGCAACAATGACAAAATCGCCCTAATGGTGGCTTTAGACAATGCTGACTTTGAATCTGTGGAGAATTTAATCGGCGATTCTAATAACAACGACACAAAAAATCGAGGTGGTGCAACTGCGCTAATGTTGGCTTCTTGGGGCGGACACATCGCTGTGGTAAAATATTTGATTGAAAATGGTGCGAATCTTGAGATAAAAAATAATGAGGGCGAGACCGCTCTAATGTGGGCTGTAAGCTGGAAGCGATTAGAGATAGTGAAATTGCTAGTCAATAACGGCGCAAATGTAAATACTAAGGACAATAACAATGAAACTGCTTTGATGATTGCCACAAATGGAGGTGATTTAAACATTGTCAAATTTTTAGTGACACAAAGCGCGGACATTGAATTGCAAAATAATGATGGTTGGACTGCCTTGATGTTTGCCTCAGCGCAAAAGCATTTTAAAATAGTAAAATTTTTAGTAGAAAATGGCGCAAATACGCAAATCAAAGATAAATACGGCAAAACCGCTTTAGATTGGACAAGGAGCGATAAAATACAAGAATTGCTAAAAAATGCGGGGACAAATGTGACAAATAAAAGTAGCGATTCTTTGGTGGCAAATCTGCAAGAGGAAAGCCTTTTGTAGCTTTTTGATTTTTTTAATATCCCTTATCTCTTGCATTTGTAAGTGCGATAAAACGCAGGAAATGGCAATACGCTTAAAATTACATATCATCACTGCAAGGGTAATTTTTGCTCAACATATCGCCATTGTTACTCAACATAATTGTCATTGCGAGGGGTAAATTCTCGTTTATTGTGATATATTTTGTTCCTTGTCGTCATTGCGAGGGTAACTACTTACAATGTCACTGCGATAGTAAATTTTTATTGCACATATTGTCATTGCGAGGGCTTTGCCCGAAGCAATCTATTTTTATTTGTTTGGATTGCTTCGGTCGCTCTGCTCTCTCGCAATGACGAAACTATGGACTTGTGGATTGCTTCAAATTGCTACGCAATTTTCGCAATGACGAAGTTATCGATATAAATTTTTCTTCGTTGTGGTTTCGCCATTGCGAGGCAATGGCGATTCACACACAAAATCTAGCGATTCTTTGCTCCACAACCACGACAAAGATTAAAATTTCTTCTTATCGGCATCTGCCAAAATATCTTTTGCAATTCCGCTAACTTTTGAGCTGATTTGCGATGAGTTATTGGCGATTTTGACATTTTCTTTTGTTACGCCCTCTAACTCGCCGATGACTTCGTTAATCTGCGTTACGCCACTTGTTTGCTCTTTAATCGATTCGCCCATATCATTGATACTTTGCACCAAGATATTGATATTTGCTTCGATTTCACCCAAGCTTTTTTGTGTGCGCTCTGCGAGTTTTCGCACCTCATCAGCAACAACGGCGAATCCGCGTCCGTGTTCCCCAGCTCTAGCTGCCTCAATCGCCGCATTAAGAGCGAGTAGATTCGTTTGGTCGGCTATATCGTGGATAATACCGATGACATTTTTAATGTCCTCACTTTGCGCGATAACCTCACCTGTGCGTGAGCTAACATCTTGCATAGCAGCAGTGATTTCTTTGACATTTGAGGCTGTTTGCTCTAGTGAAGAGGCTTGAGAATTAGTTAGATTCGTAAGATTTTGCACCTCTTTTGACAATGAATCTGCCTCGCTAGATAGCGAATGTGCGAATTCTGATGAAGTTTTTAGCATTTTGCGGATTTCCTCACCCAAAGCGTTTGTAACGGTTTCAACCCTGCCGTGCGCATCTTTTACTTCTGTGCTAAAGTCTAGGTTTGTAAAGCTGTCAAATACGCGGTTGATTTCATCTAAGTCATTACCCACTTGTGTGGCTAGTAATTCGATGAGTTCATTTACTGAATCGCGCAAAGTATTTAGCTGTGGATTGCTACCGCTAAGGGTGATTCGTCTATCTGTATAGCCTTTTTTGCAGTGCTCAATCACGCCTAAAGATTCCTTTACAAGGGCGGCATCTACATCTAGCGACTTTTTAGTTTTGTCAATATTATCATTTATCGCTAGTCCCATTTTGCCAAGCTCATCTTGCGCGACAATTCTAAGTGGTTCAGGCAAAGATTTAGTCTCGTAGTTGATATACTTGAAAAATCCAAATAATGTCTCAGAGATTTTGTGAATTCTAGTTGCGATTGATGAATTGATATAGAAAAAGCTCACAAATATGACAACTAAAAGTCCCACGAGCGACACAGCTAGTGTGATAAACTGCATTGTCCTTAGAGGTGCGAGTATGCTAGAGTTTGGCGCAAATACTGCCACACTCCAATACCTCCCAGAACCCGGGACAACCTCAAAGCTATTGACTGCGACTTTACCCTTTGCTCCAATGCCATTTTTGTATGGCACAACAGCAGTGCTATGCTCTCTATGGATTTGCATTACATTTTGCGCCTCTCTAGTTGAATTCACATCAGTTAGCAATTTACCGCGAGTATCTGTGGATAGGCTATTGATTACTGCTATGCCATTCATTAGTAGGAATCGTTGGTCATTATCATAAACTTTTAAAGACGCATCAGATAATCTTTTTTCTAAGTCGTCCATATTTACAGATAGTGCCACGACAGCTACGACTTGCTTTTGTGCATTGACAATAGGAAGTGCTATATTGAAGGCATAGTGTCGCTCTCCAGCTAGATTCATATAAGTTGGCTCATCTACTTCTAACTTGCCACTTTTGAGTGCGCCTTGCACGGCTGTGAGCTGATTTAGTGCGTTACCAACTGCGATAGGCTTAGTTGTCCCTTTGGGCTTATGAAGCGCTCCCACTGCAATCTGTCCGTTAGGCAAATAGTAGCTTGTAGGCACATTTGCGATGAGATTTGCAAAGCGCTGATTGATAACCAAAAAGCCGTAATTTACATACTCATTATTTGTAGCCGCTTCCAAAATGTCCGATAAAGTGCCCATATCCGCAGTGCGCCCATCTAGTATCAAATCCGCTATAATACTTTGGGCGACCTGCACCGAAGCATAAGCAGATTCGTTTGAGCCTAAAGTGAAGTTTTTATATCGTGCTGCCGTATTTGTCAGCGTCATTTCCGCCTCGCTCTCCAATGTATCCGAAATAGCATAGCTAAGAATAGCCGCTAACCCAGAAATAACCAAAAACACAATGCAAGAAAATATAAATATAATCTTGTGTGCGATAGATAGTTTGTTGTAGTAATTCATCGTGATACCCTCGTTGTTGAAATTATCTCTAAAGTAAAGTCCGCATTCTATCTAAAAAATGCGAAAATTTGCATTAAAATTTAGCAAAATTCCACAAGATTTATCTAGAATGGTAGAACGATTGAGTTCTTAGCAATTATAGTTCCACTTAATTAAAAAAATATTTATAGCGAATCTAACTTTAAGTTTGAATCGATAGAATTTCGCCACATTTTTAACATTAAAGGAGAATTGATAGATGAAAAAAAGCATTGTATTTTTTGAAGCAAAGGGCGGTAGCGATAAAGGACCTGACGGATACCGCAAGGACACTATGCCTATGGTAAATGCACTTAAGGCAAAAGGCTGGAATGCGGAGGTAATCTTTTTTACCGATGATATTTTGCGTGATGAATCGGCGCGTAATAAGATTTATGAGGAAGCAAAGGCGAAGTTTGATGGCTATGTTTCGCGTGTAAATCCGGGGAATCTAAAAGAGGAAAAACTCTATTTTGATGTATTGCGAAAGCTCTGCGATGCTGGGCTAGTAGGTATGCCTCACCCTGATGCAATGATAGGCTATGGCGCAAAAGACGCGCTTACCAAACTACGCAACACCGAGCTTGTGCCTACGGATACGCTTGCATACTACGAGCCAAATGAAGCAGCGCGAATCGGCGTGAAATGGGAAGCAGGAGGTGAACACGACTTTAAGAAAAATTTTCCAAAAACTTTGGCAAAAGGCGAAAGAGTGCTAAAGCAAAATCGTGGCTCAACAGGCGAGGGAATCTGGCGCGTGAGGCTAGAGGACGCAAGTGCGTATAATAAAGTGGATTCACTCCCGCTTGATACCAAAATCATCTGCACAGAGGCAAAGGACAATCACAGCGAAAACCGCTCATTAGGCGAGTTTATGGACTTTTGCGAAGTGTATTTGAAAGGCGATAATGGAATGCTCGTGGATATGACATTTTTGCCACGAATCAAAGAGGGCGAGATACGAATCCTAATGCTTTATAAAACGCCTGTGTATGTCGTGCATAAAAAACCAGCCGAAGGTGGCGATGCGTTTTCTGCGACACTCTTTAGCGGGGCAAAATATCGCTACGATGAGCCAAAAGATTGGAAAAGCCTTATTGATTGGTTTTTGGCACAACTCCCTGAAATCCGCTCCAAACTTGGCAACTATGATTTGCCACTCATTTGGACAGCGGACTTTATCCTAGATACGGATAAAAATGGCGCGGATAAATTCGTGCTAGGCGAGATAAACTGCTCTTGCGTGGGATTCACAAGCCCAGCAGAATTTATGGAAAAAATCGCGCTTATGGTGGGTGATAATATTGTCGAAATTGTAGAAAATACCAAAAAATAGCGTTCTTTGCGAGAAAATAGTTGCTTTGCATTCAAAGCAACCAAAAATGACAAAAACGCAAACTATCACACAATAAAATTGCTTGGCGAAAATATCGCTTGATTCGTTTGATTTTAATATAAAATAAAAGGATTTACTTGTCAAAACGACTATCGATTCGCGCACTTGCCATTCCCATTTTTTTTGAAATGTTTTTGCGCTACCTTTCCTTAATGCTAAACACCTATATGGTATCCAAGCACTCAAGCTACCTCGTAGGCTCAATGGGCGCGGGAAATCAAGTGCTTGACTTATTTATCACCATTTTTAGCTTTTTAAGCGTGGGTTGTAGCGTGGTAATCGCACAGGCACTTGGCGCAAGGGACAGCAATCTGGCGAGTAAAGCAATGCACCAAAGTTTATCGCTAAACTCGCTTTTGGGGCTAGTGTGCGGTGGAATCATTTTGTGGCACGGCGAATTGTTGCTATCCGCGCTAAATGTGCCGTCTGCGCAATTTGAACAAGCACATATTTATCTAAAAATGCTAGGAATTTGCCTCTTTTTTGACGCGCTTGGAATCGTCCTTGCAAGTATCGTGCGCGTGTATAATATGGCGTATTTTGTTACGCTCACAAGCCTTGTGATGAATATCATCTCTGTTTGTTGCAACTACTACACGCTAAATCACACGAATTGGGAGCTTTGGGGCGTGGGCTTGGCGACAATTATTGGGCGAATCGTGGCGATTTTGATTTTGCTAAGTGTGATAATTTTTAAGCTAAAAATTACCATTTCTTTGAAGCAACTTTTTAGTTTTCAGCGCGATGTCCTATCAAAAGTCCTAAGAATCGGCTCTTTTAGCGCGGGGGAAAATCTTATATGGATTGTGCAATACACCATTGCCCTTAGCTTTGTGTATTCGCTAGGCGCGGAAAATGCGAGTGTGCAGACGATTTACTTTCAAATCTCAATGCTAATAATGCTAACAGGACAGGCATTTTCTATCGCAAATGAAATTATCATCGGCAAATTAGTGGGCGCACATTACCTAGAAATCGCCTACAAGCACACTTGGCGGGTGCTATACTTTAGCATAATGGCGACTTTTATCGTTGTCATCGTATTTTTCGCCTCAAAGCATTTTATAATGGATAGGCTTGGGCTTGAATCTGCCCTGCGTGAAATAATGTTGCCACTTTTCACACTCTCAATAGTCCTTGAAATCGGGCGCACATTTAATATCGTAATGGTAAATTCACTTCGCGCAAGTGGCGATGCGAAATTTCCATTTTTCGCAGGGATTATCTTTATGCTAGGCGTTTCGTTGCCTGTGGGCTACATTTTGTGCTTTCACTTTGGGCTTGGAATCGTGGGGATTTGGATAGGGTTTTGTTCTGATGAGTGGCTACGCGGACTTTGCAATGCATACCGCTGGAAATCGCGCAAATGGCAGGGCAAAGCGGTAGTGTAGAAAATGTGGATTAAATAAGATAAATCTACATTTATGCTATAATTCCGCCTTGCAATTTTTAAAAAACCAAAGGCATTTTATGAAAAATATCAAGCGAATCGTTATCAAAGTCGGTAGCTCTATTATCTCGGACGGCAACGCCCTAGCGCAAAGCCAAATCCAAAATCTCTGCGCCTTTATCGCAAAATTACGCACAAAATTTGAAGTGATTTTGGTAAGCTCTGGCGCGGTTGTATGTGGCTACACTCAGCTAAAAATCGATAAATCTTTCATCGAAAACAAGCAAGTTTTGGCAAGTGTCGGGCAGCCACTGCTTATGGAGGCGTATCGCAACGCGCTTAAACCCTATAATATTATCCCCGCGCAACTGCTACTTATGGGCTTTATATTTGATTCCATAAAGCGCAGTAGCTACGCCAAGCGCACCATTGAGACGCTTTTGGCAAATAATGTGTTGCCCATCATCAACGAAAACGATGTCCTAACGCAAGGCGAGATGATTTTCGTGGATAATTTCGGCGATAATGACAATTTGGGCGCAAGCGTTACGCACTGCTTTGAGGCGGATATGCTAGTGATTTTGAGCGATATTTACGGCTATTTTGACAGCAATCCTGCGGTGAATAAAAATGCAAGGCTCATCAAAAATGTCCGTGCGATTCGCGCCGAATCGCTAAGCGCGGAGCAAAAAGGCGGTAGCCACTTTAGCACGGGCGGAATCGTTACTAAGCTAAATGCGGCGGACTTTTTGCTGAAAAAAGGGCGCAAAATGTTCCTATGCTCTGGCTTTGATTTGAAGCCTACGATTGATTTTTTAATGGAGGGCAAACACGAAAAAGGAACGCTATTTGATAATGAATGCGGAGAAGTGATTTGAGTGATTTTGGTGGCGATTTAAGTGGCGAATCTAGGGGCGAATCCCGCGAATCTAGGCGCGATTCGGTGGGCGATTCGGTGGGCGATTCGCAAGGCACTTTGGGGGCGAATCCTGCGAATCTAGCGAATTTGGCGAATCCCGCAAATCCGCTAAAAATCGCATTTTTTGGCACACCGCTTTTTGCCAAAAATATTTTAGAGTCGCTTGTAAAAAATCCTGCCTTTAAGATTGTCGCGCTTGTAACTCAAGAGGATAAGCCTTTTGGACGCAAAAAACAGCTAAAAGCCCCTGAGACAAAGGCTTTTGTAGTGGAAAATAATTTGCAGATTCCCATTTTTCAGCCACAAAAACTTAGTGAGATTTTGGGCGATTTACACACGCTAAAACCCGATATTGCGCTTGTGGTGGCTTATGGGCGGATTTTGCCAAAGGCAATTATCGATGAATTTTATTGCATTAATATTCACGGCTCGATTTTGCCTAAATATCGGGGCGCAAGTCCCATTAACGCGATGATTTTAAATGATGAGAAATTTTTGGGCGTTAGCGCGATAAAGATGAATGAAAGGCTCGATAGTGGCGATATTTTGGGCTTTAGCTTTGTAAAAAATAGTGGCGAAAATATGAGCGAATCTATCGCGTTGTTAAGCAAAATGGGCGCGAATCTTAGCGCGAAAATTTTGGCGAATCTTAATAAAATCGCGCCACTAAGGCAGATTGACGCGGATTCATCGCATTGCCACAAGCTCACAAAGATTGATGGAATCGTGCGCTTTACAAACGCCAAAGAGATTTTTCTAAAATCACTTGCCTACGAAATCTACCCGCAAATCGCGCTAGAAAGTGGGCTAAAACTATTTGGCGTGAAAATAAATGAGGCAGATTCGCACCACAACGCAGGGGAGATTTTAGAGATTCGCGCAAATGGCGTGGTGGTGGGCTGTGAGCGCGGTAGCGTCATTGTCGATTCGCTCCAAGCTGTGGGCAAAAATAAAGTTAGCGCGATTGCTTATCTAAATGGCGCGAGATTAAAAGTGGGCGATATTTTGCAATGAAAAATTCGTCATTGTGTGTCCTTGCGAATCGCGCTCACGCCGTCATTGCGAGATTCTGCGCGAAAGCGCAGAATCGTGGCAATCCACTTGATAAAGATTTTAAATAATGCAAATAAAATTTTTTGATTCACTGCCTTCAACGCAGGAATATTTAGTGGCGCAAATTAAGCGTGGCACGATAAATAGCGAGGTTTGCGCCGTTGCAAAGACGCAGAGCAAGGGCATAGGAAGTCGTGGCAACAAATGGGAGGGCGTGGAGAGCGGACTTTATTTTTCCTTTGCGTTGCGCCTAGATTCGCTACCAAAAGACTTGCAAACGCAGTCAATGGCAATCTTTTTCGCATTTAATTTTATGCAGATTTTGCGCGAGTGTGGCTCACAGATTTGGCTGAAATACCCAAACGACTTATTTTTGGGTAATGATAAAGTCGGTGGCGTAATGTGTGGCATTGTTGGCGATTTTGCCGTGTGCGGAATCGGACTAAATTTGCTAAGCGACAAATTCGCGCATTTAGAGCCACAAATCAGCGAATCTTTGGGCGTGAATCAGCAAATCTTTGAGCGCGAATCTATCACCGCGCTATTGCAAAGATATTTTGAAAAAATCGCGCATTGTAGCTGGAGCGCGGTTTTTGACGCATACAGCGCGGAATTTCACAAAAACTACGACTTTTCATTCCACGACACTTCAGGCGCAATCCTATCGCTAAAAAACGCCACATTGCAAAATGACGGCGCAATCAAAATGGGCGAAAAAATCATCTACTGCGCAAGGTAAAGGGCTTTGTTTAACGAACCTTAAAACAAACTCGCCTCTAATTCTTTAATCTTAAAACTTTTCCTATGCACCGCGCTAAATCCGTGCGCTTTAATCGCTTGAATATGCTCTTTTGTCCCATAGCCTTTATGTTTATCAAAGCCCCACTGCGGATAGATTTGGTGCAATTCATCGCTTTCTTTGTCTTTTAAACTTTTTGCAATGATACTTGCAAGTGAGATTTGTGGAATCGCGCTATCGCCCTTTACAACGCACTTTATGCCACTTATACCAAAGCTCGTATTGCCATCAAAAATGTAATTTTGCGCGTTTAGATTCGCCATTATTTGCGTGAGCGCGGTTGCTATACACTTGCTAATGCCATTTTCATCGATTTGATTCGCGCTAAATTTTGCCACAAAGTGCGGAATCTCACGCAATAAAGCGAATCGATAAATCTCATCACGCTTTTTGCGCGTTAATTTTTTGCTGTCATTTAGCCCAGAAATTTCGCGTAAAATCGCCTCACTACACGCCACACCGCACACAAACAAACTCCCAGCAATGCAGCCTCGCCCCGCTTCATCAATACCGCATATTAGATTCATCGCTCAAATCCTTGAAAATTTCGCACTTAAAAATCCTAAAAATCAAATTCTTATGTTATAATTCCACTCTTTAATTTTCAAATTTCGGAGTATAGCGCAGCCTGATTAGCGCGCACCCTTGGGGTGGGTGAGGTCGTGGGTTTGAATCCCGCTACTCCGACCATAATCCAAACACTAGGCAAATCACTATGAAAAACAAACTTTTAAAAATCGCACGATTCATAAAAAGCATATTAAGTGGCATAAAAAATGTCATTTATAAATTATGTTTTTATCCATATATACGAAAATATCTTACATTACAAGCTAATCAATATACATTTCATATCAACGATATTTTTTCTAAAAATGTGCTATTTTCGGAGCGAAGCGCTAGTAATGACAAAGTGGCGATTCGTCATTTATTTAAAGGTAAATTTCACTTTTTAGGCGATAGCAAACTTATCAAAAATATAGATATTGCAATAATTTGGGGCTTAAACACAAATCACTGCAATATTAAAACCATAGTTTTTGCAATGAGAAATCACAAAAATCTACTAATCGCGGAGGACGGATTCATTCGCTCGATTCACACTTGGAGTGGCAAAGTGTATGGGGGGGGGCATATCCCCACAAAATATAAGCAATCCATATCCTTTACTTTTGGGAATCTGCCACATTTTTACGCTTACTCGCAAAATACTTTAGAATCTATGCTGAATGACAAAAATTTGATTTTCAATTCCACTCAAATCAAATATGCAAAATATTTAATCGATAAAATTATCAAAAATAAAATCAGCAAATATAATCATCAACCTATATATAAACCACAAATAGGAAAACGAAAAACCAAAATTTTAGTTATAGACCAAAGCTACGGCGATATGTCGATAAGTTACGGCTGGGCTAATGAAAATACTTTTAAGATTATGCTTGAGTGTGCAATAAAAGAAAATCCAAACGCGGATATTATAATCAAAACACATCCAGACGCTTTGGTAAAAAATTCCGTGAGAGCTAAATGTTATTATTCGAGCGAATATATTAAAGAAAATGTTTATTTAATGGCGGAGGAAATCAATCCAATATCATTGCTTGAAATAGTCGATAAGGTTTATGTTTGCACTTCGCAGTTAGGATTCGAGGCGTTGATGATGGGAAAGGAAGTCCATACTTTTGGAATGCCGTTTTATGCAGGCTATGGACTAACGATAGATTATCAAAAATGCGAGAGGCGAACGAATAAGCGAACTTTGGAAGAAATATTTTATATAACTTATATCAATTACAGCTATTATGTGAATCCCGAGAAAGAAGAGCGTTGCGAGATAGAGGATGCAATAGATTATTTGATAAAATTAAGAAGAGAATATTTCTTGGAATTTAATATTAGATGCGATGATAAAAATATAGTCGATTTGTCCAAAAGAGATTTTTCGCTCAATAGCGGAGAGCGACAAACGGCGCAAACATTGGCAGGAATTAGAAAAGACCATTTATTTAGATATGAACTTGCGGCAAACTTTTTGGAAAATCGATTTGGCGAAATTAAAACTATCGGAGCGGATATATTTTGCGGGAACGGTTATGGTTCGTATTTGGTTGCAAATAAATTAAAAATGACGGAAATCTTATCAATAGACGCATCGAAAGAAGCGATAGAACTTGCGAATAATCATTATAAATTAGGCGATAGAATCAATTTTGTTAATAAATTTTTTCCTTTTGCCCCCCCCCTTATGGAAAATCACTATGATTATATTATATCTTTTGAGAGTATCGAGCATATCCAAAATGATGAGGAATTTTTAGCAATGATAGTCTCTGCGATAAAAAATAATGGATATTTATTTTTATCCACACCCAATGAGGAAGTAATGTCCCTAAAAAAGAACAGCAATAAATTTCACTTTAGGCACTACACAAATGCTATGACAAATGATATGTTTAAAAAATATCATTTAGAAGTGGTGGAGCAATATGGCGAGGATACTTACACTATGAATCGCAATGGCGTAATCACTGGAACTTTAAGCGAGGACAAAATGAAATTGATAAAAGACTATAATGGGCAGTTTATGATTTATATCTTAAAGGTTGTTAAACAATGGGCGCTTTAAAAAATCTTTATAAACCAAAATCTTTAATCATAGATTTGACGACAATTTGCAATCAAAAGTGCTTTTTCTGTTGGCGCAGTAGCAAATTAGACTATCTTAAAGAAGTCCTAAAAGATAAAAATAGCACCATAGATTTTGAGACTTACAAAGCCATAATTGATGATGCTTGTAAAATCGATAGTGTGCGTTGGCTTTCTCTTTGCGGACCTATGGGAGAGCCATTGTTGGCTAAAGATTTTTTGCGATTTCCCAAATATGCTATGAGTAAAAATCATTTTCGCACTATTTTGATAAATACAAATGGATTTGCACTAGATAAATACGAGCCTTATGAGATTTTATCGGCTTTAAGTGATATTCAAATATCGATAGATTCAATCAATCCGAGCACTTATGAAAAAATTCACGGATTCGGAAAGCAGCTACCAAAAATTTTGGAAAATATAAAAATGCTTTTGGATTGCAAAGTAAAGCACCCTGAGCTAAAGACAAAGATAAGAGTAAGATTCACAGAAAATAACTATAATCAAAACGAATGGGACAAATTTGAAAAATATTTTAATGCGCTAAATTGTGAGATTTTGCGCGTGAGGATTCACTCTTTTAATGGAATTAACCCCGAGCGCAATAACGAAATAGGCGCATATCTTTGCAATCAGCCGTATTCTGTGGTAAATTTCAATTACAAAGGCGAGATGACAACCTGTTGCACGAATTTTGAGCTGTCTCCCGTCTTTGGCAATATAAAAGATTCGTCAATTATAAATCTATTTCATTCTAAGGAGTTTAATAATTGGCGGATTCATCGAATGGGGGGGGCGAAATATGTGCAAATTGCGGTGGATTAGGTTCGGTAACGCAAAGGGCTGATAATGCCCTATACAAGCGCGAATATATTAAATATATTTTGCTAAAAAATGCTCCAAACTTTATGAAAAATATCATTAGCGCGAAATTATAAGAAATCTTTGTTGGATTAGGCAAATCTGCACGATTCGGTGCGCAATGACTAGATAGAAGGAGATTCTTCGTTTGGCAAAAGTCAAACGAAGCAAAAACTTTTGCAAAGATTCGCACTTCGTGCGGATTTTAATTTGTTTGGATTGCCACGAATCGCTTCGCGATTCTCGCAATGACGAAAAAGGCGTAGATTGCTTCGGCGATTCTACGAATCGCCTCGCAATGACGAATCTTTTTTTTTAGATTCAAGCGAATCTAGCGCGGAAGTATTTTTGATGAGAAATCGGGGTTGCGTAGCCACGAGCAAGGAAATAGGACTTGTCGTCCATTGACGAAGCGAGTGGCAAGTCTCCCCGATTTATCGCAAAAAGACAAACGCGATTAAAGTTTTTTCGCACTTGCTGCGTATTTTTCCCCTAACTGATATGCTTTCTTATTCACTTCAGCGACCTTTGCAGGAACTTTGCTTAGCATTGTTTCATAGACAATATCGCGATTCACGCATTTTGTGAGTGCCACTGTGATAGCAAGTGCCACGACAGATTGCGTAACTTGATTGCCCACTTCGTCCTTTGCAATGGTAATAATGGGAATGGAGTAGATTTGATACTTTTGCAAGTCCTCATCGCTTGGGCGTACGAGATTTGATTCCACCACTACTATGGCATTTGGCTTTAAATCGACTTTGAATTGATTGTAGCTAATCTGCGCGGTGGAGAGCATAAAGTCGATTTGTTGCGCGTAAGGATAAAGAATCTCATCATTATCTAGCAAAATGTCCACCTTTGTAGGACCGCCACGCACTTGGCTTGTGTAAGTCGCGGCTTTCACGCCAAAGCCTTTGTCTTTGATTTTTGCCTCTGCTAAAATCTCACCAGCTAGTAAAACGCCCTGTCCGCCGACACCTGTAAATCGTAGTTGCGTCATTTTGCACCTCCCTTTTTCGCATTTGCTTTGGCGACAACCTTATCAAAATATGCGTTGCAGTATTCATCTTTTGACTTGTCCTCTTTTAAAATGCCTGTTACAAATTTGTTTTCGCGCTCTGCCTCGCTTAGCTTTTCATACTCGGCTTTATTCACAAGCCTTGAATCTATCCAATTAAGCATATCAATCGCCTCGCCCATTTTGTTTTTGCGCCCTAAATTCACATGGCAGTTGCTATGAATGTCAAAAAAGCTAAAGCCCTCGTGCTTGAATCCAGCCACCAAAAGTTTCTCTAAATTTTGCGGTTTGGTTACGCTACCACGCGCTACAAATGTCGCACCAGCAGCGTCTGCGAGTTTGCACGGGTCAAATGAGTAGTCAATATTGCCATATTGCGCCGTAACCGTCCAAAAATCGCGTGGCGTTGTGGGCGAAGTCTGTGAGTTTGTAAGCCCATAGATAAAGTTATTCACCAAAATATATTTTATGTCAATATTGCGCCTACACGCGTGAATCGTGTGATTTCCGCCGATTGCCATACCATCGCCATCGCCCGAGATTACAATTATGTGCTTTTTTGGATTCGTCAATTTTATGCCTGTGGCATACGCCAAAGTCCGCCCATGCGTAGTATGCACGGTGTTGCAATTAAGATATGATGAAAATCGCCCACTACAGCCGATTCCACTCACTACGCAAACATCATTCATATCCCAACCCACGCTTTCAATCGCGCGAATCACCGTTTTTAAAATCACGCCATCGCCACAGCCCCAGCACCAAAGTGTGGGCATTTTATCCATTCGTAAATATGTATCGTAATTGTATGCCATTTTATAACCCCTTTACTTTTTCTATGATTTCATTTGGCGAGATTGCTCTGCCATTTGCCTTGCCAAAGAACTTAATGTCCTTTTTCATAACGCGCTCGATTTCCTTTACATACTGCCCTAAATTTAGCTCAATTACTAAGATTTTGCTAAATTTTTTGCCTAATTCTTTTAGTTTAGATTCAGGCGAGGGCCAGATTGTTTTGGGGCGGAAAAGCCCGACTTTAAGCCCATTTTTACGCAATTCATTTACGGCATCTTTTGCTGACAGCGACACTGAGCCATAGGCGATTATTAAAATCTCCGCATCATCAATCATATATTCCTCGTAATCGATGATTTTAGATTCGTGTGCGGTGATTTTATTAAATAGTCGCTTTAATAGCTCATCGCTTAGCTTTTCGTCCTCTGTGGGGAATCCCGTGTATCCGTGCGTAAGCCCTGTTAAGTGATATTTATATCCGCTAAAAAATGGATTTAGCACGGCGGGTTCATCGCCTTTGACTTTATAGGGCTGATAATCCTTTGGGTCGCCTTCAAATTTTTTGCGATTTTTAATGCTTTTTTTAACTTCATCAAGCGGTGGCAAAACTGCCTTTCCGTGCATATGTCCTAGCGTTTCATCAAGCAAAATAAACACAGGCGTCATAAATTCCTCCGCTAAATTAAAAGCGCGAATCGTTTCCGTATAAGCCTCGCTAAGATTGCCCGGACAAAGTGCGATAGATTGAAAATCGCCGTGCGATGGGGCTTTTGCTTGATTTATATCGCCTTGTGATACGCGTGTGGGAAGCCCTGTGGAGGGACCGCCACGCATTACATTCACAATCACAAGCGGGATTTCCGCCATAAACGCATAGCCGATTTGCTCTGCTTTTAGCGAAATGCCCGGACCTGAACTCGCCGTGAGTGATTTTGCGCCACCCATTGAAGCACCGATTGCAACGGAGACTCCGCCGATTTCGTCCTCCATTTGTATAAAAACGCCCTCATTTTTCGGTAGCAATACGCTCATACTATGCGCGATTTCGCTTGATGGCGTGATAGGATAGCCACCGAAAAACTTGCACCCAGCGTCAATCGCCGCGAATGCTACCAATTCATTTCCCTCTGAAATTATATCTCTCATCATTCTTTCCTTTATTGTCAATTACTCGAATCTTTACGCGTTACAACGCCATATATCGATTTGCTTTGATTTTTGTCGCCATCTCTTTTGCCTCAGGTGTAAGTTTTGCAAACTTAAAGTCCTTTCTATCTGCCACATGAATGGCAAAATCAGGGCAGGATAACTCGCAAGAATTGCACCCAATGCAACTTTGCGGATTGATAATGCTTATGATTTTGCCTTGAATCGAATTCACCTCCACGCGCATCGCAAGAGTGCCACTCGGGCAGACTTCCACGCAAATGTCGCAGGATTTGCAACGATTATAATCCACCCAAACGGGCGTATTTTCTGGGGATTCCAATTTACTCATTTATATCTCCTTATTAAATTTTGTGATACAAAAGCAATTTTAAAACTTAATCAATAATTTATCTATTTAAAAATGCGTTTTAAGATAAAATTTATGATTTCGTGTAACAATTTTGCAAGATTTTGGGATTTTATTTGCTCTGCCCTACTCTAGCAAAATTTAAAAATTAACGCTATAGTTTCTTAAAACCTATACCCAAATTTTATGTCGCCCTTTGCGCCGTAGTTTTTGCCCGAATCTACCATTCCTGCGATGCCGTATTGCAAGTAAAAATTTGGCGTGATTTTGTGTGAGCCTACGAGATTTAGCTCTGCGCTAAAGCGCGGGGCGGATTCGACTGCGTAGCCTATGAAATTCCGCGCTCCGCTTAGGCTTAAGTGCGCGTTGTTTTCCGTGCTAAATGCCATATCTTTTAGCACAATGCTTACGCTGTAAAAATGTGCGCTCCACACGGCATTATACTCCGCGCCTAAGCCGTAGGTAAGATTCGTGCTTGTGTATGCGCTTTGCTTGTAAATGCCCGTGTCAAAGGCGTTACTGCGATTATGCCCCAAAGCCAAAAGCACCACAGGCTTTAGCGCGTGGCTCATTTCATTATCGCTTGAGATAATAAAATTGTATTTGTAATACACGCTAAAAAGCGTCCCAAACGCGGTATTTTTCGCGCTATTTGCCGAAAATGACTTGGTGTTGTCGCTAATGCTAAAGTTTAGATTGCCTTGCAATTCGTGTCCGCCGTATTTTCCACCGCGCGAATCAAAAATTGTATGCAAATAAAGCCCGACATTGTAAAATAGCGCGTTTTCGCTTAAACCGCTTGTGTGCGCCTTTGAGCCACCAAAGCCAAGCATTGCGCCTATCATAATCTCGCCATTTGCGACATTTATTAGCCTATCATAGCCGATATTTGTCGCGCCAAAGCCCATTTGCGTGTCTCCGCCAAAATATCCGCCACCCACATTTAGCCACACGCTATTTAACAAATCATAGCTTTGTGTGCCATAACTTGGCATCGCATCGCTTCTAGCTGCGCCTTGAATCAAAGACTGAATGCGATACGGAGCTTCATTTTGCGCGAATCGCAGGTGCTTTTTACTCGCGCTTTGCGCCAAACGCACCTGCACTATGCGCGTATTTATCGTGTAGTCGTTAGAAAATAGCAGATTTTGCGTGAGGCGCGTTTGGTTGCCCTGTGCTATGGTGGCTAAATCGCTGTCAATGCCTTTGATTCGCTCATCTAGAACCTGATAATCGTCCGTGCGCGTGGAAATATCAATGGCTTCATCGTTTGGACGCGCCTCTGTCAGGGCTTTTAAAATCTCGCTATATCGGCTAGAGCCGTGAGAGATTTGCTTGTCTAATTCGCTAAAGGTATTTGGGGCGGATTCGAGGAATTTGATGAGTATGTTTTTCTTTTCATCATCGTATTTGCCGATTACAAAGAGTTTTTCGCTGTCGCTAACTGAGCTATCAAAAATAAAGTCTATGCGCGAATCGGCGCGATTGTCAAATATGCTACCCGCGCTTATGAGCGTGTAATATTGCCCTAGCGTGATTCCGCTTGAATCGCCCTTTTTTATGCTCGAATCTAAATTGACTTGGATTTTTGAATGTTCGCCAAACGCGAGATTTTTATCGTTGAAAGTTAGCGTTTGAAAGCGCGAATTGCCTTTGCTTGAATCGCTACCGACATTTAAAAGCGTAAGTGTGTCGCTTATAGTCGAATCCACGCTAATGCTTTTTGGTGCGCCATTATTTTGCGTGTAAGTGGCATTTTGAAAAGTTACGCGCGAATTGCCACTGCTTGAAAACGCCGTGTTATTGCCAAAATCCCACGAATTGATAGTGAGATTCGCGCTATTATTTAGATTGATATTTGTTAGATTCGCCGTGCTTGTTGTCGAATCGGCAAAATTTAGCGTAAGATTCGCTTTTTCTACTTTTAGATTCGTCATTTCTAGCTTTGAATCCTTATCAAGCGTAAGAGTCGCGCTATGCGTAAATGTCAAATCGCTCGTTGTTTTTAGTGTGCTAGATTTTAGCTCAATATTTTTGCCGATAAGATTGCCTGTAAGATTCGTAGTGCCACCATCGAAAATAAAACTTTCAATATTTGCCGTTCCGCCGTTTTGTTGCAAAGTGAGATTTGCCACGCTTTTTGCCGTGATTATGTCGGCGGTTAGATTTGCGCTATCTTTTAACAAAATCGAATTATGCGTAGAATCAAGCGTAATATTTTTTGCCACAAGATTCGCACTGCCACTTAAATCCACACTCGCGGTAATGCTATCCAAATCAGTCGCCACACTTGAATCTTTGGCGGTGATTTTCCCGCTAAAATTCGCACTTGCCGTTTGCGATTCGCTAGGCTCAAGCAAACCTAACGCGATTTTGCTACCGCCCTGCGCGTTAATGTCAAAATTTTTATCGCCCAGCATTCCAATTTTTAGCGTGGAATTTTCGCCACTAACCTCCACACTCGCATTGCCATTCGCGCCCGTGAGTTTTGCCTCGCTATCCAGCGCAAGAATGCCATTTTGAACGCCACTAAATTCAATCTTTGGCGCGATAATCTCACTTTTGCCCCATAATTCAATCGTGGCATTTTCCGCATTTTCTGCCTTTAGAGCATTTGTCAAAGTCAATTTTGTCGTGCCACTCGTGGAATCGCCACCCTGCAAAAGTGCAATATTTTGAAATGTCAAACTATCCCCGCTTATTTGAGAGCCATTAAATGCGACAATATCGTAATTTGTGGGTTTTGTTAAATGTGCCGAATCTAAACTGCTTAAATTTAAAGTCGAGTTATCAAACCAAATGGAATTTTTAACTTCAAGTTTCCCGCCACCGCTATTTTTAAAAATTGCACTAAGATTGCTATCGCTTATATTTTGCAATTTTAGATTTTGAATCGTTGCACTTGCGCCACTTGCTAACGCCACCGAATCGGTGCTAGTCAAAGTCAAATATTCCGCGCTTAATTTCGCGCTATCTTTTAAATCTAAACTTGCATTAAAATCAAAAATATGCGACTGAATCTCGCCACCTGTCGCGGTGATTGTGCCTTTATAGCTTATGGTGTGATTTGCGATTTGCTGTTGCTCCGCGCTTAGATTTCCGCTCTCAACCTTTTGCTGATAGCTAAATCCATCACTTGTTACATTTTTACCATCCAAATTATCAATAAAATGCTTGACATTGCCCCCAAACTCGACTTTGGAATTTGAATCTAGTGTGATATTAGACTCGAGCGTGGCGTTGCGCCCTAGTGTAAGATTCGCGCTTTTTAGATTGATTCCGTTGCCAAATTTAAAACTGCGATTATCCCAGTCTGGCTGATTTAAAGTGGAGGGTTTGCTTAAGTCCATATAATCGGGCATTCCCTTTTGTGTGCCAGATTCTGCATTTGCCACTTGATTGCGAATCGTTTCGTTAGAAATCGTAGCGTGGGCAGTGGCGTGTCCTTGCAATGCGATATTTGCGCTAGTCGCACTTAAACTACCGCTAGTGTTGATATTGCCGTCAAATATTAGGTGTGCGTTTTCGCTCACCCCGTCATTCTGAGGCGACAAAGTCGCCGAAGAATCCACCGAATCCATATTATTTTTGGATTCTTCGCTACGCTCAGAATGACGAGTAGTGGCGTTTTGCGCGGTTTTATTACCACTATATACAATATCAATATTTGCTTGATTTGCGCCATTTGTGGCGTTAGATTCGCCGATAGTTGCGTGGATTATGGTGTCGGCTTTGGTTGTATCTTTTACCTTTGGTTTATCTTTGTCGCCGTTTTCTTTATACCCAAAGCCTTGAATCTCAAGCGTTGCCTTTGTCGCGCTGGAATTTGTGATAGTCGCGCCACTATCATTCGCCGCAATGGTGTTTAGCGTGAGAGAGTTGCCTCCCAAGTCAAATTTGCCCCCGCCTGTGCCAAAATAAAAGCCCATATTGCTCGTAGTATCCTGCGATAGCGTGTAGGAATTCGCATTTGCTTGGGGCGAATCGCCCCTTGCGGTATTTTTACTCGCGCCAAGTGCCTCTGCCTTGCCCTGTGTGAGTGTAAGTTCGCCTCGTCCGCTAGTAATGTAAATATTATCAAACGCCTTTTTATCCGTATCTAGCGTAACCTTGCCCTCGCCGATTTTAAGTGTGCCAAGCCCTGTGGTTTCGGTATTTTGCGTTTTAATGATAAGTTCTCCTTTGCCTATTTTATGGAGCGAATCGCCACTCACGCCTTTTAAAGCCCACTCTACGCGGACATTTTCGCCTATATCAAGCCCAGAGCCTTTGAAAGAGTGATTTTCGCCATTCGCATTTGTGAATTTATAAGTCGTAAGATTCGTGCTAGTCGCCGAATCCCCAGCCATAAATACGAATCCCCCAGCATAGCTACTTTGCATTCTATCAATGTCGGTTTTAACTTCAATGTTAATCTCTCCATTGCCCTTAAAAACAATGTCCTTATTGTCGCTAAAAATATTAGCATTATCATTGCCCTTTAGTTGTAATTGTCTGCCCGTAGGCTTTTCTAAAGATAAGCCACTTGTATTAACTATCTTTATTTCTTGTTCAAAATTTTGCTGATAATCCCTAAAGTCTTTATTTGATACAGCAGAAATAAATGCTCTATTTTGCCCACTCCATTCTTTTGAGACAACGCCCACCAAAACCCATTTATCATTTGTCTTATCATAGGCATAGATTCCGCTACCGCTATCGCCTGAAGTGATTCGATTATTAAAATCCGTGTTTGGATAGTAATAAAACCACATTCCGTCATTGCCACAAGTTTGATAATCATAGCAACCATATTGAATCGAATCCACACCGAGCACCCCAAATCCACCGCCTTTCATTTCGCCACTTCCGCCCGTGTTAAAGTTTTGTTCATTGCCTGTCCCACGCAAAGTTACCATTCCGCTACCCGCTTGGTAGATATAAATATTGCCCTCGCTATCTTTAAAGTTTTCTAATTGCTTTTTAAAATTTTCTATATTGTTTTTTTCTTTATCCTTGCTTGAATCTTTAGTTTTGCTGTTATCAATATCTAACATTCCTACTTGTCCCTCGACAACATATTTGCTAAGGCGTAGGAATTTTTCATCATAGCCATATTGTTTGGAAGTGCCGCTTATATCTCCACTACTAGTTTGCACGGATTGTGTTGTAATTTTGTATGTTGTAAGCCCCCAATTTAGCAATCCCTCTGCGCCTGTGGGGCTACTCACATGATTTGCCGTAACAGCAAAACCCCGTCCCACAGAAGTCAAAGAGCCGTAATTGCTAGAGGCAGAGAAGTTTGGCACTTGCGGAATCTTAAACTCTGTGCCGTCTTTTTGGGTTATCGTGGAATTATTTGCGCCAAAAACGCCCTTATTCTGCCCGAAGTCCAAATAATCGCGGTAGTAAAAATCGCTAATATTTATGCTTTGCGCGTTTGCACTCACAGCGACAAGTAGCACGATACAGGGCAAAACTCGCATTCATTTGCTCCCCAAATAAAAAATAAAATAGTTAGATTCTATTGTATTTCGACTTTAAAAACAATGTTGCATTTTTTAAGATTTTGCCATTTTGCCACACATAAAACATTTTTAATCAAAATTTGATTTTTTTAAAGTATAATTGCGCTTTTTTTAAAATCGTTTTGGTGCGAATCTCATTTTTTAAGGAATCATACTTGCAATTTTTCGATATTACCATCGATTCAAAGGACATTATCAAGGATTTTTTCCACGCACAGCGCATTGAAGCAAGTGATATGCTCTTTGGCAATCTCTACATTTGGCATTTTTCGCGCACCATAAAATACGCGCTTATCGATGATTGCCTTGTGGTTTGGACGAAATTTCCAAGTGAGCTAAATCCATTTATCTTTTTTCCGCTTGGGCGCGGGAATCACAAGGTGGCGATTGAAAAAATGAAAGAGTATTTTTTGGATAATAAAATGCCCTTTTGCATTCGCAGCCTAGAGCCTTATCAAAGCGCGGAGTTAGAAAATCTTTTTCCAAATAGCTTTGAGATTGCCCCAAACCGCGATAGATTCGACTATATTTACAATATCGATGAGCTAATCTCACTTAGCGGACGCGCATTACACAAGAAAAAAAATCACCTAAATCGCTTTTTTAATCTCTACCCAAATTTTAGCTATGAACGCGTAGATGCGAGTAATGCAATGGAAGTTTTAAGCGCGTATCGTGCGTGGTTTGAGGATAGCGATAAGAGCGATGGTTTATGCAATGAAATGCTTGGAATCGAGGCTGTGCTAAAGAATTTTTCGCGCATTGGTGGCAATGACGCGGACATAAAAGGCGCGATTATCCGCATTGATGGCAAAATCGCGGCATTTTCTTTGGCGGAGCAAATCAATGATGATTCGGTTGTCATTCACATTGAAAAGGGCAATACCTTTTATGCGGGGATTTATCAGGCAATCAATCAGCAGTTTTTGAAAAATGATTTTTCGCATTTGCGCTTTGTGAATCGCGAGGAGGATTTGGGGATTGAGGGCTTACGCAAGGCAAAAATGAGCTATAAGCCGTGTCGATTCATCGAAAAATCCAATGCGATTTTGAAAAATTAAACTTTAAAATTTAAGGAGTAAAAATGACAAAAGAAGAGTTTAAAAAATTCGTAGAGAGCGAGGGAGCGCGATTTAAAGAGCCACTTGGCTTTGGAATCGCGCGTGTAGATTTGGGTGAGGATTTTAGCGAATCTGCCAAATCAAAGGGCGAATCCTGCGGTTGTGGCGATTCAAGCGAATCCAAAAAAGGCATTGTTTTGCAGGCAACTTATCCTGTGCTAAATTGGCGCGATTCAAGCGGTAAATGTGAGAATTTAGGCTCTTACGCGGTGCTTTGCAGTGCGGTAGAAAAATTTCCACAAAATCTCATCGCAAAAAGTGAAAATGAGGCGATTTACCGCGTGGATTCGGGCGTAGTAAATGCCGCGCTAGAGCTTTTTAGCCCATTTTTAGCGCAATCTTTGGCAGACAAAAATGCGCACAAAAATATCCAAGTGCTATTAAATCTGCAAAAAATGCCTAATTTGGATTGTTGCAAGTCGGCTTTTAGATTCGTAGTGATTTATAATGACGCGCAGTGCGAAAGCGTGGAATCTAGCTATATGAAGCTACTTGCGCTATCTTTGGGTAAGGCGAAATTGCGCTCACTAAATTTGGACGGAATCTTTGGACTGCTTGAAAATATCGCGTGGAGTGGCAATACGCCCTATCAGCTAGAATATTTGCGCCAAAATGAAATTCCGCTAAAATTAGCTGGGACATTTCCGCGAATCGACTTTGTGGATAAATTTCCGCGCTATTTAATGCAAGTCATTCCGCAATATGACAATATCCGTCTACTTGATTCGGCGAAAACCCGCTTTGGCGCGTATCTAGGCAATGGTGGCTATACGCAAATGCCAGGAGCCAGTTATGTGAATTTCAACGCTGGGGTTGTGGGCAAATGTATGAATGAAGGGCGAATCAGCTCAAGCGTGATTGTGGGTGAAGGCACAGATGTGGGCGGAGGCGCGAGTATTTTAGGTGTGCTAAGCGGTGGCAATGCAAATCCTATCAGTATCGGCAAAAACTGCCTACTTGGCGTGAATAGCTCCACAGGCATAAGTTTGGGCGATGGTTGCGTAGTCGATGGCGGAATCGCCGTGTTAGCGGGGACAATCTTTTATATTACCGCTGATGAGGCACAAAAAATCCGCGAGATAAACCCCGACTTTGAAATAAAGGCAGATGGCTACTACAAAGGACGCGAATTGTCTGGCAAAAACGGCATTCACTTTAGGCAGGATTCCAAAAGTGGCGCGATGAGTGCGTTTAGAAGTAAAGTGAAAATTGAGCTAAATACCGCACTGCACTAATCGCGCTCGTATCTTTGACGCTTTCGCGGGATTCATCGCGCTCAACTGCTCAATGAACCCATTAGTTCTATTTCGCAGTTTCGCGCTTGACCCAGCGGGTTGCGAAGCAAAAAACCCACGAAATCGTCTAAAGCTACTTTGCGCTTTATTTGCTTGATTTTTAAATTTTTGCAAATCTAGCGAATCTTAAAGGGGATTTATGTTTGAATCGGCGTTTATTGCCACCACACTAAAGCTAACGCTTGGCTTGGCGTTGCAAATGGTGGCACAAAAAAATCATTTGACGCTAGAGGATTGCCAAAGTGGCGATTCCAAATCCTGTGCGCAAACTATAAGATATTTGAAAGATTCGTGCAATCACAAAGGCGCGAAATCCTGCGGTGTGCTTGGCTATATCTATGAGAGCGGATACGGCGTGAGCGTGAATCTAAAAAGCGCGATTAGCTATTACAAAAGAGCGTGTGATTTGAACTATGGCGTGGGGTGCGTGAATTTGGGCGTGATTTATGCCAAAGTGGATAATTACAAGGACGCAAATAGCCACTTTGAACGCGCTTGTAAGATGAGAAACGCGGAGGGCTGCCTAAATCTCGGCATTTCTTATCTATATGGCTATGGTGTGAGCGTGGGTGAGATTCGCGCGAAGTTACTTTTTAGAGAGGCTAGGCAGTATTACAAGGAATCGTGTGATAAGCAAAATGCCCTAGATTGCAAGTCTCTAGCGCAATTTTACAAAGATGGAATCGGCATAGAAATCGATGAAAAAATAGCAGAAATTTACCTAAAAAAAGCCTGTGAGTTAGATAGAAATTTGTGCGAGTAATTTTACAAAAAAAATCAATTTAAAGATTACAGGTGTGATTTCCTAGCCCTAATGGGCTAGGGGCGGAGGTAATTTATGAAAATTTATTCCCTCCCACCGCCCAAATTCATAGCTAACGCAAATACGCAATCCACTAGAATTTATACGCATAACCAAAAAGGCCGCTATGCTTCATAGTCGCGCTTACACCGGGCTTATCGTAAATATCTGCCGTGCCTTTGGATATTTTGCCTTTTTGATGCAAATATCTATATGTGAAAAATATCAAATGGTGGTGCTTATACATAAGCTGTAATCCCGCGCTAAGCCTATAACTTATTTCCATATTGCTTTTTAAGTTAGTTTGCTTAGATAATGCTGGATAGTCTTGGTCTTTCCTAATGCCACTTGTTATATTACCCTCGAATCCTAATGGCGCGATATAAATCCCAAAAGTATGATTCGCCGAATCTACAAAATCCCACATAAAACCCAATTCCGCTCCATATTTCAACAAGCCACCTGCGCTAAACTGAGTGTATTTGCTCGAATCATTGCTATCGGTAATTTTAAACGACATCCAATGTGTGCTAGTTCCTAGATTCGCACCAATGCGAAATCCCAAATGCGCCCAAGGCACATCTAAGAAATAATATTGATAGCCAAAGATTAGGTTATAGTATGTAACAAAACTATTTGCGCTAAATGTCCCCATATCTTTGCCGAATCTTACATTAGCATTACCTGCGCCAACCTCAAACCCCAAAAATCCGCCAGATTTTTCATCTGCGCTGACAGACCAAAGGCTACTGCCTTGCTCGGCATTAGGATTCGCGGTGGATTCGGCGGATTCCATAGATTCGACTTTGGCGGATTGTGCCTTTGTCGCCTTGATTGAATCGCCCTTTTTAGCTAAAGCGCACTCTGCGGATAACATTAGCATTAACGCTACTAATAATAAATTTTTCATTATTTATCCTTTAAAGTGGCTAAAATTTATAGGCGTAGCCTACAACAAAGCTATGCCAAGGTTGCACTACAAATCCCAAAGTCGTAGAAGTGCTTTGTGAGTAGCCACCAAATACTTTGCGATACCTATATCCCAAAAATACCAAATGTTTATTATTGTAGTAGTAATGCACACCTGAGCTAACTAGCCAAATAAATTTTGTATAAGAAGTCAAATCAATGCTTTCTGCCGAACCAGATGGCGTTACGCTACCAAAAAATCCAGCGATTTCAAAACCTATGGGCGAAAAATACCACCCCAAAGTGTGCTTTTTATAATCCAAAAAGTCCCATATAAATGCTGGTTCTACACCACCTTGAAGTGAGTGTGCCGAAACAGAATGTGGAGTGCTCCAAGAGTAATAAGAAACATCTGCGCCGTGATATGAATAGCCTAAATGTCCTCTAAGTCGTAGTCCTAAATGAAAGTATGGATAGTCTGTAAAATACCATTGATAACCACCAAATATATTGATATTTGGGGAAATGCCTGTGCCTGAATAACCGCCTTGCAAATATACGGAAGTTTCGCCAAGTCCAAGCTCTGCGCCTATGAATCCGCCTTGCTTATCTTTTGAGCTAGTTTCCCACCAGCCTTCCGCAACTTCAATTTGCCCCCCCCACCAAGCATTTCTAGTGGTAGTCTTTGTGGATTTGCTATCTTTCTTTGCGTCCTTTGCAGGTGCTGCGCCTAATGTGCCAAAGAGTATGGATACCGCGAAAAGCGCAACCATAACTCGCCGAATGCTTTGCCAAAAATTTATGGCATTGTGCTGTGAAATCATTATGATTCTCCTTTAATTTGTGATAAATTTTGCGTAAAACGCAAGGCGCAATTCTAGCACGAATCTTATGAAAATATATGTAAAATATGAATCTTTTATGAAATTTTGTGGATTTTTGTAGAAAAAGTGAAAAATGGATATTTGATTTTTAGATTCGCAATGCGAATCGTAGGTAATATATTTTTATTTGTTTTGGATTGCTTCGCCTTGCCTTTGGCAAGGACTCGCAATGACGAGGTAGAGGGGATTCTACTTTTTTGCGAAAGCAAAACGAAGCAAAAACTTTTGATTTTGAATAGATTCACTTAAAATAAGAGACTTGTCCTTGATTTATGAAACGCTAAAATGGATACTTCGCTACACTGCGTTTCGCTCAGTATGACGAGGTAAGGGAGGACTCTACTTTTTGCGAAAGCAAAAAGTAGCAAAAACTTTAATAAGGTTTTTGATTTGATTTTTTCTTAGATTCGTGCAAAGCACGAATCTACAATCGAAGTAATGGCGGTAGTGCTTTGCGTTGTTTTGGCGCGAAATGAGCGAAATAGGACTTGGGCGTCCATTGAGCGAAATTTTGTCGCCAAAATAACGCAAATGATTACCCCAGAACAAATTGTATCCACGCAAAAAGCCAATCGCGCTATATTTTCACTCTCCCGCTGGTTTTGGATAACAAAATCGGTATCCTCTCCTACGCACCGTCTCAATCGTAGAGATTCGCAATGGTTTGTCCATTTTTTGGCGGATTTGGTTGATTGCCACTTCGATGACATTTGGCGTAACAAGCTCTGGCTCTTCCCATATTGCGTCCAAAAGCTGCTCTTTGCTTACGATTTGGTCGCGGTGTTTTGCTAAATGCGTTAGCACTTCAAATGGTTTGCCTTTGACTTCGATTTCCTGCCCTTTGTAGATGATTTTTTCCTCATCTGGGTTGATTAGTAAGTCCTCGATTTCGATTAGATTGCTACCCCACGAGCGTAGTCTCGCTTCTACTCGCGCTACAAAGACTTCGTTTGTGCAAGGGAATCGTATAAAGTCATCTGCTCCGCCGTTTAATGCGCTTACTTCTACTTCTGGCTCTTCCTTGCTTGAGATGATGATGACGGCGACTTTGGGCGTTTTTTCTTTGATTTGGTTGATTATATCCACGCCACTTATATCGCTTAGATTCCAATTTGAGATGATTAAGTCATAGTTGCGAATGCTAATGTAGTATTTGCCGTCTTTTAGGTTTTCGGCAATGTCGGTTTGGTATTTCTTTTCATTTAACGCATCGCTGAGCGATTCGCCCAAGTTTTCATCGTTTTCTATGATTAAAACACGCATTTATTTAATCCTTTAAAATAAAAATGAGTTTGGAATTATAGCATAATTTAAACAATTTTTAAGCAAATTTTAAAAAATAATTGTTTTATTTTTGTGGATAAAGATTCGCTCATCAATGGCGAGTTCCACCGCACGAGCCAAAACTACGCGCTCGATATTTTTACCAGCCTTTTGCATATCTTGCCACGAAAATGTGTGATTCACCTGCATAATATCTTGGCAGATAATAGGACCGCTATCAAGCTCACTTGTAACGAAATGCGCCGTTGCGCCGATGATTTTCACGCCTCGTGTGTAGGCTTGTTTGTATGGATTCGCCCCGATAAATGCGGGTAGAAAGCTGTGGTGGATATTTATAATGCGATTTTCATAGTGCGAAATAAAATGCTGACTTAAAATCCGCATATATTTTGCTAACACAATAAAATCAGGGGCGAAATTCGCGCAAACTTCAAGCATCGAATCTTCATAGCGTGGCGAATCGTGCGAAATGTGAAAATATGGAATGTGGAATTTTTCCACTAAACTCTGCAAACTCTCATAATTTGAAATAATCGCTTTTATGTCAATGTCTAGCTCGTTATTGTAATGCTTCATCAGCAAATCGCCCAAGCAATGCGCCTCTTTGGTGCAAAAAATGACAATGGACTTTTTGCGCTTTGGGGTAATTTTGATGAAAGATTGTGGTGGTAGGACTTTGCGGAGGCGTGATTCTATTGCGCTTTGGGTGGAATCGTAGGAATTTGCACTAGATTCGTCATTGCGAGGCGATTCATCGCCGAAGCAATCCACACTTTTGCCATTAGATTCGCTTGTTTCTTTTCGCAAAAGGGCTGCACCCCCCGCCCCGCTCCCCCTACGCGCCAAAAGCTGCCGCTTTTCGCTTTTAGGGGGAGAGCCTCGCAAGTCCCTTTCTAGCAAAAAATCGGCACTCGCACTACTGCTCGTTTGAATCCGATTTTTTGCACCACGAATCGGGCGAGATTCGGTTGCGCTTACGCGCGATTCGTTTAAATTGCCCTCCACGCTAATTTCTGTGCGCATAAAAAAATGCTCACTCTCTCTATCCACAAATTCATCGTTTTTTTCGATATTAAAATCTAGCAAATTGCTTGAAATCTTATGCACCAAACCGCGCGAATCAGGTGTGCTTATTAAAATTATGTAATTCATCGCACTATATTTATTTGTGAGAAAACCGCGCTCACAGCCTCTGCGCTAAATTTTTTAAGATAATTATCAATCACGCCCTCTTTTGCCCACACAGGCTCTTTCACGCCACTTAGCTCTTGTAATAACGCCACCGCCTCTTTTTGTGTGCCGACTAAATCAATTAGTCCCACTTCTTTGGCGTCATAAGCATTAAAAATCTTGCCCTCCGCGTAGATTCGATAATCCAAATTGCCAAGCGTTTTTGCCCTAGCATTTGCCACATCGCGCACAAACATTGCGTATTGCTGATTTAGGACGCGCTGTAAATACGCCCTCTCATTGTCGCTCCATTTGCGCGTCATCGTGCCTACTTCCTTAAACTCTCCAGCCTTTAGACCTTGTGTTTGGACGCCGATTTTGCCTAGCAAATCCTCGATATTATAGCCATTAAAAATCACGCCAATCGAGCCAATCATCGCGCCACGATTCGCCACTATGAATCTGCTATACATTCCTGCATAGTAGCTTCCACTTGCCATAGTGCCACGCACATAGCTGACTACGGGGATTTTGGTGTTTAGCTCTTCTAGCATATCTGCGATTTCAATACTCGCTGATAAACCGCCACCGGGCGAATCAATGATTAACAAAACGCCTTTTAGATTCGGAAAATTTTTTAGCGATTCAATCTGCGTGGCAAACAAATCGCTTCTAAAAATGGGACCCTCTAAATAGATTCGCGCCAAATTTATATTCATCGTTTTTGGTGGCGTAAAGGCGATACAAAGCACGATAACCAGCAAAATAAACAAACAAGATTTAAAATAATTTTGAATGAAATTTAGCGGTTTTATGACAAAAAATCGCCACCATTTTTTAAAGATTTTCAAAATCTATCCTTTTTCCGTTAATGTATAAATCCTCCACTTCTTTGGCGTGTAGCAGGAAATGCAAAGGCACTTGGCTACTTTTGGCAATATCTTTGACATAAAACACCGCCAAATCACTCGCCTTGCCACGCTCCAAAGAGCCGTTATTGAATCCAAATCGTTTGGCGACATTGCGCGTGATGCCAAGCATTATCTCTTTTGCCAAAGCATTCACATCAAATCGCCTATACGCAAATAGCGCACACCGCGCCTCATCAAGCTGACTTAGCGAGTGATTCGAGCTTCTGCCATCAGTGGCTAAAATCAGCTTAAATTTAAAATCCTTTGCCTTAAAAAAGTCAAAATAGCGATTGTTTAAAAGGCGATTACTGCGCGGAGCAGAGATAATATCGCTATCTAGCTTTTGGAGCAACTCAAAATCATCATTGCTTAAATAAAGGCAGTGCGTAAAAAGCGTAGGCACTTGGCTAAAAAGCTCCATAAAATCCCTCTTTGTGTAAAATGGACGCGCATTTTCCACGCCAAAGCTATTTTTAAAAAAGTCCTTAAAATAGCCCCTCCCGTAATCTATCCAAATTAGCTCCTCGCGCGATTCCATAAAATGCGTGGTTACAAGCATTTTGCCTTTTCTGGCAATATCAAGCGCGTAATCCGCTAGGCTATTATGCAAGGCATAGGGTGAATGCAAAGCGATAGCGTTTTTAAAGCGTGGATTTTCTAGCAATTTTGCTTTTTTGAATCGCTCGTTAAAATTTTCTTTGATTTGCTCGATTCGCACCTCATTTGTCCCCATAATCTCATTAAAATACACCACTTTCAGCGGACTTGTGCTTAATGCCTCCAAATCCGCGCCCGTGCTACTAATCGCCCCTACACTACCCGTGCCAGTGCGTAAAACTTCTTTTATGCCATTTTTGATTCCATCGCTGTCATTAAATAACTCAGCACGATGATTCATCACCGAATCAAGCCACACACCGAAATTTCCGTAATTTAGCGTGGAATAATTCCCGCTAAATTCAAAATGAATGTGCGGATTGATAAACGCAGGTGTAATCACGCAGGATTCGTAGAATTTGCTTGGAATCTTGGGGCTTTGCATACTCGCATAATCGCCCACTTTTAAAATCTTATCCTCGCTAAATAAAATACCGCCATTTTTGATAATCTCAAAATGCTTATTACACGAAATAACCGCACTTGCGCCGATTAGCTGAATCTCTTTTGCCATTTTTGTCCTACTTTATTAAATTTACATCAAGTTTATTGTATGGAATCTCAATGTTTGCGGCGTCTAACGCCTTTTTGACATTTTCAATCATATTGCTTTTTGTAGTCGCAAATGTGCCATTATCCAGCACCCACGCGCGAACCACAAATTCCACGCTACTTGCTTGAAGTTCATTGACGCCCACAAAGATTTTTTTACTAGCATCTTTTGTGCCATTATCGATATTTTCAGTCGCCTCTACCGCGCGATAAATGACGCTTTTTACGCTATCAATATCACTTGTGTAGCTCACCCCCACAAGCCAATCGATTCGCAAGATGACATTATCAGCGTCAAGGATTTGTGGCAGTGCGTGGGGCTTTTCTTTGATTCGGTGCAAGTGCTTTTTGGTGTAGTTTATCACTTGGCTTGTGGCAACATTCGTATTTGGCATAATCACTAGCTTTCCGTCCGCCATTCGCATATAAGTGTGAAATAGCGAAATATCCTCCACAATGCCGACTAAGCCACCGATTTCAATTTTGTCATCTTTGGTAAATGGGCGAAAAACCACGAGCATTATGCCACTTGCAAGATTTGAGAGCGAATCTTTTAGTGCCAAAGCGATAGCCAAACCCGCCGCGCCAAGTGCTGCGATAATCGAAGTCGTTTGAACGCCCATTGTGCCAAGTGTGGCGACTACGACTAAAATCATAATGCCAACAAATGCGAGTTTGGATAGGAATCCTGCAAGCATTTCGTCCTTTAGCACACGCAATAAAATCTTTCTCACGCGTCCCGCGATAAAGTAGGCGAACCACAGCCCAAAGATTAAAATAAAAATCGCCTTTGAGCCGACTATGACGGCATTCATCAGCTCTTCGCCCATTAAATAAAGCATATTTAGTAATTTTTCTGTCATTTAGATTCGCCCCCTTTGCTTAGATGAATTGCAAGATTTTGCCCTTAAGATTCGCGCCGTTATATGGCGAAAATGCGTCATTGACAATTACACTTGAATCCAAATCCACCGCCATTAGCTTTGCCTCTTTGCCCTTTTCAATTTTACCACAATTTAGCCCCAAAATTTTGGCTGGATTTTCCGCACATAGCGCAAATAATTGCTCCAAAGAAATAATCTTTTTTTCAACCAAATTGCTATACAACAGCGCGAAATAGTGCGAAATCGCGTCAATTCCATACTCTGCATTGCCAAAGGGTAGCTCTTTTTTAGAATTAAAATGCGCACATTGCAGTGAAGTAAGAATGTCAATTTCATTATTTTGCAAAGATTCAAGCAGTTTGTCGCGCTCTTTTGCGCCCTTTAGTGGCGGATTGATTTTCGCAGCCGTATTATAATCTTTGCACGCCTCATCGGTTAAAATCAAGTGGTGCGCGGAAACTTCGGCGAAAATTTGTGGATTGTGCTTTTTTGCTTGATTGATTAACTCAAGGCTACGAATCTCACTAATCGCGCTAAAAACGACTTTGATTCCATAAAAAATCGCCACTTCAAGCATTTTGGCGACTTCTTTGATTTCGCTAAGTGGGCTTCGCGCGGGGATTCCTAGCTCTGCGCTCAATGCGCCACAATTTATCATTCCGCCCAAATTGTCATTTGCGTTGATAAAAAGCGGAATGTCAAGCATTTTAGCGTATTTGGCGACTTTGTCAATGGTGTTTGCGCCTTTTGCGCTATCTAAATTTATGCCCACACCGCCTAGCGCGTTCAAAATGGTAATATCACAAATTTTAGAATCGCCCTTTGATTCGCCGCTCAAATCGCTTACATTAGACGCAATTAAAGGCAAAATCGCCACTTCGCTACTAATATTTTTCACAAATTCCATTGCCATTTCGTTGTCAATGGCGGGATTTGTAGCGGAATTAAGCGTGAGAATGCCCACGCCTCCGCTCTTTGCCTTTTTTGAAAGCGACAAAATCGAGTTGCGCGAAAGCGATTTGTTTTTAGGAAAAACATTTAAATCAATCAGCTGTGGCGCGATTAGCGCGTCTTTAAAGTCCAAAACTTCGCCTTTGGATTCGCCTTTTTTGCTTACCGATTCGATGATTCCGCTATCACTTATTGTAATTTGCATTTCTTTTGATTTAACTATCATTTTTTTGCCTCCATTATGAAAATAAAATACTTAGCCTATCAAGTCCGCCAGATATGATTACAACGCCGATTGCCACAAGTAAAACTCCGCTAATAATCTCAATGAATCTATAATATTTTTTCACTCTATCATAGGCGCGGAAAAGTCGCTCGATTAGTAGCGCAGTTAGCAAAAACGGCACTCCAAGCCCTAGTGCGTAGATGATTAGCAAGTAGATTCCGCTATGAATGCTAATGCTATTTAGCGCAATAATCGAGGCTAAAATAGGTCCCACGCACGGACTCCACCCTAGCGCAAAGCCGATTCCTAAGATAAATGGCGAGATGATTCGCACAAGTGGGCTTGAATCTAAATTCCTAAACACCGCGAATCGCTTTGTTTTATACAAAATATTTAGGCGCAAAATGCCTAAAAAGTGGATTCCAAAGATGATGATAATCGCCCCAGCGATATAGTTTGTAATAGGATTGCTTAGGAATCGCCCGATAAGCGAGTTAAATGAGATTCCAAGCATTATAAAAATCAGCGAAAACCCCGCCACAAAGAGCATTGCGCGTTGAAAGATATAGATTTTTTGCTTGTAATTTCGCGCGTTTAATTCCTCAATCGAAATTCCGCTGATATAGCTCATATACGGCGGTATGAGAGGCAAAATGCAAGGGCTAAGAAAAGTCAATATTCCAGCTAAAAACGCCGCAAGGTAGGGCAGATTTTCATATAGATTTACTAAAGCGAGTTCCACGCGATTCCTTAACATATTTGAAAACTTCAAGCGCGAATTATAGCCAAAATTTTTTATTTTTTAACCAAATCGCAAATGACATTACGGATAATTTTATTTTTATTAAAAATATTTTTTTGCTAAAATTTGCGGATTATTTTTTATAAATTTATGGGACACAAAATGCGTTATGAACTTGATTGCGAGGATAGCTTTGAGGGCAATTTGCTTTTTTGGATAGAGCGATTTTTGCATTTTAAAATCACAAGCCTTAGTTCGCGCAATGTGCGGGACAAAGAGGCTTTGAATCGCATTTTACAAGAGCTACGATTTGGCATAAAAAATATCAATGACTTGAAAATCCTAGCCAAAAAAACGCGCAATATCGGGCTTATTGGCATAAATACCTACGCGAATCCGCTTGTTAGGCTATTTATCTATTTGCAAGGCTTTGGATTCGCAAGTATGCGCGAGATTGATGAGGAAAAATTGCGCGATTTTATCGCTGTGGAGTGCGCTTCGCTTAGCAATGCGAGTAAAAAAAACTACCGCATCGCAATCATCGGCTTTTTTGCTTTTATCGACAAGCACAACGAGGACGCGCAGGGCAAAAGCTACATTTTTAACATTGAGCTAAAAAATATCGGTGATATTCGTGGCAAAAGTGGCGAGAAACTGCCCTCTTACCTTAATGAAAGCGAGGTGGCGCGATTCATTAGCGCAATCGATGAATTTCCTTTTAGCGATAAGACGATTCACCGCAATCGCCTTATTTTAAAGATGATTTTATACACGGGGATTCGCGTGAGCGAGGCACTCAATCTAAAGCAAAAAGACATTAGCCAAAAGGACGAATATTTTATCTTACAAGTGCGTGGCAAGGGCAATAAACCGCGCATTGTGATGATTTTCAAACGACATATCGAAAAGTTGCTAGATTCGTGGCTCAGCCAAAAAAGCGCGATGAATCTAAAAAGCGATTTGATTTTTTGCAACTTTAAGGACAAAATTTTGACACAGGCTTATGTGAGCCGTGTGGTGGAAAATGTGCTGAGTTTCGCTGGGATTCGCAAGGAAAAAAATGGAGCGCATTTACTGCGCCACAGCTTTGCGACTTTGCTATATCAAAAGAGCTTGGATTTGATTTTGGTGCAGGAGGCTTTGGGACACGCAAGTATCGCTACTTCGCGCATATACACGCATTTTGACACTTCGCGCCTTAAAAAAACAACAAGCATTATGCCAAGTGGGGCAGATTAAAGCAAATTGAGAAAATGGGAAAAGATTTTTAATTATTGTAAAATTTAGTATTCGATAAATCAAAGCAATCCACAAGAATCTACATAAAGCACAAATATGTGTCCCACGCCACCATTATAAAACTTACCATTAGGCAAAAATTGTGGCAATCTATTTTTTAATTAGTGTCACTCTATCCGTCATTGCGAGGCATTGTAAATGCCAAAAGCAATCTACAAAAAAATAAATCAAATCAAGTGGATTGCTTCGTCAGCTTCGCTTCCTCGCAATGACAGCTCACCCTCTCAGTCATTGCGAGGCAGTGGCTTCATAGCCACAACGAAGCAATCTAAAAAATTAACGCATAGTTTTGCTTTGATTTTCTGGCGAAAATCGCGTAATGACAGCATGTCGATTCGTCATTGCAAGAAAATGAGTGTAGCGAATTTTTATAGCAATCCACAAAAAACAAAAAGTAAATTTTTGTCAATTATCCATTTCCTTTGTGTGTGGTAGCAAGTCGCGCAAGTCCATTTCAAACTCACTAGCGATGATGAAAAGGTGGTGCAGATTGTAGCACACGCCGTGTTTGCGCGTCTCAATCTTGGCAATGTAATTGGGCGACTTATGCCCCAAAATCTGCGCGAGTGCGAGTTGCGAAATACCCCGCTTTAGTCGCTCACGCTTGACATTTGCCACGATTTCATCGAAAAATTCATTTATTGTTTTTTGCTTCACAATCCACCTTTGGTTTAAGGGCATTGTATGTTTTTGGATAGGAAAAATTCAAACACTTATAAGTGTTTATTAAGGTTAAAAAAATTAGAATTTCAACTCAATTTTAATTTTAAAGGAGAAAAATATGGCAAAAATTTGCGTAGTTGCCGAAAACAAGGCAAAGGTAAAGGTGTTTAAAGTTGATAGAGATAGCAAGGCAGATTTGCTTGTGTTTGTTGTTGATAAAGACATTAAAGCAAAGGGCGATGCGCTTTGGTATATGGAAGAAAAGGATAATAAAGCCACTTCAACCATTGCGTGGGTAAGTAGCGAAAATAAAGCGCAACTTAAGGTATTTTTTGTAGATAGAGAAAATAAAGCAAAGTGGAATAAACCGCATAATTTGCAAAATCAGCTTTGATATGGGTTGGCAATGCTTCAACGATTCGTAAATCATAGAGCAACGCAACTCTTTTTTATAGGCGTAGTGTTGCTAAATGCCGTTATTTTGGGATTTAGCACTTACGCTAGATTTGAAAATGTAGTTGTTATCAAACGCCTTGAAAATATCATCTTATACATATTTGTTTTTGAAATAGTCTTAAAAATCATCGCTTTTCGGCTGGACTTTTTCAAAAGCAAAGCAAATGTTTTTGACTTTGTCGTGGTGGCTTTGTGCTTTGTCCCTGCGCTTACAAATATCAGCATATTGCGACTTTTGCGAATCTTTACTTTGTTGCGACTTTTTTCTGCCGTGCCACAGCTACGATTTGTCATCGCAGTAATCTTTAAAACCGCGCCAAGTGCCTTTTATGTAGGACTTGTGCTAATGTTTATATTATATATTTACGCGGTGCTTTGTGTGCGATTTTTTGGTAGCGAATTCCCCGAAATCTTTGGCAATTTAGGCATTGCGATTTTTTCACTTTTTCAAATCTCTACGCTTGAATCGTGGGCGAGTGGAATCGCACTACCTATAATGCGCGTATATCCATACTCGTGGATAGTTTTTGTAAGTTTTATACTCATCGTAACTTTTGTTTTACTAAATATGATAGTAGGGCTAATCGTGGATAATATCAACGAAATCAAAGAACAAAAGGCGAGAGAAAAGCAAGAGAATGAAAAGAAAGGTTAGATAAGGTATAATTCTGCATTAACTTTAAAAGGAGTAACAATGGCAATCACACAAAAATTTGAAAATGATTTGAGAAAGGCAAGTGAGAAATTTGAAAAACAAAAAGAGCAAGGCAAAAATTATTTTAACATTTTTGACGCTTTGGGTGTATCACATAAGGAAAACTACCACTCTGCGTTTATAGCATATCTGCTTGATACAAATAGCGAACATTATCAAAGCGTATTTGCTGAGTTATTTTTAGCAAAACTATCTAAAGAAAAAGCGATTCCTAATAAAGTATTTGGCAATTTAAGCGTGGAAAAATTGCAAAGTGTAGAAACAGAAGCCACTACTGAACAAATCAAGCAAAATAGGCGCGTTGATATTTTGTTACAATTTGATAATTTTGTGAATATCATCGTAGAAAATAAAATCTACGCAAAAGACCAAAACGCTCAAATCAAAGACTATATCTTTGACATTTCTAAAAACAAAGGCTACACGCCAAATAAAACGCTAGTGATTTATCTACGCCCTGATGAAAAAGACCCTAGCGAAGTTAGCTTTGGTTTTGGGCGTGGCAAATGGTATTTAGACAAAGAAGGGCAATACTGCATTATCCGCGATAATAGTGGCAATATGAAGGCATATTATTTTCAAATGACTTATAAGTGGATAAAATCTTGGGTTGAATCTTGCGTCAAAGAATTAGAGAAACGCGCCAAAACAAAAGCGCGGGGCGATTCTAATACGAGGGGTGAAAACGGGCTAAATAAGATCATCGCTGTTTTAGAACAATATATCGAAATTTTGGAATGGTATATTACTAATGAATTGGTGGAAAATGACCCTGTGGTTGAATTTATAATGCAAGATGATAAAAATCAAAAAATGGCTTTGGAAATAATGAAAGATGAAAAACACGATTTGCACGAAACGCTTACAGATTCGTGGAATCAAATCAGCGAAAGCATAGTAGAAAAATTTTATGATGATTTGTTAAAAGAATTTAAAAATGGTGTAAAAATAGGCAAAGATACTTACAAAGCATATAGAACTGATGATGAGATTGGAAAAAGAGGGTGGCAAGTAGTGTTTTACAAAAAGGCAAGAGAGGGGCTTGATTTTGATTATGTTATAGCCTTTGGATATGATAAATCTAAATTTGCAAAGCCCTATTTTGCGTATGCGCCCGGGGATTATGATGCTAAACAATATGAAAAAATAGTCAATGAATGCGAAGATTTCTTTAAAAATAATCGCAATAAAAATGGCATTAGAAAAGATGGTGCGTGCTACTATAAATATATCTTTGATGAAAAAGATACGCAAGAATATGCTTTTGTAAAGTGGATTATCGAGCAAAATGGCAATGCGGTTGCTGGATTTAAAGCAAAACTTGAGGAATTTGCGCAGATTGAGGCGATACAAGAGGCAATGCAACAAGTTGAAAAGTGTATTAGCGAAAATTTGTAGTTGAATCTAAATGCAAAGATTTGACATTTTAACTTCACACAACGACAATCCCACGCAAAAGATTTGCAAAGGATTTTTGATAGATTTATTTATGGCGTTTTTATGAGAAATCTCATAGATTTTGATAATATATTTGTAAATACCATTGCCACACACAACGGACAAAGTGCCGAATCGCTCCGCCAAAACGCATAAGATTATGGAGGATTTGCTAGTGGATTTTCTGCTGAATAATTTTATCGTAACTACATTTTACGCTGTGATAGATATGCAAAAAGATAAGCATTGTAATGGCAAATCTAGGGCGCATTTTGCACTTGGCGCGATTATGCTTGGGTTAAAATCATCAAATTTGGCTTTTTAAGCGAGTGTGAATTGTAAAGTAAGAGTAAATCACATAAATCAACACTAGCTCGTCATTGCGAGACTTGCCTTTGGCAAGTCGTGGCAATCTATTTTTATATTGTTTGGATTGCTTCGATTTTGGCTAAAGCCCAAATCTTGCAATGACACATCTTGTAAGTGCGGAAGTATTTTTGATGAGAAATCGGGGTTGCGTAGCCACGAGCAAGGAAATAGAACTGATAGTTCATTGACGAAGCGAGTGGCAAGTCTCCCCGATTTATCGCAAAAAGCCAATCGCGCTTTTCTAATCCTCCATATATTTTTTAAGGTTTCTCCCCACTCTAGGGTGCTTTAGCTTTTTAATTGCGCTTGATTCGATTTGGCGCACTCGCTCACGCGTTACATTTAATTCCTTGCCGATTTCCTCCAAAGTCCTATCGCTTTCATCGTCAAGCAATCCAAAGCGCATTTTGATTACGGCGCGTTCGCGCTCATTTAGCTGAGATAAAACATCTTCGATTTGATTGCGCAAATCTTCTTTTAGCACCTGCTCCATCGGTCCTATGATATTTTTATCCTCCACGAAATCGCCATATTTGCCGTCATCATCGTTGCCGATAGGCGCATCAAGGCTGATAGGCTCTTTTGTCATTTTTATCACATTTTTGATTTTATCGATAGGAATCGCCACTTCTTTTGCGATATTGTCAATGTCGGATTCCTTGCCGTGCTTTTGCATATAATCGCGCTGTGCCTTGTTGATTTTATTTACCGTGTCAATCATATGAATCGGGATTCGAATCGTCCGCGCTTGGTCGGCTATGGCGCGTGAAATGGCTTGTTTAATCCACCAAGTCGCATAAGTCGAAAACTTCAAATCGCGCTTATACTCAAACTTATCTACCGCCTTCATAAGCCCGATATTGCCCTCTTGTATCAAGTCCAAAAATGGCAATCCGCGATTGGTGTATTTTTTCGCGTTTGATACCACAAGGCGCAGGTTGCTTTTTGCCATTTTGTTTTTTGCCTCATCGACTATCACTTTACCGCGCTTAATCTGCTCTAAAATCTCTTTTAGCTTTTCTGGCTCTAGATTAAAGCTATCTTTACTCGCCTCTTTGGTAAGGATTAGCTTTTTAATCTCCACATAAGTGCTTACCATAGTCGTTTCTGGCACGGCTTGGGCGATGTCTGCCTTGCTCATATTTGTGATATTTGCCAAAATCTTGCGGTGATTTTCGCGCAGAGTTTCGTTAAATAGCGGGAGTTTATATTCTAACTTTTTCATTTCTCGCTCAAACGATTCATCGCCTTTTAGGACATTTTCCATAATCTTTACAATCTCAGTGATGAGCTTACTTGTGGGACCAAGCGCGAGTAATTTTTCTTTCAAAACCTCTTTTTTATGCGCCAAAAGCAAAATATCGCTTAACGCGCTCAAATCCTGTGGCAACGAATCGCGTGTTTTCTGCATATCGCGCCTAGCTTTATCCAAATCTTTAAACGCTGACATTACCATTTTCACGCGTTCGGCGTCTTTGGCAGTCTTTTTGGGTGGCGCAGATTCGTAGTCCTCATCATCGTCAAATTCGTCCTCATCATCGTCTTTTTTGCTATCTTTTAGTAGCAAATCATCGCTGTCATCGTCAAATGCCTCTTTGCCGTCCTTGTCCTCGAAATTTTTAAATAGCTCTTTTACGCGTCTCTCGCGGTTGATTAGCGCGTCTCGGTAATTGTAAATAAACTCCGTGAGATATGGCACAGAGCAAATCGCATCAATGATGATATTTTCACCGCGCTCCATATTGCGCCCAAGCTCGGTTTCCTCGTCCTTTGTGAGTAGCTGAATCTGCCCCATTTCGCGCAAATACATTCGCACAGGGCTATCGCTACGACTCCACTCTAGCGATTCGCGCTCTTTCATCAAGTCAAATTCCTCATCGGTGTTTTCATCGATTTGCTTTTGCTTTTGCTCTTTAGCTAGTTGTTTTTCCTCGTAGTTTAGCTTTTTGGCGAGTTCTGATGAGCTAATAAATTGCTTTTTATATTTTTTAGCAAAAAGCTCAATCTTGCTAATTTGGCTAGGCGTGGCGGGTTTTTTAAGCGTAGATGCAATGTCCTCATACGCGACAAAATCGCCCTGCTTAGTCCTAAAAAGATACTCTAACTTTTCTTGTGGCGTTTTGGGGAGTTTCTCTGGCTTTGGTGGCTTGGGCGGTTTTGGCGGTTTGGGTGGCTTTGGTGGCTTTGTAGCAACTTTTTTAGGCTTTAGATTCGCCGAATCTTTGGGCAATTTTGGCGTTTTTGTGGCTTTTATAGCTTTTGATTCGGCGGTGATTTTTTTGGCTACGATTTTTTTGGCTGTGGCTTTTTTGGTGGGCTTTTTAAGCGTGGTGTATTGCCTTGTGTCAATCTTTGCTGATTTTGTGGGCTTTTTAGATTCGACAGCTTTTGCCTTAGCCACCGCGCTTGTGATAGCTTTGGCGATAGGCTTGGGAGTGGATTTTTTAACGCTTTTTGTGCTTATTTTTTTTGCGCTTATTTTTGTCGCACTTGCCTTTGGAGTGGGTTTTTTAGCGGATTTAATCGTAGTATATTCGCTAATGTTTATCTTTTTTGGCTTTTTTGTGCTTGATTTTGCGCTTGGCTTGGCACTTTTGCTGGGTGCTTTTAGGATTTCTTTAAGCACTTTTTTGGAATCCACCTTTTTCGCGCTTTTCTCGCTTTTGGTGGCGTTTAACTTTTTGTCGTTTTTTATGCTTTTTTTGCTTAGATTCGCGGATTTTTTGGCTTTTTTGTCAGACTTTTTACCCATAATATTTACCTCTGAATAAAATTTAAAAAAGGGGATACTTTTAGCATAATGTTTCTTAAAATAACATTAAAAATATTACAATTTTTTGCTTTGTAGATTCAAGCGACTAGCGCGGAAGTAGCTTTAGGCAAGTTCGTGGGTTTTCAAGCGTGAGGCTATGAGATAAGACTAGTCGTCTATAAAATAGCCAAACGCACCGAATCCTGCGAAATTGTCAAAGATACAACGCGCCTTTTTTTACCGAAATTGCCACGAATCTTTTGCTTCTTTTAGTATTTCTGCACGAATCTCACTCACCAAAATCCCCTCTTTTTCGCCCATCATATCGCCCAAACTGCCATCAGGCATAGCCACAAAACTCTCCCCGTAAAAATCCCACACAAAGCCATTTTCCGCGCTTTTTTCAATAAAAGTTCCCACGCGATTCACTCTCACCACAAACGCGCTATTTAAAAAACTGCGCGTCTGCATTAGCCTCTGCCACCGCGCATTTGAGCCAAAAGTATTCGCGCAAGGCACACACAAAATATCCACGCCCTTTTTGCGTAACTTTGTCATCATCTCATCAAAGTGCGCCTCCCAGCCAAAAATCGCACTCACCTTAAAATCGCCCACCTTAAAAATAGGCGGTTCTTTTAGGCGCAAATCATTATCAAAAAACGCCCTTTCATTCCAATGCGAAAAATCCATAAGCCTAGTAGCGCGGTGGAATCGCACTTTTTGCGCATCAAAAATCGCAATGCTTTTGTAGAATTTTTGCGATTCGTCCTCTAAATTGCCACTAGATTCGCCACCCGAATCGCGCATAGATTTACCCTTGCTGTTACCTTTAGATTCGCCTTTTGACTTGGTGGATTCGCACTCAATTAGTGGCACAATAATGGTAAGATTTAGTTTCCTTGCGAGTTCGCTAAAATACGCCTTCATCGTTTCAAATTCGCGCTTTAGCTCCGCCTTATTTGTGTATTTTTTAAAAAAGCGATTCGCCACATATTCGCCAAAAACCACCAAATCAATCTTTTGCCTTTGGCACTCCGCGCCCAAAATCCTAGCGAATCTACTGCCCTCCACGCGCTCAAATTGCGCCATACATATTTTTATCATAATTTTGCCACTTCTTATTTGGACGCTTTAGGCTCTTTGTTGATTTCATCATAGAGATTTTTGGCGTTTTCTAGCATTTTTTGCGCCTCTTTGATTTCAGCAACTCCGTCTTTGTAAAGCTGCATTCCGTCTTTTAGCGTGATTTCGCTATTGTTTAATTTTGCGATAATTTCTTTTATTTTTGTGATTCTATCCTCAAAATGCACTTCTTTAGATTCGCTTGGCATAGCTCAAACTCCCTAGCCTATGTGATAATTGGGCGATTCTTTGGTAATATCCACATCGTGGACATGAGATTCGCGCAAACCTGCGCTTGTGATTTCCACAAACTCGGCATTTTTCCAAAATGTAGGAATGTCCTTACTGCCAAGATAGCCCATAGAGCTACGCAAACCACCCTCTAACTGATAGATTATATCCTTAATCTTACCGCGATATGGCACTCTGCCTTCAATGCCCTCTGGCACGAGCTTATCTTGCGCTACGCCCTCTTGAAAATACCTATCACTGCTACCACTTGTCATCGCCCCGATACTGCCCATACCACGATAGTTTTTGTATTGTCGTCCTTGATAGATGATTAAATCGCCCGGCGTCTCTTCGCACCCCGCAAACATACTGCCTATCATCACGCAACTTGCGCCCAAAGCGATTGCCTTTGCCACATCGCCTGAGTATTTAATCCCGCCATCTGCGATTATGGGAATCTTATGTTTTTTTGCCTCTGCGGCGCAGTCCATTATGGCTGAAATCTGTGGCATTCCCACACCTGCTACGATTCGCGTGGTGCAAATACTGCCCGGTCCAATGCCGACTTTTACTGCGTCCGCTCCCGCGCTAATTAAGTCTTTGGTGGCTTCTTTGGTAACGACATTGCCTACGATTAAATCGATATTTAGCTCTTTTTTTATGGATTCGATAGTTTTTAGCACATTGATTGAATGCCCGTGAGCGCAATCTAGCACGATGACATCAACTCCAGCCTCCACTAACGCCCTAGCCCTGTCGATTTGCAGCACACCGATTGCCGCGCCTACGCGCAGTCGCCCTAGCGCGTCTTTGTTTGAGTTTGGATATTCGATACGCTTTTGAATGTCTTTAATGGTGATTAGCCCTTTTAGGACATTGTCGCTACTGATAATGGGGAGCTTTTCGATTTTGTGCTTGTGCATAATCTTTTTTGCTTCATCAAGCGTGGTGTTTTCTTTTGCCGTGATAAGTGGCGTTTTTGTCATCACATCGCCTACTAATTTCCGCAAATCGCGCTCGAATCGCGTGTCGCGATTCGTCAAAATGCCTATCAGCCGCCCCTCGCTATCCACCACAGGCACACCTGAAATCTTGTAATTATCCGTGATTAGCTTGGCGTCCGCCAAAGTCCTATCGGCTTGAATGTAAATGGGGTCGGTTATGACGCCAGATTCACTTTTCTTTACCTTTTTCACCTGTTGAATCTGCGCGTTTATGTCCATATTTTTGTGGATTATGCCAATACCGCCCATTCTAGCCATTGAAATGGCTGTCCTATATTCCGTAACGGTATCCATAGCCGCGCTCACAAATGGCGCATTTAGCGTGATATTTTTGCTTAGCTTAGATTTGACGCTGACTTCTTTGGGTAGGACTTCGGAGTATCGTGGGACAAGCAAAATGTCCTCGAAAGTTAGGGCTTTTTTTATCATTTTTTATCCTTTCATTTTAGACTTCTTTTTTTATACTCACGGGCAAAATATCTAAAACTCCACTGCGCATTTTGATTCGATACTTAACGCCAAATCTAGCAATTTTTGCTCTTCAAAGTGATTAGCTAAGATTTGGACGCCTATTGGCAAATTGTCCTTATTTTTGGCGATAGGGACGCAAATGGCTGGGATTCCTGCGAGATTCGCCCCGATTGTGTAAATGTCGCTTAGATACATTTCAAGCGGACTTAATTTTTCGCCTAGTTTGGGGGCGACATTGGGCGCGATAGGGCTTAAAATCATATCGACTTCCTTAAAAATCTCACTATATTGAAATGCGATTAAATCGCGCACTTTCTGTGCTTTGAGATAATAAGCGTCATAATATCCGCTGGATAGCACAAAGTTGCCAATTAAAATGCGCCGTTTGACTTCATCGCCAAAGCCTTCCGTGCGCGTTTTGACATACAAATCTTTGAGATTCGCGCTATTTTGGGCGCGATTTCCATACCTAACGCCATCAAACCGCGCTAGATTCGCACTTGCCTCTGCCATAGAGGTAATGTAATAGCTTGAAATGTGGTAGTTTAAGTCAATCATTTTGACTTCTTTAATGCTATGCCCTTGCGCTGATAGCGCATTTGCCAAGTCATCATAAGCCTCGCAAATCTCGCCATTCGCGTCTTTTAAGGCGTCCTTTAAAATGCCTATTTTAAATTTTCGCTTTTCATCTAACGCGCTAAATGTCGCTTCTAGCGCGTCAATTTCCACGCGACTTGTTGAATCCATCTTATCGCTACCTTTAATCGCGTCAAACAAAATCGCGCAATCGCGCACATCTTGCGTGATAGGACCGATAATATCAAGGCTAGAGCTATACGCCACAAGCCCATATCGGCTGACCGCGCCATAAGTGGGCTTTAGCCCCACGCACCCGCAATATCCCGCAGGTTGGCGAATCGAACCGCCCGTGTCGCTTCCAAGCGCGGCGATTGCAATGCCACCAGCCACCGCAGCCGCGCTTCCACCGCTACTACCGCCCGGTGTGCGTGATAAATCGCGCGGATTTTTGGTTGCGCCATAGACGCTTGATTCGGTGGTGCTGCCCATTGCGAACTCGTCCATATTTGCCCTGCCAAAGGGCACAAAATTATGCTTTTTTAGATTTTCAATGGCGGTGGCGTTGTATGGCGCAATGTAACCTTTTAAAATCGCACTGCCACAGGTGATTTCCCAGCCTTTGACATTGATATTATCTTTGATAAGAATCGGCACTCCGCTTGTGGATTCGCCAGATTCGCCCGAATCACTTAGTGAATTTTCATCGATTATGTAGGCATTTAGTGGCGAATCTTTGGCATTTTTGGCAATCGTGGATTTTAGCTCGTTGAGTTTATCTTGTGGGAGTTTTAGGGCTTCTCGTAATTTTATCATTTGCTTTTTCCTAAATAAGTTAAAAATTTTGGCATTATAGCCTTTGGGTGCTTAAAGTATTATGGCAGATTTATAAATCCGCGCGTTTTATTTTTAGATGTGAGGTTTGCAAACGGCTATAATCGTTTGCAAAATATTATCTAATTCCCGCGACAGCGATAAACTAACGCAGTAATATTCACCTCATTACTCGCTTTCAAGCTATCGTCCAAAATGATACTATTGCCTGAGGAGCGCACGGTAAATTTATTTTGATTCGTTAGGAAAAAGATTGTGTCGCCACCTAGCGTGTGCGCCTTGTTTTTTGTGTCGTTTATTGCGCCCTCATTTAGCTCTGCCTCGCTGAAAAAGCCGTTGTTTGTTTGTGTGCCATACACTTCGCCCAAATATAGGCAATCTGGCGTAGGCTCGTTTGTAACGATTCGCACGATTCGCGCATCGGAGTTTAGGATATTTATCGTGCCACTGCACCCACACAAAATCGCCACCATTGCCACACCTATCGCAGTTAAAGCCATTTTTCTCATTGTCATTCCTCTAAAGTCAAATTTTAAATCCCAAATTCTAGTAAAAAAACCTTAAAATTTTGTTAGTTGCAAACGCGCTGTTAAATCCATACTCTAAATGCTACAAACCCACACTACGCGCTAATTATCGCCATTTAGCTTTTGAAATTTGAATTTCAGCTCATCGATAGACTCCACATTGTCAGGGTCTGGAATTATCGCATCTACGGGGCAAACGGTAACGCAGTTTGGCTCATCGTAATGCCCGATACATTCCGTGCATTTGTCTGGGTCGATGACATAAATCGGCTCTCCATCATCAATCGCCTCGTTTGGGCATTCCTCTCTGCACGCATCACAGGCGATACATTCATCATTTATCATCAAAGCCATTTTAGCCCCCTAAAAATTGAAAGTGAAATAAAACTCGCATTTATAGCAAAAAAATATTTAAGATTCGGCTAAAAACTGCGTTTTTATATTATAAAAGTTACGAATCTACTACAAATCCGCCATAAAAGTTGTATTTTTTTAATTTAAATCGCTAATATCCAAAATCATTTCAAAGCCCTTGTGTTCCCAAAATGCGCTTGGCATTAAGTATTCTCCGCTAAATAGCGCAAAACTTATCTTTGTGTATGGTAAATTTAGCTCAAAATTTGGCGCATTTGCTTTAATACTATCGCGCACCAAAGTCGTGCAGTAAAGCGAATCGCCTTTTCCATTTAACACAAATGGCGCACCAAGCGATAATAAAGCATATTTCGCAATCGCTTCGCGCGTCTTTTTCGGCAAAGGCAGTCGCTTTAGTCCCACTACTTGCGCTTGAGCTAAAAATTCATCGATTGGGCTTTGTATCACGCGATTTGGCGCATTTGGATTATCATCGGTAGTGGCGTGAATGATACGCAAAGGCTTGAGATTCGCCACGATACCGATATGTGAAAAGGGCGAATCGCTCAAATATGCGATTAACTCGCTCTCGCTATTTTTGCCCTTGCGAAAGATTAAGTCGCCGATTTGGGCGCGTGATTCAAGTGTGGTTTTAAGCGATTGCGCTAGAGATGATGAGCTAAACGGATAAGAGCGGCGAAATAGGAATGTGCGTGAATCCTTGTGATTCGCGTTTAAATAAAATTTAAATAAAAAAAAGGACAAACAATGAAAACACTAAATCAATACATTAAGCAAGTGG
>JBNMKJ010000002.1:0-94517 GCA_050874285.1 Helicobacteraceae bacterium | reverse complement strand
TATCGCCTTTTTAAAAAAGTATTTCCGCCAAAAATGTGCTAAAAATTTTAACGAATTTTTATTTAAGGATTCGTTGTAAAAAATGAAATTTTACAAAATACACGCGACAAATGCTGTCATTTGAAAAATAGAGGGTAAAAAATGTGGGAAAGTTTTTTGGATTGCTTCGCCTTGCCAAAGGCAAGTCTCGCAATGACGCGAATGGATTAAACCGCTTTGGCGATTCAATGAATCGCCAAAGCGATGAGGAAAATTGTGTAAGGGTTACACTAGGTGCGGAAAATTACATCATTCCGCCCATTCCTCCCATACCGCCCATATCAGGCATTGCTGGGGTAGGTTTGTCCTCTTTGGCTTCATTTATCGTAGCCTCTGTGGTTAGCAGTAGGCTAGATACGCTCACAGCATTTTGTAGCGCGATTCGCGCGACTTTTAGCGGGTCGATAATGCCTTTTTCAAGCATATCCACATATTCGCCACTTGCTGCATCGAATCCATAGCTATCTTTTTTGCTTTTTTCGATTTCATTTACCACTACACCTGCGTCAAATCCTGCGTTTTCTGCGATTTGTTTGAGTGGTGCGCTAATTGCTCGTTTGATAATGTCATAGCCGATTGCCTCATCGCCTTTAAGTGAGAGTTTTACGCTTAGTCCTGCGCGGATTAGAGCCACGCCACCACCTACGACTATACCTTCTTCAACGGCTGCTTTTGTCGCGCTTAACGCGTCATCAACTCTGTCTTTTTTCTCTTTCATTTCCACTTCACTTGCTGCGCCGACTTTGATAACTGCCACGCCACCGCTAAGTTTAGCTAGTCGCTCTTGGAGTTTTTCTTTGTCATAGTCGCTTGTGGTAGTTTCGATTTGTGCTTTGATTTGGGCGATTCGCGCTTTGACTTCATCTTTTTTGCCTTTGCCATCGACAATAGTTGTGTTATCTTTGTCGATAGAGATTCGTCCGCATTGTCCTAAATCTTGGATTCCCGCGCTCTCTAACGCCCTGCCTAATTCCTCGCTGATGACTTGTCCGCCTGTAAGAATGGCTATATCTTTTAGCATTTCTTTGCGTCTATCGCCAAAGCCCGGTGCTTTTACCGCTGCGACATTTAAAACACCACGCAATTTATTTACTACAAGCGTTGTTAGTGCCTCACCCTCAATGTCTTCGGCGATGATTAGTAGCGGTTTGCCACTTTTCATAGTGGATTCTAAAAGGGGCAAAATGTCTTTCATTGAAGTGATTTTTTTATCTGTCAAAAGCACATAAGGGCTTTCTAGCTCAATAGTCATTTTGTCGCTATTTGTAACGAAATATGGGCTTAGATAGCCTCTATCAAACTGCATTCCCTCAACTACATTTAGCTCATCATCGATTCCTTTTGCTTCCTCAACGGTGATTACGCCGTCTTTGCCGACTTTTTCCATTGCCTCTGCGATTAGATTCCCGATATTTTCATCAGAATTTGCAGAGATTGTCGCAACCTGCGCGATTTCTTTTTTGCCTTTGATTGCTTTGCTTAGCTTTTTTAGCTCATCAATAATCGCGCTTGTTGCCTTATCCATACCGCGTTTGACTTCTACAGGATTCGCCCCTGCTGTGATATTGCGCAAACCTTCTTTAAAAATGCTATACGCCAAAACAGTCGCTGTCGTAGTGCCGTCTCCTGCTGCGTCTGCGGTTTTACTCGCTACTTCCTTAACTAGCTGTGCGCCCATATTTTCGATAGGGCATTTTAGCTCGACTTCTTTTGCCACGCTAACGCCGTCTTTTGTAATCGTAGGTGCGCCGTAAGATTTTTGTATCAAAACATTGCGTCCGCGCGGACCCATAGTTACTTTAACTGCGTTATTTAGCTGTTTAATTCCGTCAAAAAGTTTATTTCTCGCGTTATCTGAGAATGTGATTTCTTTACTTGCCATTTTTTACTCCTTTTAATTTATTAGCCCAAGATTCCAAGTAAATCTTCGGCATCTAGCACGATATATTCTTTGCCTTCAATCTTAATCTCACTGCCTTTGTATTTGTCAAATACAACTGTATCGCCGACTTTGAATTCGCAGTCTTTTTCGATTTTTTTGCTAATCGCCTTGACTACGCCCACAAGTGGCTTTTCCTTAGCATTATCTGGGATAATAATGCCTGAGGTGGTTTTGGTTTCCTCCTCTACGCGCTCTAACACGACTCTCTTATCCAATGGTTTGAATTTCATTTTTCGCTCCTTATTACGAATGATTTTAAAAAATTAAGAGTTTGTAAAAATCAAAAAATGATTTTTAACTTAAATTTTAAAATTTAGCACTCTTAAAATTTAAGTGCTAGAATTGTATTAACTTTTTTAGCAAATGTCAATATAAAAACGCAAATTTTTCAAAAGTTTATAGTTAAAGACTAAATCTTTTTGATTCAAGCGCAATAATTTTTTATTAGTGATTCATTATCAAAGTATCGAATCGCGATTCGCTTCAAACTTATTTAAGCATAGTTTTTATAGAATCGCGGATTTTTGTAAAGAAAGGTCGCAAAAAAATGCAAGAGCAACAAGAGCTACACAAAATTAACGGCAATGTGCGAAAGAATCGCATTTTAGTCAAATTTTCTGGCGAGGCATTAGCTGGGAAAAATGGCTTTGGGATTGACATTGAGATTTTGCGCTATATCGCTAAGGAAATCAAACTTTTAGTGGATAATAATGTCGAGGTTTGCATTGTCATCGGCGGCGGAAATATCATTCGTGGCGTGAGTGCGAGTGAGGGCGGAATCATTCGGCGCACGAGCGGTGATTATATGGGAATGCTTGCAACAGTCATCAATGCGGTGGCTATGCAAGAGGCTTTGGAGCATTTTGGGCTTGATGTGCGGGTGCAAAGTGCCATTGAGATTCAAGAGATTTGCGAGACCTATATCTATCGCCGTGCGATTCGCCATATCCAAAAAGGGCGCGTTGTGATTTTTGCGGCTGGGACGGGGAATCCATTTTTCACCACCGATACGGCGGCAACTTTACGCGCCGTTGAGATAGGGGCTGATGCCATTGTCAAAGCTACAAAGGTTGATGGAATCTACGATAAAGACCCAAATAAATTCGATGACGCGGTGCTTTTGGATTCGCTGTCTTATGATAGGGCGTTGCACGATAATATTCGCGTGATGGACGATACGGCAATCGCGTTAGCAAAGGATAATAGTTTGCCCATTATCGTTTGCAATATGTTTAAGCCGGGCAATCTTTTGAATATCATTGAGTTTCAAAAGGGCATTTATAGCATTGTAAAATAAATTGACAAAATAAATTGAAAGGACAAAAAAATGGATAGAATCGAGGATATTTTAGAAAAAGCGTTGCAGAGATTGAATAACGACAGATACAAGCTATCGTGCTTTGTATTTAGTCGCGTGAAAGAGCTAAGCGATGGCGCAGAACCGCTCGTGCCACTAGAGGTTACAAAGCATAAGTTGTCTGATATTGCGCTAACAGAGATTGCGGAGGGGAAGATAAGTATCGACCGCATTGACGACCGCAACTAAGGGAGTGGAAATTCGTCTAGAACGCAATTTAAAAAGTCGTCATTGCGAGGGCGAATCACAGATTCGCACGAAGCAATCTATGAATCTATTTTTTGGATTGCCACGATTTGCCAAAGGCAAATCTCGCAATGACAAAAGAATTTTAGATTCGCGGTGATTTGGCGAATCGCGCAAAGCAATCCAATAACTAGCGCATTTTAGGCAAATTTAGATTTGGAGATTCAAAGTGAAAAAATGGTATGACGAGGAATATGAATTTGAAATCGAAGTTATAGGATTTTTGCGGGGCGATAAAACGGAAGGTTATTGCAGAAATGGCGAGGAAATCGGCGATAAATATAAATGCTCGTATGGTTGCCCTGTCAATGCGGACGGGCAAGGCATTTGCTCTAAGGTAATGATGATAATGTTTCCTGCTATGGAGGCGGTGCGAAGTGGCGGGGATTTGGAAAATATCGGTGGCAACAGCAAATATAGCAAGGTTATCGTTTGCCCAGATGGTTGCGTGATATTCAATCTCACAGCGACAAAAACGGGCAATGAAAACTTTTTCAAAGGCGGATTTGTAGAACAATACGCGCGTAAATAGGCGAATTAAACAACACTAAAGGAATCATAATTTGAATATTTTTTCATCATTTGGCGACATTGACACTATCGACAAGGCAACCGAGCGACTAGAAAATATCCTTTTTTACTCGATGACGCCAAAGGTGCGTAACGCGCTCAATTCCTGCATTGCCGCCCACGCAGGACAGCTTAGAAAAAGCGGGATTCCTTATGCGATTCACCCCATTTTGGTGGCGTGTATCGTGGCGTATTATGGTGGCGAGGAATCGATGATTTGCGCCGCCCTGCTCCACGATGTCGTAGAGGATACGGACTATGATATTGAGTGGATTGAAAGCGAATTTGGCGAAGATGTGGCGGGATTAGTAGATTCGCTAACTAAAATCGTAGATATTAGAAAAGAGGAATTTCCATCAAGCAGCAGCAACGAAAAGCTTGTCCAAGCCGCGCTGTCTTTTCGCAAAATGCTACTTGCTTCCATAAAAGACATTCGTGCATTAGTAATCAAAATCAGCGATAGAATGCACAATATGCTGACTTTAGATGTCCTACCACCGCACAAACAGCGCAGAATCGCCGAAGAGACGCTTGTCGTTTATGCGCCTATCGCCCACCGCTTAGGCATTTCATCGATTAAAAACGAGCTAGAAGACAAAAGTTTTTATTATATTTTTCGCGATGATTACAATAAAATCAATGATTACCTAAGCCAAAAGCGACAAAATCTTATTTTAAAGCTAAATAATTTCATCGCCAAAGTGTCATCTTTGCTTATGCAGGGCGGATTCCTCGAATCAAACTTTAGGATTGAGAGCCGAATCAAACGCCCCTACTCTATTTTTCTAAAAATGCAAAAAAAAGGCGTGAGCATCGATGAGATTTTGGATTTGTTAGCGATTCGCATTATTGTAAATGATGATTTGGACTGCTACAAGGCTTTAGGCATTATTCATTTGAATCTAAAGCCCATTGTGTCGCGATTCAAAGACTATATCGCATTGCCAAAAGAAAATGGCTATCAAACGATTCACACAAGCGTTTTTGATGAAAGCTCGATTTTTGAGATTCAGATTCGCACCATAAAAATGCACAATTCAGCGGAATTTGGCGTGGCAGCGCACTGGAAATATAAAAATTCTGGCATTACGCCATCAACGGATTGGCTAAGCAATCTGCAATATCAAGACAACAGTATTGAGGAATTTTACGAAATGGCAAAAAATGACTTGTATCGCGAGGATATAGTCGTTTTCTCACCCGCTGGAGACACTTACACGCTTCCTGTGGGCGCGGTGGCGTTAGATTTCGCCTACGCGGTGCATACAGAGCTAGGCAGTTACGCAAAAGAGGCGTATATCAATAATCAAAAGTCATCTTTGCTTACCACGCTAAAAAGTGGCGACATTGTGCGAATCATCACTTCATCGAATCTCGAGCCAAAATGCACTTGGATTGACGCAGTGAAAACTTCTCGCGCAAAATCCGCGCTAAAAGCGCAATGTGCGCAAAAACTAAAAGAAATCGAGCAAAAAACCGCCATAAATATCATCTCCACCATATTTTTTGACCAAAATATGAATGTCGTGGAAAATTTTGTCAAAGAGCATAATCTAATGCCTACGATTGCCAAAGCTGTGAAAGATTTGGACTTTTTGATTGATATTGAAAATCGCCTTAAAAATAGCCTAAAAAACAATGTCAATTTTATCTCTAAGATTCGCCTTGATAGGCTAAAACTCAAAAAGCAAGAATTTGACAACCTCATCATTTACTCAAATCACACCATTAGCGAGACGCTTTTTGATTACTGCTGCCACCCAAAACACGGCGATGGGATTTTGGCGATTAAAAATGGCTCAAAGGTTTTTATCCACCATAAACTTTGCGAACGCGCATTTTTGGAGGTAAATAATGGTGCGCGAATGGTTTTTGTCGATTGGATAGAAAATAAAAGCACAAGCTATAAAGTCATAGTCGCGCTTGAAGATAAAAAAGGCGTTTTGGCGGAATTTTTGGCAGGAATCGTGAAATTTGACTGCAATGTCATTGGAATCTCATACAGCGGGTATAAAAATCAGTTTATGACAACTTGCGAGATTCTCTTTGAGACGCCACTAAATGACATAAAACCGCTTCGCGAATCGCTAAGCAAAAAATATAAAATCATCGAGTTTGTGGGGCTAAAAGATGCTTATATTCAAAAATAATGCGAATCGTGGCGCGAATCGTGCGAATCTTTTGGCGAATCTGTGCGAATCGTGTGATTCGCGCGAATCTAGTGCGCTGTTTCTATCGTCATTGCGAGATTCTGCGCCTTTTAAGCGCAGAATCGTGGCAATCCAAAATAAAATTAAAGGAGCAAAATGGAATCTAAACTAAAAGAAGCGATGAGCGAGATTATTCGTGGCACAGGCGAAATCATCGGCATTGAATATATAGAATCTTTGGTTCGTAGATTTTTAGAAAAAAATGAGCGTTTCATCGTCAAGGCTGGATTTGACCCCACTGCGCCAGACTTGCATTTGGGGCATTCTGTGGTGCTACAAAAAATGGCATTATTGCAAAAATACGGCGCGGATATAAAATTCCTAATCGGCGATTTTACGGGAATGATAGGCGACCCCAGCGGAAAAAGCGAAACGCGCAAGGTGTTATCCCGCGAGGAAGTGCTAAAAAATGCAGAGACTTACAAAGAGCAGGTTTTTAAGATTTTAGATTCCTCACACACAGAGATTTGCTTTAATTCCAAATGGCTAGGACAGCTTGGAAGTGAGGGACTTTTGCAACTCGCAAGGCATTTTTCAGTGGCGCGAATGCTAGAGCGTGATGATTTTGCAAAGCGATATAAGGACAATCGCCCCATTACCATTATGGAATTTATGTATCCGCTTTTGCAGGGCTATGATTCGGTGGCGTTAAATGCGGATATTGAGTTTGGTGGCAATGACCAAAAGTTTAATTTACTCGTAGGGCGCACACTGCAACGCGCTTATGGGCTAAATAAAGAGCAATCCGTCATCACAATGCCACTTTTAGAGGGGCTTGATGGCGTCAATAAAATGAGCAAATCGCTTGGCAATTACATTGGCATTACCGAATCGCCCAATGATATGTTTGGCAAGATTATGAGCATTAGCGATTCGCTTATGTGGCGATATTACGAGCTAGTTAGTAGCATTTCGCTAAAGGAACTCGAATCGCTTAAAAATAGCGTAGAAAATGGCTCATTTCACCCAAAAGTCGCCAAAGAAAATTTAGCTATTGAGATTATCACGCGATTCCACAACGCCGATTTAGCGCAAAAAGCAAAGGAAAATTTCACTTCCATTTTCGCACAAAATAATATTCCTAGTGATTTAAGGGAAGTTAGCGTAGAATCGCAATCTTGGATTTGCAAGGTTTTGCTGGATTATGAAATGGTGAAATCCACTAGCGAAGCACGGCGCGAAATCAAGGCTGGTGCGGTGCGAATCGATGGTAAAAAATTGAGCGATGAGAATTTTAAGCTAAAATCTGGTATATATGTGTTGCAAATTGGCAAAAGAAAATTTTTAAAAGTCAAAGTAAGTTAAGGCAAATAAAACAATGAAACTAAAACCATTAAAAATCGGAAAATACACCATAAAATACCCCATAATTCAGGGCGGAATGGGCGTAGGCATAAGCTGGGACGAACTCGCTGGAAATGTCTCCAAAAACGGCGCGTTAGGGACGATTAGCTGCGTTGGCACAGGATATTACAAAAAAATGCAATTCGCAGAGAAAATCGTCCGCAGTAAGCCATTTGAAGCAATCAATTTCTATTCTAAAAACGCGCTTAATGAAATCTTTAAAAACGCGCGAAAAATCTGTGGCGATTCGCCCCTAGCGGCAAATATTTTATACGCGATTAACGAATATGGGCGCGTTGTCAAAGACGCTTGTGAGGCTGGGGCAAATATTATAATTACAGGCGCAGGATTACCCACAAATATGCCTGAATTTACCAAAAATTTTCCTGATGTCGCGCTCATTCCTATCGTCTCATCAGCTAAAGCGTTGCGAATCATTTGCAAACGGTGGAGGGAGCGATATAACAAATTGCCTGACGCCGTTATTGTGGAGGGTCCGCTAAGTGGTGGTCATCAAGGATTCAAATACGAGGATTGCTTTAAGGCGGAATTTCAGTTAGAAAATATCGTGCCAAAGGTGATTGAAGAGGCAAAGGCACAGGGTGAGATTCCCGTAATCGCCGCTGGTGGAATATGGAATCGCGCTGATATTGATAAATTTATCGCACTTGGCGCAGCGGGAGTGCAAATGGCAACTAGATTTTTAGGCGTCAAAGAATGCGATGCAAAGGCGTATAATGACATTATGCCAAATCTGCAAGAGCGCGACATTGAGCTTATCAAATCTCCCGTAGGCTACCCTGCAAGGGCGATAAACATAGGAATCTTAAAAGCGATAAAAGACAAAACCGCGCCCAAAATCGCTTGTGTCAGCAACTGCGTTAGCCCTTGCAATCGTGGCGAGGAAGCGCGAAAAGTGGGCTATTGCATTGCCGATAGATTGGGCGATGCAAGTAATGGCAATATGGACACGGGGCTTTATTTCACTGGCGCAAACGGACATAAAATCACTAAAATCATAAGCACAAAAGAGCTTATCGATGAGCTAGTAGCTGAGCCAAACGAAACATTTGGCGCAGAATCTAGCGCAAATTAGGGAATAAGATTTTGCGTTTTTTAATCGCGATTCTTTGTCTATGTGGCGCGTTATGCTGTGCTTTTGGTGCGCCGTTAAAAATTTTGTCGGTAAATTGGAGCGAAAATGAAGTTCGCATAAATTTTAGCGATGAAATTGCGCGTGAGGATTTCACGCGATACGCGCATAATAGTGGCATTTTTTATAGCCTCAAAGCTGAGCTAACCATTCCTAAAAAAAATATTGAGTTAGAAAACGGCGCGGAAATCACAATCGCCCAAAACACCAAAGAAATCACGCGAATCGTCATTTCTAGCGATTATATTGATGATTTGATTTTTGACATTGATAGAAAAATGCTGATTTTGGGCTTTAAGCAAGATAGCGGTGGAATCGGCGATTTATTCGCGGACTTGCAAGTGGAATCTAGTGGCATAAAGGCTGAAAATAGTGGCGAATCTAAAGATTCAAGCGATTTACCAAACGATTCCGCTAAAGATTTGCCTAAAGATTCAAAGGCAGATTCAAAGGATTCAAAGAATTCAAAGCCCGAATCTAAAGCCGAATCCAAAGATTCCAAAACACTTCCCAAAACTTTTACAAAAAATAAGATTGTTGTTTTGGACGCAGGACACGGAGGCAAGGACTGCGGGGCAAAAGTCGGCAAAGTCTGTGAAAAAACACTCGCCCTAAATATCAGCAAAAAAACCATAGAAATCCTAAAAGCGCGAGGCTACAAAGTCTTTGCCACACGAGCGAGTGATAAATATCTAAGCCTCACAGATAGGACGCAAATGGCAAATGACAAAAACGCCGATGTTTTCATATCCATTCACGCAAACGCGCTTGATAAAAACGCCAAAAATTTCAAAACGGCAAATGGCATCGAAACATATTTTCTCTCCACCGCACGAAGCGAACGCGCTAGAAAAGTCGCAGAGATTGAAAACAAAGACGACATTGAAGTGATGAATCAGTTCTCTAAACTCTCATTTCTAAACTCGCTAAATTCACAAAGGCTCTTAGCCTCAAACAAACTAGCCATAGATGTGCAAAGCGGAATGCTAATAAACGCGCGAAAACTCTACAAAACCACAGTTGATGGTGGCGTGAGAGAGGGTCCATTTTGGGTGCTTGCAGGTGCGCTTATGCCATCAATCCTAATTGAAGTGGGCTATATGACAAATGAGAGCGATTTAAAGAGATTGCAAAGCAAAGACTATCAAAACGCCCTTGCCAAAGGCATAGCGGACGGAATCGATGGATATTTCCTTAAGAATTTTTAAAGGTTTTAAGCCTACAATTTCACACTAAGTAGCAAATGGGGAGGCAAAAGTATGGATTTCACGCTCACTAGAGAAAAAAACGAAATGATTTTTTCGCTCATCTTTTTCTTTTTTGCGAGTTTTTTATTTATCGGCATTATCACTTCACGCGCGATTCCAAACTTTGATAATTTACTGCCCATAATGCTAAAGCCCAATGGCTTTTTTGTAACGCTCTCGCGAATCGTGCTTTTGCTAGGATTTATCCTCGCACTTTATGGCTTTTTCACGCGCAAAGAGCATAGAATGCGCAGTCGCCTTTATGGGAATTGGACGATTTTTGCCTCTGTAATGTTTATGTTGCTTTTTATGCTTAGTGTGCTGTCAAATTACAGCGCAGATGAGCTAGATAGAATGATAAATATTTACAGCTACAACGAGCCTAGCGAACTCGTCCGTAATATCAAAAAGACTATTATTGACAGCGCGGTATTTGTGTATTTTATCTTAATTCCTATCGCTAGTTTTTTCTACAAAAAGCGCGTGTATGACAGCTATTTTTACCAAACATATTTGCGCGAAGTCTCGCCATCGATGAATACAAGCATATTTTTTCTCTTTGGTTACAGCGTGGAATCTTACTCGCTCACTATGCGCCCCATTATTGATTGCTCACTTAGCGTTATTTGCATTTTGCTTTTTGTGCGAATCGCCATTTCTTTGCGAAAAACTATTAGCTTTTACTCAGTGATGAATCTCATCGTGCTAATCGTGGGATTCGGACTATTTCTCTACTCTGCCGAAGTGCTTTCACGCGGAAATTTCTACTATGTCGGCATATTTTTCTACACAATCGGGCTTTTATATTGGTATCTAAATATCGCTATAAGACTGCGTGGCTAGGGATTTTTGGTGGGCGATTCGCTTGAATCTAGCAGTGCAAAGGCGATTATTGAGTTTTTGATTCGCACAAATCAAAGTATCGCAGTTGTCGAATCCTGCACGGGCGGACTTATCAACTACACTTTTAGCACCATAGATGGCGCAAGTAGCGTGTATCGTGGTGGAATCATAGCCTATCAAAATGAAATCAAAATCGCCACACTTGGAATAAACGCGCAGATTTTGACTGAAAAAAGCGCGTATAGCATTGAAGTGGTGGATTTAATGCTAGTGCAAATCTGTGAAATAATGAATAGCGACTTTGGAATCGCCACAAGTGGCATAGCAGGACCCAGCGGTGGCAGTGAAAAAATGCCTGTGGGAAGCGTCTTTGTCGGTATAAAAGCGCGTGGCAACGAATCGCTAATCAAAAAAGAGATTTTTAGCGGAAATCGCATAGAGATTCAAGCCAAAGCCACGCGATTCGCACTAAAGTTGTTTAAAGAGACATTTTTAATTTAGCCAAATTTAGCGAATCTAAAAGCAAATTTTCCAAATTTATTTTTTTATTTTAAACGCAAAAATACAATAGATTCGCGCACGACAAGCGCGAATCTTTTAAAAATCTAAAGCCAAAAAGCCTTATTTTTTATCTTTTTTGTCCTTTTTCTTGTCGTCTTTGTCATCTTTCTTTTCTTTTTTGGAGAAAAATGACGCTTGAGAATATAGCGTTACTATCGTGGGGTCGGCGAGTAGGCAGACTTTTGTCTGGTCTTTGTCATCATAATCCACTTTTGATAGCAAGTCTCGCGCAATATTGATTCGTGCGCGTTTTTTATCCGTAGAATTCACTAAAATCCACGGAGCCTCCGCAGTGTGTGTGCGTGAGAACATTTTTTGAAAAACCTCTGTGTAGTCGTCCCAAAGATTTAGCGATTTGTTGTCAATCGGGCTTAGTTTCCACATTCTAAGCGGGTCGGTTTTTCTGCGCTCGATACGCCTTTTTTGCTCACTGCGCGAAACATTTAGAAAATATTTAAAGACGATTAGCCCACTTGAAATCAGCATATTTTCGAGGTTTGACACCTGCATAATAAACTCTCTGTATTCCTCTTGTGTGCAAAATCCCATTACTCGCTCAACTCCCGCGCGGTTATACCAGCTTCTATCAAAAAGCACGATTTCGCCCGGTCGCGGTAGCTGCTTAATGTATCGTAAAAAATACCAATCGCGTTTTTCAAGCTCAGTGGGCGCAGGAAGTGCCACGATACGAAATCCCCTTGCATTTAGGCGATTCGTAAGTGCTTTAATCGTCCCACCTTTTCCTGCGCCATCGCGCCCTTCCATAATGATTAACACGCGCTTTTTGTTATTCATCACCCAAGTTTGAAATTTGATAAGCTCGATTTCGAGTTTATACATTTCATCTTCGTAAAATTTGCGTTTAAAAACCTGCAAATTCCCGCGCTTCTTATACACTTCCTCTACATCTTTGCTGTCCTCAGGTCGAATCACAACTTGTTTTGACATATTTGCCTCCTAAAATTTAAAATTAAAAGCGAAATGATAGCATAATAAAGTTGCAATTATCTAATATAAAGCAATATTTTGCAAAAAAATCACGCAATTTTACCACTACACCCAATCCAAATAAATATTTGTGATATTTTTAGCCTTTATTTGCGCTTGTAGTGCCTCAATCTTTGCCTTTGGATTATCAAAGATTCGCTCGTGCGTCTCAACCATAATATACTCGACATTTTTATGCAAATCCTGCGCGATAAACGCCTCCAGCACTTCAAATTCCGCACCCTCAATGTCTAGCTTGATAAAGTGGATTTTGCTGTGCTTTGCCACTAGCTCCCGCAAATAAGCGCAAAAATCTATCATTTCCACCTCATAGCCCTCACTTTGCAACCCACCATAATCCTCCGCGCTAAACTCCACCACACTTGCGCCCTGACTTACGACATCATCAAGGACGCCGTAGAAAACCGCCTTTTTATTCGCGGTCGCAATGGCGCACTCATTCAAAATAAAGCGCGGATTGTTTTTGTAGAGATTGCGCAAAAACGCACAAAGATAGACATTTGGCTCAAAAGCGTAGCACACTCCACCACTTGCGAGTGCCACATCGGCAAACACGCCATTATGACAGCCACCATCGATGAAAACTAGCTCTTCGCCCCTTTGGCTTCGCAAGTAAAAATCATAGAAAATCTTATGGTATTTATGCGCGATATGCGCTCTATTTAGCAAAAATTGAAAGTAGTAGAAACTTTTTTGACTTGGATTTGAGATGAAGTTTGGATTCGCGTTAGTGGCTAGATTCGCGCTTGTTGTGGGCGATTCCCCCCCCCCTAAATATATCATAAACAACATCGAAATCGCGTTTTGTTTGCTCAAAACTATTTTTTACAAACTCCGCAAATCTCGCACTGCTTACATACCTAAAGAATCTTATCTTGCCCAAATAAAACTCCCTAACTCCGTTATCTTTTCTAACTCTTTTGAACATAATTTTCTCCTTTAATATTTAGAATTGAAAGTGTAATTTTATTTACATTTTGCTTAAATCTTTAATAATATCAAGCAATCGATTCGCGTAGCCGTTTTCGTTGTCAAACCAAAGTCCGATTCGCAAAATATTGCCGTTAATGTGGAGCAAATCTTTTGGGATTATCGCGCTATGCGAATCGCCGATAAAGTCGCTTGACACGCGCATTTCATCATCAAAAGCTATGATTTTTTTATCAAATGGCAAATCTAAAATTTCACTCATTTTTGGCGCGGAATCCAAAAGCAAATCCACATTACTAAAGCACACTAGCGTTGTAGGCACACGAATCGAATCGCCATAAAATCGCGGCGCAACGCCATTTTTTTCGCTTTTGGATTCGCCCCTAGATTCGCCACCAAAATCGCCAAGCACACGCTCTAAAACCGCGCCGATAGAGCTACTTGTAGGGATAATATTTTGCGTAGCATTGCGTGATAGGCGTTTGTCCTGCGTGTGCGGATTATCAAGTAGATTTTGGTCGCTATTAAAAGGGTGAATCGTGCTGATATTTCCGCCCAAAATCTTATATTTTTTGGCGATTTCATAAATGATAGGCGCGATGGCATTTGAAGTGCAAGACGCATTTGAAAAAATCGCTTCATTGTTGTATTTATGCCAATTCACACCCATTATAAAAATCGGCATATTGTCCTTTGGTGGCGCACTTAAGATGACTTTTTTCGCGCCGTTTTGCAGGTAAGATTCAAGCGATTTTGTGCTTAGATTCGCCCCGCTACATTCTACTACAATGTCCGCCCCGCTAAAATTTTGCGTGATTTTTATCTCATTACCATTTGCAAAAAACTTGTCTTTTTTAAATTCAATTTCACCTTTAAAATCGCGCATTAGCGAATCGTGCTTTAAAAGATACGCCAAAATCTCAAAATTTTTTATATCATAAATATGACTTATTTTTATATCTTTACTATTTAGCGCAAGGCGAAATAATGCCCTACCAATGCGCCCAAATCCGTTTATCGCTACGCTTATCATAATACTACTTATTTGTATAAAATGGCTTTATTGTGATAGTTTTATTATGCACGATTTTGCCACTTTCTTGCTTTGTATAGACGCTAATTACGGCTTTTTTGTTATCTCGCGCTTTTTTGATTGTGGCTGGATTGTCGTTTTTTAGATTCGCGATTTCGACTCTGCGAATCTTCTCGGCAATCTGTCGCTTTTTGACTAGCTCGGCGACTTTGCTAGAGTTTGTGGCGTCTTTGTTAAAACTCGTATTTGTGTATTCGCTCAAAAGCGGTTTGCGCTCTTTTAGCTTAAAATTTGATAGATATTTTGGTATGTAATCCTCCAAAATCTCGCGCTTTTGGCGGATATTTTCGTAGTAATTTTCGGCGAGTTGATTTAACCTCACGCTTTTTTCCCAGCTAAAGCCCTTGTTGTAGGACTTTATCATATCTTTCCAATTACCATTGCGCACCTTATCCCAATACAAAAGCTCATCAACGGCGACTTTGGAGGCAAATTCATCATCGCGGATTAACAATTCGCCGATGACATTGCGATTGAATCCATTGTCTTTTAGCATTTGATACCTTCGCAAAACGCCCGGAATCAGCGCGTGATAAAGCCCTGCGCTTGGGTCAGCGAAATTCATACGATATTCTCCAGCGCACGATTCGTGCCACGCAATCGCCGCAAGTGTGTAGCCTAGCCCGTATTTTTTGCCGTAATTGTAAGCGTAAGCGATGATTTCCTTTTGGTCGTTAGAAAAAGTTTGCACACTGCCACATTTATTTGTGGGCGATGCAAAGGCGACACAAAGGCAAAAGGCAAAAAGGACTACAAAAATTCGCATTCACAAACCCTTAAAAATCTAACTATTTTTTGGTAGAATTTTACTTGATTTTTTATAAAACTCCACTCCAAAGGATAGACAAATTGAAAAATAGTTTAGATAAATCGTCATTACTTATCGAAATATTTACAGAAGAATTGCCTTACAGCGCGATTAAAAAAGAGTTTGAAAATGTGTTGCCAAAATTTAATGCGGTGCTAAAAAAGTATCGATTGTGTGGCGATTCGACAAATGATATTGAGTTTTTTTACACGCCTAGACGAATCATTTTTTATGCTAGAAATTTTCCTACAAAACAGCGTGATGAATTATTAGAATTTTTTGGTCCGCCACTATCTATTGCTTATCAAAATAACGAGCCGACAAACGCTACAAAGAGCTTTTTAAGCAAACTAAACATTACGCTTAATGATGTGCAAACCAAACAAAAAGGCGATAAAGAATGCCTATATTTTGCCAAAAAAGAAAGCGGAGAAAATGCAATAAATTTGCTAGAAAAGATTATTGATGAATTTTTGGATAGCCTAAATTTTGACAAAAAAATGCGCTGGGGAAGCGTGGAGTGTGCGTTTGTGCGCCCGATTCGCAATATTTTTGTGCTTTTGGGCGATGAGTTTGTAAAAATGCCAAACTTAGCGCAAAAATATGAGTTCGCCCAAAGTGCGCGAATCTACCCACACAGAAACTGCGAATCCAAAGAAATCAAAAGCACAAAAGAATATTTTGCATTTTTAGAAAAAAATGCCGTGATTTACTCACAAGACGCGCGAAAAGCGCGAATCTTAGAGCAAATAAAAAATTGCGGTTTGTTTGTGGAAATCGATTCGGATTTGCTAGATGAAGTTGTGGCGATTTGTGAGTATCCAAATGTCCTTGTGGGCGCGTTTGATGAGAAATTTTTGGTGTTGCCAAAGGAAGTCATCGTTACTTCGATGAAAATCAATCAAAAGTATTTCGCCACCTATAAAAGCGATGATTTTAACGCGCTAAATAACGCATTTGTCGTGGTTTGCAACTCCACGAATCCTAGCGAACTCATCGCGCAGGGCAATGTGAAGGTTTTAAGCGCGAGGCTAGAAGACGCGCTATTTTTCTACCACAACGATAACAAGCATTTTAACGCAAAATCCTGCGATGAGCGACTAAAAAATATTGAGTTTATCAAAAATGGCGGAAGTTTGTGGGATAAAGTGGAGCGCGAAAACGCCGTTGCAAAGGCGATTTTGGCGCAAATTGGCGGACGCAACGAATCTGCCACAAAAATCATCGAATCTAAATCGCAAATCACCCACGCAATTTCAATCGCAAAAAATGACTTGCTTAGCGAAATGGTGGGCGAATTTGGCGAGTTGCAGGGCATTATGGGCGGATATTACGCCAAAAATGCTGGAGTGGATTTGCAAACTTGCAAAGCTGTGAAAGAGCAGTATTTGGGCGTTCCTAGCGATATTTTGGGCGGAATCGTGGGGATTGCAAATAAGTTAGATTCGATTTTGTGTCTTTTTGCGCTAGGCAAGATTCCAAGCGGTTCAAAAGACCCATTCGCCCTGCGCAGGAATGCGAGTAGCATTTTGCGAATCATCGAAAAATTTGATTTGCATTTTGATTTGGGCACGATTTTTAAGGCAGTCGCGCAAAATTACGGCAAAATCGACATAGCGCAGATTGAGAGCTTTTTTTACGAGCGAATGGAGGGCGTTTTGGGCGTGAATCAATCGCTAATCAACGCTGCGATTCGTTCAGATGAGGGCGATTTGCTTGAGCTAATCCGCAAAATTAAAGCACTAGATTTAATCACGCAAAGCCCTGACAAAGGCGCGTTAAAGGTGCTTTTCAAGCGCGTGGCAAATATTTTATGCGAAGTTAGCGCAAAAGCGATTGATAAAAATTTATTTGTCGAATCCGCCGAAAAAGCCTTATATGAGAAAATAATCGCCTTTCAAAAGCTAAATTTCACCTCGCATAGTGAGCGAATCATAGCTTTGCTAGATTTCAAAGATGTGCTTTCAAAATTCTTTGATGAAGTGCTGATAAATGTCGAAGATTCGCGCTTAAAAGAAAATCGAATCCTCCTCATAAAGGCTGTTTATGAGGAGTTTTTTAAAGTGGGAGATATAAAGGAAATTTCATTTTAACCAAAAACATACAGAGTTTTAGCAGGTTGTCTAAAAACATTGCTTTTAAAACTTTTTTAGTTATGGTGGCTCGAGGCGGAATCGAACCACCGACACGAGGATTTTCAGTCCTCTGCTCTACCGACTGAGCTATCGAGCCAAAAAGATAACGAAATTTCTAAAGAAACGCAATTTTGCTTCACAAAAATCAAAATTGAAAACGCAATTATAAAAAAAATGCTTTAAATTATACTTAAACGCAAAAATTTTTATGAAAAAATTTTGTCTTATTCGCAAATAAATCCGCACTTATCGCAAAAATCACGCGCAAAATTTTAAGAATCTTTATTATAATAATTAGCAAAAATGCCTAAAATTTATGCAAAATTTAAGTTTTAGCTTAAAAATTTGATTCATAACTTTAAAAATTATATATTACTATGCAGTGCGATTCAAGGAACAAATCTTGCTTTGAATCCGCAAATCTTATGTGAAAGGATTCAAAATGGCATTTGAGATTAGCAAGGTTTATGGGATTGTCCATAAGGCGATGGATTACCGCTCTTTGCGACAGGATTTGATAGCGAGTAACTTGGCGAATGTCGCCACGCCCTTTTATCGTCCGCAGGATATTGCGTTTGAGGAATATTTGACAAAAGAGGCGAATCGCATTTTTAAAAACGAGCCAAATAAAACTCTGCCTTTGGCGCAGACAAATGTGCGACATTTACCGCCCATTGATTACAGCAAAAATCGTCCTACGATTTTCTGGCGTGATGGGCATTTGGCGCGAAATGACGGCAATAGCGTGGATTTAGATGTGGAGACAAGCGAGATGGGCAAAAACTCCGTAATGTATAACGCGCTTGTAAGTTCGAGCAAAAAACACAAAGGAATCTACGCCTACGCGATAGATTCAAGCAAAAATCTCTAATTTAAGGAGGCGAAAATGGCATTTTTAGGTAGCTTTGATATTAGCGGATATGGGCTAAGTGCGCAACGATTCCGCCTAAATATCATCTCATCAAATATCGCTAATGCAAACTCTACTCGCACCGATGAAGGTGGCGCGTATCGGCGCAGAGAGGTGATTTTCAAAGCATTTGATTTCAACAAAGAGCTAAATAGAAAAATAGGCAAAGATAATAATTTGCTAAAATACGAAGACCCGCTAAGCGAGGGCGTTTGGGATAAAGAGCCAAAGCCAAGCATTATGAGCGTGTATGTCGATAAAATTGTGCGCGATGATAAAGAGCCGATATTGAAATATGAGCCTTCACACCCAGATGCTGATGAAAATGGCTATGTAGCCTATCCAAATGTGAATCCTGTGGTGGAAATGGCAGATTTGATTGAGGCAACTCGAGCTTATCAAGCAAATGTCGCTGCGTTTCAAAGTGCAAAAAATATGGCAAATAATGCTATAATGATGTTTCAAGCATAAATATTAAGGAGAATTTTTATGAATCTAAACGGCACAAATAGCGTAAATCCGCTAAAATTAGACGATATTAAGCTAGATTCAAACAAAAAAAATACGAATCTAAAAGGCTTTATGGATTCGATGAAAGAGGCGTTTGACGAAGTAAATAAAGCGCAAAAAGTCAGCGAAGAAGCCCTAGCAGATGTGGCTAGTGGGCAGATTAAAGATTTGCACCAAGCGGCAATCGCAATCGGCAAGGCGGAAATGAGTATGAAAACAATGCTAGAAGTCCGCAACAAAGCCATAAACGCTTATAAAGAAATCCTAAGGACGCAAGTTTAAGGGCTAAAATTAGCGTAATTTAGCACGGAGGCTAGAAGCGAAAATATATGCAAAATTATGATGACGCAGACTTTCAGCTTGATTTTGATGATGAGTTTGAAGTAGGGCAGAAATACAACAAAGAGCAAGAGCGAGTTAAGCAAATCGAGCATAGCTCACGCACGAATGGCATTATTTTGCTTTATCTCTTTCTTTTGGTGTTTTTGGTGCTGTTTGTAGTCATTTTATACACAAATATCACTTCTCACACACGCAAACTTCCCACGCTAGAGACGACCAAAAAAGAGCTTTCGCAACGAGGCAATATTTATAGTAACGATGGATTTAGCCTCGCAAGTAGTAAGAATCGCTACAAAGTTAGCGTAATAAAAAAGAGCATTGACCCCGAAAAAATGGACTTTTTTGTCCGCCTTGTTGCCATTTATAGTGGAATGAGCGAGGAATATCTGCGTGAGCGGCTAAATAGCGGTGGCAATGTCGTGCTTTCATACAATCTCAGTCCAAAAACCGCACTGAATCTAAAACAGCTCAATAAAAAGCTCATCAAAAACGGCGTTTTTCGCCCTTATGAATATCACGGCAAAATCTATCCAAAATCTGGCTTAGACATTGAAATCAGTGGCGAATCACGCGAATATCTCTACAAGGACATAATAGAGCCGATTTTAGGCTACACAAATAAACTTGAAAGCGATGGAATCACCAAGCCAAAGGGCATAAAAGGCATTGAAAAGCATTATGACGGGCTTTTAGTCTCCAAGCAAGATGGACTTTATCAAGGCGATAGAGACATTGGGTTTAATTTGATTTTGGCAAAGGACGCCACGCTAAAACAGCGCATTGACGGCAAAAGTGTGGTGCTAACCATTCCACTAAAATTACAAAAGAAAATCGAAAATATCATCGATGACATAGGCATTGAATCCAAAGAAATCGCCGTGGGAATTATGGATTCAAACACGGGGCGAATCCTAGCCTTAGCTAGTTCCAATCGCTTTGACCCCAAAAAAATCAAATCAAGTGATTATAGTAAGCTAAATCCTAGCTTTGTGGAGCTGAGCTTTGAGCCGGGAAGCATTATGAAGCCCATTATATTTTCGATTTTGCTAGAAAAAAGGCTTGTTAGCCCCAATGAAGTTTTTAATCTCTACAATGGCGCGTATAATCTAGGAAAATACACGATTCGCGATTCACACGCGCAAAAATACGCGAGTGCGGAAAATATCATCGTGCTATCCAGCAATATCGGTATGATTCAAATGGCGCAACGGCTCAATTCTAGGACTTATCATAACGCACTTGTGGCGTTTGGCTTTTCGCGTCCTACGGAAATTGACTTACCTTACGAAAAAACGGGCATAATTCCAAGTGCAAATACGCTTAGCTCTTTCGTGTATAAGGGCAGTGTGAGCTATGGCTATGGAATGAGGGCGACTTTTATGCAAATGCTCCGCGCCTATGCGGCGTTTGCTAATGGCGGATATTTGATAAATCCTTACCTGCGCGACTATACGCTAAATGCAAATATGAAAAAAGCCGACATTAACGCCACAAAATCGCGCATAAGCATTTTGGGCGAATATAGCGCGAATGTAATGGAGCGCACTTTAATCAAAACTGTGGAAAAAGGCACGGCAAAAATCGCCCAAGTCAAAGGCATAGTCGTGGGTGGCAAAACAGGCACAGCGCGAATCGCCACCAGCGGACGCTACCAAGACGCCTACATAGGCTCATTTTTCGGCTTTGCCAAAGACAAAAAGGCAAATTACACTATCGGCGTGGTCGTCTTTGAAGCCTCATCTAGCAACTACTACGCCGCGCAAACCGCCGCACCGATTGCCAAAAAAGTCATTACCGCCTTAATCGATGAGGGATACTTAAGGCGCGAAAAATAAAAAAATGGCTTTAAAAAATTCGCCCAAAAACTCTATCAATTTTTCAATAATCTCTATTTTGGGCAGTATAGTCGATTTTTTTTAACACGCAAATTTCGTGGTGATGAATCGCAACTAAATCCGCACTTGAATCTACATTCGCCGAATCTACCGAATCCACCGCCAAATCTACGACAGATTCGCCCCTTGATTTGCCACAAATTTTATCACTATATTGTTGCGCACCTGCTAAGGATTCGCAGTAGTTTGCGATAGATTGAGGAAATCTTTTTGTAGTCTTGTGTTAGTCTTAATGCGCATTTATGTTCTGCTTTTTGTGCGTCAAGCAAAATGTCGCGCAATTCATAGCCACCATTTCGCTAAGTCGCCTATCATCGCTGTAAGTCATATCAAAAAACAATATTTACGCGCATTTTTTTTAAAATGCCTAAAATAGGCTTTGCTCTACGCATTCATCTTTTAATATTATCTCATCTTTTTCTACGCCATAGACGACAAAAAAGTGATATTTTTCTAACATAAAAGATTCTAGTAAATCATCGTTATTTTTATAAATTTTGCACTCGATATTTTGAAATGAATTTAGCTCTTTTTTGCTTAGCAAAAGAGTGCGTCCCCATTTGGCATTTAGGCTAAAATCGATATATCGCTTTAGCATTTTTTTGTCCTTTGTGGCAAGGACGAATCGCATTGTTTGCCCGTATTTTACGGCTCTAGCGGAAGTATTTATAAAAAGTGGTAAAAAGAGATTTTCATCAAATGCAATCTTAAATTCGATATGCTTTTGCTTGAAAAAATGCAAAATATTATTTAAATCTTTAATCAAAAAGCTAGGCAAAATTAGCTCAAAAATATTATTTTCAAACTCAATTTTTAGCTCAAAAAGCGTTTGGTATAAAATCGTAAAAAGCAAATTACTTGTATTTTTAAGCGGTTTTACCTCAAAAAATAGCGATTCAAAATCCACAATAATGATTTTGCAATGAATCGCCTCCACCACTTCAAAGATATTCTTTGCAAATGCGATATTTTTATCGCGCGAAATAGCCTGTGCTAAGGCAAATGTGCTTTTCTCAAAGGCAAAAATTTGAATGCCATTTGTGAGCTGCATATACTTCACAAAGCGGTTTAGCGCGACTTCCAAGCTATCCACAAGCACCAAAGCCACCTCATCATCGCTAATATCACAAAAGCAATCACTCACAATCGCGTAAGCACCGCGATTTATCGCCTCGCCCAAATCCGCGTGATTGCGTAAGATAAAGGCATCGCCTTTTAGCAAATTATCAATTTGGCTTGTTAGCGCATTTATGTGTGAGATTCGCGGTGTGGAGCAGATTTTTCCGCCGATAATTTCTACAAAATCATCTAAATACAATTTGTTTCCTGTGATTTTATGGCAATTTTAGAATTCGCGCTCATTTAGCTGACCTTTCCTCCCGAGCTTGTAGTAGCAAAAAGCAATGCTACGCCCTGCGAATCCTCGCTTGTTAGTAGCATTCCCTCGCTTTTTACGCCCATAATTTTAGTGGGTTTTAGATTGATAATGGCGCAGATTTTTTTGCCGATGAGTTCATTTGGCGCGTAAAATTGCGCGATTCCAGAGACAATCTGTCGCCTCCCAAAGTCGCCAAAATCGATTTGAAATACTAGCAATTTTTCGCTTCCCTCTATGCGATTCGCCTCTAAGATTTCGCCCACGCGAATGTCGATTTTTTGAAAATCTTTTATAGTGATTTGTGGCATAGAATCAAGTGGATTGCCACGATTCGGCGTTGCCGAATCTCGCAATGACGAGCCACTTTTTGACGATTCGTGGATTGCTTTGGTTGCTTCGCTCCCTCGCAATGACGAATCCACCTCTATTTTAGGAAACAAAGGCGGAATTTTGGTGAGATTAAATTTCATTAGATATTTGGATTGCGCTATTAAGTCGCTGTATGAATCAAGCGTAATTCCCAGCGATTCCGCCATAGATTTGGCACTTTTGGGTAGCACGGGGTAGATTAAAAGCGCGGCTTTTGCCAAAATATTTGCGATAAATACGAGCAAACTCGCCACTTCGCGCGTCCTGCCCTCTTTCATCATCTCCCACGGCGCATATTGCGTGATTAGCCCATTTGCCAAGTCAAATAGCTTCCAAAGTTCCTCTAGATAGCGATTTGGCGTCATATTTTCCATTAGCGAATCTAGCGATTTTATGATTGAATCCACGCTTTTTTGCTCGAATTTTAGCCCTGTGAAATCATTTGCCTCAATCTTTAGTGCGAAATATTTTTCGCTCATTCCAAGCAATCGATTTAGCAAATTCCCCAAGCTGTCGCTTAGCTCGGCGTTTGTGCGCTCAATCAATGCGCGAATCGCAAAATCGCCATCTTGCCCAAAAGGCACTTCGCGCAAAAGAAAATAGCGCAAAACCTCCAAGCTATATGCGTCCGCAATATCCTTTGGATTCACCACATTGCCGATAGATTTACTCATTTTTGCACCCTCAATCAGCCACCAGCCGTGCGTGAAAATGCGCTTTGGCAGGGGCAAATCAAGGCTCATTAAAAACGCAGGCCAAAAAATCGCGTGAAATCGCAAAATGTCCTTACCCACGAAATGATAGGCGTTTTCAAATAGCGACATTTTATTTTCCTTGCGCGTATTGCCAAAGCCAAGTGGCGTGATATAGCTTAGTAGCGCGTCTAGCCACACATAAATGATATGCGTGGTATCATTCGCGCTTTTTGGCAGAGAAATGCCCCAGCTAAAAGTCGAGCGCGTAATGGATAAATCGCTTAGCCCATTTTCGACAAATTTAATGACTTCATTACGCTTAAATTTTGGCAAAATCACATCTTCATTTTCCGCATACCACGCTAAAAGTCGCTTTTCATACTTGCTTAGCGCGAAAAAGTAGCTCTCTTCTTTTATCTCTTTGGTGGGCTTCCCGCAATCTGGGCATTTTTCGCCATCAATTAGCTGCCTTTTGGTAAAAAATGTCTCGCAACTCACGCAGTAATTGCCCTCATATTCCCCTTTATAAATGTCGCCTTTTTTTTGCATAATCTCAAAAGCGTGTTTCACGCCACAATCGTGGTAATCATCTGTGGTGCGGACAAAATAGTCATAGTCAATGCCAAAGTAATCCCACAGATTGCGGAATTTCGCGCTAATCTCATCGGCGTATTCTTGTGGGGCTTTACCTTTTGCTTTCGCGCTATTTTCTATCTTTTGCCCGTGCTCATCTGTGCCTGTTAGCAAAATGGCATTGTTGCCTTTAAGAATCTGATATTTTTTAAACGCATCACAAGCGATTGTCGTATAGGCGTGTCCTATGTGTGGAATGTCATTTACATAATAAATCGGCGAAGTTATAAATATATCTTTCAAGTTAAATTCCTTTTATTTTTTGGTATTTTTGGCGTGGCGAATCATATATCGAATCGCACATAGATTCGCAAAATTCGCACGGCGAATCGTGCCTAGATTCGCACAAAAATTCTCATTATCCATCAAAGTCAAACTCCCCGCTAGTCCCGCCATTCATACTTTGATAAACAGCATCGACATAGCTATTTCGTAACTCACAGCCAATAAGATTCGCACATTTTAGGCACGAATCCACGCCCTTTTGGCTTTGGCAGGATTGCAATTCTGCGAGTTTTGAATCTAGCTGCTTTTCATAAACGCTCTGCTCTTTCACAGCTTCCATTTTAGACTGCCTCCCTTAGATTCGCAAATGTTAGATTCATTTATACGCCACCTTTACGCGCTCTATTTCATATTTGCTACCAAAAAAGCAGGGCAGACTTTGATGAGTGGAGCTAATCTCCAAATCAAGCAATCGATTTTTGCCATCAATCGCCCCGCCTCCCGCGCATTCAAAGATTAACGCAAATGGTAGCACCTCAAAAAGTGCGCGGAGTTTGCCGTTCGGCGCGTCAGTCGTAGCAGGATAGCTAAAAAGTCCGCCACCTTTTATCAAAATATTATGCAAGTCTGGCACCATTCCGCCACTATATCGCAATCGGTAGCCCTCTAAAAATAGTGATTCGATAAGTAATTTGTGATTCGTGCGCCAATGCTTTTGTGTGCCACCGGGCGCGTTGATTTTGCCCTGCTCTTTTAGCATAAGATTCCCGCTAAATCGCCAATGTGCGCCGTCATATACATAACGAGCCACTTCCTCTTGGGCGATGATTAGTTCAATTCTCACGCCATAAAGCACATAGCCACTTGCGATTAGATTTTGCGCTTTAAATTCGCCGTTGTAAATGCCAAAAATGCTTCCCACGCTAAAGTTTGAATCCACAATCGAGCTTCCATCAAGCGGGTCAAACGCCACCAAATACGCGCCCTCGCCATTTTCTTTATAAATAACTTCGGATTCTTCCTCACTTGCGATTCCTTTGACTGCCTCTAGTCCCAAAAGCGCGTTTTTAAGAATCTCATTTGCCTCCACATCGCTTGTGAGCTGTAAATCGCCTGTGCTATTTTTTGTGTCGGCATAGTCGAAATTCGCGCGTTTTAGGATTTTATCAATCTCTAACGCACTGCATTTTATGGCATTTATTATCGAATCTAGCATTTTTCGCCCCCTTTTAAATCTCTAATTTATTAGCTATCAAATATCGCGCCAAATAGTAATAAATCGCCGTTTTAAAAATATTAAACGCCAAGCCTGTGAATGCGAGATTTTGCAGTGATTTTATGCTATCTTGTGAGACGCCTTCAAGAAAGATTCCATAACAAATGCTTTCCAAAAACATAAAAAACATAAATAGCGCGATTCCACATAGCGTCCTAAAGCGCGTGATTGCCCCGATATGCAAAATCGCTAAGATAAGTAGCACAAGCGCACTCATCGAAAAAATACTCACAACGCCACTTAAAATCCACGCGATGATAAAGGCATAATACTCACTGCTGATAGTCTCTCTAAGTAGCCCCATAATATCTGCGATATTCATTATCTCACTTATTAGCAACGCCCACACGGCAATCACAAAAGAGCTAAGAATCACATAAATAGAGCTAACCAAAATCTTTGAAATCAAAATCGCATCTAAACTCACAGGCAACGCAAAAGTCAAATATCCATCAGGCGTAAAAATACGACTATAAAGCAACCGAATGATAGTCATAGTCAAAAAAACCAAGCTCAGCACATATCCTAAAGGAATCGCAAATGCCAAAATCAGCGATATAACCGAATCGCTCGTCAGCAACACCTTTAAAAGTGCCATAAGTAGCAACAAAATGCCATTTATCAGCAAAATACTATAAATGCTCTCCAAAAAATCATACTTCAGCAACTTGCCAAACTTGCGAAAAATGGGGGGTTTTTCAATTTGATTCATACTAATTCCTTAAAAATGTCTTCTAAATTTTTATCGCCGTATTTTGCCTTGAGATTCGCCACCGAATCGTAAGCCACCACCGCGCCATAACGCAAGAAAATCGCGCTTGTCAAAATGCTCTCCACATCGCGCACAAGGTGCGTAGAGATGATAATACTCGCGTCTTTATTATAATTATCCAAAATTAGGCGAAAAATCAAATCCCGCGCCTTTGGGTCGACTCCAGCAATCGGCTCATCAAACATATAAATATCCGCATCACGGCTCAAAACTAGGCTTAATTGTAATTTTTCCTTTGTGCCTTTGGATAGTGCTTTGAATCTCGCATTGATATTTATGTCTAAATCGCCAAGCAAACTCATCGCACGGGCTTTGTTAAAATCATCAAAAAAGTCGCCAAAAAATTCTAATAGCCGAATCACGCTCCACGATTCAGGCACGAAATTGCTATCGGGCAAAAACGCCACTCTGCCTTTTGATTCGACACTCAATCTCTGCCCTAAAATCTTTACCTCGCCGTTGTAATTATTGACAAGCCCGTTTATAATCTTTAGCAAAGTCGTTTTACCCGAGCCATTTGGTCCCAAAAGCCCCACGATTTCGCCTCGCTCGATTCGCAAACTCACATCATTTAGCGCGTTTGTCGCGCCGTAATTCTTGCTTAAATGCGATATTTCTAACACACAATCCATATTTTGTCCTTAATAAAACCTGCCCTTAAAAATTAAAAGTAAAATTATAGCTTAATTTTATGCTATAATCACGCTTTTTCATCTTAAAATCATAAAAAAGGAGAGATTATGCATCCGATTTTGGCGCAATGTATTACTAAATTGGTAAAAAATAAAACAAAAAAGCAAGTTGTATATGATTTGCTAACGCGAAACACCATAAATGCTAATATGGGGGGGGGAATCCACTAAACTCTAGCCCAAATGTAACGCTAGATGATATTTCAAACTTTGAATCCTACAATGGGTGTATTGCTCCCATATACCACAATAATTGGGCGCGATTAAACACAAAACTCCAAGCACAAGTCCAAAGCAAAATAACTCAACTAAAAAACAAAATAGCAACGAATCAAAAAATAAAAGTTTGCTTCTATATCATCTATGATAGTGCCTTTCCATTTAAACCACTTTTTGAAAAAATGCAAAGCGATTCGCTATTTGAGCCATACATAGTCATTATACCAGATATTGTTAGAGGTGATGAAAATATGTTCTATCAAGTAGATAAGGGATATAAAACGCTGTCAAAAGACTATGGCGACTTAGTTCATAAATGCTATGATGAAAATACTAAGGAATTTATAGATTTTAGCGATGATATGGATATACTTGCGACTTCTCAGCCTTATGAAACTATGAGCGATGAAATCTATTCCATAAGGTATGCAGCATCAAAGCAAATTTTGGTTTTATTTACACCTTATGCTATGGGTTGCGCATCGTGGAATCGCAACGAAATAGTCCCCACTTTTGTTTTAAATCTTTGCTGGAAAATTTTTGTCGATACGCAATTTGGACTTAATGAATACAACTCCATTACCATAAATCGCGGTGCAAATGCGATATTAAGTGGTTATATTAAAATGGATTCTATTGCAAATATTAAGCACAAATTGCGTGAGCGCAAAAAAATTATCATTGCTCCACACCACACGCTAAATGCAAAATATAATCCCGTTTTGCAATTATCAAACTTTTTGCGCTATGCGGATTTCTTTTTAGAAATTTTTGAAAAATATCCGCAAATTGATTTTGTGTTTCGTCCGCACCCACTTTTGGTTATAGCATTAGCAAAAGATGAATATTGGGGACAAGAAAAATTAGATAATTACCTAGCCAAACTTAAAACATTTAACAATGTCGAATATCAAGAAGGTGGTGAATACTTTGAGACATTTATAAACTCCGATGGAATTTTGCACGATTGTGGCTCATTTATTGGCGAATATCTCTATACCGACAATCCTTGTTGCTATATGCTAAAAGATAGTGCTACAAATGATAGGAATTTAGCCACTTTAGGAAGTGAGTGCTTAAAACACTATTATCACGCTTTTAGCGAATCTGACATTATAGATTTTATTGAAAAAATCATAATTGCGGGACAAGACACAAAAAAAGAAGAACGAATCAAATTTGCCAAAGAAATCGTGCGAGTCAATTTTCCTAGTGTGGCGGATAAAATATTAGAGATTATTAAAAGTGAGTTAGCGTGAAAATAACTCTCAACGAATCTTTCGCCATTATTTTATCCGCTGGATTTGGCTCTAGGCTTCATAGCATTACTAAAAGTTGTCCAAAATCTTTGATTTTAGTAAATGGCAGGGCGATTTTGGATTATCAAATTAGAGGCTATCTAAACGCTGGATTGGCTCAAAAAAATATCCTAGTCGTTACAGGATATAAAAGCAATATGATAGAGTCCTTTTTAGCGCGACACTATCCGCAAATCCGCACGATTAGGAATAGTGATTATGCCACCACAAATAATATGCACTCACTTTATCTAGCACTAAAATCTTTGCCACTAGATACGCTTAGCACACTTTTTGTCAATAATGCGGATTGCTTGTATGAAGAATCGCTAATCAAAGATTTTGTGCATTGCGCTTTGATAGATTCTATCGCGATTGAGAGTGGAATCTACAATGACGAATCAATGAAAATCTCTATAAACACCGATAAATCTCTATGCAATATCGCCAAAGACATACCGCCAAGCAAAAGCGATGGAATCTCTACGGATTTGTATAAATTCTCCGCACTTGGGGCAAATGCCCTTTTTGAAATCATCAAAGATTTTATCGAAGTCAAAAAGGATTTGACACAATGGAGCGAAGTGGCGTTTCCGCCGTTATTTCGCCAAGTCAAAGTCTATCCGCACGACATAGATTCTAAAAAATGGGTAGAAGTGGATAATGAATATGATTTGGCATTGGCTGATAGAGTCTTTAGCGATTTTGATTTGGGTAGCAAAAGGGCTATTATATGCGATATGGACGGCACTTTATGCGTGGGAGATAAGCCCTTGCAAAACTCCATAGATTTTATCAAACGCGCACAAGGCGACTTGCAAGTGTATTTCCTAACGAATAATACTTCTAAAATCCCAAGCGACTATGTGGCAAAGCTACAATCCTTTGGAATCATCACAGACATAAATCATATCATAACCCCGCTAAACGCACTCATAGAGTATTTGCGCTCACAGCAAATCAAAAGCGCGTATTTGGTGGCAAATGATAAAGTTACGCACTTTTTAGAATCAAATTTGCCAAATATCGATTTTAGCTTTGATAAATCGCAAAATCAAGCCGTGATACTCACTTATGATACGCAAATCACTTATAGTAAATTACAAAATATTTGCATTTTGCTAAATAACACAAACGCCGAGTATATCGCCACGCACAAGGATATATTTTGCCCATCAGAGTGGGGAGCTATGCCAGATATTGGTAGCTACATAGAGCTTTTGTCATCTACGACTACGCGAACACCTAGCATAATTTTTGGCAAACCAAATATCGCTTTGGTGGAATCGCTTTTAAGCCAATATGACAAAAGCCAAATCGCTATCATAGGCGATAGAATCTACACGGATAAGGCATTAGCGGATAATATGGATTGCGATTTTATCTGCACTCTCACAGGCGAGACGCAAAGAGCGGATTTGCAAAGCACAAAGGGGCGATTCCCTAGCCTTGTGGTGCGGGATTTAGGCTGGATAGATAGCGTAGTTTCTTAAATTATATATTGCAAAAATTTTAATGCTATAATTGCGCTTTATTTTAGCATTTTTTGGAGACTATATGACAAAAAAGATGATGATTGCGCCAAGTATGCTCTCAGCGGACTTTGGGCGGCTAAATGAGGAAATTGAAGCGTTAAATCAAAGCGATTGCGAGTTTTTGCATATCGACATAATGGACGGGCATTTCGTGCCAAATCTCACCTTTGGTAAAGCGATTGTCGAATCTATCGCGCAAAAAAGCACCAAGCCACTTGATATTCACTTGATGGTGGAAAATGCGGAGTTTTTCATCAACTATTTTGCCCCGCTCCGCCCTGCGTTTATTAGCTTTCACGCGGAGCGCGAATCGCACATTAACCGCACGATAAATCTCATCAAAAGCTATGACATAAAGGCTGGAATCGTCCTAAATCCGCACACTTCGCAGGAATGTTTAGAATACATTTTGCGCTATGTGGATTTGGTGCTTTTAATGAGCGTGAATCCGGGCTTTGCCGCGCAGAGTTTCATCACAAGCACACTAGAAAAGGCAATCAAAGTGCGCGGAATGATAGATGCGCAAAATCCTAGCTGTATTTTGGAAATGGACGGCGGAATCTGCGATAAAAATATCTCTTTAGTCAAAGATTCGGGCGTGGATTTGGTGGTGAGCGGAAGCTATATTTTTGGTAGCAAAAATTACCAAAAGGCAATAGATTCGTTGCGTTAGGGGCGCGTTTGACACAGATTTTAGGGCAGAGAAAAACCGCGCAAAAATCGCGCAATATAGACGAATCAGCGCAAGATTCGCAAGATTTGCGCGATGAACTACAAAAATACGATGATTTATTCGCGCTATTTATGGAGCGCGATTGCCTTAGTATAGCGGAGTTTGAGGATTTGGTGGGCGATTTTGCGGTGGAGTTTGAAATCGCCAAATCGCTTGGAATCCCGCTTTACACGCAAGATAACGCGATTTTTTGCGACATTAGCAAGGATATATTTGATAGCACTTTTTGCATTGTGGATATTGAGACCACAGGATTTTCCCCGCAAAGCGATGAAATCATCGAAATCGGCGCGATAAAATACCGCAACGGCGAGATTTTAGAGCGATTTGAGAGTTATATTTTCGCGCCCATTGTTCCGCCCAAAATCACCGAAATCACGGGCATTACAAGCGATTCGCTAATCGGTGCGCCGAGTTTAAACGCCGTGCTACGCGATTTTAAGGTGTTTTTGGAATCTAGCATTTTTATGGCGCACAACATAAAATTTGACTTTAATTTTATCAACGAAAAACTCGCTCTTTGTGGGATTCCGTTGATGAAAAATGCGCGAATCTGCACCCTTGAACTCGCACGAAAAACCATTGTTGCGGAAAAATATGGGCTTGGATTTTTAAATGGATTTTTAGGCATAAACAGCCCCGTGCGCCACCGCGCGTTAGCAGACTGCGAAATCGCCATAAAAGTCTTTGAGACAAGTTTGCTAAGTCTGCCTAGCGAAGTGCGCACCGTGCGCGATTTAATCAACTTTAAAAAAGGCAAAGGGGCAAAATAATTTATAAATATTTTGCAAGATTCACGCTATAATGCGCTTTTAGATTTTACAAAGGGGCAAGTATTGAAAGGACAAAAATCAATTTTTGGGAGAATTTTTTGGCGATTCGTGGAGGTTAAAAACGCGTTTTGCAAAGTTATAGGGCGCATAAAACAGCGAATCTTAGACTTTTTGTCGTTTTTTAGCAATGTAGAGACTTACGCCGCTTCGCTTAGCTTTTACACGCTTTCAGCCATCGTGCCTGTCATCATTGTGATTTTGCCCACGCTCTCATCGATTCCAAACTTTCAAAACCAAATGGACGAAGTGCGTGGCATAATCCTATCAAACATTTCTCCCGCAAACACAGAGGAAATCTCGCGCTATTTAGATGAATTTATGCGAAACTCGCAAGGGCTAGGAATGAGCGCACTCATCTATGCAATCTTTGCCTCAATCTTATTTTTTCGCAACTTAGAGGACATTAGCGTCAAAGTCTTTGAATCTAAAAAGCGCGGATTTTTTGACGCGCTGGTGGTGTATTGGGCGTTGATGACACTTTCACCCATTGGCATTGGCGTGAGCGTGTATTTCAGCAGTGAAGTGCAAAGTATTATTAACAACACCACGCTTTCATTTGTGAATTTCGCGGATTTACTGCCATTTTTGTCCATTTGGGTGCTGTTTTTTGTGCTATTTAAAATTCTCTCAAACAAGCCACTGCCATTTTTCTCGCTACTTGCGTCATCGCTCATCACTATGATTGTGTGGAGTGTGTTGAAATGGGCGTTTGTGTATTATGTATTTTTCAATAAGGCGTATAGCACGATTTATGGCTCATTTTCGATTCTAATGTTTTTTATCTTGTGGATTTATTGCTCTTGGGTTGTGGTGCTGTATGGAATGCGCCTAACGCAGGGCTTTGTAACAAATTTTGGTGGCAAAAAAGATGAAAGCGTATTGATTTAGCTATCATCGCAATGACGGCACAACAGCCAAATACATTCACAAAAAATATTATATAATGCAAGTTTCTTTAGCAAAAAATTTTTAAGGATTCGCGATGGATTTACTTGATTTTTCGTGGCTTTTGTCGCCTGAAGCGTGGGTTGCGCTTGTTACGCTTACGTTTTTAGAGATTGTGCTTGGCATTGATAATATCATATTTATCGCCATTTTGGTTACGCGTCTGCCTCAAGTGCAACGCGATAGAGCGCGAATCTTAGGACTTTCTTTGGCAATGCTAACGCGAATCGCCTTGCTTACCTCAATCTTTTTGATTATGAAGCTAGTAGAGCCACTATTTAGCGTATTTGGCGTAGATATTTCGGGCAAAGATTTGATTTTAATCGGGGGCGGATTATTTTTGATTTGGAAAAGCACGATTGAAATTCACGCCCAAATAGAGGGCGAATCCCACGATGAATTTGATTCGACTAAAAAGGCGAGTTTTGGTGGCACACTAATCCAAATCGCGCTTTTGGATATTATATTTTCGCTTGATTCCGTCATCACGGCGGTGGGAATGGCAAAAGACTTGCCTGTGATGATTTTAGCCGTAATTATCGCGGTATTTATAATGATGTTTGCCTCAAAATATATCGCGCAATTTGTCGATGAAAATCCCAGCATAAAAGTCCTAGCACTCGCATTTCTAATCCTTGTGGGCGTTACACTTATCGCTGATGGGCTTGATTTTCACATATCAAAAGCGTATATTTATTTTGCTATGGCGTTTTCTTTAGCTGTGGAATCTATCAATATTTACATTAGCAAAAAGCATAAAAAGGCGTGAATCTAAAATTTATGAATCTAGATTCGTAGCAAATAGTTACAATTTGTAAAAATATGCAAAAAATCAGCGATTTTTAACAAAAATTTAACTTATTTGTGAAAAAATTGCGCTTTTTAAAAAATCTAAAATCAAAGGACAAAAAATGTTGAAATTTTTAAAAATATCGTTAGTATTAGGAATGGGCGTATTATTTGGCGCGTTTTTTAGCGCGTGTGAAAAGCAGCAAAGTAGCACCTTAGCGCAAATCAAAGAAAAAGACAAAGTCGTTATCGGCGTGTTTGGCGACAAACCGCCCTTTGGCTATGTGGAAAATGGCGTAAGCGTGGGCTTTGATGTCTATATCGCAAAGCGCGTGGCAAAGGAACTTTTGGGTGATGAGAACAAGGCGGAATTTGTGCTTGTAGAGGCGCAAAACCGCGTGGAATATCCAAACTCAAATCGCGTGGATATTGTCTTTGCAAACTTTACCAAAACGCCTGAGCGCGAGGAAAAAGTGGATTTCGCACTGCCATATATGAAAGTCGCGCTTGGCGTGGTGTCAAAGGACGGCGCAATCAAAAGCGTAGAGGATTTAAAGGACAAAACGCTTATTGTAAATAAGGGAACTACGGCGGACGCGTATTTTAGCAAGAATCATCCTGAGATTAAATTGCTAAAATTCGACCAAAATACAGAGGCATTTATGGCTCTAAAGGACGGCAGAGGCGATGCTTTGGCGCACGATAATTTGCTACTTTTTGCGTGGGCAAAGAGCAATGAAGGCTACGGCGTGGGAATTGAACATTTAGGAAACGATGATGTCATAGCTCCAGCGGTAAAAAAGGGTAATACAGAGCTACTAAATGCGCTAAATGAGATTTTAGTAAAGCTAGGCAGTGAGGGCTTTATCAAAGAAGCCTACAACGCAGAGCTAAAAGAAGTCTATGGCGAAAAAATCAGCCCCGAATCTATCATCATCGAACCAAAATTGTAAAAATTTTTATGGGCAGTTTTGCCCATAAAGTCAATGGATTTTTAGGATTCGCGCCCCATAGCAAAGCCATAATAATGCTTTGCGATTTGGCAGTGGCGAATCTTAAATGATATTTTTGGTAGAATCCGCGCAAAATTTACTACAAGGAAGTGCCAAATGAAAATCTTTAGATTCCCACGATTCGCGCTTTTATCCGCTATAATCGCACTTTTTGCCACCATATTTTTTACCGCTTGTGCCACGCAAGATTTGCGCTCTAATTCCATTTCATCGCCAAGATGGATTGATGAGGCTATGCGCGAAGTCTGCTGGAGCGTGGAGTCAGGCACACAATGCGAGGAAATCCTGCAATCCACCTGCGAGGCTGGAGACTACCACAACTGCACTTTGCTTGGCTACACATACACAAATCACCTAAATGTCCCCACTGATGATTATCGCGCCAAAGAGGACAAAGCGATAGCACTTTTCAAAACCGCGTGTGAGGGCAAAAATGGCAGTGGTTGCTCTGCGCTGGGAATATTGCAAGGCAATGATGATTTTGCGGTGAAGGGCTGCGAATACGGCGATTCGTTTGCGTGTAGCCATATCGTGGCAAATCGCGCGAGTGGGGCTAACATTGAGGTAGATGGCGAGACAAGATTTGCGCCGAGATTCGATGAAAAAGTCGTGCTTTGGGCTTTGAATCGCGAAATCGAATTGCTAAAAGATGAGTGCGCCAAAGCGGAATTGCGCCTAAAAAATGAAAATGACAAGGATAGAATCGCCACTAGAGAGGCATTTTTAAAAGAATGCCAAGCGGAGCTACAAAACGCACAAAGCATAGATTTGCAAAAAGAGGCGGAGTGAATTAAGTCGATTTTAAATCTAAGATAATTAGAATTGCAAATTTATTTTTAAGAAAAAGCAGTGGCAATCCACACATACATTCAAAAGTTTATTTTAGATTGCTTCGACTTTTTGAAAAAGTCTCGCAATGGCAAGGCGATAAATTTCGTCATTGCGAGGGCAATGCCCGAAGCAATCTATTTTAGACACTTAAAACCAAAGGTGTTTCACCTACTTTACACAAATCTAAAAGTGATTCATTTGGATTGCCACGACTTGCAAAAGGCAAGTCTCGCAATGACGATAGATAACAAGGATTCATATAATTTAGATTTATTCGCTCAGTATGACAAAGCAAAAAATTCCGTCATACTAAGGGCTTCAGCTAAAAGTATCCATTTTAGCAAATCACAAATCAAAAGCAAATCGCCACGCACAAAGCACACCCACGCCTTTACTCGTGCCGTAATGCGTCAATAGGATTTAGCTTTGATGCGCGTCTTGCGGGTAGATAGCCAAATAGCACTCCTAAAAAGCCCGAAAATACAAACGCCACAATCGCGATTCCTACGCCAAATACGAATGGAATCTCCATTACGATACAAAGCACCAGCGATATAATAAATGCTAGTATTATGCCAATTACCCCGCCTATCGAGCTTATCACAATGGATTCGATTAGAAATTGCAGTAGCACTTCGCTTTCAAGTGCGCCGATTGCAAGGCGTGTGCCGATTTCTTTGGTGCGCTCGGTTACGGAGACTAACATAATATTCATAATGCCAATTCCGCCCACAATCAGGCTAACTCCCGCAATCGAGCCGATAAAAAGCGTCAGCATAGCCATTGTGCTAGTCATCGCCTCTTCAAATTGCTTGGTATCGCGAATCTCAAAGTTATCCACCTTGCCACTTTTATCAATGCCTCGAATCTCGCGCAAAAGTTCCTTAATCTCTTGCGTTTTTTGCTTTGAATCCACGCCGTCCTTTAGTGAAATCAGCACCTGCTTGATATTATTGATAGAGCTTTTTTCTTTACCCAAAGTGCGCAGGTAGGACTTTAGCGGAAAAAGCACGATTTCATCTTGGTCATTCATTCCGCCCTGCCCTTTTTCCTTTAATGTGCCGACAACTTCGCAAATTAGGCTTCCGTGCTTGTTGCCGATTTTTAGTTTGCTGCCTAGCGGATTCGCACTCGCAAAAAGCTCTTTTTTTACGCTAGAGCCGATGATACAGACATTTGCGCCACTTTTATACTCGGTGTCTAAAAATTCGCGCCCATTTTCAATCTCCCAATTCGCCGCGATAAAATACTCACTCTCAACGCCCAAAGTCTCGCTCTCACGCGAACTTTGCATATATTGCACGAGTGAAGTCCCCTGCCCTACGGCACTTAGCGCGTTAATACCATAGATTCGATTGCGAATCATATCTACTTCTTGCTCGTTAAAATATCGTTTTAAACTCTGCCCAGCCGTATCAAGCCCACGCGCTGGCATAAGCATAAGCAAATTATTGCCTAGACTAGCGATATTTTGCTTCACCTGCACACTCATTCCATTACCCAGCGTAATCATCACAATCACGCTACTTACGCCAATTATTATGCCTAGCATTGTCAAAAATGCCCTCAAAGCATTACGGCGAATCTGCCGAAACGCCAACGCAAACGCATTTAAAATCATCGCATTCTCCTTTTAATTTGTCGCACTTTGGCTTACAACGGCATTATTTTTACTATCGCGCCCTTTGGATTCATCGATATTGCCGTCCAAAAAATGCACTTCCCTACTCGCATAAGCTGCCATTTCGCTTTCGTGCGTAACCATTAAAATAGTAATTCCCAAGTCCTTATTTAGCCATTGCAAAATCTGCATAATCTCCACGCTACGCTTTGTATCCAAATTTCCCGTAGGCTCATCGGCGAGTAAAAATAACGGCTTACTTGCAATCGCCCTTGCAATCGCCACGCGCTGCTGCTGTCCGCCACTAAGTTTATTTGAAGTGTGATTCGCCCAGCTATCCAATCCCACCATTTTTAGCGAATCCATTGCAATTTTTTGTCGCTCTGCCTTTGGCACACCACGATATAAAAGGGGCAATTCGACATTTTCTAGCGCGGTGGTGCGTGGCAAAAGGTTGAATCCCTGAAATATGAATCCAATAAAATGTCGCCGCAGCAACGCCCTTTCATTGCGCGTTAGCTTTGAAACACTCACATCTTCAAAGAGATACTCGCCACTTGTGGCAACATCAAGGCAACCCAAAATATTTGCCATTGTGCTTTTGCCACTGCCACTTGGTCCCATAAGCGCGACAAAATCGCCTTTGTCAATCTCTAGATTCACGCCCTTTAGCGCACGAAATGCGTTTTCGCCCTCACCATAAGTTTTGGTGATATTGCTTAGTTTGATAAACATTTTTTGCTCCCATAATTTAGCGAATCTTACCCCACTTCGTCATTGCGAGACTTTGCATAGCAAAGTCGTGGCAATCCATTTTTGTATTTGTGGATTGCTTCGGCGATTCTATAAAATCGCCTCGCAATGACCGAGCAGAATGCCAAAATCGCTATTTTTTACTATCATCTTTTTGGATAATCACTAGCGAATCCGCGCTTAGATTATTTGATAACACCTGCGCACTTTTGCCGTTTGTAATGCCTATGTCAATCTCTACTTGCTTAGGCGCACCATTTTCCAAAATCCACACACTGCCCTTATTTCCCACGCCAGAATACGAACGCCTATCGCGTTTGGGCGGTCCCATCATCGGCATTCCGCCACCACCATTGCTTTTTTTGCTTTCTGTCTTGCTTGGCGTGAAAAGCAATGCTTGATAAGGAATAATTAGCGCGTTTTTAACCGCTGCTGTTTTTATGGTGGCTGTCGCGCTCATTCCGGGTCGGAGCAATAACTGCGAATTATCCACATAGGTGGTAACCTCGTAGCTTATGATATTTGAGCTAGTAGTGGAGCTAGATGAGCTACTACTGCTTGTCGAGCTTGAATCCGCGAAATTCACCTTTGCCACCTTTGCTATGAATTTTTCATTAGGGTAAGCATCTACGCTAAATTCCACTTCTTGATTGACTTTCACGCGCCCGACATCTGCCTCTAGGACGCTTGAAGTTAGCTTCATTTTGGTTAAATCTTGGGCGATTGTAAAAAGTGTCGGCGTTGAGAAACTCGCTGCCACAGTTTGCCCCGGGTCGATTGAACGCGCCAAAATAATGCCATTTGTAGGGCTTGTGATGATAGAGTTTTTCACATCGATTTTCGCGCTTTTTAGCGAAGTCTCTAGCTGACGAATCGAAGCCTTTTTTATGTCAATATTTGCTAACGCGCTTTTGTATTCTAGCTCGGCAGTTTTTAGCTGGAGCTGTGAAGGCGACTTGCCTCCCGTGCTATCAAAGAGATTTTTATAGTTTTCATAAGTCCATTTTTTATTCTCTAGCGTAACTTCCGCGCTTGTCAGCTCTGCTCTGGCACTTTGCAACTGCGCCTCGTAATTATCCACGGATTGCTCTAATTTTTCTGGGTCGATTTTCGCCAAAACTTGCCCCTTTTTCACCTCATCATTCACATCGACAAGCACTTCATAAATCGTGCCTGAGATTTGGCTACCCACCTCAACGGTGTCGGTAGGCTCTAGTGTGCCTGTTGCGCTTACATCTTGGCTAATGTCGCCAATCACGGGATTTTCTGTGATATAGTGCGTCTCACTTTTGCCAAATTTTAGCGCGATAAAAATCGCCACAATCGCCACAACTGCCACCGCCACGATAATGGCGATAATTCTTTTCTTGCTACCTTTATAGCTGGGTCTTATGGTTTTGTAAATGTTATTCATTGTTTTGTCCTTTTGTTGAATTTGATTGAGATTCGGCGGATTCGCCATTTAAATCGCTTGAATCGCTAGGATTCGTGTTTGAATCCGCATTAGATTCGCTTGATTCGCTCGAATCACTTGGATTCGCACTCGAATACACATCAGATTCGCCCGAATCTGCGATTTTTATATCGTTATCATTGCCACCGATAGAGCGATACAAATAAATTATCGCGCTAATGGTGTTAAAATGCGCGGTGTTGCTTGATTTCACCATTGCAAGGTGATTGTTGATTGCTAAGAGATATTCCGCGCTGTCAATTAGCCCAAGTTTAAAACTCTCACTTAGTAGCTCTAAAACTTCCTTGTTTTGTGAGAGAATCTCAAAGCTCGTTTTTAGATTCGCCTTATTTGTCTCAAGCGAATAAATGGCATTTTCAATCTCGCTAAACGCCGTATTTACGCCCTTTTGAAGCGTATAATAAGCCTCTAAGCGCGTGTAATCGCTGATTTTTACATTTTCATAAATCTCAAAGCGCGAAAAGAGTGGCATTGCCAAACTTGCCACGATACTATACACAAATTCCGCAGGTTGCAAAAATGCCTTGCCCAGCGAACCGCTAAGATTTAGCGTGGGATACATTTGCGCTTTGGCGGAGTTTAGATTATACACAGCGGCATTTAGAGACGCAATTTGCGCGGAAATATCAGGGCGATTTAAAATGATATTCGCGCTTGAGCTAAGATTTACGCTGAAATTTGGCACTTCCGCATTGGGCAGATTATCAAAATGTCCGCCGTAAAATCCGTCCTGCAAGGCATTATCATCGACTTTTGCCAAAACGCCCTCATCATTAAAGCCATAATCGCGCTTATTTATTAACACGCGAATCTCATTTTTCTGCGCCTCATATTCATTTAGTAGCGTATTTAGGCTTTGCTCCTCGCTTTGCAAATCCATTTTTCGCTCCAAAAAGTCGCTAAAGCTAACCAATCCGCCCTTATACATTGAATCCATAATATTAAGCATTTCGCGGTAATTCACAATGCGCTCTTTGGTAACAATGATATTATTTTGCATATATTTGAGATTGAAATACGCTAGGGCAATGTCGCTAATTAGCGAGATTTGAAAGTATTTTAGATTGCTTTTGGCAACGGATAGATTTTCATATTGCGCGTCCGTTGCAGAGGCATATTTGCCAAAAATATCTAACTCCCAAGACGCCATAAGGCTCGTATTGATTGTCGAATCGCCATTGTAGCTATAACTTGCACTCGCATCAATGCTAGGAATCTGCTTTGAAATGGCTAATCTCACCTGCGATTCGGCGGATTTGATTCGCGTCTCATAGATGAAAATATCGCTATTTTGGCTAAGCGCAGTGCGAATCAGGCTTTTTAACTCGCTATCATCAAAGACTTCATATAGCGAATCTGTCTTTTCCGCGCTTTGGCTATAAGCATTTCTAAAATTCTCCATTTGAAAATCGCCACGCAACGCTTCCTCTGTGTAAGTCGCACTACACGCCACAAAAAACACACTAAATAAAATTGCTAAAATGATATTTTTCATAAATTTATCCTAATTTTTAAATATTTACAAAGCGGAATTCTAATAAAATATTTGTGAAATGTTTGTGAAATTACGGAGCAAAATATGAAAGATTCAGCAAAGAATATCAAAAAAATAAAAACAAGTCCTATTTTATACTTAGTGATTCCTTGCTACAATGAAGAGGAGATTATCAAGCTAAGTATGGAGAAAATTGGCGCAAAAATGACAGATTTAATCGATTGTAGCGCGGTTAGCAAAAAAAGCAAAATCATTTTTGTAAATGACGGAAGCAAAGATTCAACGCTAGACTTGCTAAAAAAGCACAAAACAAAGCTAATGCAGATTGTGAGCCTAAGCACAAACAAAGGACACCAAAATGCGCTACTCGCGGGATTAGCTTACGCCAAAGATAAATGCGATTGCGTGGTGAGTATGGATTGTGATTTGCAAGATGATATAAATTTGCTTGATAGATTCGTAGAATCTTATGCAAGTGGCTATGAGGTGGTCTATGGCGTCCGCAATGATAGAAAAGAGGATAGCTTTTTTAAGCGATTCACCGCGACTGCGTTTTATCGGCTGATGAAAATTTTGGGCGTAGATATTGTGTATAATCACGCGGATTATCGACTGCTATCAAACCGCGCACTAGGGCATTTACTAGAATTTAGCGAGGTAAATTTATTTCTGCGTGGCATCGTGCCATTGCTTGGATTTAAATCCACTAAATTATATTACAAACGCTCCGCGCGTGTGGCAGGGCAATCCAAATATCCATTTTTAAAAATGCTTAGCTTTGCGATTGACGGCATAACTAGCTTTAGCGTAAAACCACTGCGAATCTTAACCTTTATGGGCGCAACAATCGCGCTTTTTAGCTTTTGCGTGGGCGTGTGGGCACTCATCACAAAAGCAATGGGCGAGGCGGTAAGCGGCTGGACATCAATGGTAGTCTCAATGTATTTCTTAGGCGGGATTCAGCTCTTAGGGCTAGGCATAATCGGCGAATACATAGGCAAAATCTACCGCGAAACCAAACGAAGACCGCTATATTTTGTGGAGGAAATCATCGAATGAAAACGCACAAATCACAATAGCAATCACTTATTAAAAACTTTCATTTCCGCGTCTTACCACTCTAATGTCTTCGTATTTTTTATAGAATAATATATTTACTTTATATTTAAGCTAAATTTAATTTAGGGGAGGGTAAAATGCGTTTTGCTTTCTTAGAAAATCTAACAAAAAGGAGTATAAAATGAGAGCAAATGTAAAAAGACGCGTTTTAGTATGATTGAGCTAGTATTCGTTATCGTAATACTAGGGGTTTTGGCGGCGGTTGCTGTGCCTAGATTCATTGCAAGTAGGACAGATGCTCAAATAGCTTCAGCAAGGAGCGATGCTTCCACTATGCAAAAACAAATCGTAGCAAAAGTATTTGCAGATAATATCGACACTGCAGCAAACTTTGCACCTGACCCAAACAAAAAAGTAGCAGACCAACAAACTGGCTTCACAACACCTTGGGGCGAATGGATACTAATGATTAGTGGTGTCGCTGGAGATAGATGGAAAGTTGGTGGTGGAAACACAGGCGTATTTGGACAAATGGCTCAAGATGTTGGGACTACATTTAATGGGACATTTGAAAATAGAGCCGTTGAACCTATCGGCAATGTAATACAAAGCAATGGAGCGTCAGGTAAGGCTGGTTGTGGAGCTATGCTTGGCGTATTTAATGGATTTATGATATTTGCTCCAAATAACCTTGGACAAACAAATAAAACGGATATACAAAAAGGCAGAGGAGATTTTTGCGATGGGCTAAAAGCCTCATATCAAAGTAGTGGTGATTGGGGCAATAGGATTATCCCACTATCTACAAGTGGCACTATTGAGTGGTAAATCTTAAAAATGCAAATCTACGCTTGGTGCAGATTTGTCACCTGTGATTTTAATCTCTTTGTTGTAATTCTGCATTTTGTAAAGTTTAACATTTTTAGTTTTAATCTTTACACAACCTGTCATTGCGAGTATTCGTAGAATACGAAGCAATTCAAACCATAATTTCGATTTGTGGATTGCTTCGTTCGTTTCACTCACTCGCAATGACAAAAGAAGGACGCAATTCGCCAACTCTCTCAATGACGACTCCCCTACATCGTCATTGCGAGTGCGATAGCACGAAGCAATCTATTTTAATCTCACATTTAAAAAACTTTAGTCTAAAGCTATAAAGTTTTATGATATAATTACGCTTAATTTTATTATAAAAATGGAGTTTAGTTTTGGAAAAAAGTCTATATACAACGCTAGGCGTGGCGCAAAATGCCACCCAAGATGAAATCAAAAAAGCCTATCGCAAACTAGCAAGGCAATATCACCCCGACATAAACAAAGCAAAGGACGCGGAGGAAAAATTCAAAGAGATTAACGCAGCTTACGAGATTTTGAGCGATGAGAAAAAACGCGCACAATACGACCAATTTGGCGATTCGATGTTTGGCGGACAAAATTTCAGCGACTTTGCACGAAGCAATCAAAGCGTAAATTTAGATGACATTTTAAGCCAGATTTTTGGCGGAGGATTCGGCGGAAGTGGCGGATTTGGTGGCTTTTCAAGTGGTGGCTTTTCTAGCGGAAATTTTGGCGGAAATAGAGGATTTGGCGGGTTTAGCGACTTTGGGGACTTTGGCGAATCGCTTGATATTCAAAAAGACATTACCATTCCTTTTGAATCTGCCCTGCTTGGCGGGAATTATCACTATATGGAGGGCAATTTTGATGTGAAGATTCCAGCTGGAATCAAAAGTGGCGAAAAACTCCGCGTCAAAGGCAAGGGCAAAAGGGGGCGAAATAGCGCGGGGGATTTGTTTTTGCGCGTAAATATCGCACCAAGCAATGAATATGAAATAAAAGATGACGCGCTCACAAAACGCATCGCCATTCCGCTAAAAACCGCGCTCTTTGGGGGCAAAGTGAAAGTGCAAACGCCTTATAAAGAAGTTACCCTAACCATTCCGCAAAATACGAAAAATAACCAAAAATTTCGCGTCAAAGAGCAGGGGCTAAAAAATCGCAAAAATAGTGTGATTGGCGATTTGTATCTTATCGCAAATATTGAAAATCCGCTTGTGGAAAGCCTAGATTCCGCGCTTGTGGAAGCACTCAAAAAATTACCAGATTAAAAAGGGGAGCAAAATGTATAGCTACGAAGAACCTGTATTTTTGATAAGCGTGGTGGCAAAAATCCTATCCATTCACCCGCAGACTTTGCGTCAATACGAAAAAGAGGGGCTAATTGAGCCAAGCAGGACGGACGGCAAAATGCGCCTTTACTCGCAAAAAGACATTGATAAAATCAAAGTGATTTTGCGCCTCACGCGTGATTTGGGCGTGAATCTAGCAGGTGTGGATATAATCCTGCGCCTAAAAGATAAGCTAGATGAGCTAGATATAACCATTGAAAATCTCCAGCAACAGCACTCACAAAGCTCTAGCAATGTCAGTGTAAAGCGCAATTCCTATGATGTCATCATTTTTAAAAAGTGAGTTTGAGCATAAAATAAATGCGTAGACTTTAGCGGAATCACATTTTGATTCGTCAATGCTGTGGCGAATCGTAGAATCAAATCATATTTTATTTGTTATTGCGAGGCGCACGAAGTGAAATGAAGCAATCCACTTGTGAATTTGCTTGATTTTTTGGATTGCCACGATTTTGCTACGCAAAATCTCGCAATGACAATGTAGAGAGTCATCATTGTAAAACAATTTATACAATCGCGCATTTCATTTTAAAAATCTATATAAAATAAATTTTGACGAAAACAAACAACTATTGATGGCTTCTATTCTCCTAAATATTTAGTGGCAAAATACTCGAATCTAAAAAGTGTAGAAATTTGATAGAATCGCAAGTTTGATTCGTAGAATCGTATGCCTAATTATCATTACGAGATTCTACGCGAAAGCGTGGAATTGTCCCACTCGTCATTGCGAGGAAGCGAAGTTGACGAAGCAATCCAAATAAAAAAAGGAAAAACAAAATGCACCAAAAGCCAAAAAATCTAAGCGAATTTATCGGGCAAAAGCACCTGCTTGGCGCAAATGCGCCCATTACCAAAATGATTGAATCAAAAAATCTCATTCATCTATTTTTCTTTGGACCGCCGGGCTGTGGCAAAACGAGCCTTGCGCGGATTTTGAGTAACGAACTCGCAATGGAATTTTTTGAGTTTAACGCCACTTCGCTAAAAATTGATGAATTGCGCAAATGTGTCGCAAATGCGAAGGATTCAATCGCTAAGCCACTAATTTTTATCGATGAGATTCATCGTCTAAATAAGGCACAGCAGGAAGTTTTGCTACCTTTTATGGAGGATTTTAGCGCGATTTTCATCGGCGCATCTACACAAAATCCTTACTTTGCCCTAACCAGCGCAATTCGCTCTCGTTCGCTCATATTTGAATTTCACGCGCTTAGTCGAAGTGAGCTAAGCGAAATCCTTGATTCGCGCCTAAAGGCGCGTAATTTTAGCATTGAAAAAGACGCGCGGGATTACTTGTTAGATTCGTGCAACGGCGATGCGAGGGCTATGCTAAATCTTTTGCAAATCGCGGGGGAAAATTTGAGTTTAAAATCGCTCCGCCAAATCAAGCCAAATAGCGAGGGCGTGGGCGAATCAAACACGCATTATGAGCTAATTAGCGCGATGATAAAGAGCATTCGCGGGAGCGATGAAAATGCGAGTATTTATTACTTGGCGCGTCTGCTTAGCGCGGGTGAGAGCGTGGAATTTATCGCGCGGAGGCTTGTGATTTTAGCGAGTGAGGACATAGGCAACGCGAATCCAAACGCGCTAAATCTCGCAAACAGCACAATGCAGAGCGTTTCAAAGATAGGAATGCCCGAATCGCGCATAATTTTGGCGCAATGTGTGCTATATCTGTGTGCCTCGCCCAAGTCAAACACCGCTTATAAGGCAATCGACAAGGCATTAGATTTTGTCAAAGCGCACCCCACGCTTGAAATACCCGAACATATCAAGCCATTTAGCAAAAACTACCGCTATCCGCACGATAGCAAGGGCGAATTTGGCGGATTTGTGGAGCAAAGATATTTGCCCAAAAATGTGAATGCAAAATTCGTGGAATTTAGCGACACAGGCTTTGAAAAAACGCTCAAAGAATGGATAGAGAAAATAAAGGGCAAAAAGTAGGGTAGGTTTTGTTAGTGTGAGATTCGACACGAATACGAAATGGCTCACTTGCATAGTCATTGCAATGCAACAAAGCTAATGCCACTTCGTCATTGTGAATAAGGCAAAGTGGATGGACAAAAATCGTTATTGTGAGAATCGCAACGCGACCAAAGCAATCCGTTTGGTTTTATTTGCAATATTGTAGCCTATATATTTATTTGCGTTTGTGGATTGCTTCGCCTTGCCTAGAGGCAAGTCTCGCAATGACGAAGTGGTGCCTTGAATCGTCATTGTGAAGTAGTTTGAGCGTTGGCAAAAACAACGAAACAATCTATTTCATTAACTTATACTAGAATTGTAAAATATGAATTTTGCTTCGGGTAAGCCATCGCAATGACAAAGTGGAGGCAAATTGATTTTGGCTTTGTCTGTGTGATAATGATTCTTTTCTTATCATTGTGAGACTTGACGCAGTCAAGTCGTGGTAATTTATATTGTTTTTAGATTGCTTCGCCTTGCCTAAAGGCAATTCTCGCAATGACGGAGCAAACTAAATTGCTTTGGCACATCAAAGATTATCTTGCAATGACGAATAATCTGCCATATTGTCATTGCAAGGAAGCGAAGCTGACGAAGCAATCCACTATGAATCCTTAAAATATCGTCTTATCGTGTGGAGAATATTAAGATTATTGTAAAATCGTAAATATGATTTGACATTTTTATGCTAGAATTACCCAAAAATTAGGGAGAATAGAGATGATGATTTTTAGCGATGAGGAGCTTTTAGAGCCTGTGGAGAGTGTGCTAGAGCGACTTCGTCCTAGCATTTTGCTTGATGGCGGAAATATCACGCTTGATAGTATAAAAGAGGGCAAGGTTTTTGTGCGACTAGAGGGCGCGTGTAAGGGCTGTCCAAGTAGCAATAATACGCTTAAAAACGGCATAGAGCGCACATTGCGCAATGAGATTCACCCTGAGATTGAAGTGGTGAGCGTAAATTAGGATTTATTTTGTTTGGATTGCTTTGATTCGGCATTCGCCGAATCTCGCAATGACAGAAAAAGGACAAATTTGGATAGAAAAACACTAGCGAAATTATCAAAAGCAAAAAAGGCGTTTTTGGCAAAGGACTACGGGCTTTCACTGCGATTATATAACGATGTCGTGCTAGAAGATGACGAAAACAAAGAGGCAAAAATCGGTGTGCTTTTAAGTGATGTCGCGGTGGAAAATGAGGAACAAGCGCAAAAACTCTTTGAATATTATCAAATCTTAAAACTCCAAGAAATTAGTGGTGCGGACGACAATATCCTAAATATCATCAATCTTTTGGATAAAAATACGAATCATTTCGCCACGCTTGTAAATGACTTTGAGGAAGCGCGAATCAATGATATTGACGGCATTTTGTATAGCGATTTTAAGAAAATGGTAAGCGCGAGTAGCTTTAAGAAAATCTTTGAATACGCTATGTTTAGCACAAAGATTGTTTTCACAAATAAGGGCGATTTCGTGGAGTTTTTGGACTTGCTGGTAGAAAATGACTTGCCACATATTTCACTGCAATATATCGAAACGCTGGAGGGCGATATAATCTATGACAGCAAGATTCAGGGGATTTTGAAAAAGGCATTAGAAAAAATGGAAAAAGATTCTAAAAATAATAAAGATTCATAGATTTTTTTAAGGAATCCACAATGAAAATCACACTAGAAAACGGCGCAAATATCACGGACAACACGAGTGAAATCGATGAAAATAGCATTTTTGTAAAAACGGCGTTAAATGAAAAATACGCACAAAACCTTAGCTGCAAAGTCATCGCGCCTTTAGAGCTAAAAAAATATTTGCTCCACACGCCCAAAATCATCGGCATTACGGGGACAAACGGCAAGACAACGACTGCGAGTTGCATTTACTCTATGCTTTTGACGCTTGGGCGCAAAGCTATGCTAATAGGCACTCGCGGGGTTTTTATGAATGATGAAAATATCGCGCCAAAGGGGCTTACCACGCCCACTTTGCTTGAGCTGTATAATTTTATCCACATTGCCTCAAAGGCGCAGTGCGATTTTGTGATAATGGAAGTCAGCTCACACGCAATCGCCCAAAAGCGCGTGGAGGGGCTGGAATTTGCCCTAAAGATTTTGACAAATATCCAAAGCGACCACTTGGACTTTCATAAAACTTTGGAAAATTATATTGAGACAAAAAATGCGTTTTTTACCGATGAGGGCGCAAAACTTATCAATAAAGACTGCGAACTCGCGCGATTCAACCCCGTAAATGCCTACACTTACGGCATAGAAAACACCGCGAATCTAAAAGTCGAGGCGTTTGGTCTGCACCCAAATATCCACGCGATGATTTCGTGGAATGACTTTCGTGCCAAATCTTTCACGCGCGTCAGCATCGAATCAAACCTCACAGGCAAGTATAATCTCTACAATATCATCGCTGCAATCGCGGCAGTGCGAATCGTGCTTAGTAGCGTGAGCTTGGAGCAAATCGCGCAGTCGCTTGGCGAATTTGGCGGTGTGGAGGGGCGATTGCAAGTGGTGCATAAAAAACCGCTTGTGATAGTCGATTTCGCGCACACGGCGGAGGGAATGAAAAATGTCTTTGAGGCGTTTTTGGGCGCAAAAATAGTCGCACTTTTTGGCGCAGGTGGGAATCGCGATAGGACAAAACGCCCCAAAATGGGCAAAGTCGCCGAAATCTACGCACAAAAAATCTACCTAACAAGCGACAATCCGCGCGATGAAAACGCAGAAGACATAATAAATGAGATTTTAGGTGGAATTAGCAATAAAGACAAAGTCGTGGTAGAGGCGAATCGCAAAAAAGCCATAATAGACGCGCTTAGCGCGTTAGGCGATGATGAGATTTTGCTAATACTTGGCAAAGGCGATGAAACCTACCAAATCATAGGTGGCGAAAAAATTCCTTTTGATGATAGGGAAATTGTGAGGGAGTTTTATAAAAATGTATAAGTGGTTATGAATCTCAAGGTAATTTTAAATAAATTTGCGAATCTAAAATCATTTAAGATAAGATTTTGCATTTTTATGATAGGATTGCGATTTTATTTTTTAAAAGGAGAGCGCAAATGCCAAAAATGAAGACAAATCGCGGTGCTGCGAAGCGGTTTAAGATTAAAAAAAATCTAATCAAACGCGGCTCGGCTTTTAAAAGCCACATTTTGACGAAAAAATCGCCAAAGCGCAAGGCTGGACTAAATGCCCCGCAATATGTGGATAAGACAAACGAATTGCAGGTAAAAAAACTGCTTTGTTTGGCGTAAGTGTAAGAGTATGAGTTCCCCCGCAAAGTCGGGCAAGTGAGGCTTAAAAGATAAGATTTTCAAGCCACCACCTAAAAATCTAAAATAAGGTAAAGGAGAAAAAATGAGAGTAAAGACTGGAATCGTCCGCAGGAGACGACATAAAAAGATTTTAAAATTAGCGCGAGGCTTTTATAGTGGGCGCAGAAAGCACTTTAGAAAAGCAAAAGAGCAACTAGAGCGCAGTTTGTGCTATGCGTTTCGCGATAGAAAGCGTAAGAAACGCGACTTCCGCCGACTATGGATTGTGCGAATCAACGCAGCGTGTCGAATCAATGACATTAGCTACTCGAAATTTATCTATGGGCTAAAACTCGCAAATATCGAGCTAGATAGAAAAATCCTAGCGGATATGGCAGTGCAAAATCCAAGCGCATTTGCCGAAATCGTAAAAACGATAAAAAGCAAACTCAAATAGCGATTTTTACATTAAAAATCCACGCAATTTAGGTGTAGATTTTACTCTATAGTGCCAAGGGTTTACTTATCACTTTTTTGTAAAAATATAGCAGTCCTACCAAAAGCGCGATTCCTATGAGGTAGCCCACTAGCACATTGCTTAGGGCTGCGATGATAAAGCTACACAAAGCCACCACCGCCACGCTACACACATAAGGCAACTGCGTGATAAAGTGGCTTTGCACCGAGCAACCAGCCCCTGTGGCGGATAAAATCGTAGTATCGCTGATAGGCGAAGCGTGGTCGCCAAACACCGCTCCAGCCAAAATCGCACTTATGCAAAGCGTGGTATCCACGCCACCAGCACTCACAACCTCCACACCGATAGGAATCAAAATCGCAAATGTTCCCCAGCTAGTGCCAGTGGCAAAGGCGATAAACGCCGCAATACAAAACAAAATCGCAGGTGTGAAAATCGCCGCATTAGAATCAAAAAAGCCCCTACTGACATTTGCCAAATATATGCCTGTTTGCATATCATCGCGAATCACGGGTCCGATTCCCCACGCCAAAACCAAAATCACAATCGCAGGTAGCATTCCCAAAAATCCAGCGCGGATTATAGGAAAATAATATGCAGGTTTTAAATGCCTATGAGATAGCACAAAACTGACAATTAGCGTCAATGCACCGCCCCAAAATAGCGAAAACGCCGTATTGGTATTTGCCAAAATATCCATTATCTTGCGCGATTCACTTGCCTTGTAACCGCTATACAAAATCATCACCCCGATTGAAATCATAAGCAACAAAATAGGCACGATTAAAAGCCACACGGAGCTAATCTTGCTATGCGTGTGCGAGTGGCTTAGCTCCCTCACGCCGACATTGACATTGCGTTGCATTGCGCCCAAATTGATTTGCCACAAAATCGTCAAAAACACGCACAGCAAGGCAAACCACGCATAATAATTGCTCCAAATGCTTTGTGTCAGCACAAAAAAGCTATCGCCGAAGTCTTTTGGCACATTTTTATCCATTACGCCCAAAATATACGCGCCCCAGCTTGAAATCGGCATTAGAATGCAAATAGGCGCGGAAGTCGAATCGATGATATATGAGAGCCTCTCACGCGAGGATTTATTTGTGTCATTTAGCGACTTACTGATTTGCCCCACGGTGAGCGCATTAAAATAATCATCGATAAAAATCACAATTCCCGCCACAAATGCGATAAACTCCGAGCCTTGCGGACTTGCTACCTTTTTATGTGCCCACTCCACAAAGGCATTTACCGCGCCAGAATATAAAATGAGCTGACTTAAAATGCCAAGAATGATTAGGAATCCAAAAACATAAATGCTATCTAAATTCGCAATAATCGCGCTTTGGGCGAAATCGGGGCTTGATTCAATGGTGTAAAAAACACTAGAAATTTTATTATATGTGTAGATAAAAATTTCCAAAGGATTGTCATAAAACAGCAAAATGCCACCCACCACGATACCGCACAGCAACGACAATGCCACTCTGCGCGTGATAAACACCAGCGCGATAACCATTAACGGCACAAGCAAACTCAATGGCGAATCACCCAAAATTATGCCTTTGTGAGTAAATTTCAAAAACGCGCATTATTTAATTACACACCGTCATATTTCCAACGGTGTGGCAAAATACGCTTTTATTTTGTTGCATTTGTTGCTGTTGCCTTTGCCTTGTTGCCTCTCTTTGCTGTTGCCATAGTTGCATTTCTTGCAATTCGACTTGTTGTTGCATCATTCTATTGCGCTCATATTCAAGAGAAAATGCCATATCCTGCTCGTATCCTACGCCTTGCGGACGCGTTTGCGTTTGCTGGACGCCATCTTTAAATGCGTTAGTATCCCACTGGGTGTTGAAATGCACTTCATATCCGCTGACAAAAACGCCCTTGCAAGGCGCAGTATGCAAAATGCCATCTTCGCCTACACTGCTCATATCGTAATTTAGCGTAAGTGGTGAAAAGCCCATTCCCACGCCATTGCAGATAATATTTGCCCCTGAAGGATTCGTAGCATAAGTGATAGCATACTCGCTACTACACGCACTAAACAACCACGCCACAAGGCAAAACAAGCATATTCTTTTCATCGCACTACTCCGTATTTTTTGGTAAAAGATTAGCATTTAGTGGCTTAAAGATTCGCGGATTTTTATTTTTTGGATTGCTTCGCGCGAATCTGCGATTCGCCCTCGCAATGACGAAGTAGAGAGGATTCTACTTTTGGCAAAAGCCAAAAGTAGCAAAAACTTTAATAAGGATTTTTGATTTATTTTTTTGAATCACTTTTTGTAACATTGATTCGTTATTTGTTTAGATTTGCTCGATTTGGATACTTCGCTACACTGCGTTTCGCTCAGTATGACAATAAGGTTAATTTTAGATTCGTGGCTAAAAGCCACGACAATCGAAGTAATGGCGGTAGTGCTTTGCGCCGTTTTTACGCGAAACAAGCGAAATAAGACTTGGTGTCTATTGAGCGTGGTTTTGTGTGAAAACGGCGCAAATGATTACCCCAGAACAAATTGAATAAAAATTAAATCTTTTGTGCAATTATAAGTGAGCAAACATTTCCAAAATATCGCTTACTAATTTTCATTTCAAAGCCTAAGGCGCGAAGTTTGGAAGCGATTTGCTCCAAACTTAAAAAATCCTCCACCGAATCAGGCAAATATTTATATGCCTTATAATTGCGTGAGATAAAGCCCCCGATATAGGGCAAAATCCGCTTTGTGTAAAACCGAGCGATTTTATCAAAAATATTTTCGTTGTCCTTTTTGCTAAACTCTAAAATCACCAAAATGCCATTTTTGCGCAACACGCGATGAAATTCACTCAGTGCCAAATCCACCTCCACAACATTGCGCAAACCATAAGCGATAGAGAGAATATCCACGCTGTCGCTATCTACACGCAAATCCTTTGCCTCGCCATTTTGTAAGATTACGCTTGACGGTAGCTTTTGACGCGCAATTTTAAGCATTTCAGCGGACGGGTCAATGCCAATAACTTTTGTAACCTCCCGCGAAGGTCGCGTCCGAGACGAATTGCCGCCCGCGCTTTTAAGCCATTGCGCTATCATATCGCCCGTCCCACAGGCTACATCTAAAATATCTAGTGCCTTTTTGTCGCATAACTTTATTGCCTTTTCACACGCCTCTTTGCGCCACCGCGTATCGATTCCAAAACTTAAAATGCGATTTGCCAAGTCATAATTATGCGCAATTTCATCAAACATTGCCACGATTTCGCGCTGTTTGTTTTGCACCCCTATTGCATTATTTTCTACACTCATAATGAATCCAAAAAATCCTGCATAATTTCTATTTGCTCTTTTACGCGCAATTCGGCACTGCCACCATAGGAATCACGGCTATTTAGCGAGGTTTGCAAGTCTAGCACTGCCTTTGCGCCCTCTAAATTCGTATCTTGCGCCTTTAGTGAATCCTCATCTAACTCGCTAATATCCACACCGCGCGATTCAGCCTCTGCCACGACTTTTCCCACGATATGATGAGCGTCCCTAAAACTAACACCCTTTTGTTGCACCAAAAAGTCTGCCAAATCAGTCGCACTCAAATGCCCTACCCTAGCCTTTTCCATCATCGAATCGGCGTTAATTTTTATCTCTTTTAGCATTGCGTTAAGCACCTGTAAGCAAATCGTAGCATTTTTCACGCTATCAAAAAGTGCCTCTTTGTCCTCTTGCATATCTTTATTATATGCGAGTGGCAGGGCTTTCATTGTGGTTAAAAGCGCGATTAGATTCCCATAAATCCTACCGCTTTTGCCTCGAATCAGCTCGGGCACATCGGGGTTTTTCTTATTTGGCATTATGGAACTACCCGTAGCAAAGGAATCGCTAATTGTTACAAAAGCAAACTCGCTACTGCTCCACAAAATCAGCTCCTCACTAAAGCGTGAAGTGTGCATCATAATCATCGCAATGGCGTAGAGCAAATCAAGTGCGAAATCCCTCTCACTTACCGAATCCATCGCATTAAAACTAGGCGCGGAAAATCCTAGCTCTTTAGCGCAAAATTCCCTATCAATTTTATACGGACTTCCAGCCAAAGCCGCGCTACCCAGCGGACAAAAATCATTGCGCTCATAGTCGCTTTTTAGGCGCAAAATATCACGCCGAAACGCAAAGCAATACGCAAGGATATGAAAGGCAAAGCTCACTGGCTGTGCGTGTTGCAAATGCGTCATACCGGGCATAATGGTTTGCGTGTGATTTTTGGCGATATTTAAAAGCGTGATAATTAGCTCTTTTAACAGATTTTGCAGTGCCAAATTTTTCTCTTGGACATAAAGGCGCGTGTCAAGGGCGACTTGGTCATTACGCGAACGCGCAGTGTGGAGCTTTTTGCCCACATCGCCGATTAGTTGCACGAGTCGCCGTTCGATTGCCATATGAATGTCCTCATCGCTAATCTTAAAGCTAAACTCGCCATTTTCAATCTCACTTTGAATCTTATCTAGTCCGCCTAAGATAAAATTTTTCTCGCTATTGTTTAAAATGCCTATTTTATTTAGCATTTGGGCGTGAATCTTACTACCAAAAATATCCTGCCTATACAACTCTTTGTCAAAATGAATGGAGGCATTAAATTCCTCTAAAATTTTTGCGCTATCCTGCGCGAATCGCCCTCCCCATAGCTTTGCCACGAATCGTCCTTAAAATTTTAGTATCGCGCTAAATGCGATGACAAAAATGCAAATCGTAGGAAATTCATTATAAATGCGAAAGAATTTGCCACTTTTTGCGTAAATATCATTTTTTAGATTTTTCAAATGTCGTCCGCAATCAATGTGGTAGATGATTAGAAAAAACGCAAAAAGTAGCTTTAGATGAAGCCACCCACCGCTTTTAAACAAATCCACATTCATCGCAATCATCGCAATGCCCGTTAGAATCGTAAGCACAATCGCAGGTGTGCCGATGAAATAATACAGCCTATCCTCTTGCCTTTTTACCACGCTAACAAAATCCGCTTTGTCTTTATTTTCCGTATGATAGACAAAAAGTCTTGGCAAATAAAACAGCACCGCCATCCACGAAGAAAAAGCCACGATATGCAGGGCTTTAATGCTAAGATACAAAGAATCCATTGCTCCCACCTTATGTAAAATTATGCAAAGGCGAAATTATTGCAAAATTTTGCTAATGAAATATTTAAAGCGGTTTGATATTAAAGCGATTATTTCAAAAAATTTATAATTTTATATTAGCATTACGAATTGTCAAATTACCGATAAATAAGTGGCGTTTTATACATCAATATCCAAAATTCCATCTTCGCCATAAATATTTAAATGCTCTTTTTTGTGCGCCTTTGGTGGCGATTCGCTATTGTTTGAATCGCTTTCATATTCCTGCTTGTTTGAATTTTGCCCATCTTTGTCAATCGCCTTGCTTTCCTCTGTGGCGCGGACTTCTAAATTTTCTTGCATTTTTTCGCTAAATTCTTTCATATTGATTGCCGTTTGGGCGTTTGCCGCATTTAGATTCGCCGCTTGCATTTGCGAGTTTAGTAGCGTATTTTGGTTGATATAGGCGATATTGCCCACTTGAGTTATAGCCATTTTCTCCTCCGTGATACAAAATGGTGTGAAAACCGCGCTATGCCCTTATCGCAATGCTCCCGTAGTTGCTATACACGACATTTGCGCCATCTTTGATTTTCACAAACTTGCGCTTTGTATAATCGACTAAAAAATTCCCACCCTTTAGCTTCGCAAATCCCACCAAAATCTCCCCCGCCTTGCGTAAAATCTCAGCTTTGATAGTCGCATTTTTCGCACTATGAATGATTAGATGAGAGCTTGGAATGTCGCGGATATGCATCCACAAATCCTCGCTCCTCGCATCGTGCAAAAGCGCGATATTTTCACTAGCATTTTTGCCGATAGAGATTTTAGTATTTTCGATGAAAAAGCTCTCATATTTAGGGGATTTTTTGGGATTTTGTGTGGTATTTTTGGGCGAAAATTTATCATTTTTTTGCATAATGATTTTTATGTCATTGGCATTTTTGGCGTTAGATATAAAGCTAATTTTAGATTCCAAAAATGCGATATTTTCAGCGATATTTTGCACTTGGAGCGAAATATTTTGCGCTTTTGCCTTTAGCTTTTTGCTTTTGGCGAAAAATTCATTTATAAGATTTTTGCGCGAATCTATGTCATCTCCCACACTAAATATCATTTTTTTGCCATCATAATCATTTAGTGTAATTGCGCCGTTTTGGCTACCATTTTTTTTAATCTTTGCATTAGGATTTATTTGCAGTAATTCGCCGATTTTAGCGTAATCTTTGGCGCGAATCTCTAGCGTATTTTTAGGTGGCAGTGAATCTTTTAAATTTATTAGTTTTTTGATTTTTTGCTCCAAATTTTGAATCGCCACGCTTTTAGCATTTGTCAAATTACTTGTATTTTCATCGCCTTTATTATTAGCTAAAAATTCCATAATATCGCACTCAATTTTAAAAGGCTTTATTTTCGCGCTATCTTGCTGTGGTAGGGGAGTTAAAATGATTCCATTTTTTATTACACGACTATTTTGGGCGATTTTGCGCAGTGCCTCTAAAATCACTTCATTGCAATCCACTAAAATCGCATTAGTGTATTTGCCCGTAAATTCAAGCTGTAGCGTAGTTTCAAGCATTTTATATTGCATATTTTTTTTGCATTTTAAGCGCAAAATTCGATTATTGCCGTCCGTTTGGCAATCAATGATTTGCGCCTTTATGCAGTATTTTTTGAGTGCCAAATCAAAAGGCGCATTATAGGTTTTAATCCCAAAATCCGCGCCCTCATCGCAAAAAATCCTACTTTGCCCCTTTGTCAAATCCACAAAAAATACCTTTGAATCTAACACTAATTTTATTAGATTATCGCCCACGCGTCCGCAGTAGTTTATATTTTGAAAGCCACTAAAGAGCCTTGCGACTTCTTTTAGGACAAAGATATTCATTTTTCGCGCCGACTTCTTTAAATTTTAGCGATTATTTTAAATGCGCCAATTTTTCTCGCGCAAAGTTTAGTGCCTTAGGCGTGATATTTGCGCCACTTATCATTCTAGCGATTTCATTCACTCGCCCTTCCTTATCAAGCAACTTCACCGCGCTACCATTGGCACTTTTGGTGATTAGGTAGTGATTATTGGCGAAACTAGGCATTTGCGATTGATGAGATATAGCAAAAATCTGATAGTTTTTGGATAAAAATGCCAATACTTCCGCCACGCCCTCGCTCTCACTTCCGCTTAGATTCGCATCGATTTCATCTAAAATCAAAATCCCGCACTCCGCATTGCCCTCCACTTCAACGCACATAATGGCAAGTTTCAAGCGATTAAACTCACCGCTACTTAGCGTGGCGATATGTGAATTTTTTAGCACGATTTCTATGCTATCCACACCACTTGCGCTCATTTGCACCCTATTTAGCGTGGCTTTTGGCTTTACTAGCTTTAGCTTATCGCAATATGTGGATAGCTTGGCGTTAAAAGATTCAAGTGCGTTTTGCCTAAATGCGCTTAGCTCAGTAGCCTTTTTGCTCGTAGATTCGCGCAAAATAGCGAGTTCCTTTTCAATCGCACTTTTATTAAATGATAGATTTTCATACCGCTCCAAATCCGCCTTTTTCTGCGCCAAATGCTCGAGCGTCGCCTCAATACTGCCATATTTATGCACGAAATTTGACAGCGATTCGAGGCGATTTAGGATTTCTTCAATAGATTCGCTTGATAGATTTTCTAATCGCTCCTCCTCATCGATGATAACGCCCTCAATCTCGCGCAAAATCTCGCTATAAATCTCCTTTGATTTATCAATGCTTTCCAAAAACGCCACAATCCCGCTAAAGCCCTCAAGCTGGGGCTTTATAACCGCAATTTTTTCTAAAATCTTTTCTTTTTTGGATAAATCTTTTTTGATTTCTAAAAGTTCCTCGTATTCGCCAACTTTTGGATTCACAGATTCAATCTGTGCTATTTCATACGCTGCAAATTCGCGCAAAGAGGCGACATTGCGCTCCTCATTTTCCAAAGTCGCTAATTCATTTTGCTTTGCCACCAAATTGCCAAAATCCATCGCAAAGCCTTCGCGCAATGCCCTAAAACGCGTATCTTTGATTAGCGAATCAAGCGTGTTAAGCAGATTTTCCGCCTTTAGCTCATTTACCGAATGCGCCGTGATATACTTCACATACTCGCCAAAAAGCTCTTTTGCGCGTCTTTTAGAAAAACTCTGCGCGTTTAGAAAATACTTGACTTTGTCCTTTTTCACAATGCTTAGCACGATTTCGCTATCCGCCTCGATTTCCTCTGGCAGTGGGATATTTTGCAGTGTGGCTTCGATAAGATTCGCGTTTGTTTCCTTTAGCCCAAAAAGCGCGAGAATGCTCTCCATCAGCACGGATTTCCCGCTTCCGCTCACACCGCTAAAGATATTAAACGCAGGGCTTGGCGTAATGCAAACCTCCCTAAATGTGATAGAATCCTTAATCAAAAGTCGCTCAATCATATTTTAACCTTAATGTCGCCTTAAAATTTTTGCAAAATTATATCAAATTTTTTTGGATTGCCACGACTTGCTAAAGCAAGTCTCGCAATGACGATTCGGGCTTATTTTTGCCACGAATCGCCAAAGCAAATTTAGGCGAATCTAATCGCCCCAGCCAAATTTTTCTCTTAAAACCGCAAAATAATCACGCCCCTTGTCATAAATCAAAAGTGCGTTTTGATTCAAAGCACTCACGCAAAATTTCGCCCCTTTTTCAAAGTCGATAATGTCTTGCCCATCGATGATAATCTTTGCGTTGCCCTCTAACACGCTAAATTCCAAGCTAAACTCATCATTTAAAATAAGTGGCTTTTGCGTGAGCGAGTGCGCACACACGGGCGTTAGCAAAATGTTGCGATTATATGGATAGACAATGGGTCCCCCCGCGCTGATATTATAAGCACTTGAGCCTGTGGGAGTGCCGATGATTAGTCCATCGCTACGATAGGTGTTGAAATATTTGCCGTTGATTTTTGCCTCAATGCTAATCATACCCGAGACATTTTGCTTGGAGATGAGAAATTCATTCACACAGCGCAGGATTTTTGTGTCTTTTGGATTCGCTCCTACAATCTCGCCCTTTAGTAACAAATGCGCATACAGCGCGTAATCGCCACTTTTTAGCTTGGATAAAAACGCGCTTAATTCATCGATTTTTATGCTTGTGAGAAATCCCAAACGCCCCATATTCACGCCAAAAATGGGCTTGTTGTAGTCGATTGAATGGCGGATTAGCGATATTAGCGTCCCATCGCCACCTATGCTTACTAATATGTCGCTCCACGCGCATAATTCATCAAAATCTACTCCGCGATTCGCACCTATCATTTCCGCACTTTTTAGCTCTAAACGCGTTTCTATGCCAAAATCCCGTGCGATTCGCGTAAAAGATTCAAGCGAATCTTTGAGATTTGGCGTATTTGGGCGCAAAACAACGCCGATTTTACTAGCTTGGATTTTTGATATGTCTCCACGCTCCATAAATGCGCCCTTAAACGGCTATTTTGCGAGATAGTAGGCTTTAACTTGGAATCCTCTTTTTCCTCGCACTTGCTGACTTGGACCTTCAAACGCCGCGACATTTGAATATCCTTTCATAATGGATATGATTCCCTCTCTAGCGCGAAAAGACGCTAAGCCCTCTTGCTTTAACTCTGCACTGGGACCCGAATACGGATTGCCATCGACAATCCCGCTAACTTCTATGGCGATTAGCTCATTATTAGCGTCAATAAGCCTTTGCACCGCGTTTAAAATATCCTCTTCGCATTTTTTAGGCATAATCCACCGCCCATTGCGCATATTTACGCATTCATAAATATCTGCGTTATTGGGCTTAATGGTGTATTTTAGACTTGCGATAGTGGATTTTGCCTTTGGCGCAGTTGTCGCCACAGGCTTAGCTTGTGGTGCTGGTGTGGGCTGTGCCATAGGTGCGGGTTGCGCGATAGGCTCTGGTGCTGGAGTCGGTGCGGGTTGTGCCACAGGCTCAGGCGTTGAATCCACCACAGGCGCACTTGGCGTAGCCTCTGCGATGGGTTGCGAATCTGTGCTAAGCGAATCCATAGCACTCGAATCGCCCGAATCTACTGCTGGTGCAATCGCTGGTTGCGCGAAATCCATAGGTGCTTCGTTTTCATACGCCACGCCTTGCTGATTATAGAAAAATAGATATGTAACAATCCCCAAAATAATCACCATTATGGCGATTAGCCCTAGCACGAGCGTTGCTTTTTTATTGTCCTCATTTTCTTCGGAACTACTAAATAATCCCATTTTATGCTCCTTGCAATTTAAATAATAATTTCAAAATCGCCCATTAACTTGCAATTTCAAAACTTCGCTTTACAATATCGAACGCTTCTTTCAATTCGATAAATTTTATATTGTAAGATTGCACGATTTTTTCATCTTTGCCAAAAACTTTGTCGGGGTGATATTGCTTGATTAGCTCCAAATATTTGCCGCGAATCTCAAAAAAGCTCATTTGCTCATCGCAGCCCAAAGTGTGGTAGGCGTTTTTAAGATTGCGCTCTGCCTTTGTGAGATATGATGGATATTTTTTGGAGTTTGGCTTAAAGCTCTCATAATCAAACTCGATTCGGACATTGTGGATAATTTTGCTACCGATTATATCCATAATCGAGCTCCAAAACGCGCTATTTTGCATATCCAAATAAATGTGATTCAAATCGCTACTAACCACTAAGTGCGAGAGAATCGCGCCAATGTATCGCTTTGCAATGTGATTTGGTCTATCTAAAATTAGCACGGCGCGATTCGTCCCTAAAATGCGAAACGATATGCGGACGCACTCCACAAGGGCATTTGTCGATAAAATCTTAATGCGAATCGGCAAATAACTCATCTCCAAAATCGGGTCTAAATCCGCGCCAATCTCATCACAAGCCCCTTGCGTGGATAGATGATAAACCCAAGTGATGAAATAATCCTTCTTAAACCGCGCCCCATCATCTAAAATCAAAATCGAGCTAGAGAGATGCGAAATCTGCTGAAAATGCTTCTTTGCATAGCTTATAACGCGCTCTAACGCTGGATTATACTCCTCAATGCTTATTTGCACGAATCGACTAAATGCCTCAACTCTCACAATACGCCGTCCTTAAAAATGCGGAATTTTGCTTTTTCTACATAAGCAAGAATGATTCCATTTTGTAGGGTTAATTTTAAGCGCGAATCGCGGTAGATTCGGCAACTTTTGGCGAATCGCTATTTGTCCTTTACGATAAACTTTTCCACGCCAAAGACTTTTGCGTAAGTGGTATTGGGCCACTCGTTTGTGCTTTGGCTAGGATTGCCCCAATCGCCGTAACCACGATAATTTGAGCGAAATGTATCCGCGCTCACTATGGCAGTGTCGCTTCCTAACGCCTTTTGCGCTTCTATGGAGGCTAACATTCGCTCCCATTTTAGGCGCATAGTTATGCCCTCACTTACCACAAATAGCGCGTAAATCGCACATATTGCACATAGCCCCGCGCATATCGTTTGGGCAAATCGCGCCAAATACGGCTTTAGCAACAGCCACACGATGATGACTTGCGCCATTCCTAGTAGTAGATATGGCAGTTTTGCCCTTGCGGGGACGCCTACTTGAATCGTGGCTGCGGTTGCCAAAAAATACGCCACAAATAGCCCAAATAGCGCAAATAGATATGTGCGATTCGCGCTTTTGGGATTTGCGCGTTGTAGTGCGAATCCGCCCCAAAGACATAATATTCCCAACAAAATCACAAAGATAAATTTTGTAATCGGCACGGCGTAGGCGACTAATAGCACGATTCCCACAATTGCAATGTTGCGTTTTCGCATATTTAGCCCAAATCGCAAAAACGCCAAAAGCCCCACCACAGCAATCCAAGTTAGCCCCATTGGGTCTTTGCTAAAAGTCCCAGCAAATCGCTTGAAAATATCCGCCAAAGGCATTGCGAGTAATTCGCATATAGTTACAAAGCTAGTGTCGTTATTTAGGGCATTTACGATATTGCCACGCGCGGCGTGTCCGGGCGACAGATATAAGATAAGCCACCCCGCGATAAATCCTACCACGCCGACATAATACCACAATGGCAATTTGACGCGCTTTTGCAACGCAAAGGCAATCAACGCGACTTGGAAAACGATTAGCACGATGCCAAATTCGCTTCCCCACCCAGCGATTAGCCCCAAAAATAGCATAGAGAAAATATGCGATTTTGTGTTTGATTTGCTTGAATCCGTTTTTGATTCGCCTAAATTGCCCGAATCTTTTGCAAAAATTTCGCCCCAAAATAGCCTAAAAGGCACACACCACGCCATTATAAGCACCCAAGCCCAAAGGTAGTTAAAACTTCCACACGCCCAATAAAACACCGAGCCAAAGCCCTTAAACGCAAAAAGGCAAATCAAAATAAAGCAAATGACGGATATATCGTGGCTATGCGAATCCACGCGCGAATCGCTAGTGCAATCGCCCATAAACGGCAACCTTGCGAAAATCAAAATAAAAAAGAGATATATAAATGCCACGCCAAAAAGTGCGCTTATAAATGGATAAAGTGGCGTGTGCGCGATATGTGAGCCAATAGCAACGCAAAAAAGTTCGCCTAGACGCCCATTCCAAGTCATATAAAAGCTATATGCCGTGCTTAATCCGCCGAATCCTTTACCTAAATTATCGCTTTGCGTGGGAAAGATAAAATTTAGCGTGAAAAATAGTAGGTAGAGCGAAGCAAAGAGGGCGATTTGCATTGAGGTGCGATTGAGAGTGCAATTCCCCCCCCCCCTAAAGACGCCTCTGCTTTTTGTTGCATAGAGATTCCGCTAATTGCCAAAACAAAATAAGCAAAAATCACCGCAAAAACAATGCTAATATAATAAAACAAAATCGCATTTGCACACGGACTAAAATCTATTTTATAGCTCATAGTGCCTAGATTCGCGCCTGAATCTAAGGCTAGATTTTGCGTGGTAGTGAATTTCACTCGGCGATTATTGTGGGATTCGTAGCTAGTAATTGCGCTTGAATCTACGCCACTCCACGCAATATTTGTTATGTTGATTTTTGAGATAGACTTTGAGCGGAGCAAAAATTCTAATCTTTGAAAATGCACTTTTGCTTCATAAGCGTAGCCATTTTCTAACTCCGCGCTTTTTGCTCTATCTATTTTGCTAAATGTTAGATTCGCAGATTCGACTTGCGAATCTGCCCAGCTTTGCAAAGCAAACACCGCCACCAAAAGCGAAAAAGCGATTGCGCTTAACGCCACCAAAGATATTTTCGCCCATTTGGGCAACTTAAAGATTTCACTTAGATTTTTCATCGAATTTGTCCTTTGTGATTAAAATTTAAAAAGCGCAATTTTAGCATAAATTTATCCCAAATGTTCCCACAAGATTTTTACGCCCAGTGCGATTAGGATTATCCCGCCTAGTAGCGAGGCTTTGTTGCCTAAAAATAGTCCGAATCGATTGCCGATTTTTAGCGCGATGATTGAGAGCAAAGCCGTGATGACGCCGATAATCGTGGCACATAGCACTATGTTGCTACCCTCGATAGCTAGGCTCACGCCCACCGCCAAAGCGTCAATGCTCGTGGCTAGGGCGAGTGGAAGCATTGCGCGGTAGCCAAACTCCGCGCTGTTTTCCTCGCAGGTTTGCGGTGAGAAGGATTCGTAAATCATTTTTGCCCCGATTAGCGCGAGTAAGCCAAATGCGATGAAGTGGTCAATCGTTGCAATAAATGAGCCGATAGCCACGCCTAAGAAATAGCCCAAAAGTGGCATTAACGCCTGAAATCCGCCAAAATATAGCCCCACGATTACGCAGTGGCGCACCTCTACTTTTTTCACGCTAAAGCCCTTGCAAAGGCTCACGGCAAAGGCGTCCGCCGCTAAGGCACACGACAATAAAATAACACTTAAGATTCCCATAAATTTCCTTTATTTGCGATTTGATTCGCCCCCACGATAGCGAAATAGATGATACTCTACTTTTGGCAAAAGCCAAACGAAGCAAAACTTTTGCAAAGATTCGTCCCACGCCGTCATTGCGAGATTTTACATTAGCAAAATCGTGGCAATCTATTTTTTTATTTTTTTGGATTGCTTCGATTTGGCGTTGCCGAATCTCGCAATGACATTTTTTTAGATTCGTGGCAAAAGCTACGACAATCGAAGTAATGGCGGTAGTGCTTTGCGTTATTTTGGCGCGAAATGAGCGAAATAGAACTTGGCGTTCATTGAGCGAAATTTTGTCGCCGAAATAACGCAAATGATTACCCCAGAACAAATTGCAAACCGCTATTCTCCGTTAAAATAAACCAAACTTGACCCCCAAGTCAGCCCTCCCCCAAACGCGTCCAAAAGCAACAAATCGCCATTTTTCAACCGCCCATCATTATAAATCTCATCGATTGCCATAGGAATACTCGCCGCTGAAGTATTGCCGTATTTTTGCACGGTCAGCACGATTTTACGCGAATCCATTTTAAGTGTCTCGCCCACCGCGTTGATAATCCGCAAGTTTGCTTGGTGGGGAATAAAAAAGTCAATATCCTCCGCGCTCATATTATTTTTGTGTAAAATCTCGCTCACATCGCTTACAAGCGTCTTTACAGCGAGTTTAAAGACTTCGTTGCCTTTCATTTGAATCGTCGAATCGCGCGGTGTGCAGAGCAAATGCGCGTATTTGCCATTGGCACTTATGGAAATATCCAAAATAGATTTTTTGATATTATCCGTCTGCCCAACCACAGCCGCACCTGCGCCATCGCCAAATAAAATGCAGGTGCTTCTATCGCTAAAATCAAGCACCGAGCTTGTTTTTTCCGCGCCCACAAGCAAAATATTTTTATACGCGCCACTTTCGATATACGCCTTTGCAATCGATAGCAAGTAGATAAATCCGCTACACGCCGCAGAAATGTCAAATGCGGGTTTATTTTCAATGCCTAGCTTATGTGAAATAATTGTCGCAGTGGAGGGCATACAAAGATAATCTGGCGATAAAGTCGCGCAAATTAGCATATCAATGTCATCTGCTTTTAGATTCGCGCGTTGCAAGGCGATTTTGGCAGCTTCGTAGCCCATATCGCTCGTGCTTTGGGATTTATCAGCGAAAAATCTGCTTTTTATGCCCGTGCGCTTGGTAATCCACTCATCGCTTGTATCTAGCGTCTTTTCAAACTCCGCGTTACTCACGCTTCGGCTTGGCACAAAGGACGCTATGGACTTTAGCGAGGCAAATATTCTGGGGCTTGGCGCACTCATTTAAAATCCTATTTAAAAATATGTGCGATTTTTTCAACCACACGCGAATCTATCGCGCTTATGCCTTGATAAATCGCGCACTCAATCGCCCGTGCGTTGCTTTTGCCGTGGCAAATGATGAGATTTTTATTTACGCCAAGCAAAGGCGCACCACCATATTCTGCGTAATGTGTGCGTTTTTTAAGCGTGGCAAAAACGCTTTTTAGTAGCAACGCGCCGATTTTGTTTTTCAAACTTTTGCTAATCTCTTCTTTTAAAATTTTGCTTATCGCTTCTGCCACGCCCTCACTTGCCTTTAGCACGAGATTTCCATCGAATCCATCGCATACGATGACATCGACACTCGCATTAAAAATGTCGTTGCCCTCGACATTGCCCTTGAAATAAGGAAAATTTTTAAGCGATTTAAACGCATCTTTTGTCAGCTCATTGCCTTTGGAATCTTCCTCGCCATTTGCCAAAAGCCCCACGCGCGGATTTTCATAGCCTAGCACGGACTTTGCGTATTCGTAGCCCATTTGTGCGAACTGCACCAAATGCTCCGCCTTGCAATCGACATTCGCCCCAGCGTCTAGGATAATACTAGGAATGCCATCAACTCGTGGCATTGTCGTGCAAATCGCAGGACGCGACACACCAGCGATTCTACCAAATCGCAAGGTGGCAAGGCTCATACTCGCCCCGCTATGCCCAGCAGAAATCACCACATCGCCTTTGCCCTCCAGCACTAGCTCAACTGCTTGGTAAATCGAGCTGTCCTTTTTCTTTAGGGCGTTTGTCGCGCTGTCCTCCATTCTAATAAAATCATCACAATGATGAATCTCCACGCGTCCGCCAAACGAATCCACGCTGATATATTTCTCAATTTCACTGCGATTCCCCACAACAATAGCACTAAAATCGCGATTTTTCAGCGCAGCCTTTAGCCCTGCGATAATCGGCTCTACGCCATTATCGCCACCCATTGCATCAAGCACTATTTTCATTATTTGTAGTTGCCTGTTTCTTTGCAGATTGTGTGCGGGAGTTTCCAATTGCCGTTTTTGTCTTTCACGGGCATTTGTAGCTTCACTTTATAATGCGTCCTGCGCTTTAAACCTCTAGTCTTGCTAACGCGTCTCTTTGGAACAACTGCCATTTTAACCTCCTTAATTTAAAGTTAATCTTTCGTGTGATAATCAAGCCTTATGGATTCAATCTCGCCTAAAAAAATAGAATCCAAATCCACAAAATTATCAAAAATCTCAATCACCGCGAGATTTTCATCATCAGATTCGCTAAAATCGTTTGATTCGATAAGCGAATCTCCGAGCGATTCGTAGCGTGATTTGTGCGATTTGTGATTTGTATCGCTCCATTTGCCATTTTTGGCAAACAAAACCAAATGCAAATCTAAATCCTTGATAAATTCCTCGCCACTTCTATCGCAAACTAGCTGTATCGTGCCACTCATTTGCGAATCGATTTTAACCAAATCATCGCTTGTCCGCAAAATTTTGCCTTTGATTTGAATGTCAAAATCGCTATCTTTTAGATTTAAGGCAAAGTTTTTTGGCTCTAGCGCGATTTTTCTAAATTCGATTTTCAAATCGCCAAAATTTCCGCATTTTAGCTTATTTGCGTAGCCGAAAAGAAAAAGGCGATTTCATTTTTCGCATTTTCCAAGCTATCGCTACCGTGAACCGCATTTGCGTCAATGCTCTCCGCAAAATCCGCGCGAATCGTGCCTTTCGCCGCCTTTTTAGGGTCAGTGTCGCCCATAAGCTCACGATTTTTTTTCACGGCATTTTCGCCCTCTAGCACCATAACCACGACAGGTCCGCTTATCATAAAGCTAACCAAATCTTTAAAAAATGGTCGCTCTTTGTGAATGGCATAAAAATCTTGGGCGTTTTTCTCGCTAAGCTGAATCTTTCTCATCGCCGCGATTTTCAGTCCATTACTCTCGAATCTATCGATGATTTTGCCGATAGCGTTTTTTTTCACCGCATCTGGCTTGATAATCGAAAGTGTCCTTTCCACGAAAATCTCCTAAATTTTTAAAAATAAAAGCGAAATGATAGCATAAAATTTTAAAAAAATATTAAAAAAAATTGCACAATTATGATTTACACAAATTGTAATTATGTATTCTGCTAAATGATTTTATCTAACGCCTTAAAATACGCGATTTCAATGTCATATAATTCATAGCGAATCGCTTTGAATGTCTCGGCGATTGTGCCACAATTATCACTCACGCTAGATTCGCTAGATTCACGCGAATCTGCGCCACGATTCGCATTAGTTTCACTAAGATTCGCACTAGATTCGCATAAATCCACCGAATCCACCGCCAAATCATTCATCGAATCTAGCTTAAATATTTCCTCCAAAACCCTTGCAGATTCTTCACTTCGTTTAAAATTTGCTATGGCGATTTCACGCAGATTCGCGCGTGTATTTTCGCTAGGCGTGGATTTTTTAAGTATGTCGTTTTTTATGTCGCGGTGTTGCAGTAGCAATTCTAAGAGTTTGGAATCGCCGATTCGCGCTTTGTGGCGCAGAGTTTTTAGGCTTGTAGCCAAAGATAAATCATTTAAAATATATCGTGCAATGTCCTCTATGACGCGAATCCCCTCGCGTATGCGATTAAGATTTGCGTCAATTAGGCGTTTCTCAGTCTCTATTAGCGTATCCAAGTATGTTTAGTAGGCTCACAAAGAGGTTATAGACATCTAAATATAGGCTGATTGCCGCCATTATCGGGCTATCATAGCGTCCGCGAATGATATTTTGCGTGTCATAGGCGATATATAGCGTAAATACAATCGTTGCGATGCCAGAAATCACCACGCTTACAAGCCCAGCGTTTTGAAAATTAAAGAAATATCCAGCCACTAGGTTTATCAAACTAGCCACGACAATGCCGATAAGCGCGATAAATAGGATTTTCCCCCAGCTTGAAAGGTCGCTCTTTGTTTTGATAGCATAAAGCGACATAATGCCAAATACGATTGTTGTGCCTAAAAGTGCCTGTGCGACTATGCTTACACCCGCAGGAAGCGCAAGGACGCTGTATAAAAGTGGCACTAACGCCACGCCTGTAAGGAATGTGAAGGTAAATAGCAAAATCATATTTACGATAGGTTTTTCTTTTAAGAAAACAAGCGCGATTAGCGAGATGATTTCAACTGCGAAAATGCCAAACATCGCGCCACCGCTTATCATAGGCGCAAAAGGAAGTGCGATATACGCGCCAATCGTGCCAAAAAGCAAACTCGCCGCAAAAAACTTATAAGTCTCTTTCACAAAGCGCACAAGCGCATTTTCCGCCACCGCCTCAATGCCAATATCTTGCGTATAATTTCTATCATACAAAGCCATTAAAATCTCCTTAAAAATTGAAATTGAAAGCGCGATTATATCGAAATAAAATTAAATTGCAAGTTTTTTGGCAATTTTATAATTACCAAAAAACTTCACAACCACGAATCGCATTCAAAAAAAGCGCTCTCTACCTCCCCATTCTTGCCTTTTTGCGCTTCTCTGCTGCCTCATACCTCCGCCTTTGTTCCTCAGTTTCTGGCACTAATGGCTCTATTTCAAACGGCACTCCATCAGGGTCTAAAGCCACCATTGTAAAGTAGCTCGTATTTGTGTGCGTGGCGGTGCGGTTTTTTATATCCTCCGCGATTACCTTTATACCCACTTCCATAGAGCTTTTGCCCGTGTAATTAACACTCGCAAGGAATGTTACGAGATTGCCGATAGGTATAGGGTGCTTAAAGCTGATATTATCCACATACACCGTTACGACATCTACCCCGCAGTAGCGCGTAGCACACGCATAAGCCACTTGGTCGAGCATTCGCATAATATGCCCTCCGTGCACCACACCGCTAAAGTTCGATAGCTCAGGCGTCATCAAAATCGTCATACTAAGCGATTTTCTGTCAAATACATTTTCCATTTTTATCCTTTGGGTTTAAAATATGCTGAAAATATAGTCATTTGGGCTTTAAGATTCGTTAAAATTTATATTTTTATGCTTATTTTGAGTAGCTTTGTGGCAAAATTTGCTACTTTTTTAATGTGTGCGATTCGCATTTAATATTTGTATTTTTGACTTTATGATTTCCCTAGCCTTACCACAAAGCATTTTGGCTCTTTTTGGTAGAGAATCTCGCCGTTGTGCGCCTCTGCGATTTGTTTGCAGAGTGCTAGTCCTAGTCCATTACCCTTTGCCTTTGTGCTTTTAAAGGCGGTAAAGAGATTTTCCACTTCACGCGCTTCCTCGCCATTGTCATACACGCGCAAAATCTGCACTTCGCACACGCATTCAAAGGCGACTTTGATTTCGCCACGCGTTGCGCTCTCGCTCTCCTCGATACAATCAATCGCATTTGAGATGAGATTTTGGAGCAAAATATTTAGCAATTCGCCATCGCAGACAATCCATTCAGCCCTTATGTCAAAGGAAAAATCGATTTTTTTGGCATAGTCAAAATAGCTTAAGCAGTCCTCTATGCAATTTTGGATAATCTCACTTTTATGCCTAGTGCGCGTGGATTGAATGCCCTTGCTTAGCATTAAAGTCGCCTTTATCAGTCGCTCCACCTGCCAAATCGCCTTTTTCATCTGCAAAATGCAAAGTTTCGCCTTTAGCTCCAAATTTTCATTTAATAGGCTTGAAATCATTAGCGTGATTGCGCCCACAGGATTGCGAATCTCGTGCGCCAAATGCGCTGCAATCTGCCCCATATTCGCTAATCTCTCGCGTTGCTTTTCGTTTGTGATATTTGTGGCTGTTATGATGATTTTGTCGTTTTTGATGATTTTGTGCATTAGGTAGCTTTCATCGCCTAATGCCACCTCAAACTCGCTAAAATCCTGCGGACAAAGCTCCAAAATGCTATGAATCTTCCTTGCCCCGCTATTGTGGTAAAAAAAGCTCCCATCGCTATTGATTACCCAAATAGGCGTAGGAAGTGCCTCTAGCACGAGATTAAAGGTGTTTTGCAATTCATTATATTCGCACTGTGCGGAATCAATTTGCTTGATAAAAGCATCTAATATTTTTAGCGCGGAATCCCGCTCTTTAGCCGTGCTGTGAGTGCTATACTCGCTTATGATTTGCTTAAAAACCTCATCGAGATTTTCCATTAGGCTTCTTTTTGCAAATCTTTGAGATAATTATAAAGCAACTCGCTATACCCAAAACTCCCGCTAAGCGCGTCTGCAACGCTATCTTTATACATAGATTCATAAATCGCGCTCCCAGCCTCTTTAGGATAAAGCGGATTGTCGAATTTTATGGCAATATCTAGCATAAACTTTAATATTAACGCCTCAAATGCGTCTGTTTGCTCACGCAATTTCGTGTCATCAGTGGCTTTGCTAATGTAATTTATGGGCTTATTTAAAATGGCGGGGTTATATAGCGCAGTGGTGGAATCGATTCGCATTGCTTTATCCTTTAAAATGGCGTTATTTTCGCAATAATCAAAGCAAAAAGGATTCCAACATAATTGTCATTGTGGGACGAATCGCGCGAATCTTTTATGAGCAAATCATTGCGCGTTTTTTGTGCTCTTTTTATCCGCATTTTTCTTTTTGTTTTTTGTTTTTATATCATCTTTGTTAATCTTATAGTGGGCTTTTGCAGCGGCATTTTTGCCACGGCGAATCTCCTCTAACTTCAAATCCTGCTCCAACACTACAAATACATTATTTCTATCATTGCCCTCAGTTCCCCATTTTAGCTCAAACCACTCGCCCCATTTTTCAGTAAGTATCTTATTTGCCGCAGGTTTGCCGTATTTATCAGCGTGTTGTAGCCAAATCAAACGCTTCACAATTTCTGTGCGTTCCTCACAACCCTTGAAAGTGCCATCTTGTTTGCAACCATTATAAAAATCTAAATTATCATTCTTTAGAATCGACCACCTTTTCATATAGTGCTGGTATTTTTTTGTTTCTCTATCACTCAAACGCCCAGCCTCAGCGCAAACTATCAAACCACAAAATACCAAAATGCCTAAAATAAGCCTTTTCATTATCATTCCTTTATGTGAATTTTATATAAATGTGCCGAAATTGTAGCACAAAAAACTGCTAAATTATACAATTTATTTTGGTTTTAATGTGGGTGGATTTATTTTTGTAGTTTCGTGGCCGGGAGAGAGGGATTCGAACCCCCGGAGGTGTTACCCTCAACGGTTTTCAAGACCGCCGCTTTCAACCACTCAGCCATCTCCCGCTTTTTTGCTAAATATAAAATCTTTGGAGGCGACACCCAGATTCGAACTGGGGAATCAAGGCTTTGCAGGCCCACGCCTTACCACTTGGCTATGTCGCCACAAAATCGTGGTGCTCGAAGCCGGACTTGAACCGGCACGGAAGCAATATCCGAGGGATTTTAAGTCCCTTGTGTCTACCAATTCCACCACCCGAGCTTGATTTCGCGTATAAAAAAATGATGATTTAATAAAGATTTATTTCTTGGAGCGGGAAACGGGTTTCGAACCCGCGGCCTCGACCTTGGCAAGGTCGCGCTCTACCACTGAGCTATTCCCGCAAAAATTTTAAAATCACAAATTTGTAAATTTAAAAATCGAAATTCTAGCCAAAAAAATAAGATAATTCAATATTTTTTAGAAATTTTTTATCAAAAATTATATTACCTTGCACTTTTTTATATTACAAACTATCTGCCATAAAACTCCGCGATTTTAGTGCAAATATATTGCACTTCCTCATTGCTAAGCTGCGTAGCTGATGGTAACCAAAGCCCTTTTTGCCCAACTAAATTTGAAATTGTATGCTCGCCACTTACCTGATAAGCTACTTGCTTGTTTATCGGTGGATACATTACACGCGAACCGATATTATTTTGTTTTAAAAACTCTTGTAGCTCATCACGCCTCTCACAAAGTGTATCATAAAACCACGGCACCGTGCAAGTTAAATCCTGCTTAAAAAGCTCTATACCATTTATATTGCGTAAGCCCTTTTCATAAATTTGATAGATTTCTTTTTTACGCGCTATGCGAGATTCTAACTTTTTCATCTGCTCTATACCCACACAGGCTTGAAGCTCTGTGAATTTAAAATTATAGCCTATACTATCGTGTATGTCATTACCACCACCGCTTCGCCCAAAGTCTTTAAGTTTGCGAATCTTGCTCGCTAAATCATCATCATTAGTTATAAGCGCACCGCCTTGCCCTGTAGAGATGATTTTAGGGGCTGAAAAAGAAAAACTTCCCACGATTCCCACCGAACCGATATGCTTACCATTTGGATAAAATGAGCCAAGTGATTGTGCGGAATCTTCTATCAGTGCGAGATTGTATTCTTTGCAAAGATTTACAAACGCTTCAATCCCTACCTTTGGATACCGCCCATTTGCACTAACCAACATTATAGCCTTTGTTTTAGGTGTAATCGCCTCTTTTGCCTTTTGTATATCCATACACAAAGTTTCGCGTTCCACATCGACAAACACAGGCTTTGCGCCAAACATCTTCACTGAATTTGGCGTAGCTATCATCGTATAATTTGGCACGATAACTTCATCATCTGCCTTGATTCCTACCGCTAGAGCAGCTAGAGTAAGGCTAATAGTGCCATTATTTACCACTATGCAGTGCTTTGCCCCTATGAAATTTGCTATCATTTCCTCAAATTTTGCCGTGCGCTTAAACTCGGTCAAAAAGCCATCTTCGTCCATATACTCGCTCAATGCTTGTTTTTCCTCACTCCCAAACCAAGGACGCATTTGCATAATAAATTCCATTACACTTCCTTATATTTTGATTTTTATTTAAATCTTTGTTGCTTCCACATTAAGTGAAATTAAAATGCCATTTTCCTTATCCATATGTGGATAATAGGCTTGTGAATGGTCATCATAGTCTTTATGTATTGTTTCTCGCCAATCATATCGCCTCACATCACAAAAGCCGTTTTGTTCTAAAAATTCGCTTAAAAGCTTAAAATTCCACACCGTTTTATGATATATCATAGACTGCCCCCCCCCCAACAGCATTTTGAATACTCATTCTGCCATAGAGTGGTCCTAAAATTTTAGTTAAATCTCCACTTAAATGATACACTTCAATGAGTTTATCAAAATCTGGCACGGCAAGTCTTAAAGTGCCACCTTTTTTAAGCACTCTATGCCACTCTTTTATGACATTCACAGCCTCAAATCTATCAAAATACTCAAAACTATGTGAGCTATAAATAAGCTCTGCACTTTCATCTTTAAACATAGACAAATCATCTATATTGCTTTTATAATGGATATGTGGCATATCGCACAAATCCACATTGATAAAATCAGGGATATTCCTATGCCAACAACCAAGATGAAGTTTCATTGCTCTATCCTCTTTCTATCGCGCTCTGCGCCGACATAAGGTCCATTTTTTACCTCCAAAACTTGTGTGTCATTTTCAAGTATATCATAGCCGTGCGCCCCGCGGAGCATTATTAAAATATCCCCTGCGACTGCCTCAAACTCCTCGACAAAGTTTTCTTTTGTATCATAGATTCTCGCTTTGATTTTACCTTTTTTGATAAAAAGCACTTCTTGTGTCCAATACACCTTGCGCTCAACTTCATTGTGAATGTGTGCAAGGAGCTTTTTGCCCTCATTATAGCCCCAAAATCCCACTTGGATAAACTCATCATCACTTGAAAAAAAGTTTAATCCATCTTTGCAATCAGATTCGCTAATATGCCTTGCTAACACTAAATCGCCCTCTTTTATTTCTCTCATTTTTACTCCTTATTTGTTAATTTTTATTTAAACTTTTTAAATCTCGCTTTGAAAGAATGGGCTCTATACCATTTAGCTCCCAATCAATGCCGATTCGCTCATCATTATAGGCAAGTGAAAACTGCTCGGGCGCGTCTATATACTCGCCCTCATAAGCCAACTTGTAATGATATATAACCTCTTTACTTTTGACAAAATACGCATTCCCCATATTTGGTGGGATTAAAATAAATTTTTGGGAATCTTTGCTAATGTAGAATTTCTCGTATTGCAAATAAGTAGGGCTATTTTCGCGCATATCTACTACGACTTGCAAAATCTCACCATATACGCACGAGACAAACTTATATGACTTTGTATCGCCGTGGATTCCACGCAAGACATTTTGAATTGAGTGTGAAAATTTATCGTGTTTAAAACATAGCCCATTTGGCAATAGTTTGTCTATCTCGTCTTTTAAAAATGAAGTGTAGATATTGCCACGATTATCGGTAGCTATGCTAGGTGTGATAATATAAACGCCGTGTAGTGTGGCACTTTGTGTGATATTAAAGTCTATCATCACGCCACCTTTATGCGACTTGCGCAAATGGCGAGATTTGTAGCGATTGTGGTGCGTGTAGCGTTAGTGCTAAATCTAGCTTGAAAACTAGATAGAGATTCCCCCCCCCCTAAGGAATCAGCTATAGTTAGATAATACTCATAAGTCTTTCTTATGCCCTCCTCTAAAGGCGTTTTTGCGTTCCAACCCAAAGCCTTTAAACGCGTATCATCAATAACCTTTCGTTTCATTCCTACAGGTTTGCTTAAATCGTGGGTAAATTCCCCGCTAAATCCTACCACACTAGCGATTGCGCGGTAATATTCATCGATGCTATATTCTATGCCCGTGCCGACATTTAGATTCTGTGGCAAATCGCCAAAATGCGCGATTGCATAAAATATGAACTCCGCCAAATCCCCAGCATACATAAATTCGCGCTTTGCCTCTCCATCGCCCCAAATAGGAACTTTTCTCACGCCTTCTAACTTTGCCTTATAGATTCGCGCAATCACAGCGGGAATCATATGTGCGCTATGTGTGTCAAATTTGTCATATTTACCATAAAGATTGCAAGGGATTAGCGTCTTATAAAGGCAACTTTTATCCGCGCCACTGATATATTCACAAAGCCTAGTGCCTAGCACTTTTGCCAAAGCATAGCCCTCATTTGTAGGCTCAAACGCGCCTTGCAAAATCATATCTTCTTTTAGCGGATTTGGCGCGGAGTGCGGATACATACACGAACTTGCGAGATTTAGAAAATATTTCACACCATTTTGGTGGCAGGAATTGATGAGGTTTAACCCCATATATGCATTGTGCGTGAGAAATTTTGAGAGATTATTCATATTTGCGACAATTCCTCCCACTAACCCCGCGCAATGCACGACAATATCGGGCTTATGAGTTTTTATGTATGAATCAACCGCGCTTTTATCTAGTAAGTCTAACTCCGCGCTTGTGGGGGAAAGCACGAGATAATCTTGTGCCTTTGGGTGTTCTTTGACATTGCGCCCCACCATTCCGCTAGAGCCTGTGATAAGTAATCTTTTCATTCAAAATACCTAAAAATTTTATAGCCGCCATCTTGTATATATTTGTCTTTTTTCATCAAATGTAAATCACTTTGCACCATATCCTTGATGAGTGAATGCAAATCATATTCAAGCGTCCAGCCTAGTTTTTCCCTTGCTTTACTCGCATCACCGATGAGTAAATCCACCTCCGTTGGACGAAAATACCCACTATCCACACATACGACTTCTTTACCAAGTGGAAGTTTAAATTCGCCCTTACAAGCAGACACAAAAGCCTTTTCATCTACGCCTTTGCCCTTGAATTCAAGCTCTATGCCAAGTTCATCAAAGACAAGGCGCACAAATTCTCTTACCTCTGTCGTTATGCCTGTGGCGATGACGAAATCATCAGGTTTTTGTGCTTGTAAGATAAGGTGCATTGCTTTCACATAATCTTTGGCGTGTCCCCAGTCTCTTTTGGCTGAGAGATTACCAAGATAGAGTTTATCTTGCAATCCTAGCACGATTTTTGCCGCAGCCCTTGTGATTTTGCGCGTTACAAAGGTTTCGCCACGAATGGGACTCTCGTGGTTAAATAAAATGCCATTACTCGCAAACATACCATAAGCCTCGCGGTAATTTATCGTTATCCAATACGCATAAAGTTTCGCACAAGCATAAGGGCTACGCGGATAAAAAGGCGTTTTTTCGTTTTGCGGAATTCCTTGCACAAGTCCATAAAGTTCGCTTGTGGAGGCTTGATAGATTCTTGTTTTCTGTGTGAGTCCTAGTAGTCGCACCGCTTCTAAGATTCGCAGTGTGCCTATGCCATCTGCATTTGCGGTGTATTCAGGGGTTTCAAAACTTACTGCCACATGACTCATCGCGGCTAGATTGTAGATTTCATCAGGTTGCACTTCTTGGATAATGCGCGTTAGATTCATCGAATCTGTCAAATCCCCATAATGCAAAAATAATTTACAATCCTCCTCGTGATAGTCCTTATACAAATGGTCGATTCTGTCAGTATTAAAGAGTGATGAGCGCCTTTTAATGCCGTGCACCTCATAGTCCCCCCCCCCTAACAATAGCTCAGCCAAATACGCACCATCTTGTCCTGTAATGCCTGTGATTAAAGCTTTTTTCATCTTACTCCTTAATAAAATTATTATCTTAATTGCTAGATTCTAATTTCTCCACGCCTTTTTGAATCGCTTTGACGGTTTCATCTGCGCCTTTTTCGATACCTTTTTCAATGGTGTTTTTGCCCTTTTTTACGCCACTTTCAATGGCATTTTTGCCTTTCTTTGCGCCGTCTTTTATGGCTTTTGTGCCTTTTTCTACGCCTTTTTCAGTCGCGCTTTTTGCTTTTGACGCACCTTTGCTAAGAGATTTTTTGCCTTTTTCTAGCTTATCCGCGCCTTTTTTGATGATTTCCTCGCCTTTGGTTTCCAAGCTGTCTGCGCCCTCTTTGATGACGCTTCGTGAGCTTGTAGCTTTGGTTTGCAAAGCCTCTTGAATGTCTTTTTTGTAGTTTGCTTTTTCATCATCATTCATAGCGATTACAATTTGTTTTTCTTTAACATTTAGCTTATTTCTAAACTCAATGACTTCCTTTTCGCTCATCTTGCTGACGCGATTTTCAACCTCGCTGATATAGCCTGAAATATCCTCGACACTACCAGCTAGATTCACCAGCTCATCGTTGCTATACTGACTAAAATCACTCGCAAATAGCACACTACCTGCGACAAACGAAACTACCATACTGCTAAAAATTTTCATATTTTTATCCTTTGAATTATGAGTTGAAATTTGTAGGCGGAATCATAGCGATGATTTGTCAAAGAGTTGTGAATCTTGTGCGAATCGTGCTATAATCCCACCTAAAATCTTAATCATTGAATTATTTCCCCGCAATCAATTTCTGTGCGATTCGCACGGCATTTGTCGCCGCACCCACGCGAATCTGGTCTGCCACGCAAAATAAATGCAATATTTTCTTATCAAAGCAATCACTACGAATCCGCCCCACAAAAGTGCTGTCCGTATTGGACGCAATGCTTGGCATAGGATATTTGTGGCTTTTAGGTTCATCTACCACCACGACATTTTCTGCGTTTTGTAGCACCGCACGAGCCTCATCTGCGCTCACTTCACGCGCAAAATGAATGCTAACAGCCTCGCTATGAGAGCGCGACACAGGCACTCTAACGCAAGTCGCACTCACTGCAAAGTCGGTGTGCATTATCTTTTGCGTTTCTTTTATCATTTTGACTTCCTCTTTTGTGTAGTCATTTTCTAGGAAAATATCAATGTGCGGAAATAGGTTAAACGCAATGCTGTAAGGGAAAACGCTACTTTCGCTACCCACGCTTTTGCCCTCCAAGCACTCTTTTGTCTCGCGCAATAACGCCTCCATACCCTTTTTACCCGCGCCACTGACGGCTTGATAAGTGGCTACATCTACGCGCTTAATGCCAAAAGCCTTATGCAAAGGTGCTAAAACCTGCACCATTTGGATAGTAGAGCAGTTTGGATTTGCGATAATGCCATTGTGTGTGAAAATATCCTCGCTATTGACTTCAGGGACAACGAGTGGGACGCCCTCTTGCATTCTAAAATGGCTTGTATTATCAATCACTACGGCATTTGCCTTAACCGCGCTTGGAGCGAATCGCTCACTCACGCTTCCACCTGCGGAGAAAAATGCGATTTCTACGCCATTTTGGGCGAAAACTTCATCGGTGCATTCCAAAATCTCATAATCTTTGCCCTTAAATCGCAGAGTTTTTCCTGCACTGCGCTTACTTGCAAGGGGAATCAAATTTTTCACAAGGAAATTTTGCTCTTCTAAAACTTTTGCCAATTCCTCGCCTACTGCGCCACTTGCGCCGACTATGGCGACAATGTATTCTTTCATTTTGAATCCTTTGAATCGTGATTTAAAAAATGCGGATTATAGCAAAATTTGCTTAAAGATTCGTGCTTTTGGGATAAGATAGATTTGTGATTTTGTGAAAGTGGCTCTGGATGCAGGATTCGAACCTGCGACCAAGTGGTTAACAGCCACCTACTCTACCGCTGAGCTAATCCAGAATGAAATAAAAAGCGCAATTATAAACTAAAATATTTCTAAAGTCAATAATTACGCACAAAGATTTTGTAACTTTGAATCGCACAAAAATTGCAATCTTAAATAAACTTCAAAATTTCTGCAAATTAAACTATAATTGCGTTTTTAAACAACTATAAAATTTAAAGGCAATTCCAAATGACTTTTAGCCTCGAATCCACCGATAATCTCGCTCGTGCAGGGCGAATGACACTCGCTCACGGCGAGGTTTTGACGCCCATTTTTATGCCTGTGGGGACACAAGCCTGTGTAAAGGCACTAGATTTTAACGACTTGGCGAGTCTTGGCGCAAAAATCATTCTAGCAAACACCTATCATCTCTACTTGCGCCCAAATGACGAAGTCGTGCGTAGTCTTGGCGGACTGCACGGCTTTAGCGGATTTGGCGGGAATTTTCTAACCGATAGTGGCGGATTTCAGGCGTTTAGCTTGGGTGGCAAGGCAAAGGAAGAGGGCATTGAGTTTAGAAGCCACATTGACGGCAGCACGCATTTTTTTACGCCACGCAAGGTGCTTGACATTCAGTATAACCTAAATAGCGACATTATGATGATTTTAGACGATTTGATTTCGCTACCTGCGCCAAAAGAGCGCATTGTAGATTCGATAAAGCGGACGATTGCGTGGGCAAGTGAATCGCTCTCATACCACGCAAATATGCTCGATTCGCGAACTTTTGATTCGCGCGATTCGCGCGAATCACGCCTTGCGAATAACATTTTTGCCATAATTCAAGGTGGAGTTGATTTTGAGGCGCGAAAAATCTGCGCTAATGAGCTAGTGGCGATGCAATGCGACAGCAAAGCATTTGATGGCTTTGCAATCGGCGGACTTGCCGTAGGCGAGGAAAAAAGCGCAATGTATGACACGATTTCATTCACCACAAATCTTATGCCAAAAAACAAAGTCCGCTACCTTATGGGCGTGGGGACGCCAGAGGACTTGTTAGAGGGAATCGCGCGTGGCGTGGATATATTTGACTGCGTGATGCCCACTCGCAATGCGCGAAACGGCACACTTTTCACGCATTTTGGGCGCGTAAATATCAAATCCAAGCGATTCGCCCTTAGCGATTCGCCCATTGATTCGGCGTGTTCGTGCTATGCGTGCAAACATTTTTCGCTAGGCTATATCAATCATCTTTTTCGCGCAAATGAGATTTTATATATGCGCTTAGCGACTATTCACAATATCGCGCTTTATTTGGATTTAATGCGTGGGGCTAGAGAGGCGATTTTGGCGCAAAGATTTGATGAATATAAAAAGTGGTGGTTAGATTCGCTAACAATGGCTAAAAACTTGTAATATTATGAAAATTTTAGGCTCTTTTCCACCCACTTTTTATATGCTTTGCTCGAATCTGCCTTTAAGCACACAAATTCAGGCAGTTCATAAGGGTGATGCGAATCAAAGATTGCTTTTATTTTCTTGCGATTTTTGCGAAGTGTCTTTATGATTAGCAAAAATTCTCTATCATTTTGCACCTCATCTTTCCACATATAGCGACTTTTTATGCGAATCCTTTGAATACACGCCGCCAAATTTTTACGCAATAAAATCGCACTTAATTGATTCGCACTTTTTTTGTCCGCAGTGGTGGTTAAAATCACGCAAATCTTTGGCATTTTCGCCCCTTTTGCTTAAAATCTAAAAAGCAATTTTTTAGTGCGGATTGTAACCAAAAATCCTAAATTTTTCACAAATGGTAATATTTATATATGCAGATTCGTAAATTTTATTCCTAAAATCGCAATTTTTTGTTAATATAATCGCAATTTTTATTTTAAAGGAGAAGCTATGAAAAACACAATCACACTTATCAATAACTCCACAGGCGAGGAATTTGAGTTTGACTTAATCGAATGCACACGCGGACCCAAGGCAATCGACTTTGGCAAACTTTTTGAGCGCACGGGCATTTTTTCCTATGACCCCGGCTATGCCTCTACTGCGGGTTGTCGAAGCACGATTAGCTACATTGACGGCGCAAATGGTGTGCTTTTGTATCGCGGGATTCCCGTGCAGGATTTGGTGGATAAATATAATTTCACGGATATTTGTAGCCTTTTAATCAATGACAAACTGCCCCAAAATGAGCGCGAATCTAAAGAGTTCGACTTAGAACTGCGCCCACTGCGCTATGTGCACGAGGGGCTAATAGACATTTTTAAGGCGTTTCCAGACGGAGCGCACCCTATGGCGAACTTAAGCTCGGCGGTGGGCGCGTTATCGACATTTTACAAAGACTATATGGAGATTAGCGATGATGATGGCTATGCTATGATGGCAAAACGAATGATTGCCAAAATCACCACGCTAGTGGCGTTTGCCTACCGCCACTCAATCGGCTATCCATACATTTACCCCGATGTTTCGCGTGGCTATGTGGAAAATTTCTTATATATGCTACGCGCCTTTCCGTGCGGAAAAATCGGTGTGAATCTAGATGGCGATATAGAAATCGACCCGCTAGAAGTCGAGGCACTAGATAAAATCTTTAGCCTACACGCAGAGCACGGGCAAAACGCCTCCACCACGACAGTGCGCAATGTCGCCTCCACAGGTGTGCATCCTTACGCGGCAATAAGCGCGGGAATCAACGCGCTTTGGGGACCATCGCACGGCGGAGCAAACGAAAAAGTGCTAGGGCAACTCGCAGAAATCGGCGATGTGAAAAATGTGCCAAAATTCATCGAGCGCGTCAAAGACAAAAACGACCCATTTAGGCTAATGGGCTTTGGGCATCGCGTGTATAAGAGCTACGACCCACGCGCAAGGGCAATCAAAGGGCTAAAAGATGAGCTAAACAAAAAAGGCATAACGATGAATCAGCAATTTAGCGAAATCGCCGAAAAACTCGAAGAAGTCGCGCTGAAAGATGAGTATTTCATCGAGCGCAAACTTTACCCAAATGTGGATTTTTACAGCGGAATCATCTTAACCGCGCTAAAAATCCCTGTGAGCTTATTTACGCCGATTTTTGTCATCGGGCGAATGCCGGGCTGGTGCGCACAAGTCATCGAGCATATCAAATCAGGCGCACGAATCACGCGTCCGCGACAGGTTTATGAGGGCAAATAATTTCTAAATTTTTGCTTTGTGATTTGCCAAAATCACAAAGTAAAAAATCCACAAAAATCATAATATCTAAATAAAATGCTCTAGATTCACTTCAACAAATCAAGCAAATCTAAGCGAATCGCCATTTTAGCGATAATTACGATATTTTAAAGCAAATTGCGTGAATTTTATATGTTACAAAATTTCGCAATTTTTGCATATCCATTAAAGATTCACATTATATTTACCTTGTATTTAAGGTTATTATATTACAATGCACAATTTTATTGAAATACGACATTAGGATTCGATGATGAGAGATAAGAGAGTGGTATTTGCCAAAATATTGCTAATTTCCGTGCTGGGGGGGGGCATTTTAACCACAAATCTTCTAGCTAAGGAGCAGACAAATTGGATTTTTGGCGTGGGGATTGGCGTAGGATTAAATCAGCTTGACCAAAAGTGGGGTGATTCGACAAGAAATGGCATAGGCGTAGGTGGTTGGAATCAAAATAAGCCCGATGCGACTATGAAAGATTGGGGCGTTACCTATGAGATTTTGGCTGGTTATAAGCATTGGCTAAATGATTGGATAGGATTTCGCTACTATGGAAATATAGGCATTCAGCACTACAAAGCTGATTTTACTAGCGCTGGTAACAATGCCATGCTAACAAAAGGCAAAAACAAAACATCTATCGAATACACCGCAAACGCTGATATGCTTTTAAACTTCTATAATAGCGAAATTTTTACCTTTGGAATACTAGGCGGATTTGGCATAGGTGGGGCTTACTTAAATAGCCCTTCACTTGATAACTATGAGTGGTATTGGGGTGCAGCTAATGATTCGATTCACTTTACAGAGTCAGAATATGCGGGTATGGGAAAAGTCAAAAGACATCATCTAAGTGCGTCCTTGTCGGTTGGAGCGAGATTTAACATATTTCAAAAGATTCGTGATATTGGTGCTAGGACTTGCAATACAGGCGCAGATGGTAGGAGGACTTGTAGAGTGCCGATTAGCTACTTGGAGCATAGCATAGAAATTAACGCTAAATTTAATATGCTTACCTATTATCCCACTAAATACGGAGAGTTGATAGGTGTTAGGCAAAATAATGGGCAAGGAGTATATAATAATTCAAGCCCACGCCCGGGCTATGAAATAAAGAATCCATATAAAATCACATTGCGCTATATCATAGCATTTTAAGGGAGGAGGTGTAAGATGAAACATATTATCAAATTATCTGCAATCGCAGTTGTAATGACATTTTTAGCTTTGCCACTCTCTGCAAAAGAGCCTACAAATATTTTGATAGGTGTTGGATTTGGTGCAGGGCAAAGCAAACTAAGCATAGAACAAGCACAGCTTATAAAATTCCCATTGCAAGGTAGTGGCGCTACAGCGCAACAAGATAGAAGCCTAAGCTCGTGGGCTTTAGCGTGGGAGTTTATGGTAGGATATAAGCATTTCCTTAATGACTATGTTGGATTCCGCTACTATGGAAATATAGGCATTCAACACTATAAGCCCGTGAGTTTTAACTCAAATGAGCAAAAAATTGGATTCGTGGATTATACGCTAAATGCAGACTTACTAATCGACTTTTATGAAACCACTCTATTTGCTGTCGGTATGGTAGGCGGTATGGGCTTTGGCGGAACTAGCTTTGATAAAGATGCCATTAGCAAATATTTAGCATATTATGATAGACAAACAGGCAGACCAATAGGACTAGCAAATGTGCAAAAGCATTTTTTCAATGTCAATGCCTCCGTTGGACTTCGCGCTGTAATATTTCAAAAGATTCGCCGCACAGGAGCTAGAGTCTGCGATGATTATGTCGGCGGTAAGCGCACCTGCCGTGTGCCTATATATTACATAGGACACAATCTTGAAGTAAATGCGAAATTTTCATTGCTGGATTATCAAGCTACGCCCTACCCTGATATTATCGCCACTGCCAATAATCAGTATGTCTCGCGTCCGGGCTATAAAGTAACAAATCCATATCGAATCACATTTAGATATATTGTGGATTTTTAGGATTTAATTTTATCTGCTTTGGCGAATTGTCCCCCTACCTCGTCATTGCGAGGCGAATCTATGATTCGCCGAAGCAATCCACGCCTTTTTTGTCATTGCGAGGGCGACAGCCCGAAGCAATCTACTTTTTTATCATTGCGAGTACTTGCATTTAGCAAGGGCGAAGTAATCTATTTTCTTGCGTCATTGCGAGGCGATTCAACAAATCGCTGAAGCAGTCCAAACAAAATCAAATTTAATCCATTTTTTCTTTTTTTATAGATTGCTTCGTTGCTCTCACTTTGTTCGTGCGCCTCGTAATGACGAATCTATATGTCTCACTCTTCATTGCGAGTGAGTGTAATAAGCGAAGTAATCCACGAATTTAAAAATAGATTGCCACGAATCTACTACACAGATTCTCGCAATGACGGAAAAATGAATGTGTAGGCTTATGCTAGTTGCGCGGTTTGATTTTATTCCATTCTCTTTGCGCAGAGGAAAATTTCGCATCAAAAAGCGGGTCTTCTGCGCGTAGATTTAGCTTTAGCTTCGCTAGGCAGTCATTGCTGACATTTTCAAGCACTTGAATCACAAGCGCATCAAAGCCATTATCATCTTGCTCATAAAGTGCCAAGCGAAACGCCTCCATATATTTTGCATAATCCTCTCTGTCTTTTTTGTCGTTTAGCTCTTTTTGGCGAATCGAATTTAGTATATCAATCAAATCCTCTTTTGTCATATCATCGATTTGCTTTTTGCTATACGCGTTGCTAATAGCGCGGAGACGGCGCACTAACTCTTGCTTATCTTTTGCGCTATTAAAAAACTGCTTATAATTTTTCTCCATATCGCGTGGCATAAATTCGCTTATAATGTATTTTTTTGCGTTTGTAATATTACTAATATTGTGCGTTATTTTACTATCACTTAGCTGTGCGAAAATACTCTTTAGTAGCTCAACATTTTCGCGATTATTTTCGATAAATAGCATAAAAGACGCGCATTCCTCTTTGGGCATAAATGAGGCGATTTTTTGCGCAATTTGCTCGATTATTATTTCTTGGTATTGCCTATATTTTATTTCTAAAATTAGCAATGCTTTTTCGATTTTATGCGCGGGGAGTGCGTTTGCCACCACTTCGTGAATCGTAGCATAAGAATTTTGCTTTAACAGCTCATTAAACACCGCGTAAAAATCATCTGCGTCTTTTATCTTTGACTTGATTGTCGCATCGGCGATTTCTATGCTTTCTGTGCTTTTTTCCTGCTTTATGCCTAAATTAAAATTTGCAAATTTTTTGCTCCAATCGCGCGAAATCTCCATAAATCGCGCTTGTAATTCATCGACACTTAGCCCATCAACATTTGCAACGCCGTGATTTTTCAGCTGTAAAATAAGCCGTGAGCGCGTGTCTAACGCCTTTTGCTCCATTGTCGCCTCCTAAATTTATTTTGCCAAAATCGCCTAGATTCGCCCAAATCGCGCCTAATGCAGAGCATTCCAAACCTTTAGCATATCAATGTGTGCGCTAAAATCGTGGCAACGAATAATATCCGCGCCGTTATCTAGCGCGATTTGGTGCAATGCGAGTGTGCCAAAGCCTCGCTCGACCGTGTCCTTGCCCGTGAGTGCGCCAATGCTTCGCTTCATACTCGCGCCCACCAAAATCTCACAACCAAAATGCTTGAAATGCGTTAGATTGCGCGTGAGCGTGAGATTTTCCGCGTCATTTTTGCCAAAGCCAAAGCCAATGTCTAAAATAATTTGCTCTTTTTTTATGCCTAATTTATCAAGCGATTCGAGCCTTTGGGCGAAAAATTCATCAACGGTGTGGATAATATCGTAGTTTGGATTCGTGGCTTGATTTGGGGGCAAATCTAGCGAATCTTGTGGCGGAAAAAGCCACGAGTTGTGCATTAGCACGATTTTTTTATCGCTATTTAGCGCAAGTTCTGCTAGGCGCATATCACGCAATCCCTCAATATCGTTGATGATTTTAAAGCCACGATTCGCGCAAAATTCCGCGCATTCATAATTATAACTATCGATTGAAAAAATCGCCTTCTTCGTGAATCCAGCCTTAAAAATCGCCTCTATCGGCTCTTTTAGTCTTTTCAGTTCAATTTCAGGCGCGATTCTATCACTATCTGGGCGACTAGACGCTGCGCCAATGTCAATAATCGCCACGCCACAGGCAATCATCGCCTCAATCTTTTGCAAAATTTTATCAATCTCATTTATGCGCGAAGGTGCGTAAAACGAATCCTCAGTGATATTGATAATCCCCATAATTTGGGGCGATTTGGCGTTTTTGGAGTTGCTAGATTCGCATAAATTTATCGAATCCAAATGCGCCTTTAGATTCGCGCCTAATTTTTTTAGCCCAAAAGGCTGAATCGCGCACTTTGCGATGATTTTCTCTAACTGCAATGCAGTGGCAATCAAAACGCCACTATATTTTTTCTGCTCCCCCAAAATCAGCTCTTTTGGCGTGATGAAATCGCCTCCCGCGCTGATTGCCTCTTGCTTTAGGATTAGTGCCGTGCTTAGCTTTATGTCGCTAATTTGAAAGACAAAAATTTGAGCTTTTTTCTTTGCACACGCAACCGCAAACGCCGTTGCGCCAAGCGAATCTAACGCGCTATTTAGATTTGCCACGCGCTTTATTGTCATCTTTTTTGCCTTTGAATTGCGATTGATATACGCGCAAAAGTGCGATAAATAGGGCAGTTAGCGTAGGTCCTATGATAATCCCCCAAAATCCAAAACTCGCCAATCCAGCCAAAATGGCAATGAAAATTATCATTTCGTTGATTTTTACAGGTTTTTTGAGTAGGACTTTATTGACAATACCGATGATTAGGGGCTTTATGACATTATCAATCACAAAGCCGATGAAAATCATCGCATACAGCGCGACAAAAATCGCCGTTTTCAAATCGCCAAACGAATAAACATATAAACAAAATGGCAACCACACAAGCGCACCGCCCACAATCGGCACGATAGAGGCAATCCCATACGCCACGCCCAAAAGCACCCCGCTAAAGCCCAAAAACTGCGCCACAATGCCAAAGCTAAAGCCTTGCAAAATCATAGAGATTATGGAAGTAAAAAATACAACTTTTAGGACACCGCTAGTTTCTTGTAAAATATCCTTGCTAATTCGCTCATCAAGCGGAATAATATCGATAATGTAATCATAAATTTCCTTGCCATAATAATAAAATAAATATAAGAAAATTACGATAAACGCCAAATCTGTAAAGAAATTCACGCTCACCTTGCCAAGCCACGCACTCGCACTCATCGCACGGCTCACAATCGCGCTAATATCAAAGGACTGAATCGCCGCAATCGCGCGTTCGCGGAAAATCTCTGGCACACCATTTAAAAGTGCGATGAGATTTTTTTGAGAATCCTTAAAAAATCCCGTGAGCGTGGAGCTATCAATGCCCTTTATATCGCTAATCAATTCCGCGCTAACAAGCCACAGCGGAATCACACAAAATGCAAGAAATATGACAATGGCAAAAAATGACGAAAGAAAATTGTATTTTATAAATCTATCGGCGCATTTTTTTAGCCCAAAGGTAGCCACGCAGAGCAAAAGCGCGATGATTAGATTCATCAAAAAGGGCTTATAGAGCTGTAAAATCCAATAAAGCGTGATTAAAAAAATAATCCAAAAAAAATGCTTGGGTTTCATTTGTGTCCTTTTTTGCGATTTTTATTTCTTAAAAAGTTCGCTATGTGAGCCGACATTAAGGCAATACAAAATCAGCTTATTATCTTGTTTTTGGTAGATTAGTAGCAAGTCTGGCTTTATGTGGCACTCTCTAAAGCCCACATAATCGCCCTTTAACGCGTGGTCGTGGTGCTTTGGCTCTAATGATTCGCCATCGGCTAGTCGCCTAGAAATCTCACCAAACAACCCTTGCTCTTTTAGCGTTAGTTTTTTAAAGGATTTTTTGAATGATTTAGAGAGTTCTATTGTGTATTTCATTCACTATCGCTTTGCAAATACTTCATCATATCGCTATGAGTGCTAAATTTTATCGTCTCACCCCGCTCCACCTCAGCTATCGCCTCTAGCAACTCATCGCTAGGATTGTAGCCGTATTCCTTGCAAATAGGGCATTCATCATCGATGGATTCGGCACTAAAAGTGGCATTTGTCCCCTCTGCAAGTCCTCTAAATGCGGGTATATATTCATCTTTGACATTATCTATAATGATTCTAGTCATCGCACACCTCGTAAAAAAATTTCGGCATTATAGCACAAAAATGATTCGCCAAGTCTAAGACGAATCTATCGCATTACGATTCGCGCTCTTTTGATTCGCGCGATTCGCCAAAATTGTCGCTTCGCTCCCATTTTTCTATCATTTTTTCTAGCGCGTAGCAGTCGGTTTTGAGGGTGGAGAGGATATTTTTGGCTTCAAGCCCGATAAGTAGCAGTTCATAGACTTTTGGGCGGTCTTTTTTCCACTTGCGGAGCGTTTTGACATTTATGTTTAGCAATCCCGCCAAGTCCCTTTGCGTCATCGTTGTGCCTTTTTTAATTTTTAAGCGCAATATATATCTTTTGGGTTTAAAATGCAACTAGGAGAAAAAATGGACAAACAAGAATTAGGAAAAATATTAGCGCAACGATACAATCAGCACGAAAAAGGCTTTGCAAACTGCTCTATTATCTTATTTGGCATTGAGTATGCAAGTGAAATCAAAAATGGTGGCTACACAGCAAAGGACATACTTGAAGCCTCCAAAATAGAGAAAAATTACGAATCAGATTTGCGCAAAGGCATACAACTAGCGGATTTTGTCCAAATCAAAGACGGACAATAACACAAAAGGCTACAAAAATGAAAAAGTTAGTTTTGTCTATCGTGGCGTTTGTCTATATGGCGATTATCGCTGGGTGTTCTTACGAATCTGAACCCAGCTTAAAGGAAATAATGGATTCGTGGCTTGGTGCGCCTGTGGAAAGACTAATAGATTCGTGGGGTATTCCTTCGCAAGAATATCAAGTGGGCGATATAACATATCTCACATATTCTAATAGCCAAACAATGACGCATACAAATATGCCGATGAGAACGGGTAATCCAGCTTTTGATAATGCCTACAATATGACAGCTGGAATCACAAGCAACACATATACGCTAACTTGTAATAAAACTATGAAAATTAGAGACGGCATAATCATAGGCTGGACTTATAAAGGACATTGTGGCGGATAGGTTATATTTTTAAATGTCGTCATTGCAAGACTTAACAAAGTCAAGTCGTAGCAATCCATTTTAGCAACACATAAGTCTTTTGTAAATTGCAAAATTTTGGCAAAAGTGGCGCGATTTTGCTTTAATTAAGTTATTTAATAAAATTATATACAACATTTATTTTCAGAAACTTATAAAAATAAAACGATAGAATCCACCCTTAATATTATGATGAATCAAGGAATTAAAATGCAAAATATAGATAATTTTAGCAAAGATGTGCAAGGTGAATTGGGGTATTATGTGTATGGACTGATTGACCCACGCAACGGGAGATATTTCTACATAGGCAAGGGCGTTGGCAATAGAGTTTTTCAGCATATTAAGGGCGTTAAGGATAAGGACGAAATTTATGAACAGATTAACACTATCAAGCAAATACATAATGCAGGACTCGAGGTTATTCATATCATTATAAGGCACGGATTACGAGATGAGGAGGAGGCCTTGAGTATAGAATCTACCCTCATTGATTTTATAGGATTGGATAATTTGGATAATAAAATTAGCGGAATCAATATGGAAAAAGGCATAAATAATGCTCAAACCTTACAAAAGAAATACTCTACTGAAGAATTTATCGAAAATAAAGATACACCTCCATTTATAATAATAAAAATCACACAAAAAGAATTAGCGAAACGCGATAATGATTTATATGAAACTTGTCGCAAGTGGTGGAAAATCAGTTTAAATAAGGCTGAAAAATATAAATATGCGCTATGTGTGTTAGATGGCATTGTGATAGAGGTTTTTGAGGTGGAAAGATGGTATATGTCAAAAGAAATGCAAGGACGCTGTGAATTTGATGGCAAAAGAGCAGAACAAAATATCCGTGAGCTGTTTGTAGGTAAGCGAATCCCAGAACATTATCGCAAGAAAGGCAACGCAAATCCTATACAATACTCCAAATCAATGGTTTAGGCAAATTACAAAGTATGAATCTATATTAAAAGTTTTTTTGTTTTGTTTGGCTTTCGCCGAACAAAGAATCTACCTAACCTCTAGACTCTAATCCACCAAGCGAGGTTATTTGATTCGCCTTTATGTTATCGATTCACCCATAATTTAGATTTGCGTGGTTTAGATACTTCGCTACGCTCAGTATGACGAGGTTTTTTATTTATTTTATTTGAATTGCCACGAAAATCATACAAATTTTCTCACAATGACAATGTAATAGATTCGTCATTGCGAGTGAGTAAAACGAACGAAGCAATCCAATAACAAAACAAAAAATAGATTGCCACGATTTGCTTTCGCAAAATCGCGCAATGACAAATAAGAAGTCGTCATACTGAGCCTTTAGGCGAAGTATCCATTTAGGCGAATTGTAACTTAAAAGCGAATTGCCTACTTTGATTTGAATCTAAAGGATACTTGTTTGACTCGCTTTTTATGTGAATTGCCCTGCATTTTCACGATTTGCACCACAAATCTATTTCTTGCCCTTTTTACTCGGCGGATTATCATTTGAATTATTTGAATCATCTGGGTTATTTGGGTCATAGATTTTGTGATTTTTGCTTGGACGGATTTCATTGCCAAGTTCGCTTTTATCAAATGGTTTGCCATCATTGCTAAGGCTTAGAATCTGCTTTTTAAAATCATAGGTATTATTTACCTCATTGTAGCTTCCGCCCGTGATTTTGGCGATATTTTTTAGAAATTCTAGATTCGGACTTAGCGCAAAGGCGTGGATTTTCACGCGATTATCGGCATTTGAGGCGGTGTTTTTGGCGATATTTGCATTGATACTTTTGGTTAAGTTTAGCATTTTTTCGGTATTTCTTGTGTCATCTGGTTTCCCAGCAACGATGATATAAACTTCCTTTTTTAGTCCATTATCTTTGGTAAAATTTTTCATAGAGCGGATTATCGCAGCATTTGTAAGCACGACTGTTGATTTGATAGCTTTTACGCTATTTAGCGCGTTTGCAAAGTCGCTTGCCTCATAAAAAGTCCCCAAATCCTCCGTCCCTCTATTTGAGAAAATCACAAGCGAAATCTTTGCAAATTGTTTTTCCCTATCGCCCAAAATATGCTTTGCCACAAATGGCGCGATTTCCTTAAACGCCTCTATATAGCCACTCATAGAAGTATTGACATTTAGAGCGATTGCCACTTCTTTGGTAGGATTATGGCTAAGGTATAATCCAAAATCACCATTGCTAAAATTGCTAATCTTAAAACTTTGTTTCTCACAAATTGCTTTAATTTCTAGCGTATTTGATTCTATGAGATTATAAGAGATTTTTCTATCCGCGCTCATATAGAGATTTTCTCTATTATCAAAGATTCCACCATTAAGCACAATGCCATTAAAGGCAATAGCTCGAGTTTTTGCGTCAGTGTATTTTGCAGTGTCGATTGTGCTATTATTGTTTGCATTTATGGTATTTTTTGGCAAAGATTTTTGTGGAGCGATTTTAGTGCTATCGCCACAATCCGCACCATAAATAAGCGCGTGTAATTCTTTGTTTATATATGCCTCATCGATTTTATCATCATCAATATCTTGGATATTTTGTGCAAAAAGTAGTGCGAATCCAAACGCCACACACATAATTAGAATCTTTTTTATATTTTTCATTTTATTACCTCGCTTGTTGTGTAAGATTTAGATTCGTAAGTATAGCAGAAAGATTGTAAGTTTTTTAAGAGATTCGTGCGGACAATTTTTTATCTTAGACTTAGTATAGCTAATCACAATTCGTAAAATTTACGATAGTGATAACTTGAAAACAATCATCAAAGTAAGGCGCAGTATGGCTTTTGTAGTTTTTTGCCGAATCTCGCATACCCAAGACACAAATTACCACGCCCTAAAACAGCTCCTTAAATGCAATCTCTAGCAACTCATAGCTTTTCCTTGTCGCCACGCGTCCCCTTGCCGTGCGCTCAATATAGCCATTTGCGAGTAAATACGGCTCGATTATATCCTCAATCGTGCGCTCATCTTCGCTCAAAGCCGCCGCAATGGTATTTAGCCCCAAAGCGCGTCCATTCGCATTGCAAAGTAATCGCAAAAACGCCAAATCTAGCTCATCAAACCCCCGATCATCGACACCTAACTCATTTAGTGCCTGAATGCTTCGCGCAACTTCAATGGTGGATTCGTTGTGAAATTCGGCAAAATCGCGGATTCGCCGCAAAAGTCGCAACGCCACGCGAGGCGTCCCACGCGAACGCTTAGCGATTTCTAATGCAGAATCGCGTGAGGCGATTTTATTTAGTTTTTTACTTGCTAGGCTCACAATCTGCGCAAGTTCGGCGATTTCATAAAACTGCATTCTAAAAGAAATGCCGAATCTATCGCGCAGTGGGTTGCTAAGCATTCCCGCGCGTGTGGTTGCGCCAATGAGCGTAAAGTCCTCAATGTCGATTTTTATCGTCTGCGCCGAAGGTCCCGAGCCTATGATAATATCCAGCCGAAAATCCTCCATCGCAGAGTATAAAATCTCCTCTAACGCCGAGCTTAGGCGGTGAATCTCATCGATAAAAAGAATGTCGCCTTTGCTAAGATTTGTCAAAATCGCTGCCAAATCGCCACTTTTTTCAATCATCGGCGCGGAAGTTACCTTGATATTCGCGCCCATTTCGTTCGCAATCACATACGCCAAAGTCGTCTTGCCAAGCCCCGGCGGTCCAAAAAGCAAAATGTGGTCAAGTGCCTCGCCACGCTTTTTTGCGGCGTCAATGGATATGTGGAGATTTTTTTTGATATTTTCCTGCCCGATATACTCGCTAAATTTCGCAGGACGCAGAGAATTGTCGTCCTTTTCCTCGAAACTCACGCGCTCAATCTCAACTAATCGCTCCAAAATCGCTCCCAAAGTTTTTGAATCTAGGCGCGGATTGTAGCGAATTTTGGATTAAAAATTTTTATTGTTCCTTGCCAAAAAATTTATAAAAAAAATAACACTACACCAGAATTACCACTTTAATATAAATTTATTGCTTGAATCGCCACGCCAAAGCTCAATTTTTATGCCATATTCATCGCAGATTTTTTTTACCAAACTTAGCCCTATGCCAAAGCCACCCGTATCCGCGCCAAACCGCGCATATCGCTCAAAAATCTTATCGGCGTTTTCAGGTGCGATTAGCGCACCGCTATTTTCGATACTAAAAATGCCTTTATCAAGCGTGAGCGCGATGAATCCGCCCTTTTTATTGTATTTAATCGCGTTGCTGATGAGATTATCAAAAAGCGAATTTAGCGCGTTTTTCTCTGCGACAATGCTAGATTCGCCCAAACTTGTGCGAATCTCTATGTTTTTTTGGTTGAAAAATGGCGCGAAAAATTCTAATCGCTCTTTTAAAATGGCATTGAGATTCAATCGCTCTTTTTCCGCAGAGCGTGGAAAATTATACGCCACAAGCGAATTGTAAATGGCATTTAATTGCAAGGACGCAAATTTGATTCGCTCAATTTTTTTGGCGTCATTGGGCTTAAGATTATCCGTCTTTAGCGTCTCAATACTCATCAAAATCACGCTTAGCGGGGTATTTATCTCGTGTGTCGAATCTTTTATAAATAAATCAAGCGCGGAAATATATTCATTTAGCGGTTTTAGAAACAGGCGCACTAAAATTGTCGCCACCACGCCCATCGCCACAAATACCAAAAATAGCGCACCGCCCAGCTTTAAGCGCATAGCCAAAATCTTTTTATCCGCATTGTCGCTCTCTAAGAAAATCTTATAATGCGACTTTCTGCGCTCTCTCTCAAACTCGCGCTGTGGAATGATGAGCGGATTTGCGATGATTTTATGCTTAAATCGATAAAATCCGCTCCGTAATTCGCGTGGATTTGGGTCGCGCGAGAGATTAGAAAACAGCTGATTGTCGCGCCTGTCGTAGATTGCAAACGGTAGGGGCGTTTTTTCTTTGATTTCTTCAAGCGCAATCTCCCAAATGTAGCTACGGCGCAAAACCTCCAAAATGTCAAAGGAAATGTCGCGCAGTTCCGCCATCTGCGAAAAAAGGATATTTTGCGTCATTTTGACATTTAGAAAATAAAAGCCGATACATAAAAATATCGCGCTAGTGCCGAGATAGAGGGCTAAAATTTTGATAATCGTTTTGCGGGTGTTTTGAAACATAGCGATTCCCTAAACATTGTCATTGCGAGGGCTTTGCCCAAAGCAATCCACGCTAGATTCGTCATTCTGAGCGTAGCGCGTAGCGAAGAATCCATTTTAGCGACTTTGGAATCATTTGCAACTTGCTTACTTTGAGCGAATCTGTATGATTCGCTATTTTGTGTCATTGCGTCTTTTGCTTGATTAAAATCACACGATTTGGATACTTCGCTACGCTCAGTATGACGAGAAATTTCGTAGCAATCTGTCCTATCGTCATTGCGAGGCAATTCATCGCCGAAGCAATCTATCATATCGTCATTCTGAGCGCGACAGCGCGAAGAATCCAAATCACACGAATCTAATGCGAATTTAGAATCTATTTTTTTATGCGATTCGGCAATCAAATCTGCTTTTAAATCTACTGAATTTTTATCGTTTGAATCTTTTTGCAAAAAGGGCTGCACCCCCCGCCCCGCTCCCCCTACGCGCCAAAAAGCTGCCGCTTTTTCGCTTTTAGGGGGAGAGCCTCGCTTATCCGATTCT
>JBNMKJ010000001.1:0-132925 GCA_050874285.1 Helicobacteraceae bacterium | reverse complement strand
ATTAAAATCCACTCCCAAAGCACTAAAAGTAGTCCCAGTTGTGGTTGTGGCTACTTTATCTATGCTATATGCTACGCCTAGCTCAAAGTTTCTACCAAAATCAAAAGCTATGCGAGAGTTTTTATCTTTGAAGGTAATGCTGCCGTTGTTTTCTGCCAGTAAAACAAGGTGGGAATTATTTTGTCTAGCTGTGGTATTACTGCTCCAACCACTAAAGTTATTAAAAGTTGTTGCATTTTCTCTAATCATTATTGTGTAGTTTTGGATTTTAATAGTCGTTCTATCTGTCTTAAGATTGCTATCACCACCCATATTTGTCAATATAATCCCTAAGCTATTTAGCGTAAGTGGCACTATACCTGTTGAACTATTTCCACCATAAGTTATCCCGCCCATTGCGCCATAATTTGTCACCTTACCCACACCAGCATTACTCCCACCAACCCAAATAGATGATTTATTTACTTCATTTGTAGCGATATTACCATAATTTATTAAGTGTCCAATGTATGCACCTTGTTCAATGTTTAGTGCTTGGTTTTGATTTGTGCTGTTCATATTGATAGTGCCATAGTTTATAAAGGTATCAATTCGTGAGTGAAATTGTGTGCCAGAGCCATTTGTCGTATAGTAAGTGCCAGAATTTGTAACCCTCTTATAATTTGTTTGTATTTGGCAATTATTATTTCCGCTTTGACAAATGGAACTTAACTCAATGGCATTTAGATTTATACTTATAAATATCGTCATTGCGAGTAAGCGAAATGGGCGAAGTAACCCACACCAACCAGTCATTGCGAGTGCGACTTGTCGCACGAAGCAATCTATTTTAGACTTGCATATTTGGATTGCTTCGGCGAATCTTATGGATTCGCCTCGCAATGACGGAGAAGTGGGAGAGTCGTCATTGCGAGTGAGTGAAACGAACGAAGCAATCCACCGCCCACCCGTCATTGCAATGACGATTCTGCTTACCCTGTCATTGCGAGTGAGTGCAACGAACGAAGCAATCCACTTGATTTTACTTACTACATTATGGTTTATACATTTATTTGCGTTTGTGGATTGCCACGAAAATTCACTTCGTTCATTTTCTCGCAATGACGGAGAAGTGGGAGAGTCGTCATTGCGAGGAAGCGAAGCTGACGAAGCAATCCACCTTATATTTACATATTTAGATTGCTTCGGGCAAAGCCCTCGCAATGACGCAATGGTTTTGTTTGGATTGTATTTGTGAATCCAAGATTTATTTCGCAATGACGAGATGATTTTAGATTGCCACGAATCGCTACGCGATTCTCGCAATGACGATTTGTTTAGATTGCTTCGGCGTTTGCAACGCCTCGCAATTACAAAAAGGCAGTATTGTAATGACGAGGTTGCTAGGGGATTCATAGTGCGATTCCCCCCCCCCCTATAGATATTTGTTAAAAAATCCTTTTTCATAATTCATATCCTTAAAGTTTGTGGTTAAATAAAAAAATCGCATTATATACTTAAATTAGTTAAGAATAACATTAAAATAAAATATTTTGTAAATAAAATGTGGTGATTTTGCAAGAATTTGCAAAGTTGTGATAAAAATGAGGCGTTTTACAGCCACCCTTTTCGCTTGAAATACACAATCGGCAAAATCGTAGAGGCTATCATCACAAGTAGCACGATAGGATAGCTATAAGTCAGCTTTAGCTCTGGCATATGCTCGAAATTCATTCCATAAATCGTGCCAATGAGCGTAGGTGGCATCATCGCCACGGTTACGACGGTGAAAAGTTTGATGATTTTATTTTGCTCGATATTGATTTGTGAGGCAAACAGCGCGTGGATATTATCAAGCGCATTCATATTTACCACGCAAAAATCAATGAGCGAATTTAAGTCTTTCACAATGGTTGTGATATTGCGCTTCACATCGCTATCTGGCTTATTGCTACCTAGCAAAGCACTTAGCGCACGGCGTTTGTCAAATAGCGAATCGCGAAGGCGAGTGCTGACATCTTGGAGATTCGACAAAGAGCCTAGCACTTCGTTGTAGTCGTATTGATTTTCAAAAACGCCCTTGCGCAAAGAGCGAATATCGCGCGTGAAATTTTCAATCATATCGGCGTCCTTTTCGATTCGCACTTCAAAGATTTTGGCAATCAAATCATAGCCGTCCTCAAAATTGCGCGGAGAGGCTAGGACACTGCGCTCAATGTCATCAAACACGCGCAATTCGCTGTAACGAATCGTAAAAAGCATACTTTTGCAAAGCAAAAATGTAACGGTCTCATCGCGCGAATTGCCCTTTATGTCATCTTGCCCGAGTTTGATTAAAAAGCGCGTGTTTATGGTGATTGAATCCTTATCCTCCCAATACCGCGCAGATGATTCAATCTCCTCGCGCTCCTCTTTGGTAGGAATGGCAATGTCATAGATATTTGAAATCGCGCCGATTTCCTCTATCGTGGGATTTAGCAAGTCTAACCAAAGGATATTTTTGGATTCAATGTCCTCTATCGTATTATAAGTGTATTTGGAGACAAGCGAATTATGTTTTGCAAAAATATTTATCATTACGCGCCTCCTAAAAAATTATTTTCTATCCAAAACCTCAAATGCAGGGAGAATTTTGCCCTCCAAAAGCTCTAGCGAAGCCCCGCCACCTGTGGAAATAAAGCTCATATTATCAATCTCTCCCGCTTTATCCACCGCGTCAGCCGTATCGCCACCGCCAATTAGGCTAAATGCGTAAGTATCGGCGATATAATGCGCCAAATTAAAAGTGCCTCGCGAAAACTGCGAAATCTCATAAATGCCAATGGGTCCATTCCAAATAATCGTCTCACTATCGCGAATCACCTCGCCAAATAGCTTAATACTCGCAGGTCCCGAATCTACCGCCATAAAATCCTCTGGAATGTCTTGGGCTGGGGTGATTTTGATATGTTTGTGCGTTTTTATATCATCGGTGCTTACGACATCAACGGGCAAGTAGATTTTCACGCCTTTTTCTTTGGCGTGGCGGAGGATTCGCCTTGCGTCTTCTAGCAAATCATCTTCTGTTAAACTCTTTTGCGTGTCGTAGCCTACGGCTTTTAGGAAAGTGTTGCTCATCGCCCCGCCGATGATGATTCTATCCACAACTTCTAAGATATTATCTAAAAGTGTGAGTTTGGAGCTGACTTTTGAGCCACCCACGATTAAAAGCACGGGTTGCAAAGGATTTGTAAGTGCTTTGGCAAAGGAATCGATTTCTTTTTTTAGCAAAAGTCCTGCGACTTTTTCTTTAGCGAAATTTGCGATTCCATAAGTGGAGCTATGTTTGCGGTGGCTCGTGCCAAAGGCGTCATTTACGAAAATATCACAGATTGATGCAAGTTGTTTGCTTAAAAAATCCTCGTTTTTTTCCTCGCCATCGTAATAGCGGATATTTTCTAGCAAAATCACGGATTTCATCTCAAGTGTGGCGATTATGCTAGGCACGCTGTCGATTCGCTCGGTAAATACGACTGATTTATCTAGTAATCGCTCTAGCCTTTTTATAATATGCTTTAGCGAATATTTGGAATCTTTGCCCTTAGGACGCCCAAGGTGGCTAACTAAAATGATATGCTTCGCGCCGTTGTCAATGCAGTAATTGATTGTAGGAATCGCCTCGCGAATCCGCTTATCATCGGAAATATTAAAATCAGAGTCCATCGGCACATTGAAATCCACGCGAATAAGAATGCGCTTGTCCTTCACATCAATGTCGCGCACGGATTTCACGCTCTGCATAAAGTCGATATTATTCATTGTTTTGCTCCCGTTTTTAAAAATTAAAAGATTTGTGATTCTACTAAAATTTTAGGTTTTTAGCATAAATCTTTGGCATATTTTATAAACTCACCTTAAACATAAAATCAAAGCGCGTGTTGTGTGGAATGGCATTTTTCCCGCCGTGCGTGTTAAGAAAATGGATTATCACGCTAGTAAAGTCGCTAAATCGCCAATCCATATAGAAATTCACCTCGCCTTGCCCGTTTTTGGCAACTCCCACGCGCGAAATATCGCCTTTAAAAAAATTATATCCATAAAGCACAAAAATATCCAAAAAATCCACCTTAAAGCCTATCTTACCATAGACTAAATGCAGTGCTTTGGCGTTTTCTAGCGCGTTGCCACTGAAATAAAAAAATGGATTAAAACTATTGCCCGTAAATTTTAAAGAGCCAATCCCAGCACTGCTTTGCGTCCCGCGATAGCCCATTGTGGCGTAAAATAGCCCATATTGCGAATCGTATTTTCCGCCCATATCGGCGTGTGCGAGGTAGCTCCAGCGTCCGTCATTTTCGCTTCGCACAATGCTATTGCGATGCTCAAATCCACCCACGAATCCGCCATTTAGCAAGAAATACATTGTGTTAATGTCGATTTTTCCCGCCACAAAGCTATAAATCTGCGGTGCGCTTAGCCCATACGCCTTTAATTTCAGCCAATCAAATAGTTCAAAAGTCAGCCCCAAATAATACGCTCCGCCGTAATTAGAGTTGCCTTTTGTAACAATCGTGTCATTTACCCTATCATAGCGCACAAATTTATCAAATCCGCTTAGCTCTCTATCCAAAACGCGCCCGACTTGATTCATATAGATGACATCAATCAAAAGCCACCCCAAGCTCTTATTGCTAATCCACACGCCATCAAGGTGCTTGTCAATCATATCGGTTTTGTCCTCGATTCGCCCTGCTTTTATGCTCGTGTCGCCGTCAAAATACTCCAAATAGCTTCGCGCAACCATTGCGATATTTTTATCCCAAAAATCTCGCGCCGCAGAGCCTTTCCCACCGCTAAAAGCCGTCTTTTTGCTTTGCTCCCATAAAGGCAACGCCCCGCGAAAGCCAAGATTCAGCCGAAAATATCCATAAAACGCGCTTTTGTAGTATAGCCCAAAGGAAGTCGCCAAATACGCGCTGTTTTGAAAAATACCGCCATTTTGTTGTGCGCCTTTTATGGGCGAGGTGCGATTAAGACTAAAAAGCAAATTTATGTCGCCTGATTTTTCCCCGCCACGAAGTGCTTCGATAAATTCGCTCGTGCTTTGGCGATTCGTGCTATTTTGCGAATCTGTGCCATTTTGCGCCAAATCCTCCGCAGATAATGCCACACTCACCGCAAATAGCGCAAAAATTTTTATCAAAATCCTAAACATTTCTATGTCCTTTTTTATTTTTGTGATTCATAAGCAATTTTAAAACCAAATATTATCCAAAAGGCGCACTTCGCTTAGTTTGCCATTGTCGCTTTGCTGATTGCCCACTGCCACACGCACAGCAATTAGCAAAAGCGTGGCATTTTCGCGCACATTTTTTTGCGCTTTGAGATTAAAATCCACGATTTTGCAATAATCAATCTTTAGCGGCTCTAAGTGCGACAAAGCGATATTTTCTAAGATTTTGGAATCCACTTCGCCTTTGTCGAACGCCTCTTTCACGGCATTTATCGCGCGTGGAATCTTTAGCGCATTTTGGTATGAATCTTCTTTTAAATACGCATTGCGCGAACTAAGCGCAAGTCCGTTTTTATCGCGCTGTATAGGGCAAGGAATGATATTGATAGGCAAAAATAAATCGCTAACCATTTTTTTGATGATGAGTAATTGCTGTGCGTCTTTTTGCCCAAAGTAGGCGTTATTTGGGCGAATCAAATTAAAAAACTTTAGCACCACGCGCAAAACGCCATTAAAATGCCCACTACGCAGTCCGCCCTCAAAACTCGTAGCTAAATTTTTGGGCGGAATTATGTCAATTTCATTGCCACTTTCATACATTTCCGTGATATGTGGCAAAAACACTGCATCTACGCCATTTTTCTTGCATAGCTCAATGTCGCTTTGTTCATTTCGCGGATATTTGTCAAAGTCCTCATTTACGCCAAATTGCGTAGGATTGACGAAAATAGAGACTATGCTTTTTTCGTTATCGCGCTTACTAGCACGAATTAAGGACAAATGCCCATCGTGCAACGCGCCCATAGTGGGGACAAATCCTAATCGCTGGTGTTTGACTACGGCTTTGCGCCACAAGCGCAAGTCATTTTTTGTGCGTAAAATTTCCATTATTTTAACTTCCTTTTATTTTTTGTAAAATCTGTTTTGTGAATGCCACAGGCTCTTTGTGCGTGTAAATAGGACGCCCGATAACTAAAAAATCGCTTTTTTGCGATAACGCAAAAGATAGCGTTGCGGAGCGTTTTTGGTCATCTTTTTGATTTGCCGAATCTAGCCCCAAATCCACGCTAAAATCACTTTCCACAGGGCGAATCGCAGGTGTTAGCGTCAAAAGATTGAATCGCTCTTTTACAAATTTGCTCTCAAATGGCGAACACACAATGCCATCAATGCCACAATCACTCGCTATTTGGGCTAGATTCGCCACAGAATTTTCAATATCGCTATGATAAATCTCGCTGTAAGTTGCCCTATCAAAGCTAGTTAGCGCGGTTACAGCAAAAATCAAAGGCGCGGATTTGCGCGATTTGGCGAAATCTGCCATTTCGCACATTGCGATTCGTCCGCTACTTGCGTGAATTGTTAGCATATCCACGCCCAAATCCGCTATCTCACGCAGTGAATCAAGCATTGTATTTGGAATGTCATAGAGTTTTAAATCCAAAAAAATCCTAAATTTTAAGCCCTGCAAATCTCTTACAAACTCCGCGCCATCACGGATAAAAGAACGCAACCCAATTTTTAAATAAAGATTATTGAAGTCGCTAGGCTCTAATTTGTGCGCTAAATTTTCGCAAAGAGAGAGATTTTGCGCCTTTGTCGGCATATCAAGGGCAATGATTAGTTTTGTCATTTTGTCCCTTTAGATTTTTGCAAATTTCGTCTTGTGGCGATAAATCGTGGAGACTTGCCACTCGCTTCGTCAATAGACGCTTTAGTCTTATTTCCTCGCTCGTGGCTACGCAACCCCGATTTCTCGCTCACAATACTAGAATTTGCGCTTGTTTTTTGTATTTTTTTTGTAGTTTTTGTGCTATTTGCGGATTTTTTGATAGATTTGGTAAATCTAGTGCTTTTTGTTTTTTTAGATTCGCCTTGCTTTTTTGCACCACGAATCGGGCGAGATTCGGTTGCGCTATGTGCAGATTTATTTTTTTTGGATTGCTTCGAATCGCTGCGCGATTCTCGCAATGACGACTTTCCACCTGTCATTGCGAGATTTGCCTTTGGCAAATCGTGGCAATCTATTTTTGATTCGTGGATTGCTTCGGTTGCATTGCTCCCTCGCAATGACGAAAATGGAGCGCGATTCATAGAATTTTGCAAATCTACGCAAGATGCACCCAAAGACGAATTTTTCACCGATTCCACGCCTTTTGTCAAATCAAACCCACCTTTGCTTATCGCATCTAACACCCCATTCACAAATTTTCCTGTATTTTCCGCGCCCAATATCTTTGCAATCTCAATCGCCTCATTTATCGCCACAGGCGCGTCAATCTCGCCCTTTAAAATCTCATACACACCAAGCCTCAAAATGCACTTATCAATCACGCCAAGTCGGCTTATCTCCCAGCTTTTAAGATTCGCCTCAATTATGCTATCAATCTTTTGCAAATGCGCCACCACGCCATTAAACAAGCCTTTTGCGAAGTCCGCCTGTGCGTTGCGAATCTTTTTCGCGTTTAATAACTCATCGGCAAAATCAAAAATGCGCTCATTGCCCATTGTATAGGCGTAGAGCAACTCTACAACCATTTCTCGCGCGTGAGTTCTAGTCGCCATTTACACTAACTTATTATAAAGATTCATTAGCTCAATGAGCGCATTCATCGCCTCAAAGCCCTTGTTTCCGACCTTTGTCCCAGCGCGTTCGATTGCTTGTTCTATACTATCAGTCGTCAAAAGCCCGAAACTCACACACGCATCGTATTTCATCGTGGCATTTGCAATGCCCTTTGTCGCCTCCGCGCTCACATAATCAAAATGTGGCGTAGCCCCGCGAATCACCGCTCCCACGCAACAAATCCCGTCGTACTCATCTTGCTTTAAAATGCGATTTAGCACAAAAGGCAGTTCATAAGCCCCGGGTGCTAAAATCAAATTTAGATTATCCACATTTCCGCCGTGTCGTTTGAAACTATCCGTTGCGCCCTCAACTAGCCTATCTACGATAAGGTGATTGAATCTCGATGCGATGATTGCGACTTTTTCGCTACCATTTAGCTGTAAATTTCCCTCAAATGTTGTCATTTTTTATCCTTTCAATTTTAATTTAAGATTCGACTTGCCTCAGCGATTCGCAATAAAATTTCCACTAAATCGCCTATTTTTTTGGAATCAAGCATATTTGCGCCATCGCTAAGCGCGTTTGGCGCGTCATTATGCACTTCCGCAAAAAATCCATCGACTCCCACAGCGGCGGCGGCACGAGCTAATATAGGCGCAAATTCTCGCTCACCGCTACTTTTGCCACCGCCACCGCCGGGCATTTGAATGCTATGTGTCATATCAAAAATCACAGGCGCAAACTCGCGCATAATGGCAAGTCCTCGCATATCCACCACTAAATTTCCATAGCCAAAGCTACTGCCTCGCTCTGTAAGCCACACACCTAGCTTTTTGGCGCATTCATAATTCGCGCTTTTTATCGATGAATCGCGTGTTTTTAACGCTTTAAGCGCGGTGTATTGCATATCGCGCGGATTCATAAACTGCCCTTTTTTGATATTCACAATCTTATCGCTTTTTGCCGCTGATACAATCAAATCCGTTTGACGACACAAAAGCGCAGGGATTTGCAAAATATCCGCCACTTCACTTGCAATGGCGACTTGATTTGGCTCGTGAATGTCGGTGATAATTTTATAGCCAAAATCTTTTTTGATTGTAGCTAACGCACTTAAGCCCTTTTCAATGCCAATTCCTCTAAAATTCTCCAAACTCGTGCGATTTGCCTTATCAAAACTCGCTTTAAAATAAAAGTCGATTCGCGGATTTTGCGCGATTTGCGCCAAATCTTCGGCGATAATTTTAAGCGAATCTACGCTCTCAACGACACAAGGTCCAGCCATTAAAATCATTTTTTGCTTCATTTTGCGCTCCATTAGTGTGATTTGTCGCTTGAATGCGCAGGATTTGGAATGGGGCGAAACTCGCGCTTAATCATATTGTAATTCAAAATCTCGCCCGTTTCGATGATATAATACCACCCATAAATATTTAACTCGCCAGAATCAAATTTTTCCTCTACAAAGGGATAAGTCATAAGATTTTCTAACTGATATTCGACATTGATTTGCTCACAAAGCCAAATCTTTTTGGAGTAAGATTCGGGGTTTAGCGCATTGACTTTTGACTTCACTGGCTCAAGCAATTCTAACCATTTTTGCACATAGGGCGTGGAATCTAGCTTATCTTTTGTCTCAAATGCCGCGCTACACGCACCGCAATTACTATGTCCGCAAATAATGATATTTTTAATATTTAAAATACTTAGCGCATACTCAATCGCGCTTGTAGTCGCAAGGTAGCCACTTCGCATAGCATTTGCGTTATCCGTGTAGGGCGGGACGATATTGCCGACATTGCGCACGACAAATAAATCGCCGGGCAAAGTATTTGTGATGAGATTGGGGACGACACGCGAATCCACACAGCTGATAAAAAGCGTGTGCGGATTTTGCTTTTTGCCTAAATTTTCATAAAGTTCCTTGTGGTTTAGGAAATCCTCCTCTTTGAATTTCACTGCGCCTTCAAATAATTCTCTCATATTATGCCTTTAATTTGTGGTATTTTGCGGGGATAAAATCACACTTGGATTCGCCTCATTCGCATTTGAATCTGCCGAATCTGCGCTTGGATTTGCCGTATTTGCATTTGAATCCGCGCTATTTTTACTTGCCGATTCAAGTGGATTCGCGCTTAAATCTGCGTTTAGATTCGCGCCCATATTTTCGCTAGATTCAAAGCCTTGCACCGAATCTGCGCCCAGATTCGCGCTTGAATCCGCATTTGAATCGCTAGAATTGCCCTGCATATTGTTGATAATCTCTTGTGCTTTTTGCTCTTTGTCGCCCACATCGCCCACAAAGCTAAAGTTTAAATCCACGCGCCGATTTTTCGCGCGTCCTTGCTCGGTGGCATTATCCGCCACAGGGTTAAAGTCCGCGTCTCCGCCCACTTGCATAATGCTTGATGGAATATTTAGCGACATTAGCGCGTTTGCAACGCTTAGGGCGCGTTTGTTTGACAAGTCCCAATTATCGCTTCCGCTTCCTGCACGAAATGGCACATTGTCTGTGTTGCCGATGATTCGCAGGTTTAAAATATCTTTAAATTTATCTACTTCTAAGGCGAGTCGCTCCAAAAATAGCTTACCATTTGGGTTAGAAATGCTCGTGCCACCGCTTTCAAAGAGCAAATCATCAGGGATTCGCACGATGAATCCATCTTGAGATTCCTCTAGCTCGATGCCCGGACCATCGCTAATCTCCGTCATTTCGCTGTATTCATTCATCAAACTTGCAAGGACATTTAAGACATCTTCTTTGGTGCTATCAACTTGAATGGGCGAGGCTTGGAGCGGATTTGGTGGCGTGATTTCCGTCTCTAGCCCATATTCCAAAATGCTTAAAGCCCCTTGCAGTGAGCCGATTGCTTGGTCGATTTTTTCCTCATCAAAAGTCGCCATTGATAAAAGCAAGATAAAAAATGTTAGAAGCAGACTCATCAAATCGCCGAAAGTCCCCATCCACAGCGGTAATCCGCCACCTTTTTCCTCTTGCTTGATTTTCCTTTTTGCCACCGCGAAACCTTATTTATAAAAAAATTTGGTTAAAATTATAACTTAATTTTTGTGATTTTAAGGTGTGTAAATGGGCGAAATGATAAATTTTATCGTGGCAAGTATCGTGGAAATCGTAGGTGCGCTTGGATATTTTGGCATTTTTGCGATGATGTTTTTGGAATCTAGCTTTTTTCCCTTTCCCTCTGAGGTGGTGATGATTCCCGCAGGATATTTGGCGTATAAAGGCGAAATGAATGCCGTCATCGCCGTGATTATGGGCATTTTAGGCTCTTTGGCGGGTGCGCTTTTTAATTATTTTCTCGCGCTAAAATTTGGGCGAATCTTTGTGCTGAAATTTGGCAAATATTTCTTTTTTAGCGAAAAAACGATGAATCAAATGGAGGAATTTTTCAAAGCACACGGCGAAATCAGCACCTTTATCGGGCGACTAATCACGGTTGTGAGGCAATATATCTCGCTACCTGCGGGATTAGCGAAAATGAATTTAGCGAAATTTAGCTTTTACACGGCTTTGGGCGCGGGAATCTGGGTAATAATTTTGACGATTTTGGGTTATTACATAGGCGCGATTTTTAGCGGAGGAATGGAGATAGAAGAGATTATCCACACATTTACGAGCAAGGATTTAAGCGTAGAAGAGCTAAAAATCAAATCCTTAGTCAAACAAGCCGCCCTTTTTGTGCTAATAAGCGCGGTTGCGATTTTAGGCGTGTATGTGTATTTTCGGCGTAAGATTAGAAAATATAAAACCCATAAATAATGCACCACAAATCTTTTAAGATTCCAAGCGCGATTCATAGCCTTGCCTTGCGCTTTAAGGCGCGTAGATTCGCGCTTTTTTTGGTGGGCGGAAGCGTGAGGGATTATCTTTTGGGGAATATGCCAAGCGATTTTGACTTTTGCACTTCTGCCCTGCCACACGAGATAAAAGCGATTTTAAGCGACTGCAAACCCACTGCTATATTTGATATAGGCGAAAAATACGGCACAATCGGCGCAGTGGTGGGGCAAATCAAATGCGAGATTACGACTTTTCGCAGTGAGAGCGACTACACGGACAATCGCCACCCGCAAAGCGTGGCGTTTGAGCGCGATATTAGCAAAGATTTGGTGCGGAGGGATTTTACCATAAATGCGATGGCATTTGATATTTTGGAGGCGCAAATAATTGATATTTTTGGTGGAATGGAGGATTTGAGGGCAGGGCAGATTCGCGCGGTGGGCGATGCGAATCAAAGATTTAATGAAGACGGATTGCGAATCTTACGCGCATTTAGTTTGGTGGCGAAATTTGGCTTTAGCATTGAAATTGCCACTAGAGGCGCGATTGTGGAGAATAAAAATTTGTTAGCAAATATCGCAAAAGAGCGAATCGCCGTTGAGATAAATAAGATTTTGCAGGGGCGATTCGCATTTAACGCGCTAAAGCTAATGCAAAAAAGTGATATTTTTGATATGAATGTGCCAAAATCATTTAGCGCGATTCTTAAAAAAGCGCGAATCTATGGTGCGTTTTTGATTTTTAGGGACGAAAAATTGCGCGAATCGTTGCAAAATAAAAGGGCAAAAAGCGTTGAGATGATTTTTTACGCGCTAGATTCGGCGGTGAAAACTCGCTCGATTGTGGCAAGGACGCGCGTTTTTGCGGATTTAGCGTTGCGTTTTGATTTATGCGATATACAAATCGCCCTTGCGCTAAAATGCGCGCTACGGCGTAAAAATCGCCGAATCAAAAAGGCATTTCGCCCCAAAATCCTAAGCCAAAGCCTAAAAATAAATGGCTTTGATTTGCAAAATTTAGGCTTTAAGGACGCCCAAATCGGCGCGGTAAAAACGCAACTTTTGCGTGAGATTTATAGTGGAAATCTGCCAAACAAAAAGGCGATTTTACTGCGCAAAGCGCGTGGATTTGCGGATTTACAAAAATTATAAATCTATTTTTTATGTGATAAATAATCCAAAACAAACGCCACGAATCCCACAAGCGCGATAATACTAAAAATTACCACAGGACTCATATAGCGCGAATGCGTAACGATTGCCATAGCGGCGATGATAAAGGCACTTGCAAACGCAGTAAGCGCGGTAGAAAAGGTAAAAATTAGCAAAGATTTATCGCACTCACGCTTACGCCACAAAATGATTCCAAACGCGCTAAAAATAAGTAGCGCAAACCCTATCACCACGAAAATTATGTGATTTAGAACGGGCAGATTATTATAAAAAATAGTGTAGATTCGCTCTTTTACTGGGCTAAAATCGATATGCCATTCATTTTGTGGATATTTTTTGAGGTTATCCAATCTCCATTTATCAAGCGGTTTTTCTTGAATCCGCTTTGGCGATTTTATCACAGAGCGCACAAAGCCATCTATATCATCATCGCGCGGATTTTGCCACCACATAGCTTTAAAAAAGCGCGATTCGTGGGCGATAAAATTGCTAGAGTATTTTACGATACTTTTTAGCCATTGAAATTTAAGCCAATCCAATGTGTCGCAACTAAAAATTTTGCCACCCCAACAAGCATACAAATCGCCATTTAGCGGATTGCTATTATATGCTTCTTTGACATTATCAAAAGATTTATCTTTTTCATACCACTTTGCCTTAAAGCACGAGCTATCATCGGCAGGGACACAAGCCCCAGCGATTTGCAATAAAAGCAGATGATTTTGTGGATTTGAATCTTTAGAAATCACTTTGGGCAATCCAACCACGATAACCAAACATAGCACAGCACTTAAAAATATAAATTTAGCATAAAATTTTAAAAATATCTTTGAATCAAAATCTCTATCTTTAAGAAAAATATAGCACAACACAAAAAACGCAGGAAACGCGCTAAAAATGGCATTATGTCGCCACAAAAGCCCTAAAAATAATAGCATAAACGCCAAAATCCAAAGCATTACTCGAATCTTTTTACCCACGCATTGCCCAGCCAAAATCAAAAATAAAATCACGCTATACGCGCAAAAAATAAAATTTGCCATCAAAATATAATTCATCGCAACAAAATTGCCTAAATAAATATTGCCGATAAATGCGATTAAAATGATTGTCAAAGAAAGAATACTTCTAAAGCGTAGATAAAACCCCGCAATTAAAAAGAATATGCCAAGATACAGCGTAAGACAATTTAGCAAAAATGGATAAAAAGTGTGTTTGCCAAAAATAGCTGTGATTAGCCCTATAAATAGCGAGTTTATAATGGGTCCGTAGTTACTAAAATCAAATCCAAACATACGAAATGTATCCGCATCTATGATAAATCCAGGGAAACCTAGCCAAAAGCTAAAGGCACAGATTCCAGCGCATAGCACAAAAGCGAATCCTAAAAATGCGTAATCTTTGTGGGCTAAAGTTAGCGCGTGAGTGGATTCAATCATAGCACTTTTGGGTGGCAAAGAGCGCAATAGATTTATAAAAATGCGCCACAATATTAGCGATAAATATGTGAAAAATAAAATATTAAAATAATATTTCGCAATATTTTTTAATAACGGACTAAAATCAATTTTATACTCCACAATGCCTAGCGATTCAACTCCAAGCATTCCTAAATCCTGCGTGGATTCAAACCACACACTTTTTCCACCACTGCGGAGATTTTCGATAGCGTTTTTATCTACGCCTTTATCCCACAAAAATTGCGTAATATTCACGCGCGAGATACTTTTAGAGCGAAGCAGAGGCTTAAACTTTGGAAAGTCAATCCAAAGATTATAAGCGATTTGATTGCTAGACTCTAGCGACTCTTTGCTTTTTAGCACAAGATTTGCGCTATAAATTTCACCTTTTACGCTTTGATTTAGCCACAAAGTGGCGACTATCAAAAGCCCAGCTACCACGCTTAAAACGCCCAAAAATACTTTTGCCCATTTGGGCAATGCGAAGATTGCTTTTAGATTCGTCATAGCACACGCTCACGCAATCTGATATTTTGCACCATTGAATGAAAATCCGTCTTGCTTTGTGGATTAAAGGGGTAGGGCGATTCTACTTTTTGCGAAAGCAAAACGAAGCAAAAACTTTGAATTTTGTGGATTGCTTCGGGCAAAGCCCTCGCAATGACGATTCTGCCCACTCTTCGCAATGACAAACTTTTCTTTGTCATTGCGAGACTTGCCTTTGGCAAGTCGTGGCAATCTATTTGATTTGTAAGTGTAGTAAAATAACTTTTTATACTCTTTTTATTATTGCGAGATTTTCGTAGAAAATTAAAGCAATCTATAATTTTATTTATGGATTGCTTCGTTGTGTTCGCTTTGCTCACACTGCCTCGCAATGACGAAGTGGAGGGTGAATCTTGTAATGACGGATTATTTTTGTTCATTGTTTTTCTCCTTTATAAATAAACTTCTTTCTCATAAAAAATCCATAAAACGCCACCAAAAATGACGCTATGATTTTGCCAATCATTGCATTTATAGCGATAAATTCCACGCAAAGCCAAAGGATTGCCGAATTTAGCGCGATTCCAATAATATTTATGGCGTAAATGCTGATGATTTCTCTCCTCGCACTTAGATGACTGTCCCCAAAAATCGCCCTTTTATACACCACAATTCCAAGTGCTGAGATTACCACAAACACCACAACGCTCGATATTAGATAGTGGATTTGTAGCATAAATGTCAGCACATAAAAGCCTACCCACTCAATTAGCGTTAAGATTCCGCCTAAAATCAAATAAAGTAAAAATTGTCTTTGTGTGGATTGCATATTTATCCGTCAATTTTATTATTCGTGCGATTTGGATACTTCGCTATGCTTATTATGATGATAAGTTTGGGTTGATTCGTGCGAATGCAATAGGTAGAAAAATCGTCTCATTTCCTTGCAATTTCGCCCTATCAAATGCGCCAAAAGCCCAGCGATTCCAAGCACAACGCCTACAACTCCAAATCCCACGCAAATAAACGCCGTAGGAAATCGTGGCACTTTTGAAGTCGCTACAAACTCCACCACCAAAGGCACACCCAAAATTAGCGCAATGGCAAAGCATAAAAGCGAGGCGATTCCAAAGACAAATAGCGGTCGCTCGGTAAATAAAAGCTGCACAATCATTGCTAAAATCTTAAAGCCATCTCTAAAAGTGCGGAGTTTGGAAAAGCTACCCTCCACGCGTGAGCGATAAGGTGCGCTTATTTCGCCGATTCGCATTTGGCATTGCAGTGCAAAGACGCTTAATTCTGTCTCTATTTCAAAGCCTTTGCTAGTGGCTGGGAAACTTTTGACAAAGGCGCGTGAAAAGATTCGGTAGCCACTTAGCAAATCCTTAAAACTTTTGCCAAAGAGTATTTGAGCGATTTTGGTAAAAAGTGTGTTACCAAATTTATGCCCTTTGCGATAGAGATTTGGCTCATTTGCAATTCGTGCAATATTTAGCATATCAAGATTTTGTTCGCTAAAAACCTGCAAAGCGTGTGGTAAAATGCTTGTATCGCATTCTAAATCCGCATCAATCATTACGAAAATTTGCGCATCCACCACACTAAAAGCATAAGCCATTACCGCACCTTTGCCCTGCGTAGAGACGCTATGTAGCGTGAGATATGGGGTAGATTGCGTGAGATTGTGTGCACTTGTGGAATCTAGTGCGTTTTTATCTAAATTCGCATTACCCCCCCCCCGTGTGCGCGATTTCTGCGATTTTAGCTTGGACTAAAGACGCGCTATTATCGGTGGAATTATTATCAAAGACATATATTTCTGCGCAAGGCAGGACGCTATGCACGTCATCTATGACTTGCACAATGCTTAGAGATTCGTTGTAGCAGGGAATTATAACTGCGATGTTTTTCATATTGTTGCCCTTTTTGCGTTTATAAAGAGCGGAATTTTAGCATAAAAGAATTTATCAAAACTTAAAGCAAAATAAGTGGCACGCTCGGCAGGACTCGAACCTGCGACCTACGGCTTAGAAGGCTGTTGCTCTATCCAGCTGAGCTACGAGCGCGTAAGGTGTGGGATTGTCAAAGGTGGCACGCTCGATAGGAATCGAACCCATAACCCTCAGATCCGAAGTCTGATGCTCTATCCAGTTGAGCTACGAGCGCGTGTGTCGCAAAAATGCAAATGGGGTGAGTGATGGGATTCGAACCCACGACACCCAGAGCCACAATCTGGTGCTCTAACCAGCTGAACTACACTCACCACAATGCCTAAATTTATGAAAATGGTCGGGGTGAAAGGATTCGAACCTTCGACCCCTTGGTCCCAAACCAAGTGCGCTAACCAGACTGCGCTACACCCCGAAAAAGTATTTTGACAAAATCAAAGCCGATATTTTATTACAATCATTGCCTAATTGTCAATAATTTATAATAAAATGCGCGACTTGCATATATCAAATCGCGCAGATTTACGCTATTTGTAGAGATACTATTCTACCTCTGCGTCAATCACATCATCATCTTTTTTATTCGATTCGCCTTTGTTTTCGCCGTCTTTTTTGGCATACATTGCCTCTGCGAGTTTGTGGCTGACATCATTTAGTGCTTTTAGTTTAGCGTCTATTTCCTCTTTACTTGCATTTTCATTTTTAAGCGTTTCTTTTAGCTCATCGATTGCCTTTTGGATATTTGCCCTATCATCATCGCTTAAGCCCTCTTTGACTTCGCTGAGGCTTTTTTCGGTTTGATACACAAGCGAATCTGCCGTATTTCGCGCCTCTATGACTTCTTTGCGTTTGGCGTCCTCTTCTTTGTGTAGCTCGGCGTCTTTTACCATTTTGTCAATCTCGCTGTCGCTTAGTCCGCTTGAGCCTGTGATTTTAATCTCCTGAGATTTGCCTGTGGCTTTGTCTTTCGCGCTAACGGTCAAAATACCATTTGCGTCAATGTCAAAAGTAACCTCGATTTGTGGCACACCGCGCGGGGCTGCTGGGATTCCCGTCAAATCAAATTTGCCTAGCGATTTATTGTCCTTTGCAAGTTCGCGTTCGCCCTGCAATACATGAATCGAAACTGCGGGTTGATTATCCTCTGCGGTTGAAAAAACCTGCGCTTTTTTGGTAGGAATCGTAATGCCTCGCTCAATCACCTTTGTCATCACGCCACCAAGCGTTTCAATGCCAAGCGACAACGGCGTTACATCAAGCAAAAGCACATCTTTGACATCGCCTTTTAGCACACCGCCTTGAATCGCCGCGCCGATTGCCACGACTTCGTCTGGATTCACGCTTTTATTTAGCTCTTTGCTGGTGAAATCTTTGACTCTCTCTTGGACTTTTGGGATTCGTGTGCTTCCGCCTACCATTACAACCTCACTAATGTCGCTTTTAGAGAGATTTGAATCCTTAATAACCGAATCGATTTTAGTGATTGTCTGCTCGATTAAATCATCAATTAGGCTCTCAAACTTCGCGCGGGAGAGCTTTTTGACAAGGTGTTTGGGACCACTTGCATCTGCTGTGATAAATGGCAGATTGATTTCGCTCTCACTTGCGCTAGATAACTCTTTTTTGGCGTTTTCTGCGGCGTCTTTAAGCCGTTGCAATGCCATTACATCGCCTTTTATGTCGATTCCGCTTTCGTCTTTGAATTCCTTTGCTGCCCAATCGATGATTCGGTTATCAAAGTCATCGCCACCAAGAAACGCATCGCCACCTGTGGCAAGGACTTCTACGACATTGTCGCCTGTTTCAAGCACGGTTACATCAAATGTGCCACCGCCCAAGTCATACACGACAATTTTTTCCGCCGTCTTTTTATCCAAGCCATAAGCCAAAGCCGCGCTCGTAGGTTCATTTATGATGCGCAATACATTTAGCCCTGCAATCGTTCCAGCCTCTTTTGTCGCTTTTCGTTGCGAATCGTTGAAATACGCAGGGACGGTGATAACCGCCTCGCTAATAGATTCGCCCAAATACGCCTCCGCGTCCTCTTTTAGCTTCATCAAAATTTTCGCGCTAATTTCTTGTGGCGTGTAAATTTTGCCACTAATCTCAATCGCACACGCGCCATTTCTATCGACAATCTTATAAGGCAGTCGTTTTTCCGCCTCTTTTGCCTTGTCCTCGTTTGACATTAAGCCCATAATGCGCTTGATTGAATAAATCGTTTTTTGCGGATTTGTGATTGCCTGTCGTTTTGCCGATTCGCCTACCAAAATCTCGCCCTTATCGGTAAATGCCACGATTGAGGGCGTAGTATTTTTGCCCTCTTTGTTTGCGATGATTTTTGCTTCACCGCCCTCAAATACGCTCATTGCTGAATTTGTAGTTCCTAAATCTATGCCTAAAACTTTGCTCATTTTTTACTCCTTAATTTTTAGTGATTGCTACCATAGAAGGGCGAATCACCCTATCTTTGTATTTGTAGCCTTTTTGGATAACTTGCGCTATCTCGCCGTCCGCCTTGCCCTCGCTTTTAATCTGCATAATGGCATTATGCACATTGGGGTCAAACTCGCCATCCGTGCTAATGCGCTCAACGCTATGCTTACTAAAAGCCTTTAGAAAATTATCAATGGTTAGGCTAATGCCCTCGCGAATCTTAGTCATCGCCTCGCTATCGTCATTTTTGGTGGATTCAAGCGCGGATTCCAAAGTATCCAAAATGGGCAGAAAATCTTTTAAAATCTGCTCATTTGCATACTCCAAAGCCTGATATTTTTCGCGCTCCAAGCGTTTTTTGACATTGTCAAACTCCGCATAAGCGCGAATGTATTTATCTTCTAAGGCTTTGATTTTATCGCCCTCTGCGGTTGAATCGCTATTTGAATCGCTAGATTCGCCTAAATCCGCCGAATCGCTTGAATCTGCTAAATTTGATTCAACAGATTCGCTAGATTCGTCCAAATCGCCTGAATCAAATGCGCTAGATTCGTTAGATTCGATTGATTTGCCAGATTCGCGCTCCATTGAATCATCTATATTTTCATCTCTCAAATTTACCTCCTTACAAGTGATTTATGACGCAATTTCGTTGTAAAATGACGCGTAATCGCGCTCCAATTTGCCAAAGACAAACATTTTGCCATTTTTTTCATTTAGGCAAATATCTTGGATAAGCCCCAAGTAGCCGTCTTTTAAGAAATGAAAGCCATTTTTTAGCCGATAAAAAATATGACTATTCAAAATCTCCATAAACAAGCCACTATCGCTAATCTCTAAGAATTTGCAGCCAAAATTTGACGCGCGATTAAATTTCGCGCCATTTTCCAAACTATAAAATAACACATTAGCGCAAACGCTCCGCGCCATAAAGCGAATCTCCTCGATATTTTGATAAAGCATTTCTTGCAAAAAATTATACAAATGCGATGAGTGTGGCAAAATCGCCTCTGTTGAATCGCCATAATCTTTGGTGCGATTCGCAGTGCGATTGAAACGATTTTCGCGGTTTTCAAATAGCAAAATGATATATTTATCACGAAAATTGATAACTTCGCTTAAAATTTCATTCTGCCAAAGGCGAATCCCGCAGAAAATCTCATATTTCTCACTCGCCTCGCTAATTTTATCCAATGGTGCAAGTTCAAGCGGAGTGCTAATGTCAATATTTTTGCGCCAATAATTTTTCAAAGCGTTGTTTGTGGGAACGCGTCCGCTGCTAATATGCGGCTGCGACAACACGCCCTCGCTCACAAGCACTTTAAAATAATTTCTTATCGTGGCAGAGGAAATGCTAAAATCATCGCTATTTAGCTCCAAACGCAATGATTCCGACCCCAAAGGCTTACCCTCGCGGATATAAATGGTTATCATTTCATCTAGTAGCTTTTCGCGCTTTTTATTCAAATCCAAAATCCTTTAATAAGAAATTGCGAAATTATAACATAAAATTTTAAAAAAATAGCAATATTTTAATTTGAGTGCTAATTTTTTGCCAAAAATTAGCAAACTTTAGCGTAATCATATAAAGTTTATTTAGTAACTTCATATAAATTAGCTTGATATAAATCGTTATAATGTCTTAAATTTAAAATAAAATTTGTGATTTTATGGTAGAATTTTGCGTTTTTTAGGCTTTTAAAGCCTATTCGCGCTTAAAATTTATTGCGAATCCACGCAAATTTAGGCGAATCTAAAGCGAATCTAAGCGCGATTTAAGGCGCGAAATTCCATTTTAAAGGCGCATTATGATTAAAAATGTCGATAGCAAAGTCCTGCGCGACTTGCAAAATATCTCTAGGACAATGTTTAAAAAGGATTGCTTTAATATTTTTCAAGGCTCAATCTCGCACAAACTAAATGAGACGAAATTCATCATCAACACCAAAGACGCGGTTTTTGATGATTTGCGCGAGGAAAATTTGGTGATTTTATCGCACAAGCGCGATTATAGCTACAATGAGGCGAGTTCTCAGGCGTCTTTGCATTCATATATTTATAAGGAAATCAACGAGGCAAAATGTGTCGCTTACGCCCTGCCGCCTTATACTTTGGCGTATTCGTTGCAACATTTAAAAATCATTCCAAAAGATTATTACGGCGCGAAAGTTTTAAAAGAAATCAATATCTACAATCCAAAGGAATTTGACAGCTGGGAGGAACGCGCGGACACGGAAGTAGGCAATTTTTTAAAGCAAAATAATACAAATTATGTGGTGGTGCGCGGATATGGCATTTATGCCTACGGGCGGGATTTGATGCACCTTGCAAAGACAATCACGCTAATTGAGAATAGTGCAAGGATTCTAACGCTATATAATTTGGAAAACACGCTATTTAAGTATAAAATCGAGCTTACAAGTGGCGAAAACTCGCTATGGAAAGATAGTGATTTTAGTTAAAATTGTTTATAATTGGCGAAAAAATGTAAAGGATAAAAAATGACACTACAAGTCCAAATCAGCGATAAAAACAAAAGCGAGATTATGAGCGCAATCCGCCTACTAAAAGGTGTTCGTGAAGTGCGCGAATCACACGATTTACGCGAATCAAAAGAGGAAAAACTCCCCATAGAAACCAAAGCCGATTATAAAGCGTGGAAAAAAGCGCGAAAAGAGCTAGAGATGGGTGAAACTTATAGTCTAGAAAGCGTTAAGAAAGAGCTAGGATTATGAGCTATAAAGTTGAGATGAACAAGGAAGTGCGGAAGTTTCTGCACTCTCACCCTGAAGTTAGCCAAAGATTTATATCCGCGTTAGAGCAAATTGCGCAAAATCCTTTCGATAACGCGCTTGATATAAAAAAGCTGCAAGGTGAGGAGCACAAATACCGACTGCGAATCGGCAAATATCGTCTGCTGTATGAAATCATCGATGAACAAATTTTGATTTACGCCTACAAGGCGCAATCTCGTGGCGATGTGTATAAATAAGATTTGCAAAAATATCACTTTGCTTAGTGCGATTTTTGCGCTATGTGTGGGATTTATCAAAATTGCAAATGCAGATAATATGATTTTAAATTTTGGCGAATCTAATGCGAATCAAAGCACAAAATCCTACAAATCACGCGAATTGCGCAATCCAAAGATTTTGCGCGATTTGGGCAAAGATTCGCAAGGTTTAAGCGATTTGCAGGATTTAAAAGATTCACGCGATTCGCACCCAAAAACCTTACAAAAAATCTCCGTCAAATCCAAAAATATAAATGTATCAAATCCTAAAAATCCCGCTAAATCCGTGCTTTTGAGCTTTGTGGGCGATATAATTTTGGGCGATTATTTTGGCGCGGAGGGCGCGACATTTGACGCGAAATTTGCCGAAGTCAATGGAGATTTTGCCTACTTTGGCGGTGGCGTTGCGGAGATTTTGAAAAACGATGACTTAAGCATAGGCAATTTTGAGGGCGTCCTAAGCGACAAAAATCCGCTCCCCGCCAAAGAAAAGACATTTATTTTCAAAGGGCGCGAATCTTACGCGAAAATCCTAAGATTCGCAGGAATCGACATAGTAAATTTGGCAAATAACCACTCTGGCGACTATGGAAAAGACGGCTTGGAAACCACGCAACGCGCACTAAAAAGGGCAAAAGTGAATTTTTTTGGCGAGGATGGCGTGGTGCTTGTCAAGCTAAAGGGCGTCAAATTTGGCTTTGCTGGAGAGAGAGGCTTTAGTCATTTTGCCAAAGAGGCGATAGAGCGCGACATAAAGCGACTGCGTAAAATGGGTGCTGAGGTGGTGATTTTCACTCTGCATTTTGGCGAGGAAAAGAGCCACATACCAAATGCGCTTCAGCGCGATTTGGCGCATTTTGCTATCGATAGTGGGGCGGATTTGGTGGTGGCTCATCACACGCACACACTGCAAGGAATCGAGGAATACAATGGCAGAAAGATTGTGTATAGCCTCGCAAATTTCATCTATGGTGGCTCAAAGCTCGGTGGCGACAAGGATTCGATGATTTATCAAGTGCGATTTGTTTTTGGTGCGAATTTGGGTGATAATGTGCTGGATTCGTGCGATGGCTGCGCGAATAATTTTATCGCCAATCTTAAATCTATCGATAGGCTAGGGCAGGGCGCGTTTGCCGTGCATAATATTATCCCCATTAGCGTGAGTTCAAGCGAATCGCTAAATGACTATCGCCCGATGATTTATCCAAAATATAGCGATGGATTCACGCGCATAATGCAAAGGCTAAGCGATTACAGCGAAGCGATAAAGGATTTGGATTCGCGTGAATCTGGTGAATCTACCGAATCGGCCGAATCTGGCGATTCGTAATACTTGGGCGATTCGTGCGAATCAAACTAATTTTTACGCTACAATGTGGCTTTAGGATTTTTAAATAAAGGGGGACTTCAAATGAAAATACTTCAACTCTTTGCGCTAAGTGCGCTAATGATTCAAGGGTTTTATGCAAATAGTTATGATAAGGCGTTGATAGAGGCGGCGGAAATGGGCGACTTAAATAAAGTCAAATCGCTTGTCGCCAAAGGCGCAGATGTCAATGCTAGAAATGAATATGGTTTCACCGTTTTAATGCAGGCTGTGAGTATTGGTAAAGCAAGACAATATTTAGAATCTAAAGGCATAAAGGCATACAAAGATATTTACTATTGGAGTGATTACACACAAGATATTTGCATTAAGGATTTTGTTGTTCCTTTTGCAGATGTTTCGCGTTTTGGGCATTTGGAAGTCGTAAAATATCTTATATCCAAAGGCGCAGATATACACGCCAAGGTAGATAATAAGATTAACTCTTTCCACGATAGCGAGGCTACCTTAATGTTAGCCGCACAGAATGGACAATTAGAAATTGTGAAATATCTAGTAAGCAAAGGTGCAAATGTGAATTATACAAGCAAATATGGTGGGACTGCTTTAAAGTCTGCTGCAGGGACTGGGCAGTTAGAAATAGTAAAATATCTCATATCTAAAGGCGCAAATATTGTTGTTAAAGGCGAAAAATTCACTGCTTTAGTTGCAGCTGTGCAATCTGAGAATGTAGAATTAGTAAAATATCTAATAAGCAAAGGCGTAGATGTGAATGCTTATATTGATAGTCCTTCTGGTCAAAGTGCCTTAATGTTTGCTAGGAAACTAGAAATAATAAAATATCTTATATCCGTAGGTGCTAGAGTGAATGATGCTGATAGTGGTGGCGAAACTATTTTATTGCGAATGGCTGGATATGGCGAAACTTGTGGCAGAACCGTAGAAGCGATAGAATATCTCGTGTCCGTAGGCGCGGATATAAATGCTAAAGGTTATAGGGTTATGAGTGCTAATCCTTGGTCGATTCATAGAGGTAAGACTGCTTTAATGTATGCTGCAGGTCATTGCCGTAGAGCAGATACTACTAAACCAAAGCATTCCATAGTCAAAAATGCCAAAAATAAATATGTAACTATGGATAAGATAGAGTATCTCGTATCAAAAGGTTTAGATGTGAATGCCAAAGATGATAAAGGCACGACTACTTTAATGTGGCATTTGATGTATGGTGTGGGTTGCATAGGAACTGTAAAATTTTTAGTAGAAAAAGGTGCGGATGTAAATGTGCGCAATCACAAAGGCAACACGGCTTTGATACTTGCCTCAAAAAATGGCGCAATCGATGAAGTGATACAATATCTAGTAGAAATGGGTGCAGATATAAATGCTAAGGATAATGATGGCAATACGGCTCTAAGTGTGGCAAAATACGATAGAATAAAAAATTTTTTAAAAAGCAAGGGAGCGCGGTAGGATTTTTGGGCGAATCGCTTTGAATTGGGTTTGATTTGAGGCTAGATTCGCCTTGAATTGCACTAGATTCGCATAAGATTCGCGTCAAATCTAATCGCTCCAAATTTTTTATAAGGATTTTTCAAATGATAAGCAAAAAGATTTTAAGTGCAGTGGGGCGGACAAATGCCGAGTATGGCTTAATCAAAGAGGGCGACAAAGTGCTTTTGGGCTTAAGCGGAGGCAAAGATTCAATGCTACTTGCCACGCTACTAAAGCGAATGCAATCTCACGCGCCGTTTGACTTTGAGTTTAAGGCAATTACGATTGACTATGGGCGCGGTGGCGAGTATGAGTATATCATCGATTATTGCGCACAGCACGAGATTCCCTACGAACTCTACCGCACAAAAATCTTTGAGGCTTTAGAGGAAAAGAAACGCCCAAATAGCTCGTATTGCTCTTTTTGCTCGAGAATGAGGCGCGGTGCGCTGTATAGCAAGGCACTCGAGGGTGGATTTAACAAAATCGCTTTGGCGCACCACCTAGATGACGCGGCGGAGAGTTTTGTGATGAATTTCAGCTACAACGGCTCACTGCGCTCTATGCCACCCATTTATCGCGCTGAGAACGGGCTATTTGTGATTCGACCGCTGATTTTCGTGCGTGAGAGGCAGATTATCGACTTTATCAAAAGCAATGAAATTTATATCGCCCCTGATTGCAACTGCCCGATAAATTGGCTTCCAGATGATAAAAAGCCCTTTGCGCGGGAGAGTGCAAAGGCTATGCTACGCGAGATTGAGGCGCAAAATAAGGACTTTTTTATCTCTCTTAAAAAAGCATTTAGCAATATCCACTTGAAAAGCTTTTGTGATAAGGAATATTTGGATTTGTAGGGCTTTGGGCGTTTAGATTCGCGTGGATTTGCGCTCACAATGCAATTTTTTCACAAAATTATGATTTCTTTGCTATAATTTCGACTTTGCTTTTAGCAAAAAATATTTTAATCCACGAAAGGACTTCAAAATGGCGACATTAAAGATAAATGCGATTCACGCGAATCTATCACATAGCGCACATAAGATTTTAGGTGCGGTTTTTGTGGCGATTTGCCTTGCAATTAGCGCGACTTACGCAGATGATAATACTAGCAAATCCACACAAACCACAAAGGCAAAATCCGCCCAAAATGGGGGGGGGGGAACGCCAAGTCCAAATCCAAAAAATCCAAGCACTCTAATCTAAAAGCAACAGATTCGACAAACTCTAAGCAATCCACTTCACAATCAGCCACGCAAAGCGATAAAAGTCCTTATCTCACACTAGCTCCATCTAGCAATCCAAAAACAGGTGGATTCATAGGTGGGGAATTTAGTATGTCAATGACAATTCCTAAAAGTGAAAGTGAAGTCTATTCGTCTCAACTTCGTTATACTGATACGACTTATTCTCCTAAGTTTGACATTCCTATAAATATTATTGGTGGGTATCAATGGTATTTTTATAATAAGCCACATTTTAATTTAGGATTGCGTTTTAAAGCATATTTGGGGTATTCTATAACCTATATGAGAGAAGAGTTACACGATTATAGTAATATAGACGGTGATGTATATAATATCGACCAGACAACTGACCTTATAGGTCATAACTTGTATTATGGGGCGGATGCGCAATTTTTATGGGACTTTTTAGATAGAGGTAGCCATACGCTAGGGGTGCATTTATCGCCTTTGGGATTTGAAGGACATATTGGTTTTGATGGTAGTGTAACAAATACAAAACAAGAAAATATTGAAAATGGAAATGTTGTATGGTCATATAGTGGTAAGATTACCAATTCAGGAGGATATGGATACACAACTTATTACATAATCAATTTAGGCATACATTACTACTACAATATTCATCATCAAGTATTTGTAACCTACAAGCATAGTTGGACATTAAGCGATGTGGTTATTTATAAGAATGGCACAAAACAAAAAGTAGATGCTAATATCGGTGCTCACGGTGGTCAAGTGTTCTTTGGCTATTCATATAAATTTTAATATGGAAAGGATAGATTATGAGAAATTTTTTAAATGTGATTTATAAATCTTTTGGTGCGGTGCTTATATCTATGCTACTATTTGTAAATGCGCATAGCGAGGAATGGCATATTCCACTAGAGACAAAAGAGGGCGGATATGTGGGGGCTGAGATTGGATTCGCCCCGGGTTTTGATATAGGCGTAATCGGTGGGTATCAATGGTATTTCTATGATAAGCCCTACTTTCATTTAGGTGCTAGATTGGCTGGACATTTTAACTATTTGTATTATGATAGTAAGTTATCAGGTAAGACGCATTATCTTGTGCTAGGTGTAGCACCGCAATTTATATGGGACTTTTTAAATATCGATAGTCATACGCTAGGGGTGCATTTCGCACCACTTGGATTTAATATCCAAGCTAGATTTTATGAAGCATCTGGTGCTAGTGTTACTGGCTCTTATACTCTGTTTGCAGCTGCGTATGAATTTAGCACGGGTTTGCACTACTATATAGATATTCATCATCAGCTATATTTAACCTTTAGATTTGCTAATGCGGGAGGCTATGGCAAAAATATGAATGCAGAATATCCTTGGGACCTTGGGATTAGCTATATTAACTTAGGCTATGCGTATAAATTCTAAAAAGATTTAGGCGAATCTTTAGGGCGAATCGCGTGAATCTTAAATGATTCACATAGGATTTGCACTGATTCGCCAAGCAGTTTTTGTCATTATCACACGAATCTAATCACATTTAATTTATTTTTTTGGAATTTTTTGTTAGGATTTCGCTTTTTAATCCTACAAAAAAGGTGGTGATAGCAGAATGCCGGGCGTTAAAATCCGAGAAAACGAGAGCTTTGATGAGGCTTACAGACGCTTTAAAAAACAAGCTGATAGAAATCTAGTCGTAACGGAATCTCGTGCGAGACGATTCTTTGAAAGCCAAACAGAAAAGCGTAAAAAGCAAAAAATCAGCGCGAAAAAGAAAATGTTAAAGCGATTGTATGTGTTGCGCAGATATGAATCTAAATTGTAGATTCGGCGTAAGATAGGCAATTTTAGGAGAGTTTGTGATGAAATTTAGCGGTAAAAATGTTTTGATTACGGGGGCTAGTCGCGGGATTGGCGCGGGAATCGCGAAAGTTTTGGCGACATATAATCTCAAAGTTTGGATAAATTATCGTGGCGATGAAAACCCAGCCCTAGCGTTAAAAGATGAGATTGAGAAAAGTGGTGCTAACGCGGCTGTGATTAAGTTTAATGCGGATAATGAAAGCGAAGTCATTGACGCATTTAAGGTAATCGCGGATTGCGATGGGAGCTTGGATTATCTAGTCAATAATGCGGGGATTACGAACGATAAACTTGCGTTGCGTATGAAAGTGGAGGATTTTATGAGTGTGATTGATTCAAACCTAAAATCCGCTTTTATTTGCTCACGCGAGGCGTTGAAGGCGATGAGTAAAAATCGCTTTGGAAGTGTGGTAAATATCGCCTCAATCATCGGTGAGCGGGGCAATGCAGGGCAGAGCAACTATGCAGCAAGCAAGGGCGGAATGATTGCGATGAGTAAATCTTTTGCCTATGAGGGCGCAAGTCGCAATGTGCGATTCAACGCCGTTACACCGGGCTTTGTGGATACAAGTATGACTGAATCACTCAAAGATGATATTAAGGAATCTTATCTTAAAAATATTCCTTTGGGGCGATTCGCAAGCTCTAGCGAAATAGCCGAAGTAGTGGCATTTTTGCTAAGTGATAGCGCGAGTTATATCACAGGCGAGGTTATTAAAGTCAATGGCGGTTTATATATGTAGCAAAATTTAAAAATTTTGTGCTACAATTTCAAGTTAAATTTTAAAATAAGGAGTTAAAAATGGCAATTTTTGATGATGTAAAGGCGGTTATCGTGGAGCAACTAAGCGTAAATGCGGACGAAGTGAAATTGGAATCTAAATTCGTAGATGATTTGGGTGCAGATTCGCTTGATGTCGTTGAGCTAGTTATGGAATTAGAGAGCAAATTTGATGTTGAGATTCCCGATGAGGAAGCGGAAAAAATATCCACAGTCAAAGATGTCGTGGATTACATTCAATCTCACAAAAAATAAAACGCATATTTGGAGACACAAATGCAAAGAGTTGTAGTAACGGGCATAGGAATGATAAATTCCTTAGGGCTGAATAGAGAATCGGCGTTTAATGCTATCATCGAGGGCAAATGCGGGATTAAAAACATTACTTCCTTTGACACGGAGGCAATGCCTGTGAAAATCGCTGGAGAGATAGTGGATTTTGACCCTGCGTCTGTAATGGACGCTAGGGAAATCAAAAAGGCGGATAGATTCATACAACTTGCTTTGCAGTCTTCAAAAGAGGCTATGGAAGATTCGGGCATTTTGGAATGCAAAGACATTGACTATGAGCGATTCGGCACGAGTTCAGGCTCTGGCATAGGCGGATTAGGCAATATCGAAAAAAATTCCATAGCTTGTTTTGAAAAAGGTCCAAGACGAATCAATCCATTTTTTATCCCAAGCGCGTTAGTAAATATGGTGGGCGGATTCGTATCTATCGAATATGGGCTAAAAGGTCCTACTTTGGCGAGTGTAACGGCGTGTGCCGCTGGGAATCACGCCATTATCGAGGCATATAAAACAATAGTGCTAGGTGGCGCGGATAGAATGTTAGCAATCGGTGCAGAATCTGCCATTTGCCCTGTGGGAATCGGCGGATTCGCCTCGATGAAAGCACTAAGCACACGCAACGATGACCCGCAAACCGCCTCTCGTCCATTTGACAACGACAGAGACGGCTTTGTAATGGGCGAGGGCGCAGCGTCTTTGCTACTTGAATCTTACGACTCGGCTAAAAAACGCGGTGCGAAAATCTACGCCGAACTCATAGGCTTTGGCGAAAGTGGCGATGCGAATCATATCACAACCCCTGCACCAAACGGCGAGGGCGCATTCCGCGCAATGAAAGCCGCGCTTTCTATGGCAAATACCAAAGTCGATTATATCAACGCACACGGCACTAGCACGAAGTATAACGACTTATACGAAACCATTGCGATTAAAAATGTCTTTGGTGGCAAGGATAATGTTCCGCCCATTAGCTCGACAAAAGGGCAGATTGGGCATTGCTTGGGTGCGGCAGGTGCGATTGAGGCGGCAATTAGCATTCTATCGATGAAGCATTCCGTCCTGCCACCCACGATAAATCAAATCACAAAAGACCCTGAGTGCGATTTGGACTATATTCCAAATACCGCGCGGGACGCGAAAGTCGAGTGCGTGATGAGTAACTCATTTGGCTTTGGTGGGACAAACGCCGTTGTGATTTTCAAAAAAGTGTAGATTTTTGCAATCAATGCTGTGTCGAATCGTGGCAAATCTAGCGTAGATTTTGCGTAAGATTCGCCGTGAGATTCGGCACATAAATTTTACAAAGGGGTTAAAATCGTGCTTACATATTTAGATTTCGAGCAAAAGCTAAAAAATATCCAAGATGACATAGAATCTGCCGTATTTCGTGGCGATATTCACGCCCAAGAGATTCTAAGCAAAGAGTTAGAAAAAGAAGTTAGCAAGATTTATACGAATCTCACGGATTACCAAAAGTTACAACTCGCGCGACACCCCGATAGACCTTACTCTATGGACTATATCGAGCTGATTTTGACTGACGCTTACGAGATTCACGGCGATAGACATTATAAAGATGATTTGGCGATTGTGAGCTTTATCGGCAAGATTGGCGGACAGAGCGCGATGGTGATTGCTGAGGAAAAGGGCAGAGGCACGAAAAATAAAATCGCGCGAAATTTTGGTATGCCAAACCCAGAGGGCTATCGCAAAGCCTTGCGCGTGGCAAAAATCGCAGAGAAATTCGAACTACCCATTTTAATGCTCGTGGATACCGCAGGGGCGTATCCGGGCGTGGGCGCGGAGGAGCGAGGGCAGAGCGAGGCGATAGCGAAAAATTTGCAGGAGTTTAGTGCGCTGAAAACGCCCACAGTCGCCGTTGTGATAGGCGAGGGCGGTAGCGGAGGCGCACTTGCCATAAGCGTGGCAGATAGACTAGCGATGATGGAATATTCCGTGTTTAGCGTGATTTCGCCTGAGGGTTGCTCGGCGATTTTGTGGAATGATTCACTCAAGGTGGAAAATGCCACCAAATCGCTTAAAATTATCCCTGAATATTTGCACGATATGAAGCTGATTGATGATGTCATTAAAGAGCCGTCAGTGGGCGCACACAGAGACAAAGTCGGCGCAGCAGAGGAAATCAAAAGCTACTTTTTAACCGCAATCAAAGAGATAAAAAAAGACAAGGATTATATCGCTAAGCGATTCGACAAGATTATGGCGTATGGGGTTTTTGCGGAAAAGTAAGGGGCAATTTTTGGTGTTTAAATTCGTCTTTATAGGAAACTTCGCTTCGCTCGTTTTGGGCGACATCTTTCGCACTTGTGAAAATTTTTAGGAATCAACAGACTCTAGTCTAGTTTTATCCTAAAAATTTTCACAAATACAAAACTTCCACCGCAAATACTAGAATTTGTGAGGGCAACGCTAGAAGCAACAAATATTAGAATTTGTTTTTAAAAATACAACTCTTACGAATCGAACGAAAATAAGCCGTCATTGCGAGATTCGGCGTTAGCCCGAAACGAAGCAATCTAAAATCCACACAAATATACCACACGAGATTCAATGTTTTTGTTTATATTTTTGCTATTTAATCATTATGCACCACAAAAGCATAATTTTTTGCTAAAATTTCGTCTCATATTTTTTTAAGGAGCGATTCGATGAACGAATTAACATATACAGAAAAGAAAATTCAATGCAAGGTGAGGTGGCTACCGCCATTTTTACGCCCTTTTGCTACAAAAATGTTTGTAGAGTATTACAAGGATTACAAACAAAGAATCGAATGCGAGAAAAACCCCGATATTGTAAAAATCCCCAATCCACCGCTACTTGTCATAGATGCGCAGGACAGCGATGAAAATGAGGCAAAAAGACAAGTTGCAAAAGATATACTTTATACGCAATATAACGCTGAGTATGACAAAATTTTGCACGATTATTTCATCAACAACAAAAGCAATGCTATTCATAAATGGTATATGTATTTTGACGCGTATGAGAGGCATTTTGCGAGGTTTCGTGGCAAAGATGTCAATATCCTTGAAATCGGTGTTCAAAATGGCGGTTCGGCAAGAATGTGGAAACATTATTTTACGCACGGTTACCCTAACGCAAAGGTTAATATCTATGGCGTGGATATTGACCCAAGATGCAAGGATTTTGAGGAAGACGGCATACATATTTTTATAGGTTCGCAAGAGGATAGGCAATTTTGGAGGGATTTAAAGAGAAAAATTCCAAAAGTAGATATTTTGATAGATGACGGCGGACACACGATGAGGCAACAAATCGTTACTTTTGAGGAAATGTATGATTTCATCAAAGATGACGGCGTGTATTTGTGCGAGGATTTGCATACTTCATATTGGAAAAGCTATGGTGGATATAATGCCATTAGCCAAAATAGGGGGGGGGAATCCAAAGAATCTCTCTTTTATCGACTACTCTAAAAGCCTCATAGATTCACTTAACGCCTACCACGCGACTAAAAATGACGGGTTGGAAGTAAACGACTTTACAAACTCTACCCACTCAATAACTTATTATGATAGTATGATTTTCATAGAAAAGCGTAAAAGAGACCGCAGAGCTGTAGGTTGTGCAATAATTGGCGATGATAAAATTGCGTTGTTTTAAGACATTTTGTCGAATCTAAGTGCAATCTGTCGTTGTTTTTTTGGCGATATTAAATCGCCAAAATGATATAAGCCTAATTGGTTATCGCGCTTTTTAGGACTACAAGTAACGAAAAAGTTAGTGTTAATAAACCAAAAATCAATAAAAACATACTCATTCCATTTTCTCCAATTTTATGAATCGTCTCACCAAATCTTTTAGATACTACGATATAATTTGCCTTTAATTTTACACCAAAGGTTAGAGCATTTTGAAAATTCTTATCGCGCTATTTATCGCACCATTTTTTGCACTCGCACTTTACGCACAGCAAGGCGATTCAAATCCAAGCGATTCAAAGCCCTATATTTCCATAGACGGCAAGATTAAATACAAAAATTTAAAGCATTTTGATTATGTGAATCCAAATGCGCCCAAACGAGGCACTCTAAAAGCCGCTGCCATAGGCACTTTTGACAGCCTAAATAATTTCAGCCTAAAAGGCGCGAAAGCCGAAGGTTTGGAGCTACTTTATGATACGCTCACCGTGCAGAGCAAAGATGAGCCTTTTAGCGAGTATGGTTTGATTGCTGAATCGATTGCGCTATGCCCTAAAAAAGATTGCGTGATTTTTACGATTAACAAAAATGCAAGGTTTAATGACGGAGTGCGCGTAAAGCCCAGCGATGTGAAGTTTAGCTTTGAGGTGCTGATGAAGTATGGTAATCCGCTCATCAAGCAGTATTACGCCGATGTGAGCGCGGTTTCGCTAGTAGGTGCGGATAAAATCAAATTTAGCTTTAAAAGTGGCGATAACCGCGAGTTGCCTTTGATTTTAGGACAGCTTAGTGTGTTGCCCGAGCATTTTTACAAGGACAAGGATTTTAATGACCCGTTATTAGTTCCGCTAGGCAGTGGCGCGTATAAAATTAAGAGTTTTGAAGTAGGGCGCAAGATAACTTATGAGCGCGTGAAAGACTACTGGGCGCAAAATCACCCCACGCGAATCGGGCTTTTTAACTTTGATGAGGTAATTTATGAGTATTACAAGGACGAAAATGTCGCGCTACTCGCATTTAAAAGCGGTGCGTTTGACTATCGCTTGGAAAATAGCGCGAAAGTGTGGGCGATAGGCTACGAGGGCAAGGCATTGCAAAATCAAAGCCTGAAAAAAGTCGCATTCAAACACGCGCTTCCTAGCGGTATGCAGGGCTTTTTTATGAATACAAGGCGCGAGGTGTTTAGCGATATAAATCTGCGCGAGGCGATAAACTACGCCTTTGATTTTGAGTGGAGCAATAAAAATCTCTTTTTTAGCCAATACACGCGCACAAAAAGCTATTTTGATAATTCAATTTTCGCATCAAGCGGGATTCCTCAAGGCAAAGAGTTAGAGATTTTGCGTGGCTTGGGCGTAGATTCGCATATTTTAACTGCGCCTTTTTCAAGCGTGGAGTTTAAAAATGCCAAGCAGAGGCGCGAATCGCTTCTAAAGGCGCAAGAAATCCTAAAACGCGCAGGATATACAAAGAAAAATAATCACCTGTTTAAGGGCGATTCGCAGGTGAAATTTGAGATTTTGCTAGTGTCAAAGGCAATGGAGCGCGTGGCGTTGCCATTTATCGCAAATCTTAAGATTTTAGGCATTGAGGCGAGTTTGCGGAGCATTGATTTGGGGAGTTATATCAATCGCGTGAATAATTTTGATTACGATATGATTGTCGCAGTCATTCCGCAGTCGCTGTTTCCGGGCAATGAACAGCGATATTTTTGGAGTAGCCAGAGTGCGAACACAAATGGCTCACGCAATTTTGCGCGAATCGAGTCGCCAATAATCGATAAGCTAGTGGAAAATATCATAAACGCCAAAGATAGCGATTCGCAGGTGGCAAATGTCCGTGCGCTAGATAGGATTTTGCTGTGGGGATATTATGTTGTGCCACATTTTCACTCGCGCGAATTTCGCGTGGCGTATTATGATAAGTTTGAATACCCGCGAATCTCGCCGTTATATGACTTTGATATTTTCAGTTGGTGGGCGAAAAATGAGTGATTTGTAGTTGTAAAGTTGAATCTATAGAGATACGCGTGAAACAATCCAAACCACAATAAAAATCAATAACACAAAAGTGAATCAATAAAGTGTGAATCTATCAAAAGCTTTTGCTTTGTTTGGCTTTCGCAAAACAAAGAATTACTCTATTCTCTCGTCATTGCGAGGGCAACAGCCAGAAGCAATCCAAAAAAATAATAAAGCCAAGTGGATTGCTTCGCTCGTTACACTCACTCGCAATGACTGTATGGAGGATTCGTCATTGCGAGATTTTGCGTAGCAAAATCGTGGCAATCTAAAAATAAACAAATTTTCAAAATACACACAAATCTTTAAGAAAGTTTTTAGCGAATCACAATTAGAATTGCAAAGTTATTTTAAAAACTAAAAATGGTAAAATTTTGAAATCAAATCAAAATAAAATCTTAAATTATGCGAATCACTTAAATCCACTCGCCCACGCACTTGCGGGGGGGGGGAACGCGCCTCTTTATTTAGCCCATTACCAAACCCACGAATATCAAAACTACGAATCTATAATCCAAAAATTCCTAACTTTAGGGCGATTTACGCCACACGCTGTTATTAAGGCATTGAAAATGCCAAAGCAATCCAAAAGAAATAAATCTGCACGAAGTGCGAATTCGTGCCCTTACTCTCTCGTCATTGCGAGATTTGGCAATGACGAATCATGGCAATCTATTTTTGTGATTCGACAGATTCGCTTTTGTGCCATTGATTTTATTTATAATTTAAAGTCGCGCGATTTGGATTGCCACGCCTTGCCAAAGGCAAGTCTCGCAATGACGATAAGTAGTAGTGATTCGCATAAATTTAAGTCTCGCGGTTTGGATACTTCGCTACGCATAAATGCTACGCTCAGTATGACGAATTTCTTACCTTACTACGACAAAACCAAAAGAGTCGTCATACTGAGGGCGATAGCCCGAAGTATCCATTTTGGCGATTTTAGAATTCTTTGTGATTCACTCACTTTAGGCGAATCTACGCGCTTAAGATTCACACGATTCACACATTTTGGATTGCTTCGGCGTTTGCAACGCCTCGCAATGACGATTCGGCGCAGATTCGCGCAATTCACACGATTCGCTACTTTCCACACCACACTTAAAGGAATCAAAATGCAAACTTAAAAAGATAAATTTTCACGCATTTTAGATTCGCGTGTGGTAAAAAGTCGGCGGTTAGACAAAAGATTCGCCCACAATAAAGGGCAAAATTTAAAACAAAAAGGAGTCCAAAAATGGCAAAAGCAAAAGTAAAGCATAGAGGTGCAGTAAGAGGCGATAATAGAAAAAGGTGCGGTGCTGGTAGAACATTGGCACAGAGATTGGGCGACAAAAAACGGCGCAAATAAGGAGGAAAAAATGGCAAAGTATAGTCCAAAGACAAAAGAGGAATTAGAGGAATTAGTCGGCGATGAGAGCGTGAATCTGGGCGATATAGATACAAGCGCGATTACGGATATGTCATATCTCTTTGAGAGTAGCGAAAGAGAGGACTTTAGCGGCATTGAGAAATGGGACACTTCAAGGGTTACAGATATGAAAAATATGTTTAGTTATGCCAAAAATTTTAACCACAATATAAACGATTGGAATGTTTCAAATGTTGAGGATATGGAAAGTATGTTTGAGTGTTCATCATTTAATCAGCCATTAGACAAATGGGACACTTCAAGCGTAAAAATTATGGATTGTATGTTTATGGATGCCGAGCAATTCAACCAAGATATAAGCAAGTGGAACACCAATAAAGTGGCAAGAATGGAAGCTATATTTTTGAGAGCAAAAAGTTTTAACCAAAATTTAGATGATTGGAATACTTGGAGTTTGATGAATGTTGCTAGAATGCTTAATTTTTCAGTTTTGGCTTATAATCCGCCAAAGTGGTATTTTGAATATCAAGAAGCATATTTAAAAAGATGGACTGACTATTATGAAGACATTGAAAGCGAAATGGAAGACTTGCAAGATGAGCCACAATATAAGCCAAAAAATTTAGATGAATTAAAAAATTTGGTAGCAAATAAATTTATTCATCTTGGCAATATTGATACAAGTGCCATTACTGATATGTCATTTCTTTTTGATGAGAGTAGTAGAACAAACTTTGATGGCATTGAAAAATGGGACACTTCAAATGTTACAAATATGGAGGATATGTTTTATTGTGCTGAAAAATTTGATGCAAATATTGATAATTGGAATGTCTCAAAGGTTGAGTGTATGGGTGAAATATTTATTGGCACACCTTTGGAGCATAATCCACCAAAGTGGTATAAAACAAACGAGTAAGAATGTAAAAAATATTAAGGCGGATTTTCATACAATCCACCAAAATAAAATCTAAAAGGACAAAAAAATGGCAAAGTATAATCCAAAGTCAAGAGATGAATTAGTAAAATTAGTCAATGATGAGAGTATGAATCTAGGCGACATAGATACAAGTGCAATCACAAATATGAAAGATTTGTTTAAAGACTCGAATCGAATGGATTTTAGTGGGATTGAAAGCTGGAATACAAGTAGCGTAAAGACTTTTGTAAGCGCATTTGAAAATGCTAAGCACTTTAATAGCGATATTAGTAGCTGGAATGTCAGCAACGCCACAAACTTTGCGAAAATGTTTTGGAATGCTACGGCGTTTAATCAGCCTATCGGGGCGCATTGGGATACGAGCAATGCCACAAGTATGATATATATGTTTTGTCAAGCTAAGAATTTCAACAACGGCGGAAAACCCTTTGGTGAAAAGTGGAAAATGGATAAAGTCAAATGGACTTGGCGAATGTTTTGGGGTGCGGAGAATTTCAATCAACCGCTAAATCATTGGAATGTCGCAAATGTCGAAAATATGCAAAGAATGTTTATGAATGCAAAGGTGTTTAATCAGCCCTTAGATTCGTGGAATGTGGCAAATGTCAAAAATATGGAGGAAATGTTTAACGGCACAGAGAGTTTTAATCAAGATTTAAGCGCGTGGGGGAATCGGCTAGGCAAAGTGCAAAATATGCGAAGAATGTTTGCCAACACAAAAATGCTTGCAATAGACTTTTTGGGTGCGTGGACAATCCCGCAAAATTGTCTTATAGAACATATCAAAAAAGGTAGTAAGTTAGAGTCGCACAAAAAGGATGATATTAAGGTTGTTGCTACAAATGATACCACAAAGGAAAGTGTTTTTAATGAATGCGAGATTAGGCAAATTCAAGCAAGCGAAAAAGATAAAATTCAACGCTTAAATTTAAAAGAAAATAAAGATTTTGTAGGTAAGTGGATACCACAAAACATTTTAGAAAATGATTATGAAGTGTTTTTGGCAAAAATCAAGGATTTTGATGATAGCGAGGTAGATGAAAGCAAATTTTCATTTGCTGATTTGGAGCAAGGAAGCTATGAAAAGTGGGATTTTGCCTTTTATAAAGTGTTTGACTATTGGTTTTTAGTGGAAAAAGACGGCAAAAAATTGAACGATATACAATGCGAGGGAAATGCTTTTGAAAATGCTTTTAGAATAGAACAATCTACGGATATGGAGTCTTGGGACAAAAATTATAAAACAAAAGCTTGCACTTATGATAATAATTTAAGCATTTTGTTTGATAGTCAATATATCTCAATACTTGCTAGCAATGTAGCAAAAGCTAAAGATATTTTAGCCGTGATAAATGCCTATATACTCGCTAAAGCATATAATACCAAAATGCAAAATCTTGGCATTATCGCAAGAATGGCAAATGAAGAGCGTAGAAAAAATAAAGAAAATAAGGGTCGGTTGAGTTGGCTACCCTCTTGGTTTAATAAAACAAAACGGAAAAATAAAGAATTATACAAAAAATTAAAAGAATCTTATGAATCTGTTTGTAATTTTGACTTACATTCATATCATAATATCCCCGTAGCGCAAAATCAATTAGATGATAGAAGTTTGGTTGAAATTTGGCAACAAATATCAAAAACTTATATGATACAAGATAAACACGATGAATTAAAGGAAACCATAAGGCAAGTTACACAATTAGTCAGCGATGAAAGGCAAGAGGATTTAAATTTTATAATGCGCTGGGTGGCTGGATTATCTGCTTTTGCGGCATTTTTCTCGGCTGCACCTGTCATTAAAGATTTTGTGTTATGGATTGCAAGTAAATTTTAGTGAAGTTTAGTAGAGAGGTTTTTTTGAAATGAACTTTTTAAATAGACTCTTTAGCAAAAATTCAAAGGCAAATAGCGAATCACAAATGCAAGATTTAGCGCAAAGCATAAGTGATAAAACCACAAAGATTCGCAAGATTTGTAAATCAAATGCGAATCGAAACATAATCACACCCAATCAAAATGAGCTACAATCCTACCTTAACAAATGGGACACAATGGAAAACTATCGCAACCAAGAACGCGCGCTAAATAAGCTATTCCACCGCACTTATCCACAAAACAATGATTTAGATGAAGTGCTAGTCAAAGTCGCAACGCTAAATGACTTTTATAGCACAAATATTTTTAATATTTTTGCGGTGGCAAAGCATATCCTTAGCATTTCGCGCATAGATTCGCGACTGCAAAGTGGCGATGAAAGCCTAGTAGGCGCAATCGCACAGATTATCATAAATGGCAAAGCAAAGTATCTCTACTCATTTGCGACTAAATTTTGCGCTCACCACAACGACAAGGACTTTGCGATTTATGATAGCTATGTGGAAAAAATGCTTTGGCACTTCCAAACGCGCGATAGATTCGGCGACTTTGTGAGGGAGGATTTGCGCGATTATGCTAAATTCAAAAAGGCACTAAATAATTTTCGCACATTTTACGCCCTAAAATGCGACTTAAAGCAATTAGATAGATATTTGTGGTTAGCTGGAAAATCACACTTTGCGAGGTATGGGAAGAAATAATTTGCGTGATGACTTTAGAGTCGCTCTAGAGCATTCGTTGCATAGTGTTTTTATGAAACTTACAGCTTTGCTTACGCGCCAACATCGCCTACAAAATAAATTGAGGTGGATTTTAATGGAATGGATTGCTTCGGCGATTCTAACAAATCGCCTCGCAATGACGAGATAGGGGGGGGCATTGATTTGCCCTCGCAATGACGAGGTGGGGCGTAGATTTCATTCGCAATGACGAAATGTAGCTAAAATTGTCATTTCAATTTTGTTTAAATCATATTTTATTTGTCATTGCGAGGGCTTTGCCCGAAGCAATCCACTTTATCAATTTAATTTTTTGGATTGCCACGCCTTGCCAAAGGCAAATCTCGCAATGACGACTAAGTAGCAAGGATTCATATAATTTAGATTCGTGCGATTTGGATTGCTTCGACTTTTTACAAAAGTCTCGCAATGACAGCGTGGGGCGTGGATTCCATTCGCAACGACAAGGCAAAGATAGATTCGCTCTTTGGATTCGCACCTATTTGGGCGAATCTGGCTACGAATCTATGTGTGATTCGCGTAATATTCCACGCAAATCACAATGATTCACATAGATTCGCGCAAAACCCTACGCCTTTTTATATTTCGCTTGTCCTATTTCGTAGAAATTCGTGCCTTTGCTGTCGATTGCTACGATAGCAGGAAAATCCACCACATCAAGCCTTGCAATCGCCTCAGGTCCTAGCTCTGGGTAAGCCAAAACTTCGTATTTTTTGATACTTTGGGCGATAAGCGCACCCGCACCGCCGATAGCCACCATATACACGGCTTTGTGTTTGATGATTGCGTCTATTACGGCTTGATTGCGGTAGCCCTTGCCTATCATTCCGCTAATGCCAAGCTCTAGCATTAAAGGCGTGTATTTATCCATTCGTCCGCTTGTCGTGGGTCCTGCCGCGCCTATGACTTCATTTGGCTTTGCTGGGCTTGGTCCCATATAATAAATGGTTTGATTTTTCAAATCCACAGGAATTTTTTCGCCCTTTTCTACCACTTCAAATAGCCTTTTGTGTGCCGCGTCTCGCGCCACTAAAATCTGCCCTGTGATTAGGACATTATCACCTGCTTTTAGATTCGCCACCTCTTCTTTGGTAAATGGTGCTTTTAGTTTGATTTCCATAATTTCCCCCTTATAGTTCGATGTCTGCGTGTCTTGCGGCGTGGCAGTTGATATTTATCGCCACAGGAAGCCCAGCTATGTGCGTAGGATACCACTCGACATTCACGGCAAACGCTGTTACATTACCACCTAGCCCTTGCGGTCCCACGCCAGAGCTATTTGCAATCTCTAGCAACTCATCTTCTAGCTTTGCGTAACGAGAATCTTTGTTGTGGCTACCCACTTCGCGCACGGCGGCTTCTTTGGCAAGCATTGCGGCTTTTTCCATAGTGCCTCCGATTCCCACGCCTATTACCATAGGCGGACAGGAATTTGGTCCAGCTAGGCTCACCGCCTCGCTAAAGACTTTTTTAACACCTTCGATTCCATCAGCAGGAACTAGCATTTTTAAAATGCTTTTATTCTCGCTACCAAAGCCCTTTGCAGCCATTTTTAGCTTTAGCTTATCGCCTTTGACGATTCGCGTGTGGATTATGGCTGGAGTGTTGTCAGTGGTATTTTTGCGCTCAAAAAGTGGCTCAGCAACGGCACTTTTACGCAAATATCCATTCACATAGCCGTTTTTCACGCCCTCATTTATCGCGTCCTCAATGTAGCCACCTACGATTCGTACATCTTGCCCAATCTCCACGAAAACCACCGCTAAGCCCGTATCTTGGCAGATAGGGACAAAAGTCTTTTCCGCAATCTTGCCATTTTCCACCAGCTTATCCAAAATGCTCTTTCCAAGTGGCGAAGTCTCGGTGCTTTGCGCCTTTTTAAACGCCACTTTTATATCATCTGTCTGCACACAACAAGCCTGAATGCAGAGTTTTTCCACGCTCTGCGCGATTAACGCGCAATCAATTTCTCTCATTTTATACCTCCCTAGATTTTAAAATGCAGAATGTTAGCACAAAATCGCGCAAATTTTTATAAATCTTTTATGAATCTAGGGTAATTTTTGGCAGTTTTTGCAGATTCCACTAAATATAATGGAAGTGTCATCGATATTTTTATAACCGCTTTTTTTCTCGCAGTAGGCGCGAAAATCGCTCATATCCATATCGAAATCCTCCAAATTATCGCAGATTTTGCAATGCAAGTGAATGTGTGGATTTTTATTTATCTCGTATTTTTGCTTTTGCGTGGGCGTTTTCACGCTTTTGATGATATTTGCATTTTGCATTGAGAGGATATTTTTGTAAATCGTAGCGAGTGAGACAGAGGGGATTCGCCCCCGAATCAGCGCGTAAATATCATCTACGCTAGAATGTCCGTGCTTGTAAATCTCATCGAGTATCGCCACGCGCTGCGCGGTAACTTTGAGGTTTTTGTCTTTTAAAAGTTTGTTAAAATCGATATTACTCATTTGTGTGCCTTTATTGCGTTAAATGTCGCTTTAAAATCGCGTAAATTTTTTAAAAAAGCATTATATAATAAAATTTATCATTTGCGAAAAAAATATATGATTCACACTCCAAAAATTCGCTTAATCGTTTCTTTTATGCAAAGTTATTGTAAAATTCGCGCTTTAAAAATCGCATTAAAAAAGGAAAAAAATGTTTGACACGCTTACAAATTCATTTAAAGGCATTGTTAGCAAAATCCGCTTTCAAGACGATGAAAAGGCGTTAGCGCGGAGCTTAGATGAGCTAAAAAAGATACTGCTTAGAAACGATGTGTATCACAAAGTCGCCAAAGAAATCATCGCGCAGATTGAGGCTGAGTGCAAGGCGAAAAATAGTGGTAAAAGTGGCGCAGGTGGAATCAGCCGTGATGACTTTAGAATCGCGCTAGAGCATTCGCTACATAGCGTTTTTAAGGGAACTTACGGCTTTACTTACGCGCCAAAACCGCCTACAATCGTGCTTATGGTGGGATTGCAAGGTAGCGGGAAAACGACTTCAAGCGCAAAACTCGCAAATTACTTAAAATTGCGCGGTAAAAAGGTGCTTTTGGCGTCCTGCGACTTGCAAAGATTAGCAGCGGTGGAGCAATTAAAACAACTTGCAAAAGAAATCGAGGTGGATTTTTTTAATGGAATGGATTGCTTCGGCGATTCTAACAAATCGCCTCGCAATGACGGCGTGGGCGAATCTAACGGCGATTCGCGCGAATCAAGCACAAAAAAGATTCTCCAAATCGCCAAAGATTCCATAAAATTAGGCGCGGATTCGCTCTATGATGTTGTAATTATCGACACGGCTGGGCGTTTGGCGATTGACGCGGATTTGATGAGTGAGCTAAAAGCCCTAAAAAGCGCGGTAAATGCCAATGAGACGCTCTATGTGCTAGATAGCTTAAGTGGGCAAGACGCCGTGCGTAGCGCGGATACATTTAATCAAGAGATTGGCTTAAGTGGCGTGATTTTAAGCAAATTTGATAGCGATTCAAAAGGCGGAATCGCGCTCTCAGTGGCTAAACAAATCGGCGTTCCTATTAGATTCATCGGTAGTGGCGAAAAAATGGCGGATTTGGATATTTTCCTACCCGATAGAATTACTAGCAGACTTATGGGCGCGGGAGATGTGGCTGGATTCATCGAAAAAACCACCGCAGTTGTCGATGAAAAGGAAGCAAAAGCCATCACCAAAAAAATCAAAAAAGGCACTTTTACCTTTAGTGATTTTTTATCTCAGCTTGAAAATATCAAAAAAATGGGTTCGATGAAGTCGCTAATCTCTATGATGCCCGGACTTGGGGCGATGGGCGATGCGCTAAAAAATGTCGATATTGATAATTCGCGCGAAATTAAAGTCATCAAAGCTATGGTAGCCTCGATGACGCCAAAAGAGCGCGAAAACCCCGACATTTTAAATGGTTCTCGCAGAAAGCGCATTGCTTTGGGTGCTGGGCTTGAAGTGAGCGATATAAATCGTGCGCTAAAGCAGTTTGATGTGGCGGCGAAAATGGCGAAACAAATGACTTCGCCCAATGGCGTAAAAAATATTATGAATATGATTCAAGGTGCAAACCTTAACAAAATGAGATAAATTTGATATTATTTCATTTTTAATTTTAATTTTAAAGGAAAAAATATGGCAACAGTTATTAGATTAACCCGTGCAGGACGAAAGAAAAAGCCTTTTTACAAAATCGTAGTTACAGATAGCAGAAAAAGGCGCGATGGTGGCTGGATTGAATCTATCGGTTTTTACAATCCGCTGAATCCAGACTTTAAAAAAGTCGATAAAGAAAGGCTTGATTACTGGGTAAAAGTGGGCGCGAAAATGAGCGATAGAGTTAAGGAAATCACAAAATAGCGGATTTGGGCGATGATAAAGGATTTTATTCAATCGTATGTGCAAAAAATCGCTTTGAAACCCGAGCGAATCGAAGTCAAAGAAGTGATAGATTTGGCGCACAAAATGCGCAATATCACAATCTACGCCGATAACGCCGATGTCGGGCGACTGATAGGCAAACAAGGCAAAATGATAAGCTCCATAAAAACGCTTGTCTCAGCGTGTAAGGCAAAAGACGGAATGAGTTGTAAAATCGTTGTCGAGGCGAAATGACTTTTGGCGGATTTTGATAAGATTGATAAGCGCGACTTTGATATTTTGGTGGCAAAATGTGGCAAAAGTATCGGGCTAAAGGGCGAGATTCGGCTTATAGTTTATAGTGATTTTAGTGAGATTTTCACGCAAGGAAATGTGTTTTTGTGTAAAAGCGAAAAATCTCACGGCAATCAGCTCTTGGGTGCATCTTGCGTAGATTTGCCAAATTTCGAGTGTTCGCAGACCACTAGTCTAGTCTCACACTCAAAATTTGGCAAAAACTCCACAACCTCCACCGCAATCCCTTCGATTGTTTCTAATGGTAACGCAAAGTTAGAAAATTCCGCTTTTTTTTTGACATTAAAATCTTTCAATCCACACAAACAAAGCGCGTTTTTTGATGAAATAAATAGCGTGGAATCAGCCAAAAATCTCACTTCTATGCTTTTATATAGCAGTGCGTTTTTGACGCAAAAATACTGCCATTTGGGCGAAAATGAGCATTTTTGGTTTGAGATTGTGGGAATGAGCGTGGTGGATAATGGCGAGATTATGGGCGCAGTTAGCGACATAGAGCGAATCGGAAGCGTGGATTACCTGCTAGTTGCGACAAATCCAGCGATTTTGGCAAAATATCCGCACATAAAGGCAAAGAAATTTTACCTGCCATATATTCCGCGCTATATTTTGCAAGTCGAAAAACGCGCTAATGAAACAAAAGGCACGATTTTTGTGTGCGATTCGCTAGGCATTTTGGAGGAATCTTAAAGCTGTGAAATTCACATTCTTAAGCCTTTTTCCTAGCCTAATTTGGGGATATTTTAGCGATTCGATTCTTAAACGCGCACTAGATTCGGGGCTGATTGAAGTGGAAGTCATAGATTTTCGCGAATTTAGCACCGATAAGCACAAAAAAGTTGATAATTACCAAGCTAGTGGCGGTGCTGGGCTTGTGATATGCGCGGATATTTTGGAGTGCGCCTTGCGTCAAATTGCCACGCCACAAAGCCACATAGTCTATCTCACGCCTGTGGCAAAGCCATTTTGCCAATATGACGCAAAGCGTTTGGCGCAAAATCAAAGCCACATAATTTTCATTTGTGGGCGGTATGAGGGCGTAGATGAGCGCGTGATTGAGGCGTTTGTCGATGAGGTGTTTTGTATCGGCGATTATATTTTGACGGGCGGCGAGATTGCCTCTTTGGTGCTGTGTGATTGCATATCACGGCAGATTCCGCGTGTGGTAGGCAATGCTGAATCCTTGCAGGGCGAGAGCTTTGAAAACAATCTCTTAGAATCGCCCATTTTCACAAAAAATATGAATAATAAAAAAAATATTGCAAATTTAAGCATTCCTTTAGATTATCTAAAGGGAAATCATAGTAAAATTCGCACTTTTAAACATAAATTAGCAATGGCAAAGACGAAATATTTTCGTCCAGACTTGTATAAAAGGACATAACAATGCAAAATCGATATATCGAGGCGTTTGAAAAGACGCAGATTAAGGACAAAAAAGTTCCGCAGTTTAGGGCGGGAGACACGCTCAAAGTCGGCATTACGATTAAAGAAGGCGATAAGAGCAGGATTCAGTATTTTGAGGGCGTTTGTATCGCGGTGCGTGGCGGTGGTGTCAATAAGAGTTTTAGAGTGCGCAAAATCGGTGCAAATAATGTCGGCGTGGAAAAAACATTTCCGCTTTATAGCGAAGGGCTAGATTCCATAGAAGTCGTGCGAAAAGGCAGTGTGCGCCGAGCAAAACTCTACTATTTGCGTGATAGGAAAGGCAAGGCAGCGCGAATCAAAGAATTGCGTAAGCAAGATTTAGGCAAAGAATCTACAAAAGCCACCAAAGAAAACGAAAAACCCGCAAACTAAAATTTATAAATCCACACGATAATTGTTGGCTAGGCACTGCGCCTAGCGCGTGATAAGGCGCGATGATTTGTGCTATAATTCACTTAATTTTTACCAAAGGTATCCAAAATGTTTCTATCAAAATCGCAATATTTGCGCGGGATTCAATGCCAAAAATCACTTTGGCTCTATAAATACAATCGTGAAGCGCAAGATATACCTACGCAATCACAATTAGCGCGATTCCAAGCGGGAAATGAAGTGGGAAAACTTGCGCTAGAGCTGTTTGAGTGCAAAGAAAAAATCGCCTTTAGCGAGGGGGACTTTTGCGCGAAAATCGCAAAAACAAAAGAGCTAATAAAAAGCGGTGCGCACTCTATCGCGGAGGCGACTTTCGCGCATAATGGGGTGCTAGTAATGGTGGATATTCTCCAAATCACCCCGCAAGGCGTAATCATCAACGAAGTCAAAAGTAGCACGGGGCTAAAGGGCGTGTATATTGATGATTTGGCGGTGCAATATTTCGTACTAAAGGGCGCGGGGTATAAAATCATCGGCGCGAATCTTGTGCATATCGATAGCTCTTATGTGCGCAAAGGTGCGCTAGAGGTGGAAAAGCTCTTTAAGCGCGAGGATTGCCTCCAAGCTGTGATTGAGAAGCAAAGCGAGGTGGAGCAAAATCTAGCGCGATTTGAGAGTGTTTTAGCCGACAACACAAATCCGCCAAATATTGATATAGGCGCACATTGCGATTGCCCTTATTCGTGCGATTTTAAGGGCGTTTGCTGGAGTGAAGTGCCTAGCGAAAATAGCGTTTTTGAGATTTCGCGCCTTGACTCACGCACAAAATTTGCGCTGTATCATAGTGGTATTGCGCGTTTTAGCGATATTAGCGACTTTAGCGCGTTTAGTCAATCTCAAATCTTACAAATACAATGTGCGCTAAATAACGCCGTGCATATCGACAAAGTCAAGATTCGGGAGTTTCTAGCCACGATTCGCTATCCCGTGTATCATTTGGACTTTGAGACATTTAAGGAAGCTGTGCCTAGCTTTGACTCGCAGTGTCCGTATATGCAAGTGCCCTTTCAATACTCGCTGCATATCGACTATGGCAATGGCGAACAAAGCGCGGTGCATAGGGAGTTTTTAGCAGACGCGCAGGGCGACCCTAGACCTGCGCTTGTGGAATCGCTTGTGCGCGACATTCCGCGAGGTGCGTTTATTTTGGCATATAATGCGAGTTTTGAAAAAACCGTGATGAAAAAGTTAGCTTTGATTTTCCCGCAATATGCGGAGATTTTGGAGGATTTTTGTAGCAATACGGCGGATTTGATGACGCCTTTTGCGCAAAAATCCTACTACCACCCCGCTATGCGCGGGAGCTACTCGATAAAGGCGGTTTTGCCCGCGCTTGTGCCACAAATGCAAAGCGCGTATAAGGGCTTGGAGCTAGTGCATAATGGTGGCGAGGCTATGGAGGCATTTCCCGCGCTAAAGTCTATGAGCGAATCGGAGCGCGAGGCGTATCGCAATGCGCTTTTGGAGTATTGCAAACTTGATACTTTGGCAATGCTAAAAGTGCTAGAAAAGCTAAGGGAGGCGGTGGAAACTAAGGTGTGATAAATGTGCTTACAAACAAATAAATTACAATAAATCGCATTTAGTTTGACAAAATCGTTTTTTTTTTTTTGTATAATGTCAAAATTATTTTTATTTTAAGGAGTAGAAAATGAGCAACATTGATGATTTTTTACGCAGATTCAGCGACTATCTAGCCAAAGCAAATGAAAGCAAGAAGCGTGGCAATAATGATTATAATCCACTAAAAGCCGTGCAAAAGCCCTACGATGAAGTAAATATGCACAGCGGATTCATATATTCATTGCTTGATACAAATGGCGAACATTACCAAGATGATTTGTTTTTGTCGTTATTTTTGGAAGTTTTGGGAATAAAAGAGTGGTTTGGTAGCACCACAAACGCCCAAGTAAGAAAGGAATCACAAAATATTGATTTATATATTTTTAACGACACAAAGCATATTATCATTGAAAATAAAATCAACGCAGGAGACCAGCCAAATCAAATCGCAATCTTTATTGAACAAGTCCATAAAAAGGGCGTAGAGTATGAAAATATTTTTGTTATATTTTTGACATTGCACGATAGAGAGCCTAGCCAAAATAGTCGCACAAGCAAAGATAATAATCTGTGGGAAATCAAAGGCGATTTTTTGGAATCCAAAGAGGGCAAAATTGGATATAAAAAGGTTTTATATGAAAATGAGATTTTAAAATGGATAGAATCTTGTCAAAGCAAAAGCGGTGTGGGCAATATCGCAAATCTAAATTATGCATTAGAATCTTATAAAGATATAGTGCAAATTATCACAAACAAAAAGAAAAGCACAATGAGCGTAGCGGATTTTTTCAAAGATTCAAAGGATTTTGAAGTGGCGTTTGAGATTATAAAAAATGCAGATTCTTTTAAGGATTCAAAGGATTTTGAAATAGCGTTTGAGATTATAAAAAATGCTGAAATTATATTAGAATTAGCAAAAAAAGAAATGCACGAATTGTTTGATAATGAGAATTTTAAAGATTGGGAGATAAATGCTGACAAAATCATACTAGAATTCGTAAAAAAAGAAATGTATGAATTGTTTAACAATAAGGAATTTAAAGATTGGAAGATAGAAAACAAAGAAAATTATTTGGAGGTTTTTAATACATTATATGAACAACAATTTTTTAAATATAAATTTGTTTTGGGCATTTTAGGTGGCGATTATAGAAGTTATAGATTGCTTGGAGCTACTCTTTACAAAAACAATGATATTATCAAATATAATGATAATATACCAAAAGAAATAATTGAGCATCAAGATACCGATTCGAGAAATACTTTAAAAGGGCGGTGGCTAAAAGGCTGGGTGTCAAATGATTATAACAAGATTAAAAATTTTAAAGATTATTTTTTAAAAAATTATGAAAAAGTCAATGAAATCAATGAGTGGCTAAGGGAGCAAAAGTTTAACAATACAGATTTGTAGATTGTCAAACTTGCAAAAGAAGTAAAAGATTATAATTAAGGATAACACTATGAACTCTCCACGCGCTACGCGAATCAACTTGCTCTATGAACGGCTTAAAAATGCAAATGGCATTAGCATTGGCGATTTGGCGCGTGAGTTTGAGGTTAGCACCAAAACGATTGCGCGGGATTTTGCGGAGCTAAAAAATTTTGGCGCGTATAAGGTGGGACAGCTTTTATACCTTGATAAAAAACGAGCACACGATGACTTGCAAAGCGATGAGCGAATCGTGCTAGGCATTTTAAGCAAACTCGCGCGAGGCAACGGCACGGATTTTTATCTCAAAGCAAAGCCCCTGCTTACCAAGCTCACCCAGCAACTCGACCAGCCTATCTACATAAACGCGCAGAGTGAGAGCTTGGATAGCGATGATTTGGTGCATTTTGACTTTATCGAAAAGCTGATTTTAGAGCGCGTAGAGCTAGGATTCAGCTATCACGGCAAAAGCTATGAAGTTAAGCCCTTTAAACTCGCGCATTTCGATGGATTTTGGTATGTGCTGTGCCTTGATAGCGGGGATAGCGATATTTTTAAGAAATTTTATTTTAAGGATATGAAAGATTTACGCGCTTTGGGGCGTGGATTTAGCATTGATGAGGCGGTGGAATCGCGCCTAAAAAAAGCGCATAGCGCGTGGTTTAATATGAATCCGCCCTTTTTTGTGCGGGTGCTAATTGACGCGCAAATTGCCAAATATTTTCAGCGCAAGGGCATAAATGGCGCGATGATATATCCGCAAGGGGACGGGAGCTTGATTTTAGAGATGGAAATCTCGCACATTATGGAGATAAAGCCACTTGTCTATGAGTATATTCCGCATATCAGGGTGATAGAGCCGCAGTGGCTAAATGATGAATTAAAAGATGAAATAGCAAGATTTGCGGAGAGTTTGTAGGGCAAATTCGTCTTTTTGTGATAAATCGTGGAGACTTGCCACTCGCTTCGTCAATGGACGACAAGTCCTATTTCCTTGCTCGTGGCTACGCAACCCCGATTTCTCATCAAAAATACTAGAATTTGTGGATATGATTCGTAGAATCAGTGAAATTTAACTAAAATTTGCGATATGAATCCAAAATAAAAGAGATATAATATGACAAAACTTGATGAACAAAGTTTGCAAAATGCAAAGCGACTTTTTGAAAGTAGGGATATAAATAAGATTGAAATAGGCACTACAAAGGGGCTTATGGCGATTCATAAGTATTTATTTAATGGATTGTATGATTTTGCAGGTAAGATTCGCACAAATAATATTTCAAAAGGCAATTTTCGCTTTGCAAATGCGCTGTATTTGCGTGATATTTTAAAAACTATTGACTCTATGAGTGAATCAAATTTTGATGATATTATTGCTAAATATGTAGAGATGAATATCGCTCACCCATTTATGGACGGCAATGGCAGGGCTACTAGGATTTGGCTTGATATGATTTTTAAAAAGAATTTGAGCGTAATGGTAAATTGGCAAAATATAGATAAATATCAATATTTACAAGCAATGGAGCGAAGCCCTGTAAATGACTTGGAATTAAGAGTGCTAATTGAGCCAAATTTGACGACAAATACAGATGATTTAGTTTCTATTTTTAAAGGCATAGAATATTCTTATTACTACGAATCTAATGCTAATGATTGTGGTGATTCAGCCAAAAATTAGATTCGTGGGGGATTGGTTTTTGCGTAAAACAACCCCACGATTTATAGAATTGCACCCTAATTCTTACCGCAAAAATCCTACGCCCATATTTGCGCTTCCTTCACGCAAATCTTTCACGCGAACTTCCTCGCAAAGTCGCACATAAAAATCCATTGCATTTTTTATAGGGCTAAATTTATTTTGCCTTTTTACAGTGGCAAAATCGCCCGGTGCTAGGCATTCCAAACGCTCTACGCGCTTTTCGATTCGAGATTCGCATTTTAGCTCCAAAAGAGCGCATTCTTTTTTAAAAAGTTGCACTCTTTGGGCAGGATTTAGTGCCTTAAACTCGACTTTTAAGTCAAATCTACGCAACGCAGCCTTGTCGATATTATCCATTAGATTCGTGGTGGCGACAAAAATGCCGTTAAATTTTTCCATTTGCAAAAGCATTTCATTGACTTTTGTCGCCTCGAATCCTCGCACCGCAAGGCGTCTATCGCGCAAAAAGCTATCGACTTCATCAAAGACTAGCACGGCTTTTTTGGCTTTTGCCTCTTTGAATGCACGAGCGATATTTTTCTCTGTTTCGCCCACCCACATAGATTCCAAGTCGCTCACAGCTTTGATAATGCAGGGGCGTTTAAGGCTTTTGGCGATAAATTGCGCAAACGCGCTTTTGCCTGTGCCACTTAGCCCATAAAGGCAGATTCGCGCATTTGGATTCGCGCTTAAACCACTTGCCACGCGCGAAATATCGCAATCCGCATTGATAAAATCTGTGGAGTAGCTTTTAGGAAGCGCGTTTTTAGGCACTTTATCCTTTTTAATTGTGCTATATCCTTGTGCCTTAAGCGTATTATTCAAAATCATAAGAAAATTTTTAGAAAAATCGCCCTCAATCACAGAGCTAATTTCATTAGCGCGATTTATAAGCGCAGGGGCGAGATTCGGCGATTTTTGGATAAGTTTGCGTGTCTTTTTATCTAGCTTTTCGCCACAGATTTTTTCTAGCATTGCTTTGCGGACGCCTTTTTTAGGCGTATTCATCGCAATAGCAAAGTCAAATCTCCGCACCGCCGCGCTATCCACAAAATAAATCGCATTTGTAATCCAAATAGTCGGCACGGCGTTGTTTTCCAAAGTGTCATTAAAAAACGCCTTATTTTTAAACCTATCCCCACTGCGATTTAGCACATCTTCAGCTTCATCATAAAGCAAAATATCCTTTTGCGCGTCCAAAAATCTCTGCGCCAAAAGATATGAGCCGACTCGCGCCATTCCGTCCTCTGCATCGCCTTCATCATCTCTCACGCGCACTCTGTAAAGATTCGCGCCGATATTTTGCGCCAAAATTTTGGCAAACTCCGTTTTGCCCGTGCTGGGTGTGCCATAAAGCAAAATATTCACGCCCTTTTTGCGCGAATCTTTAGCGAATCGTAAATAGCAAATAAGCGAATCCACCTCTTTAATATGCGCGTAATCGCTTAAATTTAGCGCACTTTTTTCGCACGGCACGACAAAGTGGCTCATAAGTTTTGTATTATCATTATGCTCCACTAGCAATGCGTCCGCAAAGTCATCATTATAAAATGTCAGCGTGTCTTTTATCGACCGCCCAAAATGTCGCACATTATCCAAAATAGACATTTTCCTAAGAATGCTATTTGGATTTAGCGCTAACGCCACCGCATTATAGCTACAATCAAGCATTTTGGCGATAGTGAGAAACATATCGCGGTGGCTCGTGCGATTTTGATAAGCGTCATCTAAAAATTCCCCAAAAATCCCAATCTCAGTTACAACCATAGTCGCCTCAAGCAACGCCAAATCCGTGTCGCTCAAATGCAAAGTCTGCTTTAGCAAAGCCAAATTATCGCTAAAAATTTTATATGTGCCGATTTTGCCTTGCTTTTCTCGCGTAATAAGCGAATCTAGCGCGTTTTGGCAATGCTTTAAGATTGCGCTTTTTAGCTTTTCCTTATCCTTGCTTTTATCAAAACTCTCATCGCTGTCGCAAATGTGATAAAACCCCAAAAACTCCGCCACCTCGCTAAAAGAATTGCTTCGTTGCATAAAGCGCGTAAAGCAATCCGTCTCCAAAAAACAGCGCAACATATAGATTCGCGCTTTATTTTGTAGGTAAGATTGTTCGCTAGTAACGCCTAAAATTCGACTTTTTATTTTCATTTGAATCTCCTTTAAAGTAAATTTACAAATGAAATTACAACATAAAAAGCGGACAAAAAGTTGTCCGTTGAATCAAAAGCAATTAAAAATGTAAAAAATTTTGATGATTTAAGCAGATTTTTGTTTTAAAATATTCACCCAAATCTCCCCGCAATATAATCTCTCGTCTTTTTTTCTTTCGCCTCATCACTAAAGATGATTTTGGTTTTGTTAAATTCCACCACTTCGCCCAGCCAGAAAAACGCCACTTTGTCGCTTATCCGCGCGGCTTGTTGCATATTGTGCGTAACGATGATTATGGTGTATTTGGAGCGCAAATCTTTGACTAACTCCTCGATTTTTAGCGTAGAAATCGGGTCAAGCGCGGAAGTCGGCTCATCCATCAAAATCACCTCTGGATTTATCGCCAAAGCCCTAGCGATACACAGCCTTTGCTGCTGCCCACCGCTAAGCGATAGCGCGGAAGTGTGAAGCCTATCTTTTAGCTCATCAAATAGCGCGACATTTTTTAGGCATTTTTCCACGATTTCATTTAGCTTAGATTTATCCTTGATTCCGTGAGTTTTGGGACCAAAGGTTAGATTTTCATAGATACTCATAGGAAATGGATTTGGCTTTTGAAATACCATTCCCACCTTTTTGCGAAGCAAATTGACATTGTAATTTTTGTAGATATTTTTGTCATTTAGCAAAATCTGCCCTTTTATTTTGCAGTTTTCTACCAAGTCATTCATACGATTTAGGCTTTTTAGCAATGTGGATTTTCCGCACCCACTAGGACCGATAAAGGCACTTATCTCATTTTCTTGCAATTCCAAATTGATATTTTTTAGCGCACGAAAATTTCCATAATATAGATTCATATCTTTGATTTTATAAGCTACGCCCATTTTTTGCTCTCTCCTTTTTTTGTGATTATTTTTGATTATTTCGCGCTAAATTTTTTTATCGCTACATTTGAAATCAGGTTAATCCCCACCACGATAAAAAGTAGCACCACCGCCGTGGCGTAAGATTGCTCGATGAACTGCCCCTCGCTTAAAAGCGCGTAGAGATGCACACTTAGTGTGCGCCCAGAGTCGCTTACACTAGCCACTTTTGCCACGCTCCCAGAGGTGTAAAGCAATGCCGCGCTCTCCCCTATGATTCGCCCCACGCCCAAAATCACGCCACTTAGTATCCCACTCATCGCACAAGGTAGCACCACCACAAAAATCGTCCGCAGTTTCCCCGCTCCAAGCGCGAAACTGCCCTCTTTGTAGGCATTTGGCACGGACTTTAGCGACTCTTGGGTTGCGCTTAAAATCAAAGGCAAAATCATCACCGCCAAAGTAAGCGCACCAGCAATCATACTCACGCCCATTTTAAAATAAATCACAAAAGCCAAAAATCCAAAAAGCCCATACACAATACTAGGAATCCCCACTAGCACTTGTGAGGCGAGATTTATCGCTATGACTATGGGGCTTGACGCCCTAGCGTATTCCTGCAAGAAAATCGCCCCAAAGATTCCAAAAGGAAGTGCAAAAAGTAGCGATAGCAAAATCATAAAAAGCGTGTTGATTATCGCAGGTGTCATCGAGGCATTTAGCGTAGAGTATTCAAACTCAAACAAACTCAAACTTAAATGCGGAATGCCTTTTAGCAAAATATAGCCCACCATTAGCGTGATAGTAGCGAGTGTGAAAAACACGCCGACATAAATGATAGCGCGTAAAAATAGCGATAAAAAATCCTGTGATTTTATCGTGGCTATCATTTGCTTATCGATTTTTTCTCTAAATCCCATTTTGCGACCCCTTTGCAATCTTTTTTACGCGACTCTGTGCCAAAATCACTTTTTCTTTAGTGCCAAAAAGCACATATTTATAAGCAGTATAAACACAAATAGCACCGCACTTGAGGCGATTAGCGCGTCTCTATGAATCCCACTTGCATAGCCTAGCTCTAACACGATATTTGTCGTAAGTGTGCGCACACCATCGCTTATGTTTTCGGGAATGATAGGCTGATTCCCCGCGATGACAATCACAGCCATTGCCTCGCCGATAGCCCGTCCCACGCCCAAAATCACACTTGCCAAAATCCCGCTTTTTGCGTCCTTTAGCACGACAAAAAATACCGCGCGTTCTTTACTCGCACCAAGCGCGATTGCGCCCTCATAGTAGCTTTTGCTTACTGCCTCAATGCTCGTCTTTGATACCAAAATAATTGTCGGCAAAATCATCATCGCTAGTAGAATAGATGCGCTTATTAGCCCCTTGCCATTTGTCTCAAACACTTGGGCAAAAAAGGGCACAATCACAATCAGCCCAAAAAATCCATACACAATACTAGGAATCCCAGCCATTAGCTCTACTAAGGGCGTGATGATTTTGCTTTGGCGCGAAAAATAAGCCAAATAAATCGCACACAAAATCCCAAAAGGCACACCAAATAAAATCGCCAAAGCACTCACATAAAGGCTTCCCACAATCATAGGAAAAATCCCAAAGACTTCATTTAGTGGCTGCCACACTTCGCCAAAAATAAACTCGCCAAATCCTATGTGAAATATCGTAGGAATGGCATTGCCAAACAAAAATACGCAGATGATGATTACCGCGATGATACACACAAGGGCGCAAAATGCAAATAGGATTCGCGCGAGGGATTCAAGGGCGAAAAATTGCCTAAATCGCTCTTTGAATCCGCCTTTGAATCTAATGCGATTTTGGATTTGTCGCGCAAAATTTTGGATTCGCATTGCGAATCTACCCGCGAATCTAAAAGGCGCGAATCTGCCGAATCTATCCACAAATCCACGCGATTTTTTGTGATTTTTGTTTTTTGACATTTTGGATTCCTAATTTTTTTGCGAATCTTAAACTTGCGATTCGCGCCCATTTTGCGCGAATCTAGCAATCTCACTTCATCAAACTTGCGATTCGCGCCCATTGTGCGCGAATCCGCGAATCTCATTTCGCCAAATCTTCCCACTTAGCGACTTTACCGCTAAAAATATCTTTGACTTGTGCCTTGCTTAAGCCCTCAATCTTATTTTGCGGATTGACTATCACCGCTAAGCCGTCAATGGCTAAAACTTCCGCCTTTATGCCCGAATCTAACTCTTTGTCCTTTAGCTCACGGCTTACCATTCCAATGTCGGCGATTCCTTGCAAGACAGAATTTATGCCCGTTGTCGAATCAGATTGCAAAATCTCAATATTCACGCTTGGATTTTGCGCGATATAGGCTTCTTTTAGCTTTTCCATTAGGGGCGTTATGGAGCTTGACCCTGCGATTACGATTTTTCCACTTAGCTTTTTGCTCCCTGCATTTTTCGCGTCCTTGCCTAGCTCAAGCGGAATATATCCAGCCTTTGTAATCACTGCGACATTTGCCCTGCTAAAGTCCAAAAAATCCCGCACAAGCGCAGCTTTGCTGATAGATTCGCTCATAAAGTTTGCTTTCATTACGACATTAAACGGACGCGAAATGCCATATTTTTTGCCCTTAATATTTTCCACACTCGGCGCAACGCCGTCAATTTTTACGCCCTTTACCATTGACTTTAACGAGCCTAGCGATACATAGCCGATTGCGTTTTTGTCATTTGCTATGCTTGTTAGCATTACGGCGGTGGAATTTGTGATTTCTGCCTTTAGACTTGTGGTGTCGATTTTCTTGCCGTTTTTAGATTCGAGTAGTCCAAAAATCTCTACAAACGCGCCCCTTGTGCCAGAGCCGTCCTCGCGCGAAATCACATTGATTTTGCCTTTTTGAATCTCCGCCGCACTCATACCGATAAATCCCGCGCCTAGCAATAAAGACGCCAAAAACATTTTCTTAAACATTGTAGTCCTTTCGTATTTTTTTAAATGCAAGTGGAATCTTAAAGCGCAAATGTAAGAAAAAAACGCAGTTTTTTGTAAAGATTTTGTAAAATTTTTAAATATGCCATATTGTTTGAGAGGCTAAATTTAACACATTGGCGTAAATGGCGATTTAAAGGCATATTGCGAAAATACAAAAGGAAATTTTATGCTACCACCACCGATAAAGTATAAACTAAATGCAAGTCTCTTAGCCATAGGCGCGAGTTATGGCAATCTCCAAGCCTCCATAGCCCACGCAGTTCCGCGCGATTCCGCGCTGAAAAGCGTGATTTTGCTAGATTCAAACTACAATCTTTATGAATTACGCAATGGCGAGTTTATCTACGCCAAAAAACTCTTTGATTACGAGCCACAGCATCAGTTCAGCAAAGCCTGTGCGCTCTCAATGAATGGCTATATCGCAATCGGTGAGCCACGCTCCCCAAACTGCCACATTTTGCATATTTATAACGGCGTTTTAACGCACATAAAGACGCTTTCGTGGCATAGAAATGACATTTATAATATTAGATTCGCCAAAAATGGCAAATATATGGTTAGCGGTGGCGAGGACGGCAAGGTGTTTATTTTCACAATGCCAAATTTTAATATCGCAAATATTTTGCCCCCGCGCCCTGATTATATCTCAAATATCCACTTAGGAAAGACGCAAAAGCTCGTGGTTTATAGCTCTTATGACAATACAAACTGCGTTTTTGATATGAGTATCAATAAAATTATCGGCGAGTTTGATACAAACGCTGTGGCGGAAGATATGACATTTTTTGATGATGATAGCAAAATCTTTTTTGTGTGTAGTAATGGTGAAAGCGGAATTTATGACATAGCGCGAAAAACCCTTGACATAAAGCCAAATTATGATTCGTGGCTTACGCGCGTGGGTATGACAAAGGACGATAATTTCGCCTACATAGGCACACGCGAAAAGTTTTTGAATTACTTGGATTTGGAGAAAAATAAGCACGGCTTTAGCGTGGAGATGGATAATGACGGCATTGCCTCTATGCGCGTGATTGACGCGAAACTTTATTTGGGATTCGCTAGTGGGTATTTGGAGATTTTTGATTTGAAGCGATTCGAGGCGGAGTTTGATGACGCGGTGGCAAAGGGCGACTTGCAAAAAGCCTGTGAAATCGCCGAATCGCATAATATTTCATTTAAAAGTTTCAAAAGCTATATCGCACTAAAAGATAAGCTGTGGGCGGAGGCGTTTAAAAAAGCGCAAGATTCGCTAGGGGAAAATCCAGCCCAAGAAAATTTCGCCAAAGTCATCGCGGATTTGCGAATCTTTTTTGAGGACAGCGAGAAAAAAGAGGCATTTGATGAATTTAGTCGCAATGTCGGCGCAGCAAAAGAGTTGCGAGACGCAATAAATAGCGAGGATTACGCGCTTTGCTATCAAATCATCAATGATAATTCCTACCTAAAAGAAACTTACGAGTTTGAGCGACTAGAAAATCTCTATGATGAGGCATTTGATAGCGCAAAAGAGCTTTTGTTGCACAATACGCCTGAGGATTTGAATAAAGCCACTGAGATTCTAAAGCCGTGGCAAGCCGTGCCTAGCAAAAAAGAGACGATTAACATTCTACTTCGCAATGCGGCAAAATTCCAAGAGGCAGATAGGCTTTTTAAAGCAAAGCAGTTTGGGGACTTTTTTAAGCTATCTGAATCATTTCGCGCTATAAAAACCACGACAAATTACAAAAAAGCCTTAGTTTTTGGGGAGCAAATAGTAGCCACAATCAACGAGCTAGAGGCAAAAAATGCCAATGAAAAGGCATTGGAATTATTAGAGATTTTGCTAAAATTTGTGCCATTTCAAGCAGTCGCTTTGGAGCGAAAAAATACCATTTTATTGAAATTAGAATTTGTGCAACTTTATAGTCAAAAAGATTTTACTAAAATCTACACGCAGATTCAAAAATACGATTCGCTAAAAGGCACGGCGGAATATATCAATCTCACAAATCATTTTAACGACATTTTTGAACGCGCATCAAATTTTGCAAGTGATGGCAATGGAGAGGCGGTGTATAAGGAAGTGGAGAAATACCTAAATATTGCGTTTTTTAGAGAAAAGATTGAAAGCATTTTTAACATAAGCTATATCAATGAGATTGACAACGCACTTGAATCCACGCAGAATGTGCAAAAAGATTCAGGCGAATCTAGCGACAATCCACCCAAAAATGACGAATCCAAAACTATTGACTGGTATGGGACTTTGGAGCAGTATGTGGAAATGTTTGGCAAGAATGATGAGCTAAATAAAATCATCGCGCCACACAAAAAAATACTAGAAATTTACAATAAAATCTCCACAGAAAACAAAAAAGAAATCGCCTTTTTAAAGACGATAATGATTTATGTGGTTTAAACTAAATTATCATTATAAGCAGACTTAAAACACTACAAAAAGCAATATATTTAAAAATATATGAAAAAGTTTGCGAATCTCTACCTAAATTAAGCAAAATTTTTAATGATTTTTGGCAAAATTACGCCCTTAGTTTGATACGATTCGTAAAATTGTTACAAAAACGCTACATAATAAAGGAAATTTAAATGAAAACTTTGATTGTGGAAAATGACACTTATTTGGCGCAGAGCATTAGCAATAAGCTGATTGACAGAGGCTATGACTGCGTGGTTGCGAAAGATACGAACTTTAAGTTTGATAAAAATGTGCATTTTGATGTGGTGCTGATGAGCTATGATGTCTGCACCACGAACTGCGTGAATGTCGTCAAACTTTTTCCAAGTAGCATTATCATAATGATGATTAAGTATATCGCCGATGAGAGCGTGACGCAAATGCTACAAGCGGGGGCGTATGACTATATCATCAAGCCTTTTGCCATAGATGAGCTAATCCGCAAAATCGAGCATTACAAGCATTACAGCGCGTTGCAACAAGAAGTCGTGTTTTACAAAAATTACTTTGAATTTATCGAGGAAATCCTAGATACGCCCATACCATTTACCTACAATCTGCCTTTTATCATTCGTAGCAATTCGCAACGAAGCGCGGACATTTACGCTATGCGCTACGCACGGCTAAAGCACATAAAATTTACCTTTAAAAATATCAAAACTATCGATTACAGAGAGATTCTAAAGAAAAAAAATAGCGATGAAATCATCTATCTCACAGGCTTAGAGCAGCTCAAAAAAAGTGAGCGCAACGAGTTTTTATCGCGCCTATCTAAGCACAATATCCTAATGTCCTTTATCTCCAAAGAGGAAGTCGCCTTTAATAATATCGCTGATATTACAAACTCAAATGCGATATGCGACTTTGGCGGGGATATTTTAAGCATTAAGGATTATGAACGCGCGATGATTATGAAATATGAGAATATTTACTCAGACATTGACTTGGCTAAAAAGCTAGGAATCTCGCGTAAAAGTTTGTGGGAAAAACGCAAACGATATGGAATCGCGAAGTTGAAAAAGGAAACCATACAAGAGCAAAAAGAGCCAAAGAAAAAGAGTAGGGCTATAAACGCATAACAAATTGCGCGAATCTTTATGTATTTTAGGGCGTGAATTTATTGCTTAGTCACTTCCTCTACGCGCTCAATGATTTCGGCGTCAATTATGTCGCCTTTGTTGTTTGAATCGCTAGAAAAGTCAAATTCGCGTTCAAAATCGCTTCCAAATTTTTCGCCAAAATCATTGCGCGAATCCACTTCATTTGCCCTAAAAAATAGCGACATTATAAAAAATGTCAGCCCCAAAATATCGCTTAGCACAAAAGGCAAAATCAGCATTATTCCGCCCAAAAAGCGCAGTATGCTACGCCCCAAAAAGCTACTCACGCTTAGGTTAAATGTCATAATATTGCGCAAAGATTCGCTCATCACGCTAAATTGCGAGGCTAAGATTCCAAGCCCGAGCAATGCACTTACCGCGATTTCAAGCACAAAGAGCCAAAATCCACTCGCTTCAACCACCTTTATGACTAAATAAAATTCCACCGCAATGTATGCCAAAAACAATAAAAATCGCATTTTGCCCCCTAATGTCTTAAGGATTCGCGCTTAAAGATTCGCATTGTGGATTCGCAGCACTTTGGATTCGCGCCATAATCTCGCTTGCACACACGCCTATTTCCACCACTTCACGCGATAAATCCGCGCGATTCACAATCTCTACTTTGCCATTTTGCAATTCCTTGCCGATGATAAGCGCGAATTGCGCCCCCATTAGCTCAAAATCCGCCATTTTCACGCCGAATCGCTCATTTCTATCATCTAGCAAAATATCGCTACTCCCGCACTTAGCGCAAATCTCATCATAGATTTTATGCGCGAAATCCACTTCGTTAGCATTTTTGGTATTTGAAATGATAATGCTAAGCGCAAAAGGCGCGACATTGCCCCAAATTGCGCCCTTGCTATCAGCCTTTTGTTCCAAAATCGCAGGTAAGATTCGCGACACGCCAATCCCATAACAGCCCATTTCAAAGGGTTGCGCCTTGCCATTGCTATCCAAAAATGTCGCCTCTAGTGGCTCACTATATCGCGTCCCTAGCTTAAAAATATGCCCGATTTCAATGCCTTTGGTAATATCAAGGCGCGATTGAGTGCCTTTGGCAGCGCATTTGGGGCAGAAATCGCCTTTTTTGACTTCCACCAAGTCGGCGTATTGCAAATCGCTAAATGTGCTTAAATCCACGCCCACAAAGTGATAGTCCTTTTCATTCGCGCCACAGGTGAGATTCGCGCTGTCTTTTAGCTCGTTGTCAAAGTAAATGTAGGGCGATTTTGTAATATTTTGCAATCCGTAAGCACCGATGAATCCGCTAAATAGCCCAAGCGATTCTAGCTCATCTTTGGATAAATCCACTAAAGTAAGCGCATTTGGAATGGCGTTTAGGGCTTTTGTGAGGTTTAAATCATCGCAACCGCGAATAAAAAAGAAACAAGGTTTTGCAAATTCGGCGTCTTTTTGCGATAAATCGGGGAGTTTGCCACTCGCTTCGTCAATAGACGCTTTAGTCTTATTTCCTCGCTCGTGGCTACACAACCCCGATTTCTCATCAAAAATACTTGAATTTGCATTTTCGCTAGATTCGTTTGCACTTGCAATTCTAGTATCTTGCGTAAGAGACGAATTGCACCCAAATATAGCTTTTTTGGCGATACATTTCATCGTATAGTATAAATCAATCTTTAAAAACTCGCTCAAATCTTTGATAGTCGTAATATTTGGCGTGTAAAATTTCGCAAATTCCGCTTGTGGCGCGGGGCTAGAAGTAGCGTCTGGCGCAGGTTTTGGCGCACGAGTTGCCGCCTCCACATTTGCCGCGTAGTCGCATTTTTCGCACACCACAATATCATCTTCGCCCGAATCTGCCAAAACCATAAATTCCTTACTTCCGCTTCCGCCTATCGCCCCGCTATCCGCCTCTACAACGCGATATTTCACGCCCAGCCTGTCAAAAATATTTTTGTAAGTCTGCTCCATAAGCGCAAACTCCCTATCCAAGTCCGCTTTGTCGGCGTGAAAGCTGTAAGCGTCCTTCATCACAAATTCACGCGCACGCATTAGCCCAAAACGCGGACGAATTTCATCGCGGAATTTTATGTGAATCTGATAGAGATTAAGTGGCAGTTGCTTGTAGCTTTTTACCAGCCCTTTTACGCAATCCACGACAGATTCCTCGTGGGTGGGACCTAGCACAAAGTCGTTTTCTTTTCTGTCCTTAAAGACGAGCAATTCCTTGCCATATTTGTCGAATCGCTTTGATTGTCGCCACAAATCCGCAGGTGTTACAAAGCCCAAGCGCACTTCGTTTGCGCCTGATTTGTCCATCTCATCTTTGATGATTTTTTGCACCTTATCAAGCACGATTTTGCCCAGTGGCAAAAAGCTGTAAATGCCGCTGCCGATTTGCTTGATAAAGCCACCGCGAATCAAAATGCTGTGGCTTTTTAAGACGCAATCTTTGGGTTCTTCCTTAGTGGTGGGGGCGAAAAAAGTTGAGAATCTCATAAAATTATCCTTTTAGATTCGTTATTTTTTTGTCATTGCGAGATTCGGCGTTAGCCGAATCGTGGCAATCTATTTGATTATTTTGGATTGCTTCGGCGTTTGCAACGCCTCGCAATGACGAATGATTCGCGCTAGATTCGTCATTTATATCCAAATCAAACAGCATTGCCAAAGTCTGCTCCACTTCCTTTAACTGCGCATTTGATGCGATATTTTTAAGGTTTTTTGTGGGCGTATGGAGAAAAACATTAAAGACATTGTGAATGGTCTTTTGCAGATTCGCCTTGCAGGATTCAGGCAAGTAGCCCTTAGCAATCGCCTTGTCAATCTCACGCATAGACGCGCTTTTGGCGAGATTTCGCAAATGCTTTATGATAGGCTCAACGCTTAAAATATTTAGCCATTTGAAAAATTCATTCACCTGCTCACCCACAATTTCATAAGCCGTATTTATGCTGTCCTTGCGCTTTTCTTTGTTGTCCTGCGCGACTTTTTGGAGCGAATCAATGCTAAAAATCTCAATCTCACTATCCAAATTTTCCTCAATGTCGCGCGGAATCGCCAAGTCGTAGAAATACCGCTTATGGGGCGTTTTCTTAATCATCGCCTTTGTGATAATGGGCGCATTCGCGCTAGAGGCGGAGAAAAGCAACTCGCAGTCATTTACTACACGCGCTAACTCGCCAAACTCCGCTATTTGCAGTCTATCATCATTTAGCTCGTTTTTAAAATTCACCGCCTTTTGAAAGCTACGATTTAGCAAAGTTACTTGAAAATTCGCGCTTAGCAGGTGCTTTATGGCAATTTTTCCCATTGTGCCTACGCTTACCATAACCGCGCGTTTTTGATTTAGTGGCAATGTATTTGCGCTAGTTACGGCGATAGAGGCGACAGAGACGGGGTTTTTGGAGATTCCTGTCTCATTTCTAACGCTTCCTGCGCATTTAAAAGCAAAGTCAATCACATAACCCAAGCCTTTTGTCGTGCAGTAGCCATTTTTAAGCGAGTAGCGATAGGCTTTTTTTAGCTGTCCGCTGATTTGCGTCTCGCCCACCACAAGGCTATCTAGGCTACTTGCCACCAAAAAAATATGATGAATCGCGCTGTATCCCTCGTAGCTACTCGCACAGCCCTCTAGCACTTCCTTTTTTACGGCTGATAGCTCAGCTAACTTCGCAAAGCACTTCTGCAACGCGTCATAATTATCCTCGCATTGCATTATGACTTCCATTCGATTGCAGGTGGATAGCACGATAGATTCGCTAATGTAGCCACAATCGCGCAGATAATCCAAAAGTGGCGTGGCGTCCTCAAAGCTCAATTTCTCGCGAATCTCAAGCGGGGCATTTTTATGCGAAAAGCTAAGCACCAAATACTTCATCAAAACTCCCTGTCTATCATATCTGTGATGATTTTAAGTAGATTTTTATCGCTTGTGTCGCTTGAATCAAGCATAGATAACGCCATTTTGCCGTAATCCTGCGCGACATTTTTGACTTTTTGGATAATCTCAAATTCGCTCATTTTATCGCGAATCCAGCCTTTTTGCGCCGAATCTAGTGGCTTTTTAAAATAGCTTTTTAGAATCTCTTTATCATTCGCATTTAGGGCGTTGTAAAGGTAAATGTAGGGCAGGGTGGTTTTGCCCTCTTTGAAATCGCTAAAAGATTCCTTGCCAAGCGTGGAATCTTCTTGCGTAATGTCTAATAAATCATCAATAATTTGAAAGGCGATACCGAGATTGCGTCCATAAATTTTATATTTTTCTATTTGCGCGTTGTCTTTTTGCGATACCGCGCTTTGCGGAGATTCGTGGCAATCCACTATATCGTCATTCTTAAGCGCATAGCGCGAAGAATCCATTTTAGCGACTTTTGAATTATTTTCGATTTTCTTACTTTGGGCGAATTTATGTGATTCATTGATTCGCTCTTTTGTCATTGATTCGTTATTTATTTTAGATTCGCACGATTTGGATACTTCGCTACGCTCAGTATGACGATAAATTTGGATTGCTTCGGCGTTTGCAACGCCTCGCAATGACGATTCGGCGGAATCGTTTGAATCGCCTTGATTTAAATCACAAATTCTAGTATTTGCGGTGGAGGTTGTGGTGTTTTTGGCAAATTTTGAGTGTGAGACTAGACTTGGTGTCTGCGAACACTCGAAATTTGCCAAATCTACGCAAGATGCACCCAAAGACGAATTTCCTAACGAATTTTCGTTTTTTAAGATTCCGCCACATATTGCACTCGCTTCTATCAACGCCGCCGTTTTCCTCGCCACCATCGCCAAATACTTTTGCGAATCTAAATTTATCTTTTCACCCAAAAACACATCATCTAATTCGCCTAAACTTAACTCATACACGGCGTTTGAAATGATTTGCGCTAGATTCGCCCCACCACACGAAACACAAGCAATCTCATAAAACGCCTTTGAATACAAAATATCCCCAAGCATTATGGCGTTTTTATCGCCATATTTGGCGTTTATGCTCTGCTTTCCGCGCCGTAAATGCGCCGAATCAATCACATCATCGTGCAGCAGTGAGGCAAAGTGGATTAGCTCGATAATCGCGCAAACTTTTGGCGCGATAGGCGAATTGGGCGCGATTGTTAGCAATAATTTGGAGCGCAACATTTTCCCAAAGCTAAAATCCGCGCGAAACCGCCCAAACGCCTCGCTTTCCACGCTATCAAAATAGCCGTTGATGATTTTTTGCACTTCGTTTAATCTGTCTTGCATTTTAGCCCCCACGCGCTACATTATCTCAATTTGCGCGTCATATTTATTCAAATAATAGCGAAATTTTGCTTCTTTTTTGTAATCATCAAAATCCACAAAATAGATGATGATATGCGGTTGTTGCGCCTTTGTGGAGCGCGTCTGCGTTAGCTCGACTTTAAAGGCATTTAGCGCGAGACTTTCTTTGTAGAGATTGAATTGATGCGGATTTCTATCGTAGTTTAGGTGCATAACTAAGCCCCTGTCCTTATACAGCGTCCAGCGAAATGCAAGAGTTTTGTGCGCCCGTTCCACAAAAAGATTGATGATTTTGGTTTCATCTTTTTTTAGCACAAACTCTTCGATAAACTCGGCATTTAGGACATTTACAAACAACGCACAACAAAAAATAACAAATCTTTTCAATTTTCATTTACCTTTAAAAATACTAAAAATGCGATAGGATTTTTAAAAGAAAATTTTAATTTGACTTTACGCTTATATTCTGCAAAATCCCGTCATTGCGAGATTCGGCAAATGCCGAATCGTGGCAATCCACACCTTTCGTCATTGCTAGACGAGCCAAAGGCTTGGCGTGGCAATCCACGAAAATAGATTGCTTCGCTCGTTTCACTCACTCTCAATGACGATTTTAGCAGATTTGGCTACTTTTTAAGCGTAGTGATATATTCCGCTAACGCCGTAATATCCGCATCACTCAGCTTTGCCATAAAAGGTTTCATTTGTGCGCCAAGTCCGTATTGATTTAGCGTTCCAGCTTTGTAACCTTTAATGTCCTCAATTAGCTTGTTTTTGTCTAATGAGTTGATTGTGAAAGTCGCTTTAGAACCCGGTGGCACTTTATCTCCACCTGCTCCGTGGCACGCAATACAAGTTTTGTATAGTGTCGCTCCGTCCGCCGCAAATAACCCGACCGCACTAAAAAGTGCGACAAAGATAAGTTTTTTCATTACACTCTCCCTTAAAAAATTTATTTTGAAACTTGCGCTTCAAAGTGCGAATCATAACGCCTTTAAACTTAAATTTATCTTTAAAATGTGCTTTTATTGTGATTTTATGTGGCAAAAATCTACAATTTTAAAATCGCCTTAAAAGATTGCTTTTGGCAAAACTTTCGCAATAATAAATTATTTTTTTATAGTTAAACAACAACAGCGGATTTTGCGAATCCTAGATATAGTTTGGTGCGTCATTTGCGAATAAAATCAAATCTCCGCTATGCGAAAATGACGACAAAATGTTATTTAGATTCATCTTATCACGCAAGATAATTTTTTGTGCGTTTGTGATACTTCGCGCCAAAATTGCGGAGTTTAAATCGCCAGTGATTATGGCAATGTCAAAAACTCTATCAATCAAAAGCGCAAGTTTGGTGTTATTTTCCACGCTTGTCTCTACTAAGCCCGGGGTTATGATAATCTTTTTGCCACCTTTATGCAAAGAGCTAAGGCGAATCGCCTCTTCCATTCCGCCCAAATTGCCATTAAAACTATCATCTAAAATCAGTTTGGAATTTACCTCGATTTTTTCTAGTCTATGCTCAACTGCCTTTAGATTTTCCACGCTTTTTTGAATCTCTTTTGTGCTAACCCCCAAATCTTGCGCGATTGCCACTGCTACGGCAATATTTGTGATATTAAATTTGCCTAAAATCTTTGTCTCAAAGTCGATGAAATCCTTGCCGACTTTTAGGCTGAATTTCGTTTGCTTTAGGGTCGAATCGACATTTTTCACTTCGCTTGGGAATCGCACGATTTTCGCGCCATTTTCTAGTGCGGGAATCTCATTGTCCTTAAACAAATACACGCGCTCCAAACGCTGCGAGTTTAAAATCTCATATTTCGCCTCTTTGGTGTTTTCAATGCTTTTGAAATACTCCAAATGTGCCTCGCCGATTTCGCCGATGACTGCGATTTGGTGGTTTAAAAGTTTGGCGATTTTGTCAATGTCGCCTTTTTGCCTAGCTCCCGCCTCGACTATGTAAATATCTGCCTCTTCGGGCAAATTGTCGTTAATGTCGGCGATAATGCCACTAATGGTATTTACACTGCGTGGCGTGGCGTAGGTGTGGTATTTTTTGCAAAGCATTGCGTGGATAAAATTTTTCATACTCGTTTTGCCAAAACTTGCCGTAACGGCGATAATCTTAAGGTTTGGCATTGAGGCGAGTTTTTCTAGGGCGAGATTGCGATATTGTCGCATAATGATTGCCTCGCTGATTTTAGACTCCAAAAGCGCGACTACAAGGGCGATGAACGATGAATATTTAGGTAAATCAAAGAGCGATTCAAGCACGAAATCAATGGTTAAAAAAATCGTTAGCGTGATAAAAAATCGCTTCACGCGATTGGTAAAAACTAGCTTTTTATCAAGGCGATAATACCACACGCCAAGCAAAATGATATGAATCACAAGATAAAAGCAAAAATACTGCCCAAAGCCGTAATATTCCAGCACAAAATACAGCGCAAACGGCACTACCAAATAAATAAAATGCCAATGATATTTCGTATGCTTGGTAAAAGTGCGCCACACGCTGTAATTATACCATTGCAGATTTTGTAGCAAGTAAAAGCCCACAGAAAACATAAAAAAGAAATGCGTTGCAATCGTAATGACCCTTGAAATTTCAGGCGATTGAATAGGCAAAGTCAAAAAATCCATTTAAAATCCTTGAGTTGTGATTCGCTCGATTTGCTTAGCATTTGCGCTATCCAAAAAGAAAAAGTGATTCCCTTCTAGCGCAAAAAAGCTCGAATCTTTTATTAAATCTCGCATTTTTTCTCCCAAATATAGCGGAACTGCCTCATCATCTTTTCCCCAAAAAATGAGCGTTTTCGCGCCTAAAATCTCAAACTTATGCGTGAAATCCTCGCGCACCACGAGCTTAAATGTGTCATACATATTTTGGCTTAAACCCTTTGCGTCATCGCTAATCAAAAATTTTGCCTTTATGTGAAAAATCCTTGCAATTTTAGCGAATTTTATTTTTAATCTTACTTTAGTGCTTTGCTTTTTTTGCAAACCAGCGGAGGATAAAAGCACTAAATGGGGGAGATTGGTCGAATCTTTGTGCGAATCTGTATTTGAATCTTGTGAAATCTTGCCCGAATCTTGTGGATTTTTGGGTGAATCTATCGAATCTTTGGGCGAATCTAGCGAATCTTGCGCGTTTAAAGCAAGTAGCGTTGCGATTTTACCGCCAAAACTATGGGCGATGATGATTTTGGGCGCGATTTCTAGCGAATCGATAAATTTTTGCATAATTTGCGCGTAAAGCGCGGAATCTAGCACAAAGTCATTGCTACTACCACCAAAACCGGGCAAATCCACATAAAGATGATTTAGCCCACTAAATCGCGCTCCAAACGCGCTCTCCATAAGCTCTTTATTTGCGCCCCAGCCGTGCAAAAACAGCACCCACGAATCGCGCTTATTATCAATAATCTTGTAGCTTATACTAAAATGCTTGGAATCTACGCTAATGTCTCTAAGTGCCAAAATCTCGCCTTTTGTGGTTATAATGATATGTTTTTGTGTGTGAAATTTTGGCATTGTAGCATAAAATTTATCATTCTTTGTATGTCCTTTGTTTGATTTTTGTAAAACTTAATATATTTATTTTGCACTATCTTAGCAAATGATTCGCGTTTTTGATAAAATACACAATTCCAAATTTGCTAAAAAAATCATTTGCGTTGTTTGTATTTATAATCTTATCCGCTCCGCCTAAAATGACGATTATTTCCACGCCACGCGCTTTTAACGCCTCTAAATCCGAATCTACAAATTTATAGCGCAGACATTTTTCCAAAGTGCATAAATCAAGCGATTCCACTTCGCGCAAATATGCCTCATCGTCCGCACTTACGCCGACATTTTTATAAAAGGCTTTCATATAAATGGCGCGATTTTTGGCAAACATTTTTAGCTGTTGCGCCACAAAATCCTCGCTTTTATCGTTGAAAAACGCTGGAGATAGCAACAGCACACGATTGATTCGACTGCCATTTTCAAGCGAATCCACCGCATAGCGCACCGCTTTTTGCGCCCCATAGCTGAAACCGCAAACATTGTAAGGATTGCCCTCTAAATAGCCCAAATCGCGCAAGATTAACTCAAAGATTCGCGCATCATCTTTAAACCCAAATCCGCCAAAAAATTTCATCGCAATCCAAAAGCCCCGCGAAACGCCACCGATTCGCCTACTCTAGCGATTCAAGCGATTTCTTAAAAATCGCGCTTAGCTCATCTTTGGTGATTTTCTCATTTTCTAGCAAATATTTTTGCGCCTCCAAAAGTGCGCCTTTGGAGCTCGTGAAAAAGATTTTTAGCTCATCTTGCACCGAATCTAAAATCTCTAAAATATCCTCTATGCTAACTATGATTTTCTCGCCCATTGCGTAAGATTCGCACATTTCACGCGCGATTTCTTTGGCGATTTGAATGTCGTCCTTGCAGTTTGTAAAAACCTCGCCGACATTCATTTCAAGCACTACATTGCCACTGAGCGCGATTTTTATGCGATTTAGCAAGTCTGTTTTGGATAGTAGATTTTTATCGGTATTTTTGATTCCGTCCCCTAAGAGCGAGACTTTATCAAACTCAATCTCACACCAATACGCGCACAACGCCTTTGCCGCCTGATAGAGCGAGAGGATATTTTTTTCCTCCGCGCTTAGCGTGAGTTGCTTTTTGATTCCGCCTTCGATTTTGCTTTGCGATGCGAAAAAATCCTCATTTGTGATAATATACGAATCGCGCCTTAGTGCATTCAAACTCGCCTCATTTACTAGCGATGATAACGCCGCGCCACTAAAGCCCACGCTCTGCTTTGCCACCTCAGCAATATCCACGCTATGATTTTTCCCGCGCAAATATAGCTCGATGATTTTTTTGCGCTCCTCAAAGTCTGGCAAATCGATATAGATTCGCCTGTCAAATCGCCCCGAGCGAAGCAACGCACTATCCAAAATCTCCACGCGATTCGTAGCTCCCACCACAATCACGCCACTGCTATCCACGAATCCGTCCATTTCGGTTAGTAGCTGATTTAGCGTGGTTTCGCGCTCATCGTTTCTATGCTCCCCACGCGCCTTGCCTACCGCGTCAATCTCATCGATGAAAACAATACTAGGGCTTTGCTTTTTTGCCTGATAAAAAAGCTCTCTCACGCGCTTTGCGCCCACGCCGACATAGATTTGCGCAAACGAGCTTCCACTTTGATAGAAAAACGGCACTTTTGCCTCAGTGGCGATAGCTTTTGCTATCATCGTTTTGCCTACGCCGGGCGGTCCTACGAGCAAAATTCCTTTTGGCAGGGCGATTCCTTTGTCTTTATATTTTTTAGGAAATTTCAAATAATCAATGATTTCTAGCAAATCATCTTTGACTTCCTTAATCCCCGCAATGTCATCAAATGTGATTTGGACGCCCTCTTGCTGGATAAATTGGCTCTCACTAAATGGATTTTGCACTATATCACGGCTAAATTCACGGCGAATCTGAGTTTCATCAAATCGCGGATTTTGCGAACCTTGCGCGTTAGTTTTTTGCTTAAACTCACTGCGCCGAAAAAAGCGCGAAAACGCATTTAATAGCACAGCAATTCCAAGCAATAGCACCACCAAAAGCCCTATGTCGCTTAAAATATTATTAAAAGAATTATTTTCTTTGACGCTTACGATGAGATTTGGATACGCGCCCAAATCCACGAGCGCACGGGCGATTTTGCGCCTTGCGTTGCCTTCATTTAAATAAATGTAATTTTCATCAATACTCACGGATAAATCGCCACTTTGCCCTGCTATGCGCGAAAATTCCTCTATGTCAATAATGCGCGTATTATCACGCAAAATCAAAATCGCGCTCAAAATAGCCACCAAAATAACGCCACTTACGATAATAATAAGACTTTTAGATTTCTGCATAATTTATGTCCTTTTTGGCGATAAAATCATCGATTTTCACCCACGATTTGGATAGATTCTTATCGGTTTTAATCGCCATTTTGTTGAAATATTGGTCGAATCCATAACAAAACGCGCCTTTTTTAGATTCCACTAAAATATTTAATGGCGTTTTTTGGTTAGCGATTTGCTGCCGAAATGTGAAATTTTTGAAATCAATGAGTTTTTTCACTCGCGCTAATCGCTCTTTTGCCACAATTTTTGGCGTGGTGTTTGGCATTGTGGCGGATTTTGTATTTTTGCGCGGAGAAAAAATAAAGCAATGAATGTGCGTGAGTGGCATAGATTTTAGTTTTTCAAGCGCGGATTCAAAGATTTTATCACTCTCATTTGGGTGGGCGACAATAAAATCCGTGCCGATTGCAAAGCCCTTATTTGCGAGTGATTCAAAGAGTGCCAAATCTTTTTCAAAGCGATTTGCGCGATTCATTAGCTTTAGCATTGAATCATCAGTGTGCTGGATTGCGATATGCAAGTGCTTTTCTAGCACATTTGCGGTAAGTGGCGAATCTAGCATTGCCAAAAAATCGCTTTTGATTTGTGATGGCTCTAAACTGCCAAGCCGAATGCGCCTAACACCCTTAATCCTAGCAATATCGCTAATAAGATTTGGCAAGGAATCACGCGAATCTTTGCCATAGCTACCCAAATTTGTCCCGCTTAGCACAAATTCGCTAATGCCTTGCACGGAAAGAGTGCGAATCTGCGATAAAATTAACTCACGATTCAAACTCCGCGCCTTGCCACGCACTTGCGGAATAATGCAATATGAGCATTTAAAATCGCAACCCTCTTGCACCTTGATAAAGGCGCGAGTCCTGCCTGTGAGTGTTGTGAGCGCGACATTATCCACCGCGCTTAAATCATTTGGCATAAAAAATGGGCTTTGGGCGTTTAGCAAATGTGCCACTTCTGCCTTTTTACTATGCCCAAAAGCCCCAAAAATATTGCCTTTTTGGTAGGCATTTTTGCCGACATTTTCAAGCGCACAGCCTGTAAAAAAAATCTTTTTATTTAGCCGATTAAGGCGCGAAATATACTCACGCAGGGTTTTATCGGCGTTATTTGTAACGGTGCAGGAATTGATTACAATTATATCCGCCTCGCTTTCACTCTCGCTAATCTCAAAGTCCGCGCTTTGGGCATTTTTCGCGCCTAAGAGTTGTGAAATCATTACTTGCGTGTCATAAATATTTGTCCTGCAACCAAAGGTTTTAAAGAAAATTTTAGACATTTTTCGCGCCCTATGAATTTGGCGAATCGTGCGAATCTTGTGGATTTGTAGGCGGAATCGCGCCGTTTGAGAGCATATTTTTGCTTAGATTCGCCACGCGATTCGCGCTCGAATCGCCACTTAGATTCGCCCCCAAATCGCTTTCCTTTGGCACAATAGTCGTGGTAGGATAAGAAATCTCAATATCTTTTTCGCTTGTGAATGCCTCGATAATCTCGCCAGAAATGAGCGAATTTAGCATCAAAGTCGCATAAGCATTCGTCTGAAACCACACAGAAATCTTTATACCATTTGGCACGATAAAGCTAAATACGCGTGGCTCGACATTCATATCTCTAATGGAATATTTGACTTTTAGTAGATTTAAATTTCGGCGCGTGGATTCGGTGTAGCCACTGGAGTATTTTTTGGCGATTTGAGAGGCTAAAAATAGGGCTTTTTTGTAGTTTGATTTAAAGGTGATTGTTATATCCACGCCGTCCCACGCGGTTTTCATATTTTCGTGCGAGTAGTTTGCAAACATTGTGGTAAAAATGAGATTATTTGGAATAAAGATGATTCGCCCAGCACGGCGATTTTCGCTGTAAGTGGTGTAGGTTACATCTTCATAAAGCGTGATTCGTAGCATTGATATATCAATCACATCGCCCACATAAGTCGTGCCGTCCTTGACTACGCGAATCCTATCGCCAGATTTTACCATTCCACCGCCCATAATCACCATATAGCCAAAAAAGCTCATAAACCAATCCTTCATCGCAATGGCAAATCCTGCTGAAACAAAACCGATGATTGCGATGATATAGGCGACATTTTCGATATAGGCAAATAGCAAAATCAGCACAATCACGGAGATATTAAAGACATTTATGACTTTGTTTATCGTGTATGAACCGCTTGATTCCTCGTGCTGTGCGTATATTTTCAAAATAAATTTTATGATAAAAGATAGCGCAGAAATTATAGCAATCGCGCCGATGATATAGAGCAATTTCAATGCCTCAGCCTTTATGGCGGCATTTACTTTAGCGATATTGTCATTTGCGTTTTTCTTAAAAATATCCATATAAAGCTCTAAGATTTTTTTCGCCGAATCTAGCTCTGCGACCATATTTTGCGTCTCTTTTAGCTCATTTTGTGATTTAGGCGAATCTTTTAAAAGTGCGATTTTTTCGTCCAAAATCGCTAAGAGATTTTGCAAATCGTTATAATTTGACTGAATCGTGGCTAATTGCGCGTTTAGATTTTTAATGTAGGAATACCCGCTTTGAATCAAAAATGGATTTGTAATTTTTGGCGTCTCGCTAATATCTTGCATAAGCTCTTTGTAAGGCTCGTTTTTGTAGTTGCGGAGTAATTCCTCTTGCATTTGAAGCGTATGGATTCGCTGCTCTAGCGAATCAATTTGCGCCAAATCCTTTGAATCGCTTTGCTTTAGGGCGTCAAGTTTGCTTTGTAATCGCAATGTCTCGCGCACGACTTGGTTGTATTCGTTGTAATTTTTATATTTTACAATCCACGCATTTGCCTTAATTTGCGCATCTAAACTCGCCAAATCCGCGCCAAAAAGCGCATTTACAAAAACTAAAAGCCATAAAATTTTGCGCAACATTCGCCCCTTATAAAATCTCTAAGATTAAGTTTTTATCGATATTTTCTACAATTTTCATCGCGCCAATGCCATTTGGAATCACAAAGCGAATATTGTCATTTTGGCTTTTTTTATCCAAATAAAATTTTGCGTAAAAATCCTCTTTATTTTGCACTTTGTAATGAGTAGGCAAGTCATTTTTTAGCAACAAATTTTGAATGCGATTCGCCTCATCTTGCGAAATCGCGTCAAGTTTAAGTGCCAAATGATTCGCCTTTATTATGCCTAAACTTACCGCCTCGCCGTGCAAAAACTCCGTGTAATTCCCCAAAAGCTCGATAATATGCCCAAAAGTATGCCCATAATTTAGCCCAGCGCGAATCCCGCCCTCTCTCTCATCTTGTGCCACTACTTTTGCTTTTATCGCCACAGCTTTATAAATCGCATTTTCTAAATCCGCGCGTGATTGAAGCAGATTCGCACTCTCTAACCACGCAAAAAATTCGCTATCAAAACACACAGCGATTTTTATGATTTCTGCGATTCCAGCCTTTAGCTCACGCAAAGGCAGCGAATCCAAATACGCGCTATTTATAAAAACGGCTTTGGGCTGGTGAAAAAGCCCGATTAGATTTTTGCCAAAGGCGTTATTTACGCCTGTTTTCCCGCCCACACTCGCATCGACTTGCGCCAAAAGCGTGGTAGGAATATTTATAAAATCAATCCCTCGCTCAAAAATTCCCGCCGCGAATCCAGCCATATCCGTAATCACGCCCCCGCCAAAGCCAATAATAAGCGATTTTCTATCTAACTTGTGGATAAAGCCGTTTTCTAAAATCTCATTTACGCTTTGGATATTTTTATATTTTTCGCCGTCCTTGATAGTCGCCACAAATGCGCACTCGGCTTTGATTTTAGATAATAGATTCGCGCCGTGCAGTGCGACAACTTTGGGGTTTGACACAACTAGCACTTTTTTATATCCGCTAATTTCAAAGTCATCGCCAAAATGCACCGCGTAACTGCGCTCTTTTAAGTCAATGTGTAAGTCTTTCATAAATGCTTCTTTGCTAAAAAATTTGGCTCGTATTTTATAGTTTTTTTCATAAAAATTATATCGGTAGCAAAATTTGTGGATTTTTATGAATGAAAAGCGATAAATAATTTGAATTTTTATCCAAAAGCCACCGAATCGCGCCTTTTATCAACGAAATCTCTAGCGGAATAAATTGCAAAACGCTTTTATTGTGTAGCCAAAAAAGCGGATTTTTGGCGTGAGTGCGGGTAATATCGACTTTTTTATTAAAGATTCGCCCTAAATTGCGATAATAAGTGCCTAACATCTCATCATATTCGCCGTCCAAATCAAACTCGTATAGATTGATTTTTAGATTCAGCTGTGAGCTAATATCCACAATCGTATAGGCGATATTTTGCGTGTGTGGCGCGTTTGCCAAAGCATTTGCAATCACTAGCGAATCGCCTATTTCGCTTAGGCGCGTGGTTTTGCCGACTTTTAAAATGGGGCGATTTGCTTTGTATAAAATCTTGCGATTTTTTGAATCGCTAAAGATTCCGCGTGGCGCGATGATTAAGCCCATTTTTTTAGCCGAATCTTCAGCGATTTTTTCAACTACGCTTTTTTGGCTGTAATCCACGCTCACGCTAATATCGCTTCGCGCTAGGCTTTTTATCGCTTGGAGCGTCTCTATGTCGCTGGGATTTAAAATATTTATGACTAAATTGTCATTTTTGATTTTTTTGTGTAGCCACAGCGAATCTGTGATGATATTTGCCACTTCAGCTTTGTCGCACACGCGAAAATCAATATACGCGAAAATATCTCTGCCAAAGGGCGCAGGAAAGCTATTTTTGTTGCTACTAATGCGTTTGAGAATCTTTACTAGCACCTTTGGCTCACCCACCGCCAAAATGCTGTCATTGGGCAAAATAATAGTCGTGGGCTTCACCTGCAAAAAGCTATTTTTGCGGTAGATTCCAGCGATACTCCACCCCTTTTGCAAAATCGAACCCACGCTAATGTAAGTGTATGCGCTACCAAAAGGGACATTGATTTGCATAATCTCGCCCTTATTTAGCCCGAATCCTCGCGCGATTATGGGAATATTTGGCACTTTTTCGATTAAGGCTTTCGCGCCTAAGAAATCACTTGAAACCACGCTAATATTTGCATCATCTTGGAAACGCTCTTCCAAAAATGCGCGTTGTTTAAGTAGCACAATGATAGGAACTTCAGCGGAATTTTGGCGGATAAGGCGACAAATTTCATTTATTTTAGCAGAGTTTGGCAATATTACAAAAATGCTATGCGGATTTTGCGATATTAGAGGGGATAGGAAAAACGCCGAAGTTGGCTCGGCATTTAGGGTATGTAACTGCCCTTTGATTTCAAATGATTTTGCAAATGTTAAAATCTCGGTATCGTTTGATATAATAGTATAATTATTATCGTTGCGATATTTTTCAAATAAAAAATCCAAAAATATTTTTGCAACTTTGCCCTCTGCAATGACTAGAACTTGCTTCATTTTATCCTCAATTTGATTTAATTTCGCGCTTTTTTAAGGCAAAAAAATGCGGAATTTTATAAAAAATAGCTTTAAAGTTTAAAATTTGCGTGATTTGTGCTATTTTTAAGTATTCTAAGCAAAATTAAAGAATTTTTTAGTAAGATTCGCGCTTTTAAATTTATACCAATCATAAGGAGTTAGAAATGGCTTTAGATTCGGCGAAAAAGGCAGAGATTATCTCAAAATTTGGACGAAATGGCAAGGACACAGGCTCAAGCGAAGTGCAAATCGCGCTTTTGACAGAGCGCATAGTGAGCCTCACAGAGCATTTACGAGCGAACAAAAAAGACCACTCGAGCAGACTAGGAATGCTAAAATTAGTCGGGCAAAGACGCAGTTTGCTAAAATATCTCAAAAACACAAACTTTGAAAGCTACACGAAAATCATCAAAGAGCTGAAATTAAAAGATAAAATTTAGTGATTTTGCGCTTTTTTTGCGCAAAAATTTGATATTTAGCGTTAATTGGCAAAAAAGTGTGCAAATGTCGCGCTTTACGCACTAAAATTTGCGATAAATTCTCTAAACTCATTTAATTTTGCTAAATCCACGCTTTCGCCACGCGATTCGCATATACTTAAGCGTAAATTTTCAATCATCGCACTTTTTAATGGCTCGATATTTGGTGCATTTGGGGCAAAATTAACGCGATTATTTTTAAAATCATCTATCGTATAAAGTGGCAAAATTCCACTCAGTGTGGAAAATCGCGTTAATTGCTCGTCATTTTGCCTACAAAAAATCACAGGAATCCCCATAGCCACGCAAGGCGAAGCACAATGCAAAGCCGAAGTTATAATAAGCCTCGCCTCATTTTTATAGCGCATAAGCAAAGTTTTAGCAGTATCAAAAAAATGCGCGGAAATAAGTGTATCTGGCATATAACCTTGCTGATTGATATGCTCGGCTTTGGCTTTAATGTCGCGCGGAATAAATGGTAAAAATTTATCATCTAAGCCCACGAAAAAGACTTTATTTTGGCTTGGGTTTGGCGTTCGCTTTGGCAAAGTCAGCGTGAGACAGCGCGAAAAATAGGATTTTAGCCCTAATTTTTGGCAAAATTCAAGCGTGTATAAATCCCTACAACCTATCGTTTTATTATCAAAATAGCGCGGATAACACGCCAAAAGATAAAGCAAATATTTTTGAATATGTTCAGTGAAATGTGTGCCGACAAAAATGGGTAAGATATTTCTTGGTGGTAAGAAATGATAGCTATGGGCGAACCAGCCTTGCATAATGGCGATTTTGCCGTGAGTATTTACGCCTTGTGATTCGCTATGGGCGTCCCCCCCCTATTTTGCGAGAGTGTGCTATTATAGTAAGCTAAATAATCCCTACCAAAATATTCGTAATTTGCGCTCTTGTATATCGAATCAAGAGCGTTTTTGGTGGCGATGGTTTGAATATGGTCGCCTAAATTACTAGTATTGCAAATATGATGATAAGGATAATCAAATAGCACAAAGTGATTGTTGCTAAAATCTATCGAATCGCTTGAATTGCCAATATAATGCGTGGTTTGATTGTGGCAGAATTGCTCAAATGCGATAGCAATATTGTCAAATTGAATAGTTTTTGCTATTTCGCTTTGCATTGCATTTATTTCCTTGCGAATCCGCTTAAATGGACGCAAAATATCTTTAATCCTTTGGGCTAAATTTGCCATTTTTTTCTCCTTAAAATATACAAAAATCAAAAGCGGAATTTTAGCACAAAATTTATGCTTTAAACACAAGCGGGTTAAATGCCTTACTGGCAACCAAAATCTCATCGCCGATTTTGTATTCCTCTGCCTCGCGCCCCATTGTAATGGTGGAGATTTGATTATTTACCAAAATATGCACCACAAAGATTATGCCCTCTTGCGTAATGTCGATGATTTTGGCGGAAAAGTTGAACTTCGCGCTTAATTTACTCTCGCCAAAAATACCATTTATGTCGCCATCGCTGATGATTTTGCCCTCTTTAATGTGAATGATTCGATTTGATAGCTTAAAAATCTCGCTAATATCGTGGCTAACCAAAATCGTAGTCAGCCCAAAGTGCCTGTGTAGCTTGATAATCTCATCTTGCAAAATCCCGCGCATTTCGTTATCAAGCGCACTTAGTGGCTCATCAAGCAACAAAATATTTGCATTTGAGATTAGCGCACGAGCGAGTGCCACGCGCTGTTTTTGCCCACCGCTAAGCTCTTTTGGCAATTTATCGCGCAGATTTTCTAGCTCCATTAGCTTTAAAAGTTCATCGATTTTGCCTTTGTCGCGCGAATCTTTTAATCCAAAGGCTAAATTTTTCCACACGCTAAAATGCGGAAAAAGCGCGTAGTCTTGGAATACGAATCCGATTTTGCGCTTTTGTGGCGGGAGATTGATTTTTTTGGTGCTATCAAACCACACTTCATTATCCACGATGATTCGCCCTGAATCTGCCACTTCAAGCCCAGCGATGATGCGCAAAAGCGTAGTTTTTCCCGCGCCACTTTTGCCAAAAATGCTAATAAAATCATTAGTTTTTAGCTGTGTAGAAATGTGTAGCAAAATCTTGCCATTTGCGCCATTTAGGGACTTTGTAATATCTATCTCAATCATTTTCTAACTCTTAAAATATCGTTTATTTATAAAAAATATCACTAACAGCAAAATAAAAGTAACCAAAAATAGGCTAAAAGAATATTTATGCGCCAAGCCCATATTTATCGTATCGACTTCCTCATAAATGGCGATACTAGCCACTTTTGTCTCGCCCCTGATATTTCCGCCAATCATCATCACCACGCCAAATTCGCCTATGGTATGCACGAAACTCGTAATCGCGCCAAGCAAAAGATTGGACTTGATATTTGGCAATAAAATCATAAAAAGCGTTTTTAGTTTCCCAGCCCCAAGCGTGTAACTCGCCTCACTTAGCGATTTAGGCAGATTCGCAAAGCCATCTTTGATAGGATTCACCATAAAAGGAATAGAGAAAATTACACTTGCCAAAACAAGCCCCTCAAAGCTAAAAACAAGCTTTATGTTGAAATTTTCTAGTAGCCATTTGCCGATGAAATTTTGTGGCGAAAATGTGATTAGTAGGTAAAATCCAAGCACAGATGGGGGCAAAACAAGTGGCATCCACACCAAAACCTCCACCACAAGCATATAGGCGCGTTTGCAAAATGCCAAAAAATAGCCCATAAACACGCCGATAGGCAGTAAAATCAAAGTCGTAATGGTGGCGATTTTAAAGGTTAATGCCATCGTTTCTAAAAATTCACTTTCCACTTTTTCGTCCTTTTTTAAGCCACACGCGCTAGATTCGACATAATTGCCTATTTAAATTCTAGCGCGACTTCATTAGATTTTACAAACCACAAAATTTCATCGCCAATTTTAAGATTTAGCGAATCACACGCCTCTTTAGTGATTAGCGAAGTGATAGACTCAAAATCCACAAAGATTCGCGCAAAAATTTCATCGCATTCAATCTGTGTGATTCGCGCCTTAAAGCAGTTTCGCGCACTAACGCGCGAATCCAAAAGCGCAATCATCACTTCGCTTTCCTTAAAAATGGCGTTGCATTCCGCGCCTAGCTTTAGATTCGAGGCGACATTATCGCTTTGAAAATCAAGCACTAGCGCGGTTAATTGCGCGTTAGATTCAAGCGAATCTAACTTCACTAGCGCAATGCTACCGCTTTTTATTATGTTTGCGATTTTTACTCGAATCTTATTCATAACCGCGCCAAAATCTATGGCTTATCATAACCATAAGTCGCAAAAATTTCTTGCGCTTTTTTACCCAAAATATACGCTTTAAAATCCTTTGCTAACTTAGAATCTTTCCCCGCCTCAGTGATAACCATAGCTTGAGTGATAGGCTCATACAAACTCGAATCTACTTCAATATAATTCGCATCTTTATCTTTGATAACCGTAGATAGCGCGTTAAAGCCGATTTCACTCGCACCTGTTTTAATGTATTGCATTGCTTGCCCGATAGATTCGCCTAGCACGAGTTTGCTTTTTACCGCGTCATAGAGTTTAGATTTTTGCAAGGCTTGCTCAGCAGCCACGCCATAAGGGGCTAATTTAGGATTTGGAAATGCAATTTTTGTGATTTTGCTATCTTTTAAAATTTCAAGCGAAGTAATTTTTAGACTTTTATCATAGCTCACAAGCACGAGCTTTCCTTTGACATAATTCACGGGCTTATCGCTTGTCTTTTTCTCATCATAAAGTTTTTGCGTATAGCCTGTGTCTGCCGCGATGAAAAACTGCGCTGGAGAGCCGTTGATGATTTGATTATAAGCCTTGCCTGAGGCAATGTAGCTTACCTCAATCTTATCGCCTTTTCTATCTTTTAAAAATTCCGCTTTTATGTCTTCTAGCACGAATTTCAAACTTGCCGCCGCCAAAACCGTGATTTCCTCAGCATTCACACTTGCAAATACCAAGCATAGAGCTAAAATTAGCTTTTTCATTTATTTTCTCCTTTAAGTCAATATTTTTCGATATTTGCACCTAATGCGAAATATCTTTGAAAATATAACCAAAAGATTCTTAAATCAAGTAAAAAATATAAAAAATTTACGCCTTTTTGCAAAAATATTTCATCATTGCCAAAGTTTGCTTATCAATCTCTGTGGCGCGAATCGCCAAATCGCTCATTATGGATTCAAACTCGCTTTGCTTTAGATTTTGCCCAAATTTTGCTTTGACGCTAATAGATTCAATCTCTATAATGCCCACAAATACGCCCTTTTCACGCCCTGCAAATGCCTTTTTGTCAAAGCTAAAATTTTGACTTTTTGGCTCATATTTAGCCACAAGTGCACTTAAAATCGCGCGTTTTTCTGCGCTATCATTTACCACGCAAAATCGCCCTGTAATCATTACGGAGAAGAAAAACTGCGTGGGAATCATTGCCCCGCCCAAAAACTCCGAGCCGATATAAGCATAAGGCTTTACCGCGCTAAAACTCACTTGCGGATTTTGCGATAATAAGGCAAATTTGCGCCCAGCCTTTGCGCCGTGAATGCCTATCGCGCCATTTTGCGAAAAATTTGGCAAAAAGCAAAAGCTAAGCGGAATCGCATAAGGCAGGGGCGAATCCGCGATAGTCATAGTGCCAAAGGCGATTTCATCTAGGTGGCTTTTTATCAAGTCAAAATCATTGCATTCAAATTCAGCGCGTCTCATTTTTTCAAATCCTTGTGTGAGTAATTTTGTGAAATCATCAAAAAGACAATCGCACATTTAAGTCTCTAATATCTTATTCACGCGCTCGATGACTTCATCAGGCGTGATTAGCTTCATACAATTATGATGAGCCAAAGGGCATTCCCTCTTTTTGCACGGCGCACAGGGCAAATGCTTATCCAAAATCACAGCATTATCCACCCACGGAGAAGTTTCGCGCGAATCTGTCGCGCCAAAAATCGCAATCAGTGGCACTCTAAACGCCGCTGCGATGTGCATAGGACCGCTATCGTTGCTGATGAAAATATCCATTAGCGCGATATAATCGAGCAATTCGCTAATCGTGGTTTTGCCTATTAGATTATGTAAATGCGGATTTTGCGCGATATTTTGGGGCAGATTTAAGCTATCGTTGCCAAAGATAAACACCGCGCAGTCATTTTTCAAAAAATGCGCGATGACTTCCACAAAATACTGCTCTTCCCACCGCTTCGCGCTTCCATACGCTGCGCCCGGATTTATGCCGATACATAGCTTATCATCGCTTTTAAAACCCTTTATTGCGCGATTTTGCAATTTTAAGGGTGCAGATTCGCACGAAATGCAATCCATATTTTTTATTAGTTTTTTGTCGCAAATTTCATTTATTAGATTTAGATATAACGCCACTTGGTGCAGTTTGCGGACGAATCGCACTTTTTTATTTAGTAAGATTCCGCGTCCATTTTTTGCATAACCTACGCGAATCTTAGCGCGTGTGAAATACAATAGCAACGCAGAAAAAAAGTGATTTGTGAAATCCACCGCAATGTCTATTTCGCCCACCTCCGTTACAATCTCACGCGCAAAGTCCTTTGTGGCAACGAATCGATTGGCAATTTTTTTCACAAAAGGCACTTTATTTAGCCACGCGAATCTGCTTAAATTATCCACGCGCTTTTTAGTCGAATCCACAAAGATTTTTTCCACACGCAAATCTCTTGCATAAATCCCGCAACTTGCCTCCGTGCCGACAAGCACAAACTTTGCATTTTCAAAATGCGCCTTTAGCAGCTCAAAAGACGGACTTATCATAACGGCGTCCCCCAGCCAATTTGGCAACCTTAGTAAAATCCTTAGCGATTCCGTATTTTTTGTCATTCTATGCTCCACAAAAATTTTTTAAGATATTTTAGCTAGAATCTGCATTTTTTAAGTTTAAGGATTTTTTATGGCTAGTGAAAATCTCATCACCCCACGAATCTTAAGCGGATTCAAAGATAGATTGCCCGATGAAGCGATGGCAAAATATAAACTTTTGCGCCTTTTAAGCGCGACATTTGAAAATTTCGGCTTTATGCCCATAGAGACGCCACATTTGGAATATGCGGACATTTTGGTAAAGCAAGGAAGCGAAGAGATTCAAAAAGAACTTTATCGATTCAAAGACCACGGAGGGCGCGATGTGGCGTTGCGATTCGACCAGACTGTGCCACTAGCGCGGTTTATCTCACAGCATAGAAATGAATTGGATTTGCCTTTCAAGCGATATGCAATCGGCAATGTTTTTCGCGGTGAGAGGGCGCAAAAAGGGCGATATAGAGAATTTACGCAATGTGATTTTGATTTTATCGGTAGCTCATCGTTAGCCTGTGATGCGGAAATCGTGCAAGTGATTTATGCCTCGCTTGTGGCGTTAGGAATCGATGAATTTACCATTTGGCTAAATAATCGCAAGATTCTAAATGGAATCTGTAAGCATTTTGGCGTGGAGGGCGAAATCAATGCCATTTTGCGCGTGATTGACAAACTTGACAAAATCGGGCAGGACGCGGTGCGCGATGAGCTATCAAAGATTATTCCCGCGCAAAAAGCAAAGGATTTAATCGAAGCCACAAGCATTAAGCAAATAGGCAATGCGGAGGATTTTTTCAGCGAAATTGCGCATTTAAAGGCGTGGAATGATGAGCTAAAAATGGGCATTGAGGAAATCGAGCGCGTGTATGAGATTTTGAGCGAACTAAATATGGATAGGGATTCGTATCGCGTGAATTTTGCCATAGCGCGTGGGCTTGGATATTACACGGGCGTGGTTTATGAGACTACGCTAAATCGCCACAAGGACTTAGGAAGCGTGTGTAGCGGTGGGCGATATGATAATCTCACAGCGACTTTTTCGCGCGAAAAAGTAAGCGGTGTGGGTGCAAGTATCGGCATAGATAGGCTTTTGGTAGCAATGGGCGAGACTAAAAAACAGCCCTCCGCGCGTGTGCTTATCATCTGCCTTGATTCAAAGAATTTCCCCTACGCTTATAAAATTGCCGAATCTTTTAGGCGAAGTCGCATTCCTAGCGAAGTCTATCCTGACATTGCCAAAATCAAAAAGCCCTTTTCTTACGCGAACTCCAAAGGACACGAATTTGTCGCAGTCATCGGCGATGATGAGATTAAAAGCAATGGCATTACGCTAAAAAATATGACAAGCGGAATGCAAATGAAGGGCATTTCCTTGCTAAAAGCAATCGAGCTTTTAAGGGCGTAGGCGTGGCGTTTATGACGGATTTGGCAAAAAGGGCGTAAATGAAAAAAATCATTATCGGCACTCGTGGTAGCGTTCTTGCGCTGTGGCAGGCGAATTTTATCAAAAATGAGTTAGAGAATCTGGGCGTTGAATCGGAGCTAAAAATCATCAAAACCACAGGCGATAAGATTTTGGACGCGCCACTTGCAAAAATCGGTGGCAAGGGACTTTTTACCAAAGAGTTAGAGGATAAATTGCTTAGCGGTGAGATTGATTTGGCGGTGCATTCGCTAAAAGATGTGCCTATCATTTTGCCTAGTGGCTTGAATCTTGTGGCAATCACAAAGCGCGAAGATGTCCGCGATTGCTTTTTAAGCCATAATTTTGGCAGTCTTGAATCACTACCACAAAATGCAAAAGTCGGCACGACTTCGCTCCGCCGTGCAATGCAGCTAAAAGCCATTCGCAGTGATTTAGAGACGCTAAGTTTGAGGGGCAATGTGCAAACGCGCCTAAAAAAGCTAAAAAGTGGCGAATTTGATGCAATCATTTTGGCAAAGGCTGGTGTGAATCGCCTACAAATCACGCAAGATGAGGTTAGATTCATCACTCCGCTAAGCACAAATGCGATGATTCCCGCTATGGGGCAGGGTGCGCTTGGGCTAGAGTGCAAAGAAAATGCCGAAATCGCGCATATTTTAGCAAAGCTAAATGACAAAACCACGCAGATTGAATGCGAGGCGGAGAGAGAATTTGTGCGATTATGCGATGGTGGCTGTCAAGTGCCTATCGGCGTAAATGCGAGTTTGCAGGGCGATTCGCTACAAATTAGCGCGATTTTGGGATTGCCAAATGGGACAAAAATTTTACGCGAATCTATGCGCGGTAGCTTGGATTCGAGCGATTCGGGAATAGATTCAGCAAAAAAATTAGCGCAAAATCTTTATAAATCGCTTGAATCCAAAGGCGCAAAAGGCATTTTGATTGAAGCCCTAGCGATGATAGAGGATTACTTTGGATAGAAGTTATAAAAACGCATTTTTTTATTACTCATTTAGCGATTGCGCCTATATTGAGGGCTTGGAGACAAAGTTTCATTATGCCGCTATCGAATCGTGTGGCGAGGAATTTTATCACGCGCTTTTGGAGCGCGGGTGGCGGCGATTTGGCGAAATGTTTTTCGCGCCGTTTTGTGATTTTTGCAAAGAGTGCGTTTCGATTCGCTACAATGTGGAGCGATTCAAACTCTCGCAAAATCACAAGCGCGTTTTGCGTAATAACGCCCATATTCGCTGTGAATTTAAAGCCCCAAGCTACCACATTGACAAGGTAGTTCTTTACAATAAATACCACAGCCAAATGAATATCAAAAAAGGCTGGGAATTTAACCAAATCGATAGAGACAAATATAATTATATGTTTGTCGATGGGCGGGGCGGATTTGGCAAAGAGATTTGCTTTTTTGCAGATGAGAGGCTTATCGGCGTGGCACTCGTAGATATTCTGAGCGCATTTAAGGCGATGAGCGCGATTTATTTTTTCTACGACCACGATTATGCGAATCTGTCCTTAGGCACTTTTTCGATTTTAAAGCAATTTGAAATCGCGCGTGAGCTTGGCATAGCGCATCTTTATCCGGGATATTGGATTAGGAATCATAACTCTTTGGGGTATAAGGAGCGGTTTAAGCCTTTTGAGTATTTGGTGAATCGACCGAATCTATACGAAAATCCAATATGGAGTGAGTATGAATAATTTTTCGGTAGGCAATTTGTTTTGGGGTAATCATTTACGTTATTTTGGCGACAAAATTTCGCTCGATGAACCCCAAGTTCTATCTCGCTCATTTCACGCCAAAATAACGCAAAGCACTACCGCCATTACTTCGATTGTGATTCGCCTTGCGAATCAACTACGAATCAAGCGCGGATTTTTAGCACTCCGTCATTGCGAGGCGAATCATAGATTCGCCGAAACAATCCACACCTATCGTCATTCTGAGCGTAGCGAAGAATCTAAAAAATCAACATAAATGGAGCAAAAAAAAATGGTAAAAATCATCATCTTAGTAAAAATCATCATCTTAATTCTAGGGTTTTGCCTTGCGATTTATGGCGCGTTGCATTCGACAAAATTTATCTCCGTTTGCTTTGGTGGAATCGCGGATTTTAGGTTTCCAAAAATCGTGCAAAACTTCATAAACAAGCAATATGTGGCGTTTTTCAATATCAATTTAAGCGAGTTTCCGCCACTAGAATCTTATAAAAGCCTAAATGAGCTTTTCACGCGCGGACTGCGTAAAATGCGCGACTTTGATAAAAGCAAAAATATCATCATTTCGCCCTGCGACAGCCTTGTGATAGAGAGCGGGAGGGTTGAAAAGGGCAGAGCATTGCAGATTAAGGGCTTTAGCTATGAAGTCGCGCCACTGCTTGGCGTAAATGCGAGGGATTTGTCGCCAAATCTTTACTATGCGAATCTCTACCTTTCGCCTCGCGATTATCACCGCTATCACGCGCCTACCGATATGTTTGTCGATTCAGTGGTGCATTTCAAAGGTGCGCTGTTGCCCGTGCATCAAAAGTCGCTAAATAAAAATCAAAATCTTTTTATCCGCAATGAGCGCGTGGTGCTACGGGCGCGGACAAAAAGTGGCGCAAGATTGTATTTTGTCGCGGTGGGTGCGCTAAATGTGGGCAATATCGTTTTTTACATTGAGCCAAAATTGCAGGAGAGTTTTAGTGGCAAAAAGCAGGAATTTTTCTACAAAGAGCCAAAATTTATCCGCAAAGGCGAGGAATTAGGAATGTTTAAGATGGGCTCTACGATTGTGCTATTTGTGGAATCAGGCGCAGATTCGAGTATAGATTCGGCGCAAAATATTGAGATTTTCAAGCAGGGCGAGAAAATAAAATTCGGCGAAGCATTATTTAGACTGGGTGCGTAGATGTTAAAACAAAGGGGTTTTATGAAAAAATTTGGATTGTTAGTTGTCGGCGTGATAGGCGTTTTAAGTGCGAATGTGCCACTAGATTCGGTTGCAGATTCGACTATTAGTGTGGATTCGCATATAGATTCATCTAATGTGATTCCCCCCCCCCAGAAACAAGCGAGATAGGCGAATCTAGCCAAATTCCACACAAATCCAAAGACGAATCTAATCTGTCATTTCTCCACAGCATTCGCTTTGATTTTTTACTTGACAATACAGAGGATTGCGATGAAGTTTGGACGCCACGCACGATAAGCGCGGTTTTGCTAGAGCCTGAAGTCGGGCTTGGCATTGGCGAATCTCACGCGCTTTGGGTGGGTGGCTATGGGATTCAAAATATGGGCGCAAAGCCCATAGCAAAAGGCGCAAAGGGCGGTATCTACGCATACTACGCATTTTCACAAAGCGGATTTGGTGCGTTGCTTGGAATAGCCCCTAGAAAAAAGCTCATATTGCGCTATCCGCGCACATTTTTTCGCACTGACTTTGAGTTTATGAATCCAAACATAAATGGCGTGGTTTTTCAATATGAATCCACGCAAAATCGCGCACTAAAAGGGCAGGGCGAACTCGTGCTAAATCATTTTGGTGGCAATTTAGCAAATGCCACAGATATGTTTTATGCCTCGCTTGGCGGGAAAATCACGCTTTTTGATAGCCTCATTTTAGGCGCAGACACTATGCTATATCATATCCAAGATACGAATCTTTTGCGGAAAAATGCGGAAAATAGCGACATTTTTCTTTTTGAGCGAATCCTTTATGACGCAAATGTGGCGTGGGATTTGCGCGGATTTGCAGATGTGGAGCAAATCTTTGAAGTGGCAAATGTCGGCTTTGCGTTGCTAGGCGAGGCGGAGCGCAAAAAGGCACATAGCGGATATGGCGGATTTCGCAATGCTGTGGGCTATGAAGTAAGCGCGAATCTACAATATAAAGGCTTTGGCATTGAAGAAAGCCACTATTTTGGAAAGCCGCAAATGCGCTATTTTAGCGAGTTTGGCGAGGATATTTATAATGGACTACCATTTTATCAAACAAATTTTAATCGCATAAATGCCTACTACGCCTACAAAAATGACTTTGCAAAGATTAGTCTAAATTTTGTATTTTATGTGATGGGCAAACGCCTAGCCACGCAACAAATGCTAATTTTTAGCTTTGATAGTAAGAAATTGTGGCACTAGATTTTTGGCGCGAATCCAAAAAGCGCGAATCTGCAATGCCTTTAAGATTCAAATGCCATTTTTTAAACAAAATCAAACTATAATCCGCGCGATATTTTAAAAAAAATAAAGGTGGAAATCGCGTGGAAATCAAAACATTGCAAGAAAAAATCCTGCGTCTTAAAGATGAGCTAGACGCGCTAATTGTGGCGCATTTTTATCAGCGCGATGAGATTGTAGAAATCGCGGATTTTTGTGGCGATAGCTTGGAGCTCGCAAAAAAGGCAAGTAGCGCAAAGCAAAATCTAATCGTATTTTGTGGCGTTAGCTTTATGGGGCAGAGCGTGAAGGTTTTAGCTCCGCAAAAGCGCGTGATTATGCCTCGCCTTGCGTGTTGCTCTATGGCGCGAATGATTGATTCAAGCTACTTTGATAAAAGCATTGCAAAGCTACAATCGCTTGGCATTACGGACATTTTTCCTATGACTTATATCAACTCAAACGCTGATGTCAAGGCAAAAGTCGGCAAAATGGGTGGCGTAGTCTGCACGAGCGCGAATGCTGCCAAAATCTTTGACTACGCGCTGGGACTAAATAAAAAAATATTTTTTATGCCAGATAGGTGCTTGGGGCTAAATCTAGCGCAAAAAAATGGCAAAAAAGCCTGTGTGCTAGGGCAATGCACCGATTCACAAATCCTTGAATCTGATATTATTTGCTATGATGGATTTTGCTCGGTTCATCAGCTTTTTACGAGTGAAGACATTGATTTTTATCGCCAAAAATTTAGCGACATTCTCATTGCTACGCACCCCGAATGCGACCCCGCAGTGGTAGCAAAAAGCGACTTTGTCGGCTCTACAAGCCAAATTATAAAATTTGTCGCTAATTTACCCGAAAATGCCAAAGTCGCCGTAGGCACGGAGTTTAACCTAGTCAATCGCCTAACCAAGCAAAACGGCAATAAAGACAATATTTTTGTGTTATCCTCCACCAAACCGCTTTGCCCCACGATGAATGAGACGGCGTTGGAGGACTTACACGCCGTGATGAGCGCGTTTAAGGACGATATGCCTTATAATGAGATTGAGGAAAATAGCGAAACAATCAAATATGCCGCAAGTGCGCTAAATAAAATGCTGGAGCTTTCGTAAATGAATGTCAGCGATTTTGTAAAAAGCGCGATAGATGAGGATTTGGGGCGTGGCGATTTATTTGCGCGGTGTATTTCGCGCGACCCATTGCATAAACACTTGGCGCAAAAGCAAGTAAAGGCGCGAATCATCGCCAAAGAGGACGGAATCTTTAGCGGAGAGATTTATTTACGCGCATTGTATGAGCGATTTGGCATAAATGCGGAGTTCGTAAAGCGCGACAGCGAGGCGTTTGACAACGGCGAAGTGCTAGTAAATTTAAGCGGACAATATATTGATATTTTGCAAAGTGAGCGCGTGGGGCTAAATATTTTAGCCCATAGTAGTGGAATCGCCACAAATACGAGGCAATTCGTGGAAGTGGTGCGCAAAAATAATGCTAATCTAAAAGTGCTTGACACGCGCAAGACGCGCCCTTTTTTGCGTGAATTTGAAAAATATTCCGTGCGTAATGGCGGTGGGATAAATCATCGATTTGGACTTGATGATTGCCTAATGCTAAAAGATACGAATCTTGCGCATATCACGGACTTGGGCGCGTTTATCAGCAACGCAAGGGCGCAAATTGCGTGGAGCGCGAAAATAGAAGTTGAATGCGAAAGTGTGGAGGGCGCGATAAATGCGATGAGCGCGGGAGCGGACATAATAATGTGCGATAATATGGATTTTGAGGCAATCCAGCAAGTGGCGCAAATCCGCGCGGATAAATTTCCGCACATTTTGCTAGAAGCAAGTGGCAACATAAGCCTAAAAAATATCGCGCAATACGCAAGATTCGGCATTGACGCAGTAAGCATAGGCGCACTAATCCACAAGGCGCAATGGGTGGATTTGAGCTTAAAAATGATTTAAGATTCGTGGAGCGAAACTATTTTTATGAATTTGCAAAGCAAAATTTTTTAGATTGCTTTGATTTTCTGTTTATTTTATATCCCCGCCAATAAACTCCAAAATGTATTCTTTCGCGTTTGTAAGATTTTCGCTACTCGCACCAAAGAGCGTGATTTTGCCGCCCTCTTTGGCAATGTCAATGCTTATGTCAAATCGCTCGATAATCTGCTTGATATTTTTGCCACCGCGCCCTATGATTAGCGGAATTTTGCTTTGTGGCACGATAAACGATTCGCTTTTGGGGCGATTGTCATTTAGCACGATTTTTGCCCTTGCGCCCTCCATTAGCCCTAAAATTTCGCACCTTGCGATTTTTGCCCTATTTAATGCCTCGCGCAAAATCTCCGCATCGATTCCGCGAATCTTTATATCCATTTGCAACGCGGTGATTCCCTTAGCATTTCCTGCGACTTTGAAATCCATATCGCCCTCGAAGTCCTCTATCCCCGCTATGTCGGTAAGAATCGCGCACTTTTGCCCCTCTTTGATTAGCCCCATAGCGATTCCAGCCACTAAAAATCTAGGCGCGAGTCCCGCAGCATATAGGCTCAAACTCCCGCCACACACACTTGCCATTGATGAGCTGCCATTGCTTTCAAGCACTTCGGCGACTATGCGAATGCACTCTGAATCTGCGCCCTCAAAGCTAGATTCCAAAGCGCGTTTGGCAAGATTGCCGTGCCCTAGCTCTCTGCGCCCCACCGAGCCGATAGGATACGCCTCACCTGTGGAAAAAGACGGAAAGTTGTAGTGAAACATAAATTTATTTTTGCCACGAGCCGTTAGATTATCCACGATTTGGGCGTCATTTTCGTTACCTATGGTGCAAACCGCCAAAACCTGCGTCTCTCCGCGCGTGAAAAGTGCGCTTCCGTGCGCGTTTGGCAAAATATTTGTTTGAATTGAAATGGGGCGAATCGCGCTTAAATCCCGCCCATCAAGGCGAATCCCCTCATTTAGGATTTTGCCACGAATAAATTCTCTTTTGATTTTTGCAATCGATTGCTCCACGCTTTTTTCATCAAAGCCGAGTTCTGCGATGATTCGCGCTTGTAATTGCCCTAAAGCCACGCTATTTTCGCTTTTTGACATTTCTACCAAAAGCGATTTGATTTCCGCGCCGTATTCCGCGCTAATTTTCTCAAACGCTTCGCTAAAGTCAGCATTGCCTTGCGAATCCGCCAAGTGCAATGGCGTTTTTACAAAAGATTTAAGCGCATTTGCGTAAAGCGCGGAAGTTTCTTTGATATGATTTTTTGCCATATTTAAAGCCTCTAGCATTTTATCCTCAGCTAATGCCCCCACAACGCTTTTAAACTCAATCATAAAGATATTTTCCTCATCACCTGCTACAAATAAATCTATCGCCGAATCGGAGAGATTTGGCGGATTTATGATAAACGAATCATTTATTAGCCCGATTCGCAGGGCGTTTATGGTGCGCTTTATGGGAATATTTGAAATGTATAACGCCAAAGACGCCGCATTTAAAGCCAAAACCTGCAAGTCCTCATCGCCTACGCTTAGCACAAAAACGCTCACCTGAATAGGATAGTGAAAATTTTTAGGAAAAAGCGGACGAATGCTTCTATCAATGAGGCGCGAGGTTAGAATCTCAAATTCGCTAGGTTTGCCTTCGCGCTTTAAAAATCCGCTTGGAATTTTGCCATTTGCGTAGGATTTCTCAATGTATTGCACGGTTAGCGGGACAAAATCGCCATCGATATTTTCTTTGCTATCCATTGCCACTGCGGCTAAAATCACCGCTTTACCTTTACGCAAAAGCACCGCGCCATTTGCTTGACGCGCCACTTCGTCTAAAATCAGCGATTCGCCGTTATTTAGATTTATTTCCATTTTCTGCTCCTTTTATTGATTTGCTTAGCATTTCTACCACGAGATTCGAATCCACGCCACCAAAATCCTCGTAATAATATTCCGTATCCACGAAATGCTGTGGTGTGTAAAAGCTATAAATCGCATCTACGCTTGTCTCTAGCAATTCTCTAGCATCGCTACTAATCACAGGCGTGGCTATGCGAATCGTGCTACAAAATTTTTTCACGCAGGTTTTGATTGCCACACTCATCGTAAGTCCGCTTTCTATGCCATCATCGATTAAAATCACATTGCGCTTGTTTAGTGAGCGCATCATTTCGCCTTTGCGGTATTTGTAGATATTTGGCAAAATTCCCTCATCATAACGCCTTTTTGCCTCGCCGTAGATAAAATCATAGCTTATGCCAAAAGATTCCACAAGCGCGTCATTTATGGCAATATCCATACTCTCACTTACGATTGCTACTTCGCATTCGCTATTTTTGGGCGCGAAAAGTGGCTCTGTGAAAAGAAAATCTAGTGGCAAATCATATCTGCGTGAGATTTGATATGCCAAATATAATCCGCCATAGCTTACAGCAATAAGAATCGTATTTGCCTTACTAAACTCGCCACTTGGAATAATATCTAGCATTTTGGTTAGCGAATCGGCGCGATTTTCAAATTTTGTGTAAAGTTTGTCTATCATTTTGTCTCCCTTAAAATTATTGCTCGACTTGCTCTCTAAAACTATATCGCAAACTCGTTGAGGTTACAGGCACGAATCTAAACTCCAAGCTAATGTAGCGATTCGTAACCGCCCTTGAGCCTTCGGTTGTAAGAATGGGTGTAATTTCATTGGCGAATTTTAGCCCGATTCCAAAGCAACGAATATCTTTTGAAATAGAAATATTCCAATCGCGCAAATATTTTTTACTAAAATCATATCCAAAGTCAGCAAAAAGTGTAAAGTAGCTAAAATCCTGTGAGACTTTCACGCGCAAAAAATTTGTCGTAGTCTCCACGCAAGTTCTGTCATTCCACAGCGAACAAACGCGCTTTTCTTGGTCGGCTAATTTTTGCTTGAGATAATAAGTAATATTTGTGCGAAAATACTCATAAGAAAAATTTAGCCCAAAGGAAAGTTCCTCCAAATTTCTAAGCTGGTAGGAAAATTTTAGCGTGTTTGTAAGCGTTAGATTCGCAATGGGCGTGATTCCTATTTCGTTGCGCAAAGATTCGTATTTCATTATGTCTTTTTGCGTTAAGTCAATGTTTTGAAATATGCGATGATACAAAATCTCATCGCCCTCCATTCCAAAAAAATACTGCGAAAAGGACAATCGCACATAAGGCTTTGTCTCGCTAAAAATCGCGCCGTCATTAAAAGTAGTGCGAATCTCATTGAAACTAGCATTCGCAGGGGTGAAAATATTATTGTCATCGTCAGTGTATTTATAAAGCGCGTCTGAAAATTCCGCCTTAACATTTATGGCGTGAAAAACTTTATCATAATGTTTTGCAATATCACTTGCTATAAACAGCCCGTAATTCGCGCTAAAATAAGTGCTTGTCTTGCCATTTAGTTGTGAGTTGATTGCGCCTGTGCGATTTAGCGTAACGATTCCCGCATTTGCAGCGAGATTCGCCCCCACGGTGGCAAATTCCGCAAAAATCGGCAAATGAAAATACAAAGGCACACGAACGCTATTATCCACATAGCCAAAGCCTTGATAGCGCATAATATTTTTAGTGTTAAAATCAATGGAATAAATGAGATTTTTTATCCCAGCGTGTGAGATTGACTTATGATATTGAAAATGTGGCAGAGTGTGCAAAGTATTGGAGTTTGTGGGGCTTTGCAAGTCTAGGAAATATTTAAAATAAAGCCCAGCATAATGTTCGCCTTTTGTGCCAAAAAAGTTTGCTTTGGAGGTTTGGATTCGGTTTTCAATGTCTTTATTACTCGCTTCTTGCAAACGAATATAATCCAAATCATTCATAAAACGAAAATCCAAATATAGCCCATCATTGTAATCCTCAAAAAAATCACTTAAGATTCCGCGCCGCTCGTGGCTAAAGCTAAAGCCGTAAATGTATTTGTTTTTGGCGTTGTTATTGCGAATGTAGCGATTAAAATTATCAAAAAATCCAGCGTTAAAATAAAACATTTTTTGCGTCTTATCCACGAATCTAAGCTCGACATTTCCGCCCCACCCGCGCGAAGTGCGAATTTGAGGCGTTATTGTCATATCCCAAAAATTGTGCGTTGCAATAAAAAATGGCTGTAAATATACAAATCCCTCCAAACTCGACTGCGAAAATGACGGATACAAAAGCCCTGTGGCGCGTTCCTGTTTGGTGCTTAAAAACATATATGGTAGCCAAAACACAGGAATATCTTTGATATAGATTCGCGGATTCCAAAGACTAACGATATTGCGTTCAGAGTTGTAAGTGCCAGAAGTGCCTTCGATTCGCCACACAGGGTCGGCAATATCACACGCGCTTACCACAGGGTCATCAAACTCGTATTCTTTATCGCGCCCCTCTGCAACTTTCGCGCTCACCCAAATGCCAGATTCGCTATCTTGCACATAAATGGGAGATAGCAAATAATATCTCTCATCAAATTTTATTTTCGCGCTTTGTGTGCTAAAGTAGAGATTCCCCGCTTTATAGATATGCACATTGCCATTCACTTCGGCTTCGCGCGTTTGTGTGTTGTATTTGATGAAATCTGCCATAATGTAAATATCTTGGCTTACCAAAGTCGCATTGCCTTTGGCTATGGCGATTTTATACTCTTGGGATTCCACGCTATCGGCGAAAAGCTCGAAAATGCGGTTATTTTCTCTGTCAAATTCGCTTAGCGCACTCTCAGCACAAAGCAACGAAAAGCACAAAATAACTAGGGCTAAAAGGCGCATTATAGTCCATTTGATTCGTTGAAATTGTCAATATCTTGCGGTGCGCTCACATCAATGACGATGGTTTTTACAAGCAAATCGTGCATAGCCCTGCGAAACGGGTCAGCAAACGCCACCAAAAGCGGAATATAAAGTAGCAGTTCGGCTAGGATTCGTAGCATTGAGCGCGAAATGGCTTCGATAATGCTTGGCTTATCTAGCGTGTCGAGTTTGATAATCTTAATCTTACATAAAATTTTGCCCACACTCGCGCCATAAAGCGCGGTAAATGTGCTATGGTAGGCGATTTTAAGCGTGATGATATACAAAAACGCGCTTGAGAGCAACTCGGTAATCTTTTGTATGTCGCCGTCTAGGCTCATAAGGCTATCATAAAAGCCCACAAAAATAATCAGCCCGATAATAATATCATCGATAAAAAACGCCAAAATCCGCTTATCATCGGCAGCAATCCGCAACCCCTCGCGGTCTAAAATGTCTAGGATATTCATATTAGATTTGCCTTAAATGTTGTGGATTCGCGATTGATTTGTAAATAAATGCTGTCATTGCGAGATTCGGCGATAGCAGAATCGAAGCAATCCGCAACAATACCATCATTGCGAGGGCTTTGCCCAAAGCAATCTATTTTTTGATTTGTGGATTGCTTCGTTATGTTCGCTTCGCTCACACTGCCTCGCAATGACGAATCTACACTCGTCATTGTGAAAAAATCTGCAGAATTTTCGTTGCAATCTATAATCCTCTCCGTCATTGCGAGATTTTGCATAGCAAAATCGTGGCAATCCACCCTATCGTCATTCTGAGCGCGACAGCGCGAAGAATCCATTTTAGCGACTTGCGAATCGTTAGTAACTTGCTTACTTTGAGCGAATCTGTATGATTCGCTATTTTGTGTCATTGCGTCTTTTGTTTGATTGAAATCGCACGATTTGGATACTTCGCTACGCTCAGTATGACGAGGAATTTCGTAGCAATCCACTCTATCGTCATTGCGAGGCAATTCATCGCCGAAGCAATCCGCACTCATTTCGTCATTCTGAGCGCGACAGCGCGAAGAATCCAAATCACGCGAATCTAATGCGAATTTAGAATCTATTTTTTTATGCGATTTGGCGGATAAATCAGCTTTTAAATCTACTGAATTTTTATCGCTTGAATCTTTTTGCAAAAGGGCTGCACCCACCGCCCCGCTCCCCCCAATTCTTTTAAATTGTGTTCCCAAAAGCTGCCGCTTTTCGCTTTTAGGGGGAGAGCCTCGCTTATCCGATTCTAGCAAAAAATCGGCACTCGCACTACTGCTCGTTTGAATCCGATTTTTTGCACCACGAATCGGGCGAGATTCGGTTTGCACTTCGTGCAAATTGTTTTGTTTGGATTGCTTCGGCGAATCCATAGATTCGCCTCGCAATGACAGATTATTTTTTAGATTCGTGCTGATTTGTAGTCGATTCGTGCAACGAATCACAATCGAAGTAATGGCGGTAGTGCTTTGGATTATTTTTGTATGAAACGAGCGAAATAGGACTTGGGCGTCCATTGAGCGCGGTTTTATACAAAAATAATCCAAATGATTACCCCAGAACAAATTGCCTACCATTACGCAAACGCCTTATTTGCAATATCTTTTCTCATCTTCGCCCCCTTAAATTTCACCCCTTCCGCCAAACTATAAGCATTTTTCTGCGCCTCTTTTAGCGTATCGCCGATTCCTACTGCCACCAGCACACGCCCACCTGTGGCAAAAATCTTGCCTTTCTCATTGCTAACTCCAGCAAAAGAAATGTGATTTTGCAAGTTGCTAGTGCAATTTAGTGCCTTATCCATTGTGATTTCTTGCGCACTAGAGGCACTATATGGATAGTTTTCACTTGCCATAACCACGCCTACGCAGTGTTTTGGCAAAATCTCTACTTTGAATCCAGATAGCTTTTGCTCCACTGCCGCGTCCAAAATATCAAGCAGTGGCGTCTTTAGCAGTGGCAAAATCACTTCGCATTCAGGGTCGCCAAAGCGGACATTAAATTCTAACACAAATGGCTCACCCGCGCACACCATAATCCCGCAAAATAGCACCCCGCAAAACTCCGCGTCCTCGCGCTTCATCGCATCTAGCGTGGGTTTGATGATTCGCGTTTTGATTTTTGCTAAAAGCTGTGGCTCACATTGTGGCGTGGGCGAGTAAGCACCCATACCGCCCGTATTTGGTCCCAAATCATCATCTAAGAGTCGCTTGTGGTCTTGCGCGGTGGGTAGCACGATAAAGTCATTGCCATCGCAAATCGCAAATACGCTTAGCTCAAAGCCGTCTAAAAATTCCTCGATGACTATCCGTTTTCCTGCCTCGCCGAATCGCTCTCCGCTAAGCATAGTGCTGACAATCTGCTTTGCTTCAGGCTTTGAATCCACGATAACAACGCCTTTTCCGCCACATAAGCCATCAGCTTTGATGACGATTTTTGCAAACGCGCTATTGTCGATAAACTCAAAAAGCTCATCTTTGTCGCTACTAGCGAGGAATCTCGCTGTGGGAATGTGGTATTTTTGGAGCAGGTTTTTCATAAAGATTTTTGAGCCTTCTAATTGCGCGGCTTTTTTGCTAGGCGCGAAAACGCGGATTTTAGCCTCACGCAAGGCATCGCTTAGCCCTTCGATTAAAGGTTGCTCTGGTCCAATCACCACGAGATTCACAGCCCTACTCACGCAAAAAGCAACGATTTCTTTATTGCCTTTTGCGTGGATATTTTCTCCGATTTTTTCACTCGCACCATTGCCGTCTGCAAAGTAGATTTTGCTTACACGACTATCATTTTTCAAACTCAAAGCTATGCTATACTCACGCGCACCGCTACCAACGATTAAAATTTTCAAATTTTTGCCTTAAAAAGTAGATTTACCCAAGTGAGCGTTACTTAAAAATCGTCTAGTCCCTAAAGGATACCAAACTTTAAGACTCTAAGCACTTGCGTAGGCGGCAAATCCTAAGAACGCATAGCGTCTTCGAGCAGAAACACCGACACATGCAAATGACTACGCGAATCTAAACATATATTTCATCGGACTTGTCAATTTTGCAAAAGAAACCCGCTTCACTCAGGCAAAAGGAATTATAGATAAAAAAATCTTTAAAATTGCTAAGATAAAACAAAATTTGAGTGAAAAATTTATCATAAATTTACAATATCAATGGCTCTAATCATATTAAAATTTCTTATATCAGCGCAATGTAACGAATCATTCAATTTTGTTTCAAAAACTCACATTATTGTATTTTTAGATTCGCGTGAGATTCGCCATATTTGCGCGATATGCTAGAAAAATGCAAAAACCCAAAAATTTATCTTTAAGTTTATTTATTTTAGAATCGCGCTTTTTAGCAAATCAAACCGCGCTTTGACGCATTTATTTTTTAATAACAAAGGCGCGAGATTCACGCAAAAAGGGGAGAAAATGACACATTCCACATTTGCATATCCTTATTTTGGGGCGTTTATGCTTTTTGTGATTACTTTTGTGGCGTTTGGCGCGACACTTTGGCTACAACGATTCCTAAGCAATAAAATCGCCTCCAAAACCCGCGAAAAGCTAAAAGTTAGCTCGTATGAATGCGGTGTAATTCAAAACAAACAGCAAAACCGCATTTCCACGCATTACTATCTAATCGCGCTACTTTTTATACTCTTTGATGTGGAGATTATCTTTATGTTTCCGTGGGCGGTGAATTTCAAGGCGTTAGGGCTTTTTGGCTTTGCGGAGATGATTTTATTTATCGCGCTTTTGACGATTGGCTTTATTTATGCGTGGAGAAAGGGGGCATTACTATGGCAGAGCCTCAAATAGCTTTAAGTAGCGTGGATAAACTCACAAATTGGGCGACTAGCAATTCGCTTTGGGGTATGACTTATGGTTTGGCTTGTTGCGCTATTGAGATGATGGCAGCGGGGGCTTCGCGCTATGATTTGGATAGATTTGGCACGATTTTTCGCGCAAGTCCTCGCCAGAGCGATTTGATGATTGTAGCAGGGACGGTTACTAAAAAGCACGCGGAATTTGTGCGCCGTCTGTATGACCAAATGCCTGAGCCAAAATGGGTGATTTCAATGGGTAGTTGCGCAAATACGGGCGGTATGTTTAATACTTACGCGACCGTGCAAGGCGTGGATAGAATCATTCCAGTAGATATTTATTTGCCCGGTTGCGCCCCGCGCCCTGAGACTTTGCAATATGCCATAATGGTTTTGCAACAAAAGATTCGCAGTCAAAAGGCGATAAAAGCCCCCGCCAAAAAACGAATGATTTAAGGTTTAAGCAATGAAGGATTTACAAAAAAAAGTCTATCATAAAAATCGCTTTGAGATTCCGCGTGAGACGCCAAAAGAGAATGCCAAAGGCACGAAATTTGACGGAATTCTAGCAATGATTGAAAGTCGCATAAAGGTTTTGGATTCGTTTGTGGAGCTAGGCGATTTAGTCGTGCGCGTGGAAAAAGATGACATTTTAGAGGCGTTAGGAATCTTGCGTGATTATGGATTTGACATTTTAAGCGAATTAAGCGCGATTCATTTAAGCGATGATTCATTTGAGGTTTTTTATCAGCTTTTATCGATGGATAAAGTGTTGCGTGTGCGCGTAAAAGCGCAAACTACAAAAGAGATTGATTCGTGTGTGGAAATTTATCGAAACGCTATTTGGTGCGAGAGAGAGGCTTATGATATGTTTGGCATTATCTTTACAAATCACCCAAATTTAAAGCGAATCTTAATGCCAGATGATTGGAGCGGACACCCACTGCGGAAAGATTATCCATTGCAGGGCGATGAGGACGCGCAATGGTATGAAATTGATAAGATTTTTGGCAAGGATTACCGCGACAAAGTCGGTGCAGAACAACGAAATAGCTCATTTGTCGATGAATGCGATACGATGAATTTTTCGCTTGTGGGCTTTGAAGTCCCCAAAGGCACGAATCCAAAATGCGCTAGTGATTCGCCCACAGAGATTGCTTATCAAGAGAGCAAGGGCGTGTTTGTCGTTACCAAATTTGACAAACAAAAACAGCTAGATAAAAGGCGATAGGGCATAAAAATGAAGCAAATTTACACGAAACTAAAACCGCAATTTGAAAATATCGCCTTTGAGCGCGATGATGACAAAATGATACTAAATTTCGGTCCCCAGCACCCTTCCGCACACGGGCAGTTACGGCTGATTTTAGAGCTAGATGGCGAGATAGTTACCAAAGCCACGCCAGATATTGGCTATCTTCATCGCGGTATGGAAAAAATGGCAGAAAATATGATTTACAACGAATTTTTGCCCACCACCGATAGAATGGACTATATCAACGCTACTTCTAACAACTACGCCTTTGCTTTGAGCGTGGAAAAATTGCTAGGACTTCAGATTCCGCTCCGTGCGCAGATTATCCGCACAATGCTATTAGAGCTAAATCGCATAATCTCACACATTTTTTTCATATCGATTCACGGAATGGATGTCGGCGCACTCTCCATAATGCTCTATGGCTTTAAAGAGCGCGAATTTGGGTTAGATTTGATTGAGGATTATTGCGGGGCGAGGCTCACGCATTCAAGTGTGCGAATCGGCGGTGTGCCACTAGATTTGCCACAAAATTGGTGCGAGAATCTAAATGCGTTTTTGGATAGATTGCCCAAAGAAATCGGGCGAATCGAAAATTTATTAGACAAAAATCGCATTTGGCGCGCAAGGCTTGAGAATGTCGGCGTTGTAAGTGCGGATTTAGCGAAAAAATGGGCTTTAAGTGGTATAATGCTCCGCGCAAGTGGCTTTAAATGGGATATTCGCAAGGAAGAGCCTTATGAATTATACGGCGAGTTAGATTTTGATGTGCCTTACGCAACGGACGGCGACTGCTACGCGCGATATTTGCTATATATGGAAGAGATTAGGCAGTCTGCTAAAATCCTAAAGCAACTCATCGCAATGTATCCAAAATCGCCCAAAGACATTATGGCACACGCGCCAGAGTATATTTCCGCGCCCAAAGAGCAGATTATGACGCAAAATTACTCGCTAATGCAACATTTCGTGCTAACGACGCAAGGTATGCGCCCACCAAAAGGCGAATCTTACGCTCCCACCGAATCGCCAAAGGGCGAACTCGGCTTTTTTATAAATTCACAAGGCGAACCATATCCATATCGCCTAAAAGTCCGTGCGCCGAGCTTTTATCATTGTGGCGTATTGCAGGATTTACTGCCGGGGCATTATTTGGCAGATGTCGTTACAATCATCGGCTCGACAAATATCATCTTTGGCGAAGTGGATAGATAAAGTGAGATAGGTAGGGCAGATGAAGCGATTTGATTTACGGCATTTGGGTGCGAATTTTTGTGAGCGAATGTGTGAGATTGTGGCGCAGGACTTGGCGCAGGGCGAAGTGGCGATTTTTCTCTTTGAAGTGGGTGATTTTAGTGGCGTGGAAAAAAGTGCGAATCTAATTGCGCAAAATGGCTGGACGCTGATGAATTCACTGCGATTCAATGAAGTGGATTGGAGTTTGGTGGTGAAAAAATATCCGCCGTCATTGCGAGAGAACGAAGCGACCGAAGCAATCTATGAATCAAAAATGGATTGCCACGATTCTGCACAAAGCACAGAATCTCGCAATGACGAAGTTAGAGGCGATTCATAATGTTTGATAAGATAAAAAATTACGATTTCATCATCACACTTGGATTTTACAATCAATCGCTACTGCCTAAATGCAATGCGAATTTTTATCCATTTTTGGATTGCAAGACGGATTTGTATGTCCGCTATGAAGTCGGCACAGAGGAGGGAGTTGTGGCGTTATTTTTATATGAATTTGTGGGTAACAGCGCAGATTCAAAGCTACAATCTTTCATAAACGCCCTTGATTACGGCTATTTGAGTGCGGAGAGCAATGTGAGCACAGAGGAATTTGCAGAGCTAAAAACCCTAATGCAAAAAAGCAAAAAGCCACTTTTACTCGTGGGGCGCGATATTTCTACGCACCCACAAAAAGAAAATATCTTAAATATGCTTAGCGCGTTGCGACAACATTCGCATTTAGAGATTTTGTGCGAGTGCGATTCGTTGCCACAAGGATTCGCGCTAGAAATGCCACAAAATCTGCCAGAACATAATGGTTGCGTGATTTTTGTGGATTATTTTAGTGGCGATTCGGCGCAGGATTCGCAGGATTCAAAAGATTCGCGCGATTCACAAATCCCTACGCTTAAAATCTCACGCGAATTTGCTCGTGCGTGGCATTTGAGCGATAAGCAAGAGATTAGATTCGCACTAGATTCACGCGAGATTCGCGCAATTTGTGATTTGAGCGCGGATTTTAGCGGAATCATCGGCATTTTACGCGGTGCAAAGGGCTTAAATCCAAGCTATCCATTTAAAACGATAGCGATACAAGCAATAAAAGGGCAATAAAATGGCGCAAATTACCATTAACAACAAAACATTTACGGCAAACGAGGGCGAATATCTGCTAAATGTCGCTAGGAAAAATGGCGTGTTTATCCCTGCGATTTGCTATCTTAGCGGTTGTTCGCCGACTTTGGCGTGTAAGCTATGTATGGTCGAGGCGGACGGAAAGCGCGTGTATGCGTGTAATGCAAAGGTTAAAGACGGAATGAGCGTTACTACAAACACGCCTGAGATTATCTCTGAGCGCAAGGCGATAATGCAAAGCTATTGCGTGAATCACCCGCTAGAATGCGGAGTGTGTGATAAAAGTGGCGAGTGCGAGTTGCAGGACTTTACGCTTTTATTTGGCGTGGATAATGAGCCTTATTTTGTAAAAGATTCGCTTAAAAAGCGCGATAGCTGGGGGCAAGTGAAATACGACCCAAGCCTTTGTATCCTTTGTGAGCGGTGCGTAACCACCTGCAAGGACAATTTGGGCGAGGCGAATCTAAAGGTTATAAAAAGCGACAGCATTCCGCAACTAGATTCGGCAAAATGGAAAGAAAAAATGCCAAAAGACGCCTTTAGCGTGTGGAATCGCGCCCAAAAAGGCGTCATCGGCTTTGTGGGCGAAAATGTGGGCGCGAAAAATCCTTGCAATGACTGCGTGGAATGCGTGAGCGTCTGCCCTGTGGGTGCGCTGGGCGTAAAGAGTTTTCAATACACCACAAACGCGTGGGAATTGCAAAAAGTAGATAGCTCGTGCAATCTCTGCCCGAGCGGTTGCAAAATTGTGCTAGAGGGCAAGAAAAACGCACAAAATCAAATGCAACTCTACCGCGTAACAAATGATTTTAATTTCAATCCTATTTGCGCTGGTGGGCGATTCGGGCAGGTTTTGGATTTGGAAAAATCAGCGGTGGATTTAAGTTTTGAGGCGATAAATCGCGCAATTAGCGCAATCAAAGGCGCAAAGGCGATTTTAGTGGGCGGAAATACCACAAACAACGAAGCAAAATTTTTACAAAGTCTAAAAAACGCGCTTGGCGTGAAGCTAATCAACGCTGAGTTAGAAAAATATTTTAGGATTGTGGAAATTTTGGGGGATTGCCCCCGCGCTAGGCTTGAATCAATCGGCGAATCAAAGCTAATCATAAGCGTAGGCGGAAATCCAAAGTATGAAAATCCGCTCGTGCGCTACAAAATCAACAACGCGCTAAAAATGCAAAAAGATTGCGCCTTTGTTTTTGCCCACGCGGTGCGCGATAATTTACTATCAAAACTTGGAAAGAAATTTTTAGATATTGAGTGTGGGCGCGAAGATGCCACAATTTTGGCGATTTGTGGAATTTTAGATTCGGCTATTTTGGAAAATCTGCCAAAAATGGAAGTTGATTTTGCCACACAGCGCGAAGTAAAAGAGATTATCAAAGATGAAAATGGTGCGGATAAAGAAGTGCTAAAAAAAGTTGAGGCTATTGAAAAGCGCGAATATTATGAGTTTTTTGCACAATGTGGCTTGGAATACGCGCAATTTGCGGAATTGCAAAATATGATTTTAGGCGCGACAAGCAACGCACCACTGCTAATTATCGGCAGTGATTTTTATGCGAATAAAAATGCGCCCTATCTTGCCACAATTTTAGCGAATCTCGCGCGAAGTGGCAAAATATCGCTTATGCTAAATCCGCCAAGCGCGAATGCAAATGGAATCTATAAAAATCTAAGTTTGGATTCGGCGGATTCGGCTGAATCTGGCGCGGAATCTATCGAATCTAGCGCGATTATTTCGTGGCGAATGAGTGGCAAAAAATGCGCATTTAACTTTGATAGCGCAAATGCGGACTTTATTTTGCCCTATTTTAGCGCGATGAATGATAGCATTGTAAATATTGACAATCGCCTTTTGCCACTAAACGCGCTATTTTCCGCACCCAAATATTTGGAGGCATTAAGCAAATGCTTAGGAATCGAATGTGATTTGAGTGTGCCGAAGTTAGAGAATTATTATGATAATGGCGGAATCGATAAGCGAGGAAAACTTTTAGTAAAAAATTCGTCTTTGGGTGCATCTTTCGCACTTGGAGAAAATTTTGGGAATCAACAGACTTCAAGTCTAGTTTTATCCCAAAATTTTCTCCAAGACACAAAATCTCCACCGCAAAATACTAGAATTTGTGATTCAAATCAAGGCGATTCGAGCGAATCCATCGAATCTACAAGCGATTCACGCGGAAGTATTTTTAGGCGATTTTGTGGGTTTTCGAGCGCGAGGCAAGGAAATAGGACTGATTCGTCCATTGACGAAGCCGAGCGCGAAGAATCCCGCAAAAGCGTCAAAAAGACAAACGCGCAAAATGCTTACTTGCGCGATATTGCCCCTCATTTCTACCCATACACTCGCTACTCCAGCACCTTCACCACCCCTTTTGGAATCTATGTCTCAAAAGCCAAAATGCAGGATTTAGCCTTGAGTATGGGCTTAAAAGATGGCGATTCAATCACGCTTACAATAAATAGCGTTAAGATTCACGCGCAAATTTACATTGACTTTGAAATGGAGGGCGACTTTTTTGCTATCTCACCGCAGATAGAAAATGCGATTTGTGCCTTTGGGGAGGCGCGATTCGCACACGCAATTTTAAGTAGCGAATCTTTAAGCGACACCGCGTTAAACAACGCCCCTGAAAACAATTTAAAAAGCAATTTAAAAGGAAACGCACAATGAGTTTTTTAGAAGTCATCGTAAAAATCTTAGTGATTTTGCTGGTATTTTCCGCACTCGCTGGGTATGGAACATATTTGGATAGAAAGATTTTGGCACTAATGCAAAAGCGTCTAGGACCCACGCACATAGGACCTTGGGGGCTTTTGCAGGTGGTGGCTGACGGCATAAAGTTATTTATCAAAGAAGACATTATTCCCAAAAATGCTAACGCGCTTTTATTTCGCCTAGCCCCCATTGTCGCGGTGGCAACGGCGTTTATCGCAATGGCACCTGTGCCGTTTTTGCCTGAGTTTAGCCTTTTTGGCGAAACGATTCGCCCTATCGTCTCTGACATAAATGTCGGCATTTTATTTGTGCTAAGCGTGGGCGCGGTGGGAATGTATGGACCACTTTTTGCGGGACTAAGCTCGGCGAATAAATACTCACTTATCGGCGCAGCAAGGGCGGTTTCGCAACTTTTGAGTTTTGAAGTGGTGAGCGGATTATCGATTCTTGCGCCCATTATGGTGGTAGGCTCACTTTCGCTTATTGACATAAACAACTATCAAAATGATTCGCTGTGGCTTGTTTGCTATCAGCCTGTGGCGTTTTTGCTGTTTTTAATCGCTGGATATGCCGAGACAAATCGCACACCTTTTGACTTACTAGAGCACGAAGCAGAGATTGTCGCAGGATACATTACAGAATATTGTGGGCTAAAATGGGGAATGTTTTTTATCGGCGAATACGCAAATATGTTCACCCTCGCATTTGTCGTAAGTATCGTATTTTGCGGTGGATTCAACCCTATTTGGATAATACCCGGTGGCATTGCGATTTTGCTAAAAGTGGCGTTTTTTATATTTTTGTTTTGCTGGACTAGGGCGACTTTTCCGCACACACGCCCTGACCAGCTTATGTCGCTATGCTGGAAAGTGCTAATGCCACTAGCCATTGCAAATATCTTAATCACGGGCTTTGTGCTACTTTAAGGGGGAGCAAAATGAGTTATAAGCTGATTCAATCAACCGAGCCACCGAGTTTTAGGCGATTTTTAAAGCGGACTTTTGCGATGGATTTGCTAAAAGGGCTTAAAATAACGCTAGTTGAAATGTTTTTGCCAAAAACGATTGTAACGCTAAAATATCCGCTTGAAAAAAATCCTATCTCTCCGCGCTACCGCGCGATTCATAAACTTATGCGATTGCTAGAGAGTGGCAATGAGCGGTGTATCGGCTGTGGGCTGTGCGAAAAGATTTGTATTAGTAATTGCATTAAGATTGAGACGAGCTATGGGGCGGATTCGCGCAAAAAAATCGATAGCTATACGATAAATTTCGGGCGGTGTATTTACTGCGGATTTTGCGCGGAAGTTTGCCCTGAGATTGCTATCATTCACGGCGAACGCTATGAAAATGCTGCTGAACAAAGAGCGCATTTTGCAAACAAAGAAGTAATGATAACGCCACTAGATTTGGCGTTGCGTGGGAATATTGATGAGTTTGCGGGGTATGGAGCGTTAAGTGAAAATGCAGATGAGTGCGTAAAAATGACGCCGACAGATTATATTGTGGGCAATTCGTCTTTGGGTGCACCTTGCGGAGATTTTGAGAATTTGGGGCGTTTCGCGGACGCCCCAGTCCAGTCTCACGCCCCAAATTCCCAAAAAACTTCACAAATTCCACCGCAAATACTAGAATTGAATTCAAATAAAAGCAATTCAAACGAATCTAATAATTCCACGCTACAAAAGGACTCATTATGTTAGAAACCATTTCATTCTATCTCTTTGCCATTCTCATCATCGCCTCTTTTAGCATAGTCGCATTTAGCGCAAATATCCTCTATGCGATGAGTGCGTTAGCCTCTGGAATGATTTTTATCTCTGGGCTATTTTTCACGCTTGGAGCGGACTTTTTGGGCGTGGTGCAGATTTCTGTCTATACGGGCGCGGTTATGGCACTATATGCCTTTGGAATGATGTTTTTTGACAGCACAAAGGAAGTCAAAGAGCATATCAAGCACACCAAAACTATCGCCATTTTGGGCGTAGGAAGCGCGGTAATGGTGGCAATCATCATCTTAATTCCCCGCATTGTGATTATGAGCGTGAGTAAATCCGCACTTGACGCACACAGCATCGAATCGGGCAATGTCGAATCTCTTGGAATGCTACTTTTCACAAAATACCTACTGCCCTTTGAAATCGCCGCTGTAATGCTACTAATTGCGATGATTGCTGGAATCATTTTGGTAAAAAAAGATAAATTCGCGCTAGATTCAAGCGCATTAGATTCAAACGCGCTAGATTCGGGCGCATTAAAGGATAATCTATGATAGTTTTGAATCATTATTTATTATTAAGCGTGATTTTGTTCGCCATAGGTGGCATAGGCGTTATGAGGCGCAAAAATTTGCTAATGCTATTTTTCTCCACAGAGATTTTGCTAAACTCCGCAAATATCGCGCTAGTGGCAATTAGCAAATATTATGGAAATTTAGACGGGCAGATTTTCGCGCTTTTTATCATCGCTATTGCTGCAAGTGAAGTCGCTGTGGGGCTTGGACTGCTGATAGTTATGTATCGCAAATACAAAACGCTAGATTTAGACAAAATAAGCACGATGAAAGGCTAGGATATGACTACGATTATACTTTTTGCGCCACTATTTGGCTCACTTTTTGCGGCACTCTTTGCCTTTGGGCGAAAAAATCTCATCGCTGCCATTGTGCCGACAATCGCGCTTTTTATCGCGCTAATCATCGCTATTTTCGCGCTTTTTGAGGTAGCGAATAATGGCACAATAAATATGAGTTTAAGCGAGTGGATTGTGGCTGGACGCTTTGGCATAGACTTTGGCTTTATGATTGATGGCGTGAGTTGTGTGATGATTTTGGTGGTGCTAATTGTGTCGCTATTTGTGCATATCTATTCTATCGGCTATATGGCGCACGATTCGTGCTTTAATAAATTTTTTGCGTTTTTGAGTGCGTTTGTATTTTCAATGCTTGTGCTTGTGATGAGCGATAATTTTTTGGGGCTTTTCATCGGCTGGGAGGGCGTGGGGCTTTGCTCGTGGATGTTAATTGGCTTTTGGCATAATCGCAAAAGCGCGTCCTTTGCCGCAAATGAGGCGTTTATAATGAATCGCATTGCCGATTTGGGAATGCTACTTGGAATCTTTTTGCTTTTTTACACATTTGGCTCGGTGCGCTATGATGATATTTTTGGCATACTTGCAAATGCCGAAGTAAGCGCATTTAGCCAATGGACGCTTAGCTTGGTGGGAATCTTGCTCTTTATCGGCGCGATGGGTAAATCCGCACAATTTCCGCTACACACTTGGTTAGCAGATGCAATGGAGGGTCCTACGCCCGTATCCGCGCTAATCCACGCTGCCACAATGGTAACGGCTGGAGTTTATCTTGTGATTCGCGCGAATCCTATTTATGACGCGATTCCGCATATCGGGCTATTTATCGCGTATTTGGGCGCGTTTGTGGCGATTTTTGCCGCAAGTATGGCGTTAGTCAATAACGACTTAAAGCGCATTATCGCCTACTCGACTTTATCACAACTTGGCTATATGTTCGTGGCAGCGGGGCTTGGATACTATGCAATCGCGCTTTTTCACCTAACCACGCACGCATTTTTCAAATCACTGCTATTTTTGGGCGCAGGAAATGTAATGCACGCGATGAATGACAAGCTAGACATTAGCAAAATGGGGGCTTTGTGGCAACCTTTGCGATTCACCGCCATTTTAATGATAATCGCCTCTGTGGCTTTGGCTGGAATCTACCCATTTGCTGGATTTTTTTCTAAGGATAAGATTTTAGAAAGCGCGTTTATTGAGGGCAATTTTGTGATTTTTGCGGTGCTATTATTGAGCGCGTTTTTAACCGCATTTTATAGCTTTAGGTTGATAATGCTAGTATTTTTTGCACCGAAAAACTATGAGGATTCCACTCACCCTCACGAATCTAGTAAGGTTATGCTTTACGCAATGATTCCACTAGCATTTCTAGCCATTGTAGCTGGATTTTTTGAGCATAGTTTTATGGATTTTGTGGGGCGATTCATAGCGCAATTTATTGCTCCAAAGGAGGCGCATTTAGATTCAGCCACACTAGCTATTCTTATCGCCCTTGCGCTATTTGTGGCAATTAGCGGGATTATCCTAGCGATTTTTATCTATCGCCAAAAAAGCAAATGGTGGCAAATCAACAAAGCGAAAATACAAGAAAATTTCATTTACAAATTGCTAAGCAATCAATATTATATTCCTAAACTTTATGACATTGTCTTTGTGCGCTCTTATAAAGTGGTGGCGGAATTTTTATGGAAAGAGATTGATTTAAGAATCATTGATTTTGTGGTGGATTTAATCGCAAAAATCTTTATGCAAAGTGGCAAAAATGCAAGAAAAACGCAGAGCGGAATCCTAACGCAATCGCTTATCTTTATGTTTAGCGGAATCTTTGTGGCATTGGCATTGCTACTTGCCACATTTTAGGGGACAAAATGGAAAATCTATTAAATATCATTTTATTTTTACCAGCACTCTCAACGCTGCTAATGTTTGGCAAAATGATGGACAACACCAGCGCGAAATACTACGCAATCGCCATTAGCACGATTGAGTTAGGGCTATGCCTGTTGCTTTGGTTTTTGTTTGATAGCGCGAATCCAAACTTTCAATTTATCAGCATTTTACCCATCGCAAATGGCATAAATTACTATGTCGGCGTTGATGGAATCTCGCTATTTTTGGTTGTGCTAAGCGCGTTTATCACGCTATTATGCGTGATTTTCTTGCATAGTGTCGAATCTATGAAAAATTTTCTTATCTCACTTTTATTTTTAGAAAGCATTATGATTGGCGTGTTTGTGTCGCTGAATATGATTTTATTTTACATTTTTTGGGAGATTAGCCTCGTGCCTATGCTTTATATCATCGGCGCGTGGGGCAGTGAAAAGCGAATCTATGCTTCAATCAAATTTTTTCTTTACACATTTTGCGCCTCGCTTGTAATGCTACTTGGAATCTTATATTTTGCTTATGCCTACTATGTCGCAACGCAGGGCGTTTGGAGCTTTGATATTTTGGATTGGTATGGTTTGCAAATGGGCGTGGATTACCAAAAAATCCTATTTATCGCATTTTTCGTAGGAATCGCCGTCAAAGTGCCTATGTTTCCGCTCCACACTTGGCTACCTTACGCGCACGGACAAGCCCCCACGGTTGGCTCTGTGATTTTGGCAGCGATTTTGCTAAAAATGGGAACTTACGCGTTTGTGCGATTTTCATTGCCTTTATTTCCTGATGCAAGTATCGCTTTTATCGTGCCTATCGCCATTTTATGCGTGATAATGGTAGTTTATGCCGCGATGATTGCATTTGCGCAAGATGATATGAAGCAAGTCATCGCATATAGCTCCATTTCACATATGGGCGTAATCGTGCTAGGCACATTTGCGCTAAATGTGGAGGGCATAAACGGAAGTGTGTTTTTTATGCTAAGCCACGGGATTATCAGTGGTGCGCTTTTTATGATGGTGGGAATCCTTTACGATAGGACGCATACCAAAATGATAGCGCATTATGGTGGAATCGCGCGTGTTATGCCAAAATACACTTTGCTTTTTAGTATTTTGCTAATGGGAAGCGTGGGATTGCCTTTAACAATGGGCTTTGTGGGCGAATTTTTAAGTTTGCTAGGATTTTTTGGCGTGAATAAATTTTATGCGTTTCTTGCGGGAAGTGGGATTATTTTAGGTGCGATTTATATGCTAAATTTATTTCGCAATGTCTTTTTAAACGACTTAAAACCACATAACGCAAATCTGGCTGATATAAATGTGCGCGAATCCTGCGCTGTGATTCCGCTAGTCATCGTGGTAATTTGGCTAGGAATCTACCCCAAACCCATTTTAGAAAAAATCGATTTATCTGTGCAGAATTTGGTGGCATTTATGATAAAAAAATCCGTGCTAGAGGAAAATAGAGAGTTTTTGCGTAGCATAAATGCGGGATTTATGGATTTGGGCGATTCGCTACAAAATTTAAATGATTCGCCACAAGATTCGGGCAATTTATCGCACGATTTGGGCGATTCGCTACAAGATTCGAGTGATTCAAGCGATTTATCGCGAATCATCAATGGGGAGGTGCAATTATGAGCATAGACTTTGCCACGCTAAATATCTTTAGCATAACGCCTATGATTATCGTGCTACTAGGCGCACTTGGCATCTTAGCCATTGACTTAATCGTAGGGCGATTTTATCGCGGACTTTATGCGAGTTTATGCGCGATGATTTTGATTTTAAGCCTTGCGAGTGTGTTTTATGAAAATAGCTCATTTTTAGGCTCTGTGGGCTTTTTTGGATTCATCAAAAATGACGGATTTGCTTTTGTGGCGCAAATCATTATTTTGGTAACCTCCATTTTATTTATATTTTTAAGCCTTAGCAAAAACGCATACAAGGAATTTGAATGCGCCGAATACTACGCGCTATTTTTGTTTATGATTGGCGGTTATCAGTTTATGGTCTCAAGCACGAATCTAATCGTAATATTTTTAGGGTTAGAAGCGAGTTCTTTGGCACTTTACGCGCTAATCGCACTAAGCAAGACGGATAAAGGCTTAGAAGCCGCCATAAAATATTTTACGCTTGGCGCGGTGGGAAGCGGATTTTTTGCGTTTGGATTAGTTTTTATTTATGCAAGTGTGGGAAGTTTAGAAATCGGCGATTTGGTGATAAAATTAGCAAGTATTGCGGCGTTAGGCGATAGTGGCGGATTTTTGTCGTATCTATCCGCCACAAATGGAAATAAATATTTGCTAATGCTGGGCTTTATATTTTTGCTTGGTGCGGTGGGATTCAAGCTATCATTTTTTCCATTCCACTCGTGGGTGCCAGATATTTATGAAGGCTCAAATCCGCCACTTGCCTTTTATATGTCGATTGCCACTAAAATCGCAGCATTCATTGTCGCACTGCGCGTATTTACGGGATTTGTCGAGTTTGAATCGGCGTCCTTATTCCCAAAAATTGCGCTTTTTATCATCGTCCTCTTAACCACCACTATCCCTAATATCATCGCCCTAACCCAAAGCGATGTGCAAAGAATGCTCGCATATAGCTCCATTTCACAGGCTGGATTTGGATTAGCGTGTATTTATGTAGGTAGCGCGGAGAGCATAGTGGCGTTATTTTTGTATTGGATTTTGTTTTTATTTAGCAATTTGGGCGCGTTTGGGTTGCTTTGGCTAACGCATAGCAAAGAAAAAAGCCTAGATTCACGCTTTGATTCATCATACACAAAATTTAGCGGACTAATCAAAACCGCGCCTTTACTTGCTGTGAGCTTTGCGGTATTTATGCTATCTTTGGGCGGAATCCCACCTTTTGGGCTATTTTGGGGCAAAATCTTTGTGATTTCAAGCGCAATCAATAGCGGACACATTGTCCTTGCGTTAATTTTATTGCTAAATAGTGGCATTGCGATTTATTACTATATGAAGCTAATTGTTTTTATGTTCCTAAAAGAGCCACTAAATGTTAGCGCGGATTTTTATACGCAAAATGCTAGTGGCGCGATAGTTACAATCGTCGTCATTGCGTTTATTGCGTGTGTGGGCGCAATAGCATTTTTAGGAATAATACTTGCTCATTTGTGGCAATATCTTGGGCTTTAGAGGTGTAGCATTTTTAGGATAATATTTGCGCTTTTTGCCCTTAGTGCGAATCTGTGGGCTTTGAATCTTGAAATCGACTATGGCATAGAGAAAAATAAGCGATTCACGATTCTCACGCTAAAATACGATTCGCCCTTCCCTTGTGTGGAGAGCCGTGATATAAATGATAATGTCGTGCTAATTGAGTGCCGAATCGACAAAGCCCCGAGTGCTAGTTTCCCAAAGCAGAGCTTGGAATTTTTCGACATTTACACAGAAATCAAAAATCGCAAATTTCATCTCTTTATCCGTGCGAATCAAAAAATGCGCCTTTTTGCAAACGCCTTTGACTTAAAAGGCGAAATCGCACTTCCTAAAGAACGCCCACAAATCTCGCGTGTATGGCAAATCGTGGGCTTTGAGAGTGAGATTCCCTTTTTGTCAAACAACTCTTACAATGGGCTAAATTTCCCTATTCATATCCCAAACTCCGCGCTTCCAAGCATTAGTGAGCTAAATATTGATGCAAGTCCGCTTGAATTTGAGGAGGGCGCAGATTTGGCGGCGTTTTTAAACCTACGCGGATATTATATGGGCAAAAAGGATGCGGAAACTATCGCTGTGGCGGATAATATTTTAAGCAATTATCCTAATAGCATTTTTGCGCGGGATTCGATGCTGTATAAGATTCGCGCAATGTCGCGCTCTTCACAAATCCCAGATGACACAATCAACCTAGCAAAATCGTGGATAAAATCCTATCCCACCGATACAAATGTCCCTGAGGTGCTTTATATCATCGCCCAAAATTACGCCAAACTGCGCATTTTTAACGAATCGCGCTATTATTACAACCGAATCTTAGAGGAATTTGAGGATTCCAAATACTCGCAATACGCGCTTGTGGGAATGGCAAATAATCTCGCCACAAACGGCGATAAACGGCAGCCACCCACGCTTTATGCTAGGGCTTATGAAAGCGCAAAAGATTTGGATACGGCGTCTTTTGTCGCGCTTGATTGGGCGCAGTGGGCGTTGAAAAATGATGACAAAAAAGGCGCGGAAAATCTTATCAGCAAGGTTGTAAGCGCGAATCCAAATTATTTCATCGAGCATATTGACACAAGCCCCAATCAATTCGCGCTGTGGGCGGAAAACGGGCTTTATGATTTAAGCGCGAAAGCTGGTGAATCCACGCTTAAAAAGTTAGATAATGACGCCTTTAAAGAAAAGCTAATGCTAAATGTCGGCTCGTGGTATGAGTTAGCAAATATGCCTAGCGATGCTTATCGCGTGTATAGCGAATTTATGCGCCTTTATGCAGACGAATCGAGTGAAATTCCCGCCATTAAAAAGAAAAGCGATAATTTGCTATTTTTGCTTGATGAGGGCGATATGGAAAAGCAAATCGCCCAATATGACTACATAATCGCCACTTACCCCGATAGCGATAACGCCAAATTAGCATATCAAAAAAAGGCGCAAAATCTTTTGGCTTTGGGGCGAAACAAGGAAGTTTTGGAGCTAAAGCCACATTTAGAGGAAAATAGCGAGATTGTAAAAAACGCCTACATTGCGATTGTGGAAAATAGCAAGGATTGCGCGGAGATGATTTTTTATTACAACGAATCGCGCGTCATTACAAACAACGCAAAGGAAGTCTTTGAGTGCCTATACAACGCGTCATTATTCAATGACGCAAAGATTTTAAGTGGCGAAATGCTCCCAAATGCCAAAGGTGAAAACCGAATCGCGTGGCTATATAACGAAGCTAGGGCGCATTACGCGCTAAATGATTATAATCGCGCCTCAAGTGCAAGTCGCGATGTGATGAGCCTCACAAAAGACAAAGCGCAAAAACTTAGTGCTGGGCAAATGCTATTTTTCTCGCTTGTGAATTTAGGGCGCAAAGGCGAAGCCCTAAGCGTCTTTAACGAGCTAGTCAAACTATCCCCGCAAAATGTCGCTCTAATCCCGCTGTATAAGGAAATGCTAACATTCGCCCTCAATGATAATGACAATATTGCGGTGGAAAAATACGCTAAAGATTTAATTGCACTGCAAAATCGCCACAAAAACTATGAATTTTCGCCCTTTGCGGAGCTAAGCTATGCTGATGTGCTTTTTAGCGATAATCGCTTTAGCGCAATGCTAAAGGTGCTAGAAAATCTGCATAATGCAAATAGTGCCGAATCACAAAAGGCGCATTATCTGCGTGGCTCGGCACTCTATGAGCTAGGCAATACAAAAAGTGCAAAGGCGGAATTTGAAAAATGCGTCCAAATAAATGGCGATTTTAGTGCGCTGTGTGGAGAAGTGCTAGATAGATTATAATTGCCATTTTGAGCAATAGAAGTTGCAAAATGGCGCGATAATTGTGGGACGATTTGCAAAAATCTATTTCTTACAGATATACACAAATGCGGGTGGGATATTTAGCACCACGCTTTTTGAAGTGCACACTTCGCCAAATCGCTTGTAAAGTTTGCGCTTAAATACTTTTGCACTGGGCAGTGGCGAATGATAAGCAAATGTATTAAAATATCCACCCACGCCAAGCGCATTATAGACACTTTTTAGCATAATGCTTTGCTCTCTCACACTCAAAAACGACCAAGGAATCCCACTTATAATTACATCAGCACTCGCCATATCGCGCTCTTTCATCATCGCGCTTAAATCTTTTGCCGAGCCTAGCGCAATATCAAGATTGGGAAATTTACCCTTTAGCTCACGCGCAATATTTGGGTTAATCTCCACAGCGAAAAACTTCGCATTTGGCGACTTTTTACGCAAAATCACTTGCGTAAAAGCCCCGCCACCTGCGCCAATCTCAATAATATTTTTCGCGCACTCTATATTCACACCCTGCGTGATGACATTAGATAACATTTTGGAGCTTTGACACAATGCGCCTGTGGTCTTTGGGTGGCGAATGTAATGCAATAAAAACATAAAATTCCTTTGACAAAAATAAACAAAATTATAGCACGAATTTGTCATAAAAAATTATAAATTATATGAATCTCGCTGATAATGAAAGTCAAAAAAGTGGTGTGCCCAGAGGGATTCAAACCCCCGACCTACAGGACCGCAACCTATTGCTCTATTCAGCTGAGCTATGGGCACAAAAAATAAAACGCAAATTATATCTATTTAACTTTAGATTTTGCTTTAAGATTTGAAAAAAATCTATAAAAAATTTATTGTAAATCATTAGGTTTTTCTATTTGTGCGTTATGTTTGCGATTCGGCACTATTTGCAGTTGCGTTTGGATTACTGCTAACGCTTTGACTTTCATCATTTGCTGCAAATTCACTTGATTCGCCTATGTTTGTAATGGGCGAAATTTGCACATAAGCGGTATCTTTCGTGGCGAAATATAGCGCGATTATGCCTAAAATAATGGCAATCGATGATGCGATTAAAATCGATAGCTTCGCCAAAACCATTTGTTCCTCGCTGTCAAAGGCGAGTCCAGCCACGAAAATCGACATTGTGAATCCTATGCCAGATAACACGCCCACCGCCATAATGTGCTTGTAAGTCAGCCCTGTGGGGCGCACGGAGATATTTAGCTTTTCACCGATAAATGAAAATACCACGATTCCTAGCGGTTTTCCCACCACAAGCCCCAAAATCGTTCCCCACAAAATGCCATCTACGCTTAGATTCACGCTATCATTTATGCTAACCCCAGCATTTAGGAACGCAAACACAGGCACGATAAAATAAGCGCAAATGGGCTGTAAAATTAACTCCATTTTCACCAGCGGATTTTGCGCATAGCTTGAGTATTTGGCGATTGTATCAAGCATATGCACTTGCTTACTTGTCTCTTGAATGTCGATTTTTTTATTCGTATCTTGGCGAAAAAAGTTGATGATTCCGCCAAAAAAGTCATACAAAAAGCCACGATTCGCACTATCGTCCTTTGGCAACTGCGATGAGCCTTCTTTCAAAAGCATTTTATTCCATTCCTCAAGCATATTTAGAATGCTGACAAAATATTTTTTGCGAATATTTGAACGCCCGGGGATTGCAAACGCCAAAATCACTCCCGCGATTGTAGCGTGAATCCCGCTGTTATAAATGGCAATCCACAGCAATATTCCCACAAAAATGTAACTCACCAAATATTTCGTATCCTTGTAGTTTAGGTAAATCAGCATACACACGAGAATCCCAGCGATTGTAAGCCAATCCAAGCTAAGATTTTCCGTGTAAAGAAATGCGATGACTAAAATCGCGCCTAAATCATCAAACACTGCAAGGGTAACCAAAAAGATTTTCACAACATTTGGGATTCGCTTTCCTAAAAGCAAAATCGCACCAAGCGCAAATGCCGTATCCGTGCTCATCGCCACGCCAAATCCGTGCGCTGAAGGCGTATCGTGGTTGAAATACATATAAAACGAAATGGGGATTATCATTCCGCCCATTGCGGACAGCACAGAGAAACTAACGCGCTTAAACCCCGCTAACTCGCCGTAAAGCACCTCGCGTTTCATCTCTAATCCCACCATTACGAAAAAAAGCGACATTAAAATGTCATTGACAAAATGTCCCACGCTGATTTGGACTTTTTGTCCGCCGATAAACGCGCCAAATTCCTCATTTAACAGCGCGAAATAAAAATCTTTGTATTGACTATTTGCGATTCCCACCGCCAAAACAACGCAGAAAAATAGCAAAATCCCACCAAAAGATTCGTGATTGATAAAGTTTGTCAAGCCTCTTTGGAGCTTTTCTTTCACATAGAGCGTAGTTTGGATAGGATTTGTGTTGATTATGGTTTTATGCTTTTTTGTCTGCGCTTTCATAAAAATGCCCTTAATTTTGCCAAAATGATTTGAAAAATGTGTAAAATGAAAATGAATTTTATCAAAAAATATGCGTTTTTAAACTTATTTTTAGGAAATTTTTCATAGTGTTTCGATTCTCGGCAACGAGATGAAAAATAAATTTAAAATAATTAAAAGGACAAAAAATGGAAAAAATTGGAATTTTTTACGGAAGCACGACAGGCAGAACGCAAGAAATCGCAGAAGCAGTGGCTGAAAAGCTCGGCAACTGCGACTTAATCGATGTCTCAAACGCCTCCAAAGATGACTTAGCAAAATACGGCAATCTTATTTTGGCAAGCTCAACTTACGGCGATGGCGACTTGCAGAGCGATTGGGAAGATTTCGCGGGAGGCTTGAGCGCAGATGATTTTAGCGGAAAAATCGTGGCGATTTTGGGGCTAGGCGACCAAGACGGATATAGCGACACATTTTGCGATAGCATAGGCTTACTCGCTGAACTCGCCAAAAACGCCACAATCATCGGACACACTAAAAATGAAAACTACGACTTTAGCGAATCAAAGGGCGTCAAAGGCGATGAATTTTTAGGACTCGCCATTGATGATGACAACCAAAGCGATTTGACAGCGCAGCGCGTAGAAAAATGGGTGAATGACATAAAAGGCAAATTTAAGTAAAAAATTTGCTAGATTCGCGCTATTTGTGATGAATTTGGCGCGAATCAAAGGGTGCGAATCCTAAAAACTTACAATCTTTCTGCTATACTTGCGAATCTAAATTTTATACAACAAGTGAGGTCATAAAATGAAAAAGATGAGGCGTATATAAATAAAGAATTACACGCGCTGATTTATGGTGCAGATTGTGGCGATAGCACTAAAATTGCTCCACAAAAATCTTTGCCAAAAAATACCATAAACGCAAACAATAATAGCACCATAGACACTGCAAAATACACAGACGCAAAAACTCGTGCTATTGCTTTTAATGGCATTGTGCTTAATGGTGGGATTTTTGATAATAGAGAAAATCTTTATATGAGCGCGGATAGAAAAATCTCTTATAATCTTATAGAATCAAATACGCTTGAAATCAAAGCCGTGTGTGAGAAGCAAGGCTTTGTCATCACAAATTTTCACAACGGCGACTTTGGCGTGAGGCTGAGCAAAAACCCTACCAAAGAAGTGGCGATTGCCATAAATTTCAATAACTCTACGCGTAGCTACACAGACGCGCTCAAAGACATTGCGCCTTTTGTGGCGAAACACATTTTGGGCGACACACAGAAACAATACGCAAAAATTTCGCTCATCACTTTTTCCTATGTGAGAGTGCTGGATTTAGGGACTTTTTATGATGCGCAGGATTTTGCAGATGCGTTATTATCGGCAAAAGGCACGGACTCTGCCACAAAAATGGTAAATGTTGCATTGGTTGAGGCTATGAAAAATTTCACCAAAGATAATGGGCTTAAAAAAGAAGTCTATTTAATCACAGATGGCGGACCCGATGATGACCATAAGGCTGAGAAAATGCTCTCTATGACAAAGAATTTAAACGCAAATATCACAAAAAACACCGCCTCAAACGCCGATAATCGCGTGAAAATCCACGCTTTTGCACTAAGTCCGAATCTAGAATTTCTAAAAAATATCGCCAAAATCACGGGTGGAAGCTATCACGAGGCAAACAATTCTTATGATTTTAAGAAACAAATTTTGACGCTTAGCAATGACGGCAAACCATTTGATAAAAGCGAACTTGGCAATGAAATCCGCCCAAGCAAAAACCACAAAATCTATGACCCAAATAACCCAGATGATTCAGATGATTCAAATGATAATCCGCCAAGCAAAAAGGGCAAATAATAGATTTGCGGTGAGATTCGTGTAAAATGCAAGGCGATTCATAAGAAACGAGTCAAACAAGCATTCTTTAGATTTAAATCAAAGTAGGCAATTCGCTTTTAAGTTACAATTTGCATAAATGGATACTTCGCACTGTTTGCGCTCAGTATGACGATAGGCTTAGATTGCTTCGTTCATTGCACTCACTCGCAATGGCGAATCTCTTGCCAATTCATTGCAAAATTTTGCAAAGTAAATTTTTGAATTGCTTTATTTGCTTTGCACCAAAATAACGCAAAGCACTACTGCCATTGCTTTAATGGTTGCTTCGAGCCACTACTCTCACAAATTCTACAAATTGTGATTTGCCTTGCGAATCAACTATGAATCAAGCGTAATTTCGCAATCTTTCGTCATTGAGAGGCGAATCTTAGCTTCGCCGAAGCAATCCAAACAAATAACAAATCAGTAATCTAAAAGCAAATCAAAGTAATCACTCGCAAGTTATTCCAAAGTAGGTTGAATCAATATTCCTATTTGGTAGAAATTTTGTCTCTAATTTCTTTAAGAGTATCTTTAATATCTACAAACAAATAAATAGTATAAAATAATGCAATCAATGCAATGATTACACACAAGAAAATAAAAACTACATATACTAGCATAGTAGCTTGTATTCGTATCGCTCCAAAACCAACTGTCAATGAAAATCCCAAAAATATAATTGTAGCCAATGCAAACGACAATAAAAATGATATGTCAATTATTTTGCGTCCATAATTTAGGACAAATTCTTTTATAAATTCCATTTTTTACCCTTTGATTAAAATTAAAAATGCGATTATAGCATTTGCCCCCCCCCTAATTGTCAATAGCAGATTGCTTAAATTTAGCTTAATTTTTGTAGATTCGTAGAACAATGTGAGATTTTTTGGATTTGCTAATGTAAAAAGTTTGGATTGCTTCGGCGATTTGATAAAATCGCCTCGCAATGACGAATGGGGTGAATCTAACCGCGCCCTTATTTGCCCTTTTGGGCTTGAATCTTGGAAATATAATTGTATTTTATAGGAATCTTGCGCTCTTTGGGTAGCTTTTGGGCTAGGGCGCGAATCGCACCATTAAAATCATCAAAGAGATAGTAAGCCAAAGAGCCAGGAATGGGGTTGATTTCATTTAGATAGATTTCATTTTCTAGCATAAAAAAATCGCAACGAATCAGCGCACCCTCAAAGCAATCATTATAAATCGCTTTGAAATTTTTTTGTATTTTTGTGGCTATTTCATCGCTCAAATTTGCTGATTTTTTCTTTTCCCCACCTTGAAAATCCAAGTATTTGTCCTCAAATGCGAAAAATTCGTCCTTTTTCACCTCCTCGATTATGGAGAAAATAAACTCATCGCCCACCTTGCACCCAGCCAAGTTAAACTCCCTGATATGTGGAATAAACGGCTCGATAACCACGCTACTATCATACTCAAAGGCGCAATCTAGCGCGTAAGGTAAATCATCGCGCTCTTTTGCCACGGAGATACCAATGGAGCTACCCAAATGCGCGGGTTTGATAATACAAGGAAATGTGGCAAATTCGTCTTTGACAAATTCGGCGTCTTTTTGTGATAAATCGGGGATTGCTTCAACTCGCTTCCTTGATAGACTATTAGTCTTATCTTCGTTGCTCGTTTCGCAAAACCCCGATTTCTCATCAAAAATACTTGAATTTGCTTCTTGATTTTGTTTGGATTGCCACGATTCTGTGCTTTGCACAGAATCTCGCAATGACGAATCAGTGCTTGAATCTAAAATTCTAGTATTTGCGGTGGAGGTTGTGGAGTTTTTGGCAGATTTTGGGTGCAAGGCTAGACTAGAGTCTGCGCAGTGCCCGAAATCTGCCAAATCTCCGCAAGATGCACCCAAAGACGAATTTATTGCACTAGAATTTAATACTTTATAATTTAACACCTTCACCCCCCGCGCTTTCGCATAACTCTTCGTCAGCTCCTTACTAAAGCTAACAGCACACGCCTCGATTCTAGGACCAATATATGCGATATTATGAAAGTCCAAAAGCCCAGCAATTTGCCCGTCCTCGCCACTTTTGCCGTGAATTAGATTTATAACTATTCCGCTTAAAATTTCGCTTTTAAACAAACCTTTACGCAAAAATCCGCCTTTTGTAAAGCTAACTTGCGCGTCCTTTTTGTAGGCATAAGTGCTAAAATGCTTTGAAGTCATCGATTCGCGTGGAATGAGATACAAATCATTTTGCGCGTCTATAAAGACAAAATGCGCGATATTTGCTAACTCTTTTTTCAGCGCAATCGCGCTCACTATGCTAATCTCGTGCTCATAACTAACTCCGCCAAACACCACTATAAAATTCATATTTTTCCCCTAATACGCGCGAATCTCACGCCAAAATTTTGTCAAAAATAAAAGCTAGATTCTATCATATAAATCAATGATTTTATCTATCATTTTATCCTTTGTGAAATGCGCCAAATACCGCCGATATGCGCCATCGCTAAAGCGCGAATAGTCCTTCATCACGGATAAAATCGCACTAGCGATAGCTTTAGCATCGCGTGGTGGGACAATAAGCCCACTTTCATTATGCAAATTTACAAACGAAACGCCACTACCCTTAATATCAGTCGCAATCACAGGCATTTTGGCACTCATCGCCTCTAACTGCACCACGCCAAACGCCTCATTGCGCGTGATTGATGGCAAAACAAAAATGCTATCATCATTTAAATGCGCCCTTTTTGTGCGCTCATCGACTTTGCCAAGCAAAAAAATGCGATTTTCTATGGTCGAATCACTCGCGCTAAGGGCTTTGATTTGAGCTTTGAGATTCGCCTCCTCTGCGCCACTTCCAGCGATATATAGCGTGAAATCTGGCAAATAGCGCATAGATTCGACTAAGTATTCAAATCCCTTGTATTGGACTAATCGTCCTAGCGCGAAAATGCTTTTGTTATTGCGCCTTGATTCGGTGGATTTAGATTCAGCAGATTCGGCTGTGTCGGGCGATTCTAATAATGAATCTATGCCGATAGGAATGGCAACGATTTTATTTTTAAAAGGCTTTAGTGTGGGCGAAAAATCCGCATATTGCTGTGTGGTAGCGATGATTGAATCCGCCCTTTTTAGTAGCCAAGTCTGCAGTGGCGCGTAAAATTTCAGCAAAAATTTTTGCTTAATTATGTCGCTATGCCAATGGATAATGATTTTTTTACCCTTGTGATTGGCGCAAAATAGGGCGAGATTCGCCATTGGGTCTGGCAAGTGAATGTGGATAATGTCGTAATGCGCAATATTTTTGCGAAGTTTGAAAATCATCTGCGGGGCGATTGCGGTGGAGGCAATCTTACCAAATGACGCACAGCGCATAATTTTCGCTCCACAAGGCAAAATCTCCTCATTATACTGCGCATTAGAGTTCGCACACAGCACATCACAGGCGATTCCTCGCTCATTTAGCCCTAGCGTAATGTCTTGCATAACAGATTCGATTCCGCCCAAATCAGGTGGAAAAAATTTGCCTAACTGCAAAATTCTTATATTTTCTTTCATTTTCACTTCTTATTTTGGCATTGTGATTCGCCATTTAGGATTTGTAAAATCTGCGGATAGGATTCAAGCAATGCTTTTATCGCCTTGTCGTTGCCACCGCGCATATTTGAGTGCCAAAGTGCTTGATTGTTCGCTGGATTGGTAAATGCCGCGCCATTGCCCATAAGCGCGTTAGGTACACAGGCAATTTTCGTGCCATTCAAAATCGCCATTGCCCACAACCACAAATCATCAGAATTTGGAGCGATTCGCAAAAATTTTTCGCTATCCGTTGCATCTTTATATAAGCAATTTGGCGGATACAAAACGCCACCGCAACCCTCCAAATAAATATTAAATTTTGGTTTATTTTGCCATTTTTTATTAGCCTTGCGAATGATTTTCCACTCGAAAAAATCTTGTATTTTTGTGGAGCTAAAAGGCACGATTCGCGCCTTATGCGCCCAAATGACATTTTGATTGCTCAAATGCGCCGAATACAGCGTAGAAAATAGATTGCGCGGATAGTAAATGTCATCATCGATTGTGATGATGACTTCATTAGGAAAAGCCCTTAGTGTAGGGATAAATTTATTATAAACGCGCAAATTTTGCTCTACCCACATTATTTCAAGCCCAAAATGTTTAAAATCTAAAATCTCTTTGGGAATTTGGGCGTTATTTTGTGCGAATTCTTCCTTACTTAGGACTAAAATGACTTTTTTTGCGCGTAAATCTTGGGCGAAAATAGAATGCAGGGCATATTTTAAAATGCCTATCCTTGCAGGAAATGTGGTAAGTGTAGCTATAAAATCGCCCTTTGGCGAATCGCTATTTAGTGGCGTAGCGATGAGCGATTCAATCTCTTTTTTGCTTAGCTCGTAGTCTCTGCTAAAAGCGCGTAGAATTTTTGTTTTTAGGCGCGAATTGCCAAAAATCTTATAAAAAATCGCCTTAAAAAAAAGTTTTATTTGTAATTTTACGCCACTAACATTCATTTTCAAAAACCTTATAATTTTTTGCGTCCAAAGCTAAGCAAAAAGATTGCTAATTTTACCGCAATCTGCCACCGCGCGACATATTTAAAACTTAGCAAACTATATTTTATATATGGCGAAATGCGCAAATCCTCGTCCTTTGCACTTAAAAACCGCTTTGAATAGCAAATAAAATAATCCATCAAATTACATAAATTTTGCAAGGATTTTACAAGATATTTATTATTTTGTAAATCGTTATCGGCGCGAAATTTTGCCAAATTTTCTTTGAATCTATCGCGGATATATGCCCTATCATCGACTTGTTTGGCTATAATGTGTGGATTTTTGCTTTTTAAAAGCGAGTTTGGATTTTGCGTGTAAATATATAAGATTTTATCCACGCCTACGCTTTTTTTTGCCAAAGCACATAGCATAAAAAATAGCGCGGAATCTTCGCTGCTAATCAAATGGCAATCCAAAAAATCCACCTTTTTTAGCGCACTGCGCACGAGATTCGCGCTAAACATTCTAGTGCAACAGCTAAGCAAAGATTTTTTAAAATCCCTCACAAAAATTTCCCCCAAAATATTGTCATTTTCTAGTATTTTTGTGTGAATCTTTGGCTTTGTGGAATGCGCCAAAAATGGTTCAGCCCTAAAGCCAAAATGCACCATATCAGCGCGATTTTCCACCGCCACAGCATATAAAATCGCACACGCATTTTTGCATAAATAATCATCGGCGTCCAAAAATAGCACAAATTTGCCACGCGCGATTTTCGCTCCATTTGCACGAGCCAAAAAAGTGCCTAAATTGCGTGGATTCGCCAAAACTCTCACGCGCGAATCTACCTTGCTAAACTCACGCGCCATTTGCAAACTCAAATCCGCGCTTTTATCATCAACCAAAATGATTTCAATGTCTTTTAGGCTTTGTGCTAGGCAGGATTCAACGGCGCGGTGCAAAAAATCCTGCGCGTTAAAAATGGGGACTATGATAGAAACTTTTGGCATTTTAGTAACTCATATTTTGGTGTTTTGCAATGAAATTATAGCGAAAAATAGGGCGATTTTGTGGATTGCTTCGGTTTAATCTATGATTCACCCTCGCAATAACGAAAGGTTTGAATTGTTTTGAAATGCTCCACGATTATCGCAATGACAAAATGTATGGATTGCTTCGTTGTGTTCGCTCCGCTCACACTGCCTCGCAATGACGGCAGGTCTGGATTGCCACGACTTGCCAAAGGCAAGTCTCGCAATGACGAATCACCTACGCTACCATTGCAAATATTTACAATATGCCACATATCGTCATTGCGAGGGCTTTGCCCGAAGCAATCTATGATTTTAAAGGTGTAGATTGCCACGAATCTGCTCCGCAGATTCTCGCAATGACGAAGGGCTTGGATTGTCTAAAATGCTCCACGATTATTGCGATGAGAAAATGTATGGATTGCTTCGGCGATTCGCTAAAATCGCCTCGCAATGACAAATGGTTATAGATTCACGCCTTTTAAAGCGTGAATCTAGCACACTTTTTACGCGCCTTTGGTTGCGTATTTTGGTGCTTTAAATACTTCTACCGCTTGTGCCTTGCCTTTATATTTTTCAATATTGACTAGCGCAGTGTGGGCGATATTGCCGTTTGCTAGTTTAGAGGTAGGAATGTCAAGCGTTAGCAGATTCGCGCTACCATTGCGACATAGCCCTTTGCTATCTGGGTCATACCACGCGCCCTCAGGCAATCGCACTACGCCCTCTTTTATGTCATTTGTGATGACAGCCCCTGCCAAAACTTCGCCCCTTTTGTTAAACACGCGCACAATGTCGCCTTTTTTGATGCCTTTGCGTTTGGCGTCTTTTGTGTTTATCCAAATGGGTTCGCGCCCATTGACAGCGTATTTTTTGCGCAAACTTGTGTTATTTAGCTGTGAGTGCAATCTATCCACAGGGTGAGTGCTTATCAAATGAAATTCCGCGCTTTTTTCTTTCATCAAAAGCCACTCAGCAGGTTCAAACCAAGTGGGGTGCGCGTGGCAATCATCGTATTTCATTTTCTCAATGGTAGTAGAGTAGATTTCGATTTTGCCAGATGGTGTCCCTAGTGGATTTAAAATAGGGTCATCTCTAAAATCTTTAAAGCGCACAAACTCCGTATTTTCATAAGGCACTTCAAAGTTTATGACTTTGTTTGCCTTCCAAAATGCCTCAAAGCTATCAGGCAATGGGATATTTGATGCTTTTGCTTGTTTTAGCGCGACATTGTAAAATTCCTCTAACCACGCCATTTCGCTTTTGCCCTCGCTGTATTTATCCAAAATGTCAAATTCCTCCGCCAAATCGCAGAAAATTTGATAGTCATCTTTGCTCTCCCCTTGTTTTTCTACCGCTTGTTTCATAGGAACTAAATTTAGATTCGAGTAATCCCCTGTCATCGCAATATCATTGCGCTCATAAGTCGTAGTCGCAGGGAGGACAATGTCCGCCATTCTAGCCGTTGGCGTCCAATAAATCTCATTTACCACAAATGTGCGTGGTTTTTGAAACGCCTTAATAAGCGTATTTATATCTTGATGATGGACAAATGGGTTGCCACCGCACCAATACACGAAATCCATATCAGTATATGTGATTTTATTGCCGTTGTGGTCGATAGTTTTGCCCGGATTTAGCAATGCGTCTGCGATTCGCGCCACAGGGATATTGATTTTCGCAGAAGTCGCAAGCCACTCAGAGCCTCTGCTCTCATCAGTTGTCGCACTAGCAGTCATACCGCTAGGTATTGCAGCTTTTGCAGTCGCTACGCCACCGCCAGAGTAGTGATAAGATAGTCCGAATCCTCCACCGGGTAGCCCGATTTGTCCAATCATACTAGCCAAAGTTACAAGCATCCAATGTGGTTGCTCTCCGTGGTGAGCGCGCTGCATTCCCCAGCCAGACATTAGCAATGTGCGATTGCCAAAGAAATCTTTTGCAAGTTGCTTAATGGTTTTTTCGCTTACGCCACTGATTTTTGATGCCCATTTTGCGTCTTTTGCAACGCCGTCTTTTTTGCCTGTGAGATATTCGGCAAATTTATCAAAGCCCTCTGTGTAAGTCTCTACGAAGTCTTTGTCATATTTGCCTGTGTTATACATTGTATGTGCGATACCCAACATTAGCGCGACATCGGTATTTGGGCGCGGTGCAATCCACTCAGCTTTTAGCTCTTTTGCACTCTCATTGAAAATAGGGTCAATGTGAATGATTCGTTTGCCCTTTGCTTTTGCCAATTTTTTGAAGTATTCCATACCTTCGCCATCAGGGATACCCCACGCTACGCGAAGTGTCGCAAGCGGGTTTATCCCCCAAAGCACGATGATTTTGCTTTCACTTAGCACATAATCCCACGAAGTTTGCTGGTCATAAACCTCCAAAGTCCCTACCACGTGTGGCATAATGACTTGTGAAGCACCTGTGGAGTAATCCCCTGTTACGCCGACATAGCCACCTGCCATTCCTAAGAATCGTTGCAATAAGATTCGCGCATTGTGCATTCGCCCCGGGCTATACCACCCATAGCTACCGCCAAATACGCCACTTGCGCCTTTTTCTTTGTAAGTCTTTTTAAGTTCATTTGCTACTAATTTGATAGCGTCCTCGTATTTTACGCGCACCCATTCATCTTTGCCACGCAATTCTGGTTTTGGGCTGTCTGGATTTTCCAAATAGCTTTTTCTAACCATTGGATAAAGCACCCGCGAATCCGCGTAGATTAAGTCGCTTGTAACGGTTTGCAAAGGATTTAGCGTCTTTTTAGGAATCGCATTTTGGCTTGAGACAACCTTGCCATTTTTTACGCTAACTTTTAAAATCCCCCAGTGTGCGCCTGTAATCACTTCGCCATTTTTCACTAGCTCCGTGCTAAAGCCACCGCTTAGCCCTTTTGCCATTAGTCCGCCTCGTTTTGCTACATTGTCCATTAGTGGCAAACTCGCAAATAGCGCACTTGCCTTTAGAAAACTTCGTCTTTTCATTTTATTCTCCTTTTGTTTGTTATTTTTTGTATGGCATATCTTTTGCATTCTTTTGCAAATATTGAATCAAAAGATAGCTCTCTTCTTTTGAAATCGCCGTCCTACTAAGCATAGAGTTAATCATACTGGGCCATTGATTCGCACTAAACTCCTTTGATTCGTGGAGTTTGTGGCAAATGGCGCAGTTTGTTTTAAACATTTCCTCCGCGCTTTTATACATTGAATCCAAATCCTCGCTAAATCCGTCCTTTTCAGTCAAAAATTTCGCTTTGATTTGAATCCACTTTTTCCCGCCGTCCTCGACACTTTTGCCGTCATCGAATTTGTATTGAGTCTTTTTGTCGATTCCAGCAACTAAGATTCGCCGATTCGGCGCGAAATATATCGCGCTAGGCACTCCGTCCTCAATCCACCCGCTAATCTCAATCTCTACCTTATCGCCCAAATCGCCAAGCATTTTGACTTCCGCCGTAGGTAGCAAACGCCCCACTGCTTTTGCTTGTTCGGGCAAGTAAAGCTGTTTAACTTTTGTGGAATAAGATTCAGCCAAAAGCGCGTTTATAAAAGCAAAAGCGATGATAAATAACGCCTTTGCTACACTCGCCTTACTATTTCGCATACTCGCCTCCCATTAGAAATTATAATCCAGCGTGATAAATGCGTGGCTTCTATCATCTGTGCGTTTTGTATCGCCAAGATAACCAGCTTTTGTCGTGTCGCTAAACCACTCTACTTTTAGCCCTAGCGCAAAGCCATTTTTAAAGGCTTGACTTAGGAATAACGCCACGCTTTGCTCATCACTGCGCGGAGATTGCGTATATCGCGCCAAAATCTCCCAGCTAAAAGTCCCCACTTCATAGCCGTGCGCTCCACCGCCTGAAAGCCACACACTTAACGCATTGCGTGAGGTTATGTCATTTAGGCTTGGTCCTATGTCATACACACTCGCAGTCCATTGGTCGATACCTAGCGGATTGCCGTAAGTGCCAATATATGAGTTCGCAGAGCCAAAGTTTTTATAAACGCCTAAGCGTAAATTATAATCAAACATATACGCCTTTAAAATCACATTTAGATTCCCGCTTAGCTTGTCAATTTGCTCACCGCGTCTACTAACAGAAGCATTATGTTTTGTAGTATTGCTTTTGCCAATGATATTTAGCGCGTAACCTTGAATCGTTAGTCCCACGCCATAGCCATTGCCAAAGTATTGCTGATAGTCTAGCTTTCCACCAGCGGCGTTAAATAACGAAGCGTAAAATTGCGTCCAAGGGCGAAATAACACACTTGCGCCGTCTTTTGCGCCACCGCTTGTGCTGATAGAATTATGCGCGTAATCCATACCGCCTGAGTGGATTCCCGTATTGTTTTTATCATTTCCTAACACAAGCGCATCATAAAAGTCCAAAAACCACTGCGAGTAGGCAAAGGCTCTACCCCACGAGCTAAACCACCAAAATTTTAGCTCATCATTGGGTGCGACTTTGAAATGAATATCCGCATTAAATCCCTGCGTATAGCCAGAGAAATAATCCATTCCCGACTCATATCTACCGCCTTTTAGGTTAAAGTAGTCGCTTTGAAAGTCCAAGTAGGCGTTATGCAAGATATAGTTTCGCGCACCGCCACCTTTGCCGCCTACTTTGCCATTGCCATACCACGCGCCGACATAAGCACTATTTAGCCCACTGCCTGTGCTATTAGCATAGCCCCAATTAGTGCGTCTGTCTTTTGCAGTCGAATCCCAAATCAGCCCATTACCAGCAATCCCCGCACCGATTTTAAATGCTTGAATCGCGTTAGAATCCATAAACGCCTTAAAATTATAAGTCGTGTCGATTCGCCCAAATAGCGTGGTAAAACTCTCCGTAGGATAAGCCCCGCCTGTCTCAAATCCCACTTTGGTAAAAGTCCCCACGCTACCATTATAACCGAAAAATTCCTCACTATTTCCCTCAGCCATCGCATTTGTGAGAGCCAAAGAAATCGCAACAAGACCAACAAATCTTTTCATATTTTCCTCCTTATGTTTTTGATTTTGCTTATGTTGCAATGTGGATTCTAGCACGAAAAATACAATTTGTGTAATATATAATTTTTTATATAGCTAAAACGGACAAGGGGGGGGGCGCACCAAGTATCGCAGGGCAGGGCGAATCAGCGCATTTGAAAAATTTTTGTAAAATTTTGGATTTGGGCGGGGGTTAAAGTGGGGTTTTTGTGATTTTTTATGATTGTTAGGTGGTGAATTTGTGAAAATTTGTTGATATTGTGGCTTGCTTCGTTGTGTTCGCTTTACTCACACTGCCTCGCAATGACGAATCATCTAAGCTGTCATTGCGAGGGCTTTGCCCGAAGCAATCTATTGTTTTAAAGGTGTAGATTGCCACGAATCTGCTCCGCAGATTCTCGCAATGACGGAATTATGGATTGCTTCGATTAAATCTGCGATTCACCCTCACAATGACAAAAAGTAAAGCAAAGACAATGTGGCGCAATTTGCTTGAATCTAAAAAAACACTAAATATTTTTTGCTATTTTTTGGTAGAATTTTGCCTTTAAATTCTGCGCTTAAAAAAGTCGCAAAACCCCAAATATAAAGGAATCCTTATGAATCTCGAGCAAAAAATGTCAAATACACTGCGATTTTTAAGCGCGGATATGGTGCAAAGGGCAAATAGCGGACACCCCGGCGTGGCTATGGGGTTAGCTGATATACTCGCCATTCTCTCAAAGCACCTCATTCACAACCCCAAAGAGCCCAAATGGATAAATCGCGATAGGCTCATTTTTAGCGGCGGACACGCGAGTGCGTTGCTTTATAGCTTTTTGCATTTAAGCGGTTATAGCGTTAGTTTAGAGGATTTGAAAAATTTTAGGCAGTTAGATTCAAAAACGGCTGGACACCCCGAGTATGGGCTATGTGATGGCGTAGAGATTACCACAGGACCGCTGGGGCAGGGCGTTGCAAATGCTGTGGGATTCGCCTTTGCAAGTAAATACGCGCAAAAATTACTTGGCAAAAATCTTATAAATCACAAAGTATATTGCTTTTGTGGCGATGGCGATTTGCAGGAGGGCATAAGCTATGAGGCGTGTTCTTTGGCGGGTTTGCATAGGCTAGACAATCTCATTTTGATTTATGATAGCAACAACATTACGATTGAAGGCAACGCGAAAATCGCCTTTGATGAGCATACAAAAACGCGATTTTTGGCGCAAAAATTTAGCGTGATTGAAATCGATGGGCATAATTTTAAACAAATCGATTCGGCGTTAAATCGTGCTAAAAAAGCCACCAAACCCACGCTAATCATCGCCAAAACCAAAATCGCAAAAGGCGCATTAGATTTAGAGGGTAGCCACAAATCGCACGGCGCACCTTTGGGAGCTGAACTTTTAGCAAAAGCTAAAAAGCAAGTCGGTGGCGAGTTTGCAAATGGCGAATTTGTCATTCCAAAAGACGCCAAAATCGCCTTTGAGAGTGCCATAGAAGTGGGCGATATGCACTATCAAATGTGGCAAAAAACCCTGCAAAAATCCGCTAAAAAATCTTTACTCGAATCGCTTACCCACCCAAATTTTAGCGCAATAAAACTTCCGCATTTTAGCAAGGATAGCTACCCCAAAGGTGTCGCTACGCGCGTAACAAATGGGGCGATTTTAAACACAATCGCCGATAATTTCGCTGGATTCATCGGCGGAAGCGCGGATTTAGCCCCATCAAACAACACGAATCTTAAAAATAGTGGCGATTTTCCGCGCGGTGCGAATCTGCACTTTGGCATAAGAGAGCATTCTATGGGCGCGATTTGCAATGGTATCGCGGCGTATGGGCTTTTTACGCCGTTTTGCGCGACATTTTTTGTCTTTAGCGATTATATGAGCCCAAGTGTGCGAATCACCGCGCTTAGTGGTTTGCGCGTGTTTTATATTTGGACGCACGATTCGATTGGCGTGGGCGAGGACGGCGCAACGCACCAGCCTATCGAGCAATTAAGCCATTTTCGCGCTATGCCAAATCTGCTAGTTTTTCGTCCAGCGGACGGCAATGAAAATGCGCAATGCTGGAAAATCGCGCTTATCCAAAATACCGCGCCTTGCGCCTTTGTGCTGTCGCGCCAAAATCTACCCATACTCGAATCGCAAAATATGGACTGCACCAAAGGCGCGTATATT